>CAZWBR010000044.1:0-33185 GCA_964632305.1 uncultured Prolixibacteraceae bacterium
AATCACCATGGTCTATCCGGACTCAGCCAGATCGCAGGTTTATGCATCTAAGTTAATCTTTTTGATGTTCTGTTGAAAACGGTGGGGGACTTAGTTGGCAGAAATTCGAAGAAAAAGTAAGGGGGTCGTTAATAAAGAGGTCAGTGTTGATAGGACGAATATATTTTTTTGTTCCTGCAATCTCAGAGAGATAAATCCTGTAGCCATTCTTTTCCTCGAATCCACTTACCACATTAGGGAGATAACTTAATACCCGTTGTGTTATCTCTTCAAATTCAGCAAGTGATTTTTTTGGTCGTTGCAGGTCATCAACTAAAGGGTTCATGGTGAGGGAATTCTGAAATTTCAGTAAATATATTGTTTTTATTTTTAATAGAGGTGTGATACAACAAAAAACCCGCATCGTGCAATGCGGGTTTTCTATAATGGGGAAGGAATCAGATCACTTCAATTCCTTTTTCTTTCAGTAATTGCAGGCTCATATCGCGGAGCTTGTATTTCTGGATCTTTCCGCTGGCAGTCATCGGGAACTCGTCGACGAAAAAGATGTATTTCGGGATCTTGTAACGGGAGATTTTGCCCCGGCAGAAATCCTTCACATCCTCCTCGGTTAATTCAACTCCACTCTTCAAGCGGATAAATGCTCCGACTTCTTCACCATATTTGTTACTTGGGACCCCGGCCACTTCGACGGCCTGTATCTGGGGCATGGTGTAGAGGAAATTCTCGATCTCACGGGGATAGACATTCTCGCCGCCGCGGATGATCATGTCTTTGATTCGCCCGGTGACTCGGAAATAGCCCTCTTCGTCCATTACGCCAAGGTCGCCCGAATGGAGCCAGCCCTCGCTGTCGATTGCTTTGGCAGTCGCCTCGGGGTTCTTATAATAGCCTTTCATCACGTTGTAGCCGCGGCAGCAAAGTTCGCCCTGTTGTCCGGGAGCCAGTTCTTCGCCGGTATCGGGATCGGCCACTTTCACTTCGACGGCTGGGAAAGCTTTCCCGACTGTGGTGGAACGGATATGCGGCGGATCGGTCGTTCGGGTAGCGGTCATCCCCGGGGAGGATTCGGTCAGCCCGTAAACGATGATGATCTCCTTCATATTCATCTTGTTCATCACCTCATTCATCGTCTCGATGGGGCAGGGGGCTCCGGCCATGATCCCGGTCCGCAAGGTCGAAAGATCGAACAGGTTGAACATGGGGTGGTGCAGCTCAGCAATAAACATCGTCGGTACCCCGTAAAGGGCAGTACATTTTTCTTTCTGAACCGAAGCCAGAACCACCAACGGGTCGAAGTTTTCGACCATCACCATGGTGGCCCCGTGGGTGATGATGGCGCAAAGGGCCAGTACGCAGCCAAAACAGTGGAAGAGCGGGACACAGACGCAGAGCCGGTCGTCGGCCGTGTAGTTCATACACTGGCCGGTAGCCAAACCATTGTTCAGGATATTGTGGTGGGTGAGCATCACCCCTTTCGGGAATCCGGTAGTCCCGGAGGTATATTGCATATTGACCACGTCGTGGCAATTGACTTTCGCCTTGATCTCGTTCAGGGCCTGATCGTCGAGCTGGCTGCCCAACAGGATCAATTCCGCCGTGTTAAACATCCCGCGGTGTTTTTCGGGACCGATGAAGATAATATTCTTCAGGTAGGGGAATTTCTCGCTTTTCAGGAATCCGCGCTGGCTCTCCTTGAGTTCGGGGACCAAATCGTTGACCATCTGAACGTAGTCGCTGTCTCTCCACCCGTTGACCAGGGCAAGAGTGTTGAGATCGGAGTTCTGGATCAGGTACTCCAGCTCGTGGCTCTTGTAATTGGTGTTGACGGTGACCAGTACTGCCCCCATTTTGGCACAGGCAAACATGAAGGTGAGCCAGTCGGGCACGTTGTTGGCAAAGATTCCCAGCTTGTCGCCGGGCTGTAATCCAAGATGCAGCAACGCTTTGGCCAGGTTATCGACCCGTTCGTTAAAGGTCTTGTAGCTAAACCTCAGGTTGCGGTCAGCATAGACGATGAAATCCTTGTCCGGGGTTTCAGTGGCCCATTGTTCCAGGAATTGGCCAAATGTTTTTTCGATTAATTCCATGGAGAAGGATTAAAAGGGTGCATAAACCACTGCAAGGATCTTGGCCGGGGCCTCACCTGCGGTATGGACATGATGTTCGACTACCGAATCGTAATAAATGCTGTCCCCTTCGTTAAGGGTATAAACTCCTTTCCCGTAAGTGATCTCCACTTTCCCGGAAAGGACATAGAGAAACTCTTCGCCTTCGTGTGACGATTGCCCGGTATAGGGAGCTTGCGAAGGTTGAATATCGATAATAAAGGGTTCCATGTGGCGGCCCGATTTATCACCGGCCATGGCATGGAAGCTGAGGTTTTCGCGAGTCTGGCTGTTTTTGGTGGAGAAACTGGTTCCCGGTTTGATATCTTCTTTTCGGCATACTACCGGGCCAAGACGTTCCATATCGTCGAGAAAAGTTCCCAGACGGACGCCTAAAGCACGGGCCACTTTAATCAAGTGCCCCAGGGAAGGTATCATCTCGTTTAGTTCAATTTGATCGATCATCGAGACAGAGAATCCGCAACGTTCTGCTAATTCGTCTGTTGTAATGTTTTTTTGTTGACGTATTGTCGCTATTTTTTGGCCGACGTTATTAATTTCACTCATACAAATCGATATTAAATTTCGGATTGTAGCAAAAATAACTGTTTTTGTTTTAGATGATAAGATTTTCTTGTTTTTAGAATATTATTTTTTGGAGGTTGATCAGCCCATTCGGCGAAGCTGTCTTAAAATAGCTAAATTTGTCTTTTACCCTATGGAAGAATGGTTTTTTGCACGGATTTCATGAGTTGGCAGGCAGTAAAGAGGAAATCCACCCTTTTGTTACTGCTGTTTTTTGTTGTTCCCCTCGCGGTAATGGCACAACGCCACACGCTGAGCGGTTATCTGCGCGACGGGGCCACGGGCGAAGCGCTGAGCTATGCCACGGTTTATTCGGAGGAGACCCGTTCGGGAGTCAACACCAACGGGTACGGATTTTTCTCGATCACCCTTCCCCAGGGGAGTTACCGGATCAACTTTTCCTATGTTGGCTATCAAAGTCAGGAAATACGGATTGAATTGAACCGGGATGAGACCATGAATATCGGTCTGATGCCTGAGCAGACCCGGTTGGATGAGATTGAGGTGATTGGCAAAGCGACCGATGACCGGGTAAGGCAGAATGAAACCGGAACTGTTCGAATGGACCTGGAGCGGTTGAATGTGGTCCCGATCCTGCTCGGCGAACAGGATATCCTGAAGTCGATCCAACTGATGCCCGGCGTTTCTCCGGCAGGGGAGGGGAGTTCAGGCTTTTTCGTACGAGGGGGGAATGTAGATCAAAATCTTATTCTGCTGGATGATGCCCCCGTTTTTAGTCCCTCGCATCTGTTAGGCTTTTTCTCGGTTTTTAATTCTGATGCCCTCCGCGATGTCAAGCTTTATAAGGGCGGGGTTCCTGCCCGCTATGGTGGAAGGGTCTCGTCGGTAATGGATATCCGGATGAAGGAGGGGAACATGAAAAACGATCAGTTTTCGGGAGGATTGGGGTTGATCTCTTCCCGTTTTACAGCCGAAGGGCCGATCGTCAAGGACCGTTCTTCCTTTATGGTCTCCGGGCGAAGAACCTATGCCGATCTCTTTTTGCCACTCTCCTCCAATGAAGAGGTTAAGGACAATAAACTTTACTTTTATGATATAAACCTGAAAGGAAACCTGATCATCAACAACAATAACCGGTTATTCCTTTCGGGATATTTTGGGAGGGACGTATTGGAAGCCAACGATTTTGGGTTTAATTGGGGGAACAGGACCGGATCGCTCCGATGGAACCATCAGTTTAGCCCTTCTCTTTTCCTGAACTCAACACTGGTCCTCAATGACTATAACTATAAGACGGATGGTAATGCAGACGGCTATTTCTCATTGACTGCCGGGATCCAGGATTATTCATTCAAGCAGGATTATTCCTTGTCGATCTCTCCTGAATTGTCTTTTCTTTTTGGTTTTAATTCGACGCTTCACCAATTTAAGCCGGGAGAGGTTTCATCCAATTCGAGTAATATTCAGAGTTTTCGGATCAGCAAAAAGAAGGGGATGGAAAATTCGGTTTACGCTTTTGCTGAGCAAAATCTTTTCTACAATTGGTCTTTAGGGTACGGCTTACGGGTTTCCTCGTTTTCACGGATTGGTCCGGACACGGAACGGAAATATGATGAGGACGCTAATGTTGTAGCTGAAAATGAGTTTTCCAAAGGGAAGTTCTACCGCAATTATATAGGGTTTGAGCCAAGAGTTAACCTCAGTTGGCTCCTCTCTGAACGAGCATCGTTAAAATTGGGGTATAACCGTATGTTTCAGTATATTCATTTGTTATCCAATTCTTCAGCAGGGACTCCCGTTGATTATTGGATGCCCAGTTCCAATAATATTAAACCACAGATTGTCTCTCAGTTTTCTGCCGGCTATTTCAAGGATTTGATTCAGTCGAAATTCGATTTTTCGGTTGAAGGTTATTATAAGGTGATGGCCCATCAGATCGATTACCGCAACGGCGCCGATATTTTTCTGAATGAGGATGCCGAAGCGGAACTCCTTTTTGGCGAAGGTCGTTCCTATGGTGCCGAATTTCTGTTCCGCAAAAATGGTGAAAGATTGAGCGGATGGATCGCCTATACCCTTTCGCGAACCGAAAAACGGATCAATGGCATCAACAATTTTGAATGGTATCCGGCGCGCCAGGACCGGACTCACGATCTTTCGGTTGTGGCCAATTATCGGGTCAACGACCGGTGGAATCTCTCCGCCACGTGGGTCTATTACACGGGTAATGCGGTGACCTTCCCCAGCGGGAAATATGAGATGGACGGGAACGTGGTCAGTTATTACACCAGCCGGAACGGGTATCGGATGCCGGCCTATCATCGGCTCGATCTGGGTACAAACCTGTTGTTGAAGAAGAAAAAGAACTTTGTTTCTGAATTTAACTTCGGAATCTATAATGCCTATGCCCGCAAAAATGCTTACGCGATCCAGTTCCGAACCAAGGAAGGCACAGCCGGTGTTACTGAATCGGTAAAGATCTATCTCTTTTCGTTTATCCCTTCGGTAACCTGGAATTTCAGGTTTTAAGGTCAGTTATTCGGATAAATCAGGATCAGTCAATAAGGTTTTGTTCTTGAATTAACACTACGGCAATAGAATTATTAGCCCCTTTTAATAAAACCTTAGGTTGTAATTAGAAAGAGGCCAATAGTGGGCAGAGCTTTGCTTTTCAGCCAGATCGGACTTTTTTAAGAGTAATTTTCAGATAAGAGTACCGTCCGTGATTTTGGGATGGCGTCCTATTTTCCCGGTAAGATCTGTAACCCGAAATATTTAAATTGAACGATTCTTGTTTGATGGATAATATCTAACCATTTTCCGGTAAATTTGGGGGTCATAAATCATTCGGATATGAAAAATTTGGTGGTCTTGACCGGCGCCGGCATGTCGGCCGAAAGCGGGATACGGACATTCCGCGACAGCGATGGATTGTGGGAAGAGTATGATATCGAGGAGGTGGCTACCCCTCAGGCCTGGGTTCGCAATAAGGAGTTGGTCTTGCGCTTTTACAACGAACGGCGAAAACAATTGATGGAGGTACAACCCAATGCCGGTCATCTGGGACTGGCTGAGCTGGAAAAAGATTTTAAAGTACAGATCATCACCCAGAATATTGATAACCTTCACGAAAGGGCTGGCTCATCGCAGGTACTCCATCTGCATGGCGAGCTGATGAAAGCCAGGAGCACGACCGATCCCTCGTTGATCTATACCCTGAATCACTGGGAGATGAAAATGGGAGATAAATGTGAGAAAGGGAGCCAGTTGAGGCCGCATATCGTTTGGTTCGGCGAAGCGGTCCCGGAGATGGACAACGCCATCCGGATTACCCAATCGGCCGATCTCCTGTGTGTCATCGGAACTTCACTCAATGTCTACCCGGCTGCCGGATTGATAGATTATGCCCCGCCGTCCATCCCGATCTTTCTGATCGATCCGAATCCTCCCGGGAATCTGCCTCGTCGGGTCCAGGTGATTCCCGAGAAAGCCGGTTTGGGAGTTGTTATTCTCCGGGAAAAACTGAAAAATCTCAGTTGAAAATAAACGGGGACATGATCGGTTAGTAGGTTTTTATTGCCCGTTTCCGAACAACCATTGTTCGTTTTTTAACAAATTTTAAATAATAATTCATGTATGGTGTTTTAGTATCTGGTTGTTTTTTAATATGATACTGTTTTTGGCACGATAAATGAAAAAGGGGTTGCATCGATAATTAATTTAAATTCAAAGATCATGCGACTCATTGTTATTCTAATTGCCCTGCTGACGTTCTATCTTTGCGGCCATGCCCAGAACCAGATTAAGGGGACCCTAACCGACCCGGAAAATACGACCCCGGTATCCTTTGCCACGGTGGCGCTTTATTCCCTACCCGATTCGACCATCACCACCGGGGTGGTCACCCAGCAGGATGGGCTGTTTGCCTTTAATAATCTGAATAAGGGCTCCTATTTTTACGAGATAAAATACTTGGGATATAAAGATGTAAAAAGTCGTCCGCTTAACCTCGACGGCAACGAAGGGGTTCTCGATGCGGGTAATATCATGCTCGAGGCCGAAACCAAATCACTCGGTCAGGTCGACGTGGTGGCCGATAAGCTGAAAGGCCAGGAATCCGTTGACCGTACTGTTTACAACATTCCTGATGATGCGGCTAAAACGGCCGGCAGCGGAACCGATATCCTTAAACGAATCCCTGCCGTTCAGGTCGACCTGAGCAATAACGTTTCTCTCCAGGGGAATACCAATATCCTGATCCTGATCGACGGGAAAGAACGCGACCAGAATTTTATCGCCCAGCTCGATCCTAAAAGCATCGATAAGGTGGAGGTCATCACCAACCCATCCTCGAAATACGACGCCGGTCTGAAAGGGGTTATCAATGTTATCCTGAAAAAGGACCGGAGACTTGGCGTCAATGGTTCTTTCAATTTGGAATTGCCAACCAGCAGCGATCATTATCTCTCTTCCCCTTACGCATCATTGGATTACGGATTGGGAAAATTCAGGTTTTTCACCTCGATGAATGGCCATTACGAGGGATTCGATAATATCAAAGAGAGTTATCGCAGGAGTGGCAACCTGGAATATTTGGCCAAAGGGAATGGCGAGTTTTCCTTTTCCACCACCACTATCCATTACGGGATCGACTATTTTATTAACGATAAAAATACGCTCAATCTCTATGGCAATTATAACCCGCAGCAATTAAAGATGGATTATTTCCTCGATAAATACCTGAAAGAAAACAATACCCCTACCGATTACTTCACCAGCGACACCAAATCGCACGAAAACCAGAAAGGCAGCTACTATTCGTTGTTTTACAAACGGGCATTCGGCAAGGCTGGTCATGAACTGACGCTGGAACAAAATTATTATAACTACCGGTCAACCAACACTAACAGCTTTATCGATCAGGATTATCTGGATGATTTTTTTACTCCCGACGGGTTGGCCGTGTCTCGGGACGAGAAGTTAAAACCTACCAGGAAGAGCTTGAACACGAAACTTGATTATACCCTGCCCATCAACGACAAGCTCAATTTTGAAGCGGGGTATAAGTTCTATCATCAGAAAATGGACGACCGTTTCGAGTATTCAAACCACGAAACCTCTTTTTTCGACTATCGAGAAGACCGCCATGCCGGTTATGCGAAGTTTGGGCTCAAATACAATAAGTTAAGGGTGCAGGCCGGCGCCCGTGCCGAGTATTCCGATATCTTTATTGATGATGAGAAAACTACCGATTATTTCTTTCTCCTTCCCAATGCCTCTGCCCAATACGATTTGGGCAAGCGGCAGAGCCTGAAACTAGTCTATCTCCGGTCGATCAGCCGGCCTTCGAGCGGCGATTTGAACCCCTCGGTCACAGCTTTCGACCAATTGAACATCTCCCGCGGGAATCCCCGGTTAGATCCCTCCTATACCGACCGGATCCAGCTGACTTACAGCAGAAACATCAAATCGAGCTTTATCTCGCCCGAGCTTTATTATGATCATATCAGCGATAATTTCCAGCGGGTGATTAAAGTCAATGATCAGAATGTCAGCGAAAGCTTTATCGATAATCTGGGAACGGCTGATGAATTCGGTCTGGGGATCACCACTTCGCTTCAACTGACTAAATGGCTGTCTATGTCTCCCTATTGGCGGGGATTTTATATCCGGACTAACGCGGTGAATGCCGGTGAAATAATCATTGGCGAGAAGAAAGACTGGGGATGGTTGGGATCGGTCCAGATGCAGGCAAAACTTCCTAAAGGCTATTCCTTATGGAGTTACGCCACCTATAATAGCCCGGTTACCCGGTTGCAATCGACCAATTATCGCGATGCGCTCTACGCGGTGGGATTGGATAAGCTTATCCTGAAAGAGAAAGGTTCATTAGGCATTTACTGGATCGAACCGTTCCACAGCAAATTCAGGTTCCAGCGCACGGTAACCGAGAATCCCAATCTTTACCAGGACGACGATAATTACGTAAATATAAAAACGTTGCTTTACCTGAAATTTACCTATCGCTTTGATATAGGGAAAGAGGTCAAGAAACTGGAACTGCAGCGTAACCTCGAACATGATGGCAGAAATGGATTGGGTTGAAAATGACCCGCGCTAATAATTTGTAAATATTTTCTAAGTTGTGATTGTTCAAGAGAGGGCTGAAAAATTTTTTAAGGCCCTCTTTTTATATTATTTTTGGGGAAAGAGTTATTTGATTATTCTTTGTCTTTGAGAAAGATCCACAGGGGGATTAATCTGGATATTTACGACAGAATGAATCTACACCGGTCCTGTAGTTTTATTTGCCATGGCATTAATTAAAGGCGAGCGGGCCGGGAGTCCGATTCTGAGTTTGAACTTCTGATCCGCAGGGGTCGTTTAATGATAGAATTTGTGATGGGAAGAAAAATAGTTATAGCGGTCACTGGGGCGAGCGGCTCCATCTATGCCAAACGGTTGATGGCGAAGCTGTATCAATACAAGGATCAGTTTGAATGCTGCGGGGTGATTTTCTCGGGGAACGCCCTCGATATATGGGATTACGAGTTGGGTGAACGTCCCGAGCCTGATGCTTCTGTCTTTACAGTCTATCAGAAAGGCGATTTTTATGCTCCCTTCGCTTCCGGCTCGGCCGGTTACGATACGATGATCATCGTTCCCTGCTCAATGGGTACTCTGGGGCGGATCGCTTGCGGCGTCTCCGACGACCTGATCACGCGGGCCGCCGATGTGATGCTGAAAGAACGTAAGAAGCTGATCCTGGTGCCGCGCGAAACACCTTATAGTCTGATCCATCTGAAGAATATGACCCTTTTGACCGAGGCCGGCGCGATTATAGCCCCTGCCACTCCCTCGTTTTACAGCCTGCCGGATTCAGTTGAAGCATTGGTGGATACAGTGGTCAACCGGCTCCTCGGTTTGGCTGGAATTGAGAATGACGGGTTCAGGTGGCAGGAATCAAAGTGAAATTAAGAGAAGGCTATCGTGGCAATGCTCACCCGTACATCCTTCACTTTGAGCAGGGTCTGACTACAGGCTTCGAGCGTGGCCCCCGAGGTTACCACATCGTCGATCAAAAGAAGATGTTTGCCCTCCAAGACGATTTTGTCCCTTATCTCAAATATACCTGCGACGTTTTCCCATCGTTCAAATCGTCCTTTGAGGGTTTGTGTTTCAGAGTATTTCTTTCTGGCCAGGTTTTTTAATATCAATGGTTTGTTCATGATTTCGGCCACTCCCTTCCCAATCTCAGCGCTTTGGTTATACCCTCGTTTCTTTTCCTTTTTTGGATGCAGGGGAACCGGGACAATTGCGTCAATGTCTTTAAAATAGGAAGATTGAACCAGTCGATAACCGAGAAGCGCCCCAAGCTGTTGCCCCACATTGTAATTGCCCTTGTATTTTAGCTGGTGGAGCATGTGTTGAAGTTTTCCCCCTTTATCGAAATGACAGAAAGCCGTCGCATGGGTAATCTCTACCCGTCCCCAGAAGATCTTGGCCACCGGGTTGTCGTTATCATCTTCAAATCCGGTCACCGGGAGATCAGCCAGACAATTTAAACAGATATGTCGTTCCCCTCCCACGAGGACTTTCCCGCATCCGGCACAAATACGGGGGTAAATAAAGGAGATGAGATTTTGGAACATATCTGCCATCTTATTTGGATTTGATAAGGTTCTTGAAATATAGTTAATTGCAGGGATTATACCAATGATATTTCCCCTAAAAAGAAAAGCCCCGGGTGGGGCTTCTCAAATAGGATAGATATTTTTTTAAAGCATAAAAAGCTCTCGTATTTTATCGACATAATCCAGTTTTTCCCAGGTAAAGAGCTCTACCTCTTTTTCGATCTTCCCGAAATAGGGGGAGGAGAATTGTTTCACCACTGTTCTGGGAGTGCGCCCCATATGCCCGTAGGAAGCGGTCTCCTGATATATCGGGTTACGGAGTTTTAATCTCTGCTCGATGGCGTAAGGGCGAAGGTCGAAAATCAAGGCGATCTTTTCGGCGATGGCACCGTCCAGCAACGAGACTTTAGCCGTTCCGAAGGTGTTGACATAAATGTTAACAGGTTGGGCTACCCCAATGGCATAGGCCAACTGGACCAGGATTTCGTCGGCTACACCGGCAGCCACCAGGTTCTTGGCAATATGACGGGCTGCATAAGCGGCCGAACGGTCGACTTTTGAAGGGTCTTTTCCCGAGAAGGCACCACCACCATGGGCCCCGCGGCCCCCGTAAGTGTCGACAATAATTTTCCTTCCGGTTAGCCCGGTATCGCCGTGAGGTCCGCCAATGACAAATTTCCCGGTAGGATTGACATGAAGAATATAATCGTCGTCGAACAGTGCTTTGATCCTTTCCGGAAGCTTGGCAACGGTAGCAGGAATCAAAATGTGCTTGACATCTTCACGAATTTTGTTGAGCATTTTTTCGTCATCGCTGTCAAACTCGTCATGCTGGGTCGAAATAACAATAGTATGAACCCTTACAGGTTGTTTGTGCTTGTCATATTCGATGGTCACCTGTGATTTTGCATCGGGGCGCAAATAGGTCATTACTTTTCCATCGCGGCGGATTTTGGCTAACTGCTTCAGCAAACGATGCGAAAGCTCCAGCGGCAGCGGCATGTAATTGTCGGTCTCTGTACAGGCATAACCAAACATCATTCCCTGGTCGCCGGCTCCCTGGTTTTCATGATCCGCGCGTTCTACTCCCCGGTTAATATCGGGCGACTGTTCATGGAGGGCGGTTAATACACCGCAGGAATCGCCATCGAACTGGTACTCGGCTTTTGTGTATCCAATTTTATTGATCACCCTGCGGGCCGTCTCACGTACATCAACATAGGTTTCCGAATGGATCTCTCCGGCCATAACTACCTGACCAGTGGTGACAAGAGTCTCACAGGCCACTTTTGAATTTGGATCATAGGCCAGAAACTCGTCCAAAACGGCATCTGAAATCTGGTCGGCCACTTTATCAGGATGGCCTTCCGATACTGATTCTGAGGTAAAAAGATATCCCATTTTTTTAAAATATTAAATTGTCATTGTCTCGACAATTGGTTAATAATAAAAGTGATAGGGATAATTGATTGAAGGAGGGGAACTGAACACTTATGTTTTAGCATTTTTTTCCGTGGTTGCAATCAATCAAATCCGTCCACTAAAAACGTTACAAAGATAAAAAGTTTAGATCGAATTTACCAAATTATTTGAAATCGTTATAAATTATTTCCGGCAAATTTCTCATTTGACCATCTCCAGGAAGATGTTTTCAAGGCTGTTTTCCTGTTTCGACAGAGTAAGCAAAGTCAGATGATGGGTAATCGCAAACCGGAACAGCCCGGCCCGGATATCCTCATCTCCTGCCGTTATCAACCATTTACCATCTTTAAGTGGTTGAACGGAGGTTACTCCCGTTACGGTGGAAATCAGATCCACAGTAATTTTTTCCGCGAATTCAACGATTATTTTCTGTGAAGAATTTGAATTGAACGAGCCGCTTTTCGTCTCGTTCTCCTTGGTTACGATCTTTCCCCGGTTGAGGATGATGATTCGGTCGCAAACCGCTTCCACCTCCTGCATGATATGGGTCGAAAGCATCACGGTTTTATTGACGCTGATGTTTCGGATCAACTGACGGATCTCGACCAACTGGGCCGGGTCAAGCCCCGAGGTGGGTTCATCAAGAATCAAAACGGATGGGTCGTGAATCAAGGCCTGGGCCAATCCAACCCGTTGCCGGTATCCCTTCGATAGTGCCCCGATTTTTTTGTGGCCTTCTCGCGTAAGACCGGTCATTCCGATCATCTCTTTTACCCGCTTGTCAATCTCCTTTAATCCGTAGATCTCGGCCACGAGCCGCAGGTACTCGCGGACATAAAGATCGAGGTATAGAGGATTGTGTTCGGGCAAATAGCCGATTCGCTTCCTGATTTCAATGGAATTTCCTTCTACCGGTAAATCGTTGACCCATATTCGTCCGCTATCAGGTTGAAGGTATCCGGTGATCATCTTCATCATTGTCGATTTTCCAGCCCCGTTTGGTCCTAAAAAACCTACGATTTCTCCGGTATTGATGGCAAACGAAACCTGATCAACAGCCCGCTGTTGCCCGTATAACTTTGATACCTCTTCGACCTTGATTGACATTGTTGAAATTTTGCCCCAAATTTAATGGAAAAGATCATTTTTTTGCCCTGATTCAAAAACCATTGTGGCCCGATTCGGTAAAAACACCTCCTATTTTTTCTATTTGTTGTCCTAAAATTGAAATTGGGAGATAAGTCGCGCTTTCAATTATTCTGACGCATCGTGAAAATTAAAAATAAAGAATAAATTTGTCATTGCTTTTCAGGCCGAAATTTAGAGAGAATGGAAAACCAGAATTTTAGTTATATCGATAATCTGCTAAAATACAGTCGACAAAATACTGCCGTGGTGACTATTGGCATGATTCAACTTGGAAATGGAAATCCTATCAGGCTGCAATCGATGACTGATACAGATACCAATGATACAGAAGCCACTGTGAACCAGATTATCCGTATAATTGATGCCGGCGCCGACTTCGTCCGGGTAACCGTTCAGGGCTCGCGTGAAGCGGAGAATCTGAAGAATATCCGTGCCGAACTTGATCGTCGTGGTTATTTGAATCCGTTAGTGGCCGATATACACTTTAACCCGGTTGCCGCAGAGATCGCGATCAAATATGTTCGGAAAATACGGATCAATCCGGGGAATTTTTATGACAAGAGGGCCGTTTTTGAAAAACTGACTTATACCGATGAGGAATATCGCGAAGAATTAAAAAAAATAGAGGAGCGTTTCATTCCTTTTGTCCGTGATTGTAAAGCACGTGGTACGGCCATGCGTATCGGGGCTAATCAGGGATCGCTCTCCGACCGGATCATGAGTCGTTACGGCGATACGCCTGCCGGAATCGTCGAGTCAGTTATGGAGTTTCTGAGAATCTGTAAAAAAGAGGATTATCACAATATTGTCATCTCTATTAAGTCGAGCAATACCCGGACAATGGTTTACACCGTCAGGTTAATGAACTACCGGATGAGACTTGAAGGCATGAACTATCCTTTCCACATTGGGGTGACTGAAGCAGGAGAGGGTGAAGACGGCCGTATTAAATCGGCGGTGGGCTCAGGCGCCCTGTTAGCCGATGGAATAGGTGACACCATACGGGTTTCCCTGACCGAGGATCCGGCCGATGAAATCCCATTTGCCCGGCGACTGGTCGATGTTTTTAAGGGACGTGAAAACCATGCCCCTATTAACGCTCCCTTGGTGGCTCAGACCAATCCTTTTGAATATGAACGCCGGTCGAACCGACCGGTCAACGATATCGGGGGAAAGAAAACGGTCGTGGTCGTGGCCAGTCTAAACGATTATACCCGTGAGGAGGTCAGAACGCTCAATTCAGGTACCGAACCCGATTATTATTACGATGGCCGCCGCATCATCGATCGCAGCGGTAAAGCTTTCCCGATACTCTCGCTCGAGGAATATCTCTATAACGATCTTTATTCAGGGCAGGTTCGTTTCGTGCAGGTCAATAAACAGGAATACGACAAATTTAAAGAGGATAATCCCGAGATTATCGAGAAGCTGAAGAAAGAACGGAAGGTGATCCTGATCATGGAATCGAATAACCTGAACAGTTTTGCCGAGATGCGTGCCTTCTTTATGGAATTGGATGCCCATATCTGCAAGAACCCGGTGATCCTGCACCGCTCGTATAAGACAAACGATTACGAAGATCTCCTGTTGAAAGCCGCTACCGATTTGGGAGGTCTCTTCCTCGATGGTTACGGCGATGGGATATTAATATCCAACGAAGGACAGATCGGGTATAATGAGCTGAAGAACCTCTCTTTCGGAATCCTCCAGGCCAGCCGTATGCGGGTAACCAGGACCGAGTTCGTCTCATGTCCGGGTTGCGGCCGTACCCTTTTTGATCTGCGCGATACGGTAGCCGTGATAAAAAAGAATTTCAGTCACCTGAAAAATCTGAAGATAGGCGTGATGGGATGTGTAGTCAACGGTCCCGGCGAAATGGGCGATGTCGATTATGGCTATGTCGGCGCTGGGAAAGATAAAATCAATCTTTACAAGGGGCAGAAACTGGTGAAACGTCAGGTTGATACGGCCAATGCCGTCGAAGAACTAAAAAAGCTGATTCAGGAATACGGCGAATGGAAAGAACCCCAGAAGTAGTGTCCTGATAGTGATTTAGTGATTTTCTTTCAGATAGGTCGGCAAGGCCTCCAGTAAGGTGCCGGCGGTGATATGCAATCCGTTAATCCCGACTGCCTCGGCAGCAGCAACATTTTCTGCCAAGTCATCAACAAAAAGAGTTTCCTGAGGATTGAGGCCTGTTTCCTTTAAGGCTTTTTCAAAAATCGCGGGATTGGGTTTCCTTAACCCCATCTCATGCGAGTAAAAGTTCCTTTCAAAGAGTCGGTTGAAGGTATAACCGAAATTTTCTTCAAACATTTTGTGAAATTTAATCCGGTGAATCTCATTGGTATTACTCAGCAGGTAGATACGATAATGTTCTTTAAGTCTTTCAAGATAACGGATCCTTTCGGCAGGTATATGGACAATCATGGCCGACCATGCTTCGTCTATAATCTGATCGGATACCGATGTTCCGATTACTTTTCTTATTTTGTCCCTGAAGGTTTCCGGTGAATCATTCCCTGTCTCCAGTTCAAAAAAGAGCATCGTCCCTAAAGCTTGGCCATTCTGTTGGTCAGAGACGCTCCATCCGAGTTTTTCAAATTCGTCGATGGTCTTTTGCGGATCAATATCGAGAATAACGCCTCCCAAATCAAAAATAATATTGCGGATATGATGGTTGTTCATAGATAGAATTTAACTTTATCAAAGATATTCCATCGGAATGAAATTGCGAAATCTAAAATGAAATGGGAAACGGTAAAACTTTCTCTTCCCGGTAGGGAAACCGTCGAGGCATCGGCTCCTGTGATCATTTCAGCCAGCCGACGGTGTGATATTCCGGCCTTCCAATCCCGAAAATTTACGGATGATCTTAATAGGGGTTATGCCATTGTACCAAACCCTTATACCGGGAAACCCGGCTATATCTCTTTCGAAAAGGCCCGTTTATTTGTCTTCTGGACCAAATACCCGAAGCCCTTTTTTCCTGTGCTGGAACACTTAAGGGAGCGAAGTATTAATTTTTATTTCCAGTTTACCCTGAATGATTACGAGAAGGAAGGTTACGAGAAAGGGCTTCCGTCATTGGAGGAGCGGATTGAGTCTTTCATCAGTTTATCCGGGAGGTATGGGGCCTGGCGGGTGATCTGGCGTTTCGACCCACTCCTGCTAACCGACCGGCTTTCTTTGCCGGAATTGCTTAGCCGGATCGAAACTATCGCCCGAAAACTATCTCCCCATACCCATCGATTGGTCTTCAGCTTTGCCGACATCGTCGGCTATCATAAAGTAGATCAGAATATGAACCGGATGGGTATCAATTACCTGGATTTTAGCAGGGAGCAAATGGTTCAGACTGCACAATTCCTGGCTCAGGTCGGGAAAGAATATGAGATGGAAGTCTCCACCTGTTGTGAGGCGATCGATCTGACCCCTCTTGGTATTACCCCTAACCGCTGTATCGATAATCGTTTGATTGCCCGCCTGTTTCCCGATGATCGGGAGTTGATGGATCTCATTCTTGGGAAATATCCGGTTGAGGAGGTCGACCTCAATTATTCTATCATCCGCGATCGCGGCCAACGGAGAAATTGTGGGTGTATCCTTTCCAAAGATATAGGCGCTTATCGCCAATGCAAATTTGGCTGCGTCTATTGTTATGCGAGATAATTCCGGTAACTTCCTATATATTGACTTAATGAATTTTAGTCAATATAGGAATGTTAGAAGGACAGGAAGTTGCGTGTTTTCTGATTGTCTGTAGGGTAATTGAAAAAGGAAGAATTCATGTCCTTTTAATGTTTTTTCAAATCAGCCGAATAAACGTTGTTTGACAAGTTCGGGTAGTTCAGCAGGTCTTCGGGCCACCGGGACGCCAATGCTTTCGAAGGCTTTGATTTTTTCGGATGCTGTTCCGCTGCCACTTGATATAATGGCTCCGGCATGTCCCATCCGTTTGCCTGGAGGAGCTGACTGACCGGCGATAAAGGCGATAACCGGCTTGGTAATATTGTCCTTGATATATTTCGCAGCTCTTTCTTCGGCATCACCTCCAATTTCGCCGATCAATACGATGGCGTCGGTTTCGGGATCGTCCTGAAACATCTGTAATAATTCCTGGTAATAGAGTCCGGCTACTGGATCACCGCCAATTCCGATACAAGTACTCTGACCCAATCCGTGGGTGGTGAGCTGATAAACCATCTCATAAGTAAGAGTTCCGCTTCGGCTCATCAGACCAATATTCCCTTTTTTAAAAATATTGCCGGGGAGGATGCCCACCAAGGATTCTTCAGGTGAAATCAATCCCGGGCAGTTAGGCCCGATAAGTTTGGTCCCGTTCTTTTTTAAATAGGGAGTAACCTTTACCATGTCGAGGGTTGGAATTCCTTCGGAGATGGCAATAACAAGCTCTATCCCGGCTTCAGAAGCTTCAAGAATGGCATCAGCAGCCATTTGTGCCGGAACAAAAATTATGGAAGTGTTGGCCCCTGTTGCTTTAAAAGCCTCTTCAACGGTATTGAAGACCGGTATTCCATGAACTTCTTGTTCCCCTTTTCCCGGGGAGATCCCTCCGACCACTTGGGTCCCGTGCGCTTTCATCTTTGCAGCATGAAAACTTCCATCGCGTCCGGTAATACCCTGTACCAGAAGTTTTGTATTTTTATTAACGAGTATGCTCATATTGAAATTGATAGAGTTAAGTTATTTGTTGAGGTTTTGACAAAGGCTAATGGCTGTTTGAGCCGCCTGACTCATCGTTTCAACGGTCGGAAGATTGGCATGTTTGATAATTTCCAATCCTTCTTTCGCGTTGGTTCCTGAAAGACGGACCACAATGGGAATCTCCACTTTAAGCTGATCAAGTGCGGCAATTAACCCTCTGGCCACATCGTCGCATCGGGTGATTCCTCCGAAGATGTTGATCATAACCACTTTCACGTTTTTGTCGGAGAGAAGCAGGTTCATGGCATCGACTACTTTTTGTGGATTTGAACTTCCGCCGATATCAAGGAAGTTAGCCGGTTCGCCCCCGTAGAGCTTGATAAGGTCCATGGTGGCCATTGCTAATCCAGCTCCGTTCACCATGCAGCCGATCGATCCGTTCAGTCGGATGTATGACAATCCTTTTCCTTTGGCTTCCAACTCTTTTTTCTCGTCTTCGGTGGGCTCGTTCAGGGAGAGTATTGTTTCCTGGCGGAAGAGGGCATTGTCGTCGAAATTCATTTTCCCGTCAAGAGCGAGAAGATCCCCGTCATGGGTCACAACCAAGGGATTAATTTCGACCAGCGAGGCGTCAGTCTCAATGAAGATGTTATATAGTTTTACAAAAAGATCGGCAGCTTGCTTTACCAGTTTAAAATCGTTGAATAGTGTGAAAGCAATTTTTCGCGCCATAAAAGGAGCCATTCCCAGATCAGGATCGATTACAAATTTAAGGATTGCATCTGGATTTTCTCTGGCCACCTCCTCAATTTCAACCCCTCCTTCACGGCTGGCCATCAGAATGATTGATTTGGAATTTCGGTCGATGGTCAAACCCACATAATACTCCGAATTAAATTGAACAGCCTGGGCCACCAATACCTTTTCAACTTTATAGCCTTTGATGTCCATTCCAAGAATATTTTCTCCGGCCTCTATGGCTTCTTCAGGGTTCTTGGCCAGTTTGACCCCTCCGGCTTTACCCCGGCCACCCGTCAGTACCTGAGCCTTGACCACTACCGGAAATCCCAACTGTCGGGCGGCATCACTAACTTCTTTCACCGAGAAACATATTTTCTCCCTGGTCACCGGAACCTGGTATTTGGAGAAGATCTCTTTGGCCTGATACTCGTGGATTTTCATATATGGTTATTTTTATTGATCTACCTTGATTAGTTTCATTCTATTCACAGGAGTTGAACAAATAACATTTTTTGTGAAAGAATAGTTTAGTTATTTTTCGAAAAAATCGTTCAGTTTTAGTAATTTGTATGCGTTTAGGGATTAGGGTTATTTTCGAAAGATGTGAAAAATCACTGTTTAGTCAGATATTAATATATTCTTTTGCGGCCAGATTCTATAGTCCTATGAGTAAAAAGTTAATCTCTCAAATTCAGCTCTATGCCATCATGATTATTGGCCTGGCGCTTTATGCTTTCGGAGTAACGGCATTCCTGATCCCGTTGAAAATCACTGCCGGTGGGGTTACCGGTATTTCGATGCTGGTTTATTTTGCGACCGGTATTCCAACCGGTTATACCTATTTCGCCATAAATAGTTTCCTGGTGGTTTTGGCCATTCGAATATTAGGGAAAAGCTTCGGTTTGAAGACGATTTTTAGCATGGTGGTAATTTCCATCTCCCTGAATGTCTTACAGAACTACATCAAAGAGCCACTGGTCAACGACGTATTTCTTTCCTCTGTTTTGGGCGGTATTCTTTGCGGTGTTGGTCTGGGCATTACTTTCAATCAGGGGGGAAGTACAGGTGGAACCGATATTATTGCCATGATTATTAATAAATATCGCAACATCAGCCCCGGACGGATAATAATGTATTGCGATGTTTTAATTATTACTTCCTCATTTTTCATTCTTGATTCAGTTGAGAAGCTGGTATATGGTTATGTGACCATGTGGGTCGTCGCCTATTCGATCGATGCATTTCTGACCGGTGCCCAGCAATCGGTACAACTCTTCATTTTCTCCGAAAAGTATGATACTATTGCTGATTTTATCAACCTGGAGTCGCGGCGCGGATTAACCGTGTTTGACGGAACGGGATGGTATACCAAACGAAATGTGAAGGTGATTATGACGGTTGTGAAGAAACGGGAATCCCCCATGATTTTTCAGAAAATAAAGGAGATTGATCCAGAGGCGTTTATATCTCTAAATTCAGTAATGGGTGTTTATGGCAAAGGTTTTGATCAAATCAAACTCTAAAATTGAATTTCATTTTCTATTTTAGTGGCTCTTCAATTAATTCAAAGCTGGCATGAAGAAACACCTTCCTGAATGGATTTTAGGCATTCTCTTTTTCTTTCTTTTAGTCTTCACCGTCTCACGGTTGATGTGGTATAACTATATGATTCCTCAGCCGGATTCAGATATTGAGATCGCTGAACCAGAATTGCTCTATGGCCTTCCGGTCGACTCTTTTCATGTCGAGGAGAATACGGTAAGCAGAAATGAGAACTTGTCGGATATTCTTATTTCCCGGGGTGTTTCCGCGGTGTCCATCGATAAAATCGCCCGTAATTCAGTTCCTGTATTTGATGTCCGCAAGATGAAGGTCGGGAACGATTATGCTGTTTTCTATTCTACCGATTCGGCAAGGGTCCCTATGTACTTCGCTTATCGGGAAGATCCGGTCCATTACTATTTGTATGAATTAAACAGTGATTCGCTGAAGGTGAAGGCCGGGCAGTATGAAGTAGAATCAAGGAGAAAAGTCTCTTCAGGGGTGATCACCTCCTCGTTATGGGATGCCATGAAAGCAAATAATCTCGATCCGATGATGGCCATTCAACTCTCAGAGATCTATGCCTGGAGTATCGACTTCTTTGGTATTCAGAAAGGGGATCGCTTTAATGTGATTTACGACGAAGATTTTGTTAAAGGCGAGACGATTGGCACCGGAAGAATTCATGCCGCCTTGTTTAATTCAGGAGGAAGTGATTTCTACGCCATCTATTTTGAGCAGGCGGATGGTCAGAATTATTTTGATGAAAAAGGTCAAAGCCTGAGAAAATCGTTCCTGAAAGCTCCCCTTAAATTTTCCCGCATCAGTTCACGCTTCTCCAATAGCCGGATGCATCCCGTTTTACGGATTCGAAGGCCCCATCTCGGCGTTGATTATGCTGCTGCAACAGGAACTCCTATTTATAGTATTGGGGATGGAGTTGTTATTACGCGTGCCTACCAGGCCGGCGGCGGAGGAAATTATGTGAAGATCAGGCATAATTCGGTCTATACCACTTCCTATATGCACATGTCAAAATTCGGTCCGGGAATATCGGTAGGAACACGTGTGAAACAGGGACAGGTGATTGGATATGTTGGGTCTACGGGTTTGGCATCAGGTCCTCATCTCGATTTCAGGGTATTTATGAATGGAATTCCCATCGATCCGCTGAAGATGAAATCACCGCCTGCCGAACCGGTGAGCGAATCCAACCGTGCTAAGTTCAAAGCACTGTGCGATTCGTTAATCAAGGAATTGAAGTCAGAATCTACGATTAATAAGACCGATACGCTAAAACGGGTGGCTATCCGGTAAAAAAAGAAATCTCCCGCTTGGAGAGATTTCTTCGTATTTATTTTAGCTCTGCTTATTTCTTCTCCTCTGCAAGCATAACATCAGTCACAAACTGCCTGATTTGCTGCTCATCGTCTTTTTTACAAATAAGCAATGTCTTTTCCGACTCCACCACGATATAATCTTTCAGCCCCTGAATGACCGCTGTTTTGTCGTTTGGAATGTTGATGATACAGCCATGGGTGTCGTATAGGAAAGTTTTTTCCCCACATACTGCATTGGCCCTTTTATCATGTTGGTGGTTCTCATAGAGAGAGCCCCAGGTTCCCAGATCGGACCACCCAAAATCGGCACAAAGAACAAAAACATTTTCTGCTTTTTCCATAATACCGTAGTCGATCGAAATATTGGGACATTCGGAATAAGCTTTATTGATAAAGTGACATTCGTCGGGGGTGTTTATCAGTTTCTGCCCTTTTTCAAACAACGAATTTACTTCAGGAAGGTACTTGATAAACGAATTCTGGATGGCTTTGGCCGACCAGATAAAAATACCTGAATTCCAGAAAAACTCACCTGTCTCGATAAATATCTCGGCCATCTTACGATCGGGTTTTTCGGTAAAGGTTTTAACCCGATAGAGGTTATCGTAGGAACTCTCCTTTATCTTTTCAGCAACCTGAATATAGCCATAACCTGTTTCCGGGCGACTTGGCTGAATACCCAGCGTTAATAGTAAATCCTTATCGTTGACGAAGCTAAGTCCCTTTTGAATTTCGTTGAGGAAATGCTCTTCTTTTAAAATCAGATGGTCTGAAGGGGCGACGATCATATTGGCATCGGGGCAACTTCTGAGGATTTTGTAAGTAGCATAGGCAATACAAGGGGCCGTGTTACGCCGCAACGGCTCGGACAATATCTGCGACTCGCTCAGTTGAGGGAGCTGCTCCATTACCAGTTCCTTGTATTTCTCACTGGTTACGATTAAAAAATTCTCGTTTGGAATTATTTTGACAAACCGGTCATAGGTTAACTGTAATAAAGTACGGCCTGTACCTAATATATCAATAAACTGTTTGGGGCGATCCGCTGTACTCAGGGGCCAGAAACGGCTCCCGATCCCGCCTGCCATAATCACACAATAATTTTTACACTTTTCCATATCTGGGATTTTTATCAAAATTATTCATTTTTTTCTTACCCTGAAAGGCAAAAATGAACTATATGGTTAATTGTGGAAAAATACGGGTTCGGCTGTTGATCAAATTATTTGTACTTTTATAAAAATTTTCGAATGGAGTGACGGGTCAATTCTGAAATGATACAGGTGTGGCTGTTAGGACATTGAAAAGTGTTCAGATCCCGGCAAACATTGTCCGGACCCGGCTAAACGACCGATCCGGGCCATATCAATCAGGTTGAGGGTGAAAAAAATCGGGGATTTGACCCCCAATAAAAATAAATTATCCACAGATGAGGATTTTTGCTGACGTAGGAAATTACTATTTGTTGATGGTACGGGTTTTCAGTAAACCGGAAAAGAACCGGATTTACTGGAGACAATTACTTTTTGAAATAGAGAAGCTTGGAATTCACTCGATTTGGATTGTGGCCATTATTTCTGTTTTCATGGGGGGGATCATCACCCTTCAGTTGACCTATAATATGGTAAACCCGTTACTCCCCACCTATTTGATTGGGTTGGGAAACCGCGATACACTGATCCTTGAATTCTCAAGCACCGTTCTAAGCCTGATGCTGGCCGGAAAGGTAGGATCGAATATTGCTTCGGAGATTGGCAGTATGCGGGTGACCGAACAGATCGATTCTCTCGAATTAATGGGGGTCAATTCGGCTTCGTTCCTGATCCTTCCCAAGATTATAGCCGTGGTATTTATGAGCCCTATCCTGTTTATTTTCAGTGTCGCCTGCGGAATCTTTGGCGGTCTTATCGCCGGTCCTTTTTCCGGGGCAGTTACCGTAGCCGAGTATCTGGGGGGGATAAAAACCATGTTCAACCCGTTTTATGTCTCCTTCTCCATCGTTAAGACTCTGGTTTTTGGCTATTTAATTGCTACCGTTCCTTCCTTTTTAGGCTATTATGTCCAGGGTGGAGCGTTGGAGGTCGGACGGGCCAGCACTAAATCTGTGGTCAATACCAGTATCCTGATCCTTTTCTTCGACTTGGTGTTAACCCAATTGTTATTCAAATGATTGAAATTAAAAACATTCAAAAATCTTTTGAGGGGAGATCAGTTCTGAAGGATATCAGTACGGTTTTTGAAAAAGGAAAAACGAACCTGATTATCGGTCAGAGTGGCTCAGGAAAAACGGTACTGCTTAAATCGATTGTCGGACTGCTTGAAATTGATCAGGGTGAGATATTATATGACGGACGCGACATTCGCCGGATGAACTTTAAAGAGATGAAGTCGTTACGGCAAGAGATGGGGATGGTATTCCAGGGAGGAGCGCTTTTCGATTCGATGACTGTCGAAGAGAATGTGCGTTTCCCAATGGATATGTTCACCTCAATGGGATTAAGGGAGAAGGTTAAGCGGGTGGATTTTTGTCTCGACCGGGTCAATATTAAGGGATCCCACCATCTTTACCCGGCAGAGATTTCCGGGGGGATGCGTAAGAGGGTGGCCATTGCCCGTGCTATTGCCTTAAATCCGAAATATCTTTTTTGTGACGAACCCAACTCGGGTCTCGATCCGGTCACTTCGATCCTGATTGACAATCTGATCAAGGAAATCACGATGGAGTTCGATATCACCACTTTAATTAATACCCACGACATGAATTCGGTCATGGAAATCGGGGATAATATCCTCTTTATTTCCGAAGGCGAAAAGAGTTGGGAGGGAAACAGCACCCAGGTTCTTTTTACCAAAAATAAAAAATTGAACGCGTTTGTTTTTGCTTCGCCATTGTCCAAAAGGATCCGCGAACTGAGAAAACAGGAGGATGAAGAATGAGGTTTAAATATTTACTCTTTTTACTGGTCATAGGTTTTGCCTCCTGTAACAGGGAGAAGCTGCCCGAGGGGGTGCTGAACCGTGGAAAAATGGTTGGGATCATCGTGGATATTCACCTGTCCGATGCGGTATTTTCACACCGGTTCGTGGTAGGGATGGACCGGGACAGCCTGCAGGATGATTTGTTTCTTTCGGTCTGCCGGAAACATAACGTCGATCCTGAAGAGGTCGATAAATCGTTGTACTACTATGCCCGTCATCCTGAGAAGTTCAGAAAAATTTATGACGAAGCGGTCGACAGGTTGAATGAAATGGAGATAGAGATAAAAAAAGATAGTTTACCCGATGCGATACCTCCCGTTACAGGAGATACGATCCGAACCGAGGTGCAACCTAACCCGGCTGATTCGGTGACAATAGGAATCCCGGCTGATTCACTGAAATGAATTGTTGGAGAAATTTGATCGGGTTCAGAACAGCAAGATCATGCGTAAATTAGCGGCACATTATATTATTAGCGGCACCGGACAGGTTCTTAATAAGGGGATTATTACTGTCGATCGTGACGGGACAATCCTTGAGGTGGTCGATACAAACGGGGAGTTGGATGAGAGCGCCAGCGTGGAGTTTTTCAGCGGAGTACTGGTCCCCGGCTTTGTTAATGCCCATTGCCATTTGGAGTTATCCCATTTGCACGGGGTTTTCCCTGAGAAGGCCGGATTACCCGAATTCCTTAAGAATGTTGTGAACCATCGCGGGGAGTCGATTGCGACCACTACCGACGCGGCCCGAAAAGCCGATTTGCTGATGTGGAAAAACGGCATCGTGGCCGTGGGGGATATCTCCAACGGACCGGCCTCCTTCGCGATAAAAAAGGAGTCAAAGATATTCTACCATACCTTTGTTGAGGCGCTCGGATTCTCGCCCCAAAGGGCCGAAAAAGCCTTCGTTTGGGCGGAGTCCTGTCTGAAAGAAGCCCGGACCAATGGCCTTTCCGCCTCCATCGTCCCGCATTCGCCTTATGCCATCTCGCCGGCGCTGTTCAAAATGATTGCCGCGAAAGCCGAACATGAAGAGGCCGTATTGTCGATCCATAACCAGGAGAGCCAGGGCGAAGATCAGCTTTACCTGACCGGTGATGGTCCGATTGCCTGTCATCTGGAAGAGAATATTGGAATCGACCTAAGCTGTTTCACCCCTACCGGGAAGGGGGCTTTAGCATCGGTCATCGACCATCTGCCGAGAAAGAACAACCTGCTTCTGGTTCATAATATATATACCAACCGTTCAGATCTCGGAATGATCAATTCGCTCCGCGGACGCGACAAAACCTGGCTGGTCTTGTGTCCCGGATCGAACCTTTATATTGAGGACCGGCTACCCGATATTCCCTTGTTGAGGGAA
Source organism: uncultured Prolixibacteraceae bacterium (assembly GCA_964632305.1). Classification (GTDB taxonomy): domain Bacteria; phylum Bacteroidota; class Bacteroidia; order Bacteroidales; family Prolixibacteraceae; genus CAZWBR01. Next base: position 25,492 of record CAZWBR010000044.1, read on the forward strand.
AGCGGATTGCCGCTCTGTCTGGGGACCGATAGTCTCTCTTCAAACAAACAGCTCTCCATCCTGGAAGAGATGAAGCTGGTTAGCCATTTTTATAAGGAGATTTCTCTCGCGGAGCTGGTCGTTTGGGCAACTCAAAACGGGGCTAAGGCGTTGATGATCGATCAGCAGTTCGGGTCTATTGAACCCGGTAAGCGTCCGGGTATTAACCTGATTTCAGGATTGGATCTGAAACAGCTAAAACTCACCCCCGAATCAAGAGTGAAGCGGTTGATTTAATCCTTATGGATTAATCGTTATTTTTAGTCCTTTATATTAAAATCCGTATGTCAACATTTCTATTCGATAAAACCATATTTGGCCCGGTGATCAGCCGCCGGTTGGGGGTATCGCTCGGGGTCAACCTGTTGCCCAACGATTCGAAGCTGTGTTCCTTCGATTGTATCTACTGTGAATGTGGCTGGAACCCTGAAAAAGGGAGCGTCATGGCCGTTATGCCCACACGCGCCGAAGTGAAGTCGATGTTGAGGCAAAAATTGCTGGAGATGAAAAAGGAAGGGGTTCTGCCCGATGTGATTACCTTTGCAGGTAACGGGGAGCCGACCCTTCACCCCGATTTCAATACGATCATTGAGGATACCATCGCTTTGCGCGATGAACTTTCGCCCCGGGCCCGCATCGCGGTTCTCTCCAATTCGACCACTCTCCATAAATCCTCTGTGGTCGGGGCACTGAAAAAAGTGGATGATAATATCCTGAAACTGGATAGCGGGATCGTCGAAACGATCAAAATACTCGATCAGCCGGTGGGCCTATTCGATCTGGATAAGGTGGTCAGGCATCTGAAGCAGTTTGACGGCAAACAGATTATACAGACCATGTTTATCAGGGGAGAGTATAAAGGGGTGAAGATCGATAATACCACCCCGGCAGAGCTTGAGGCTTGGATCAAACTGATTCAGAAGATCCGCCCGGGAATGGTGATGATCTATACCATTGCCAGGGACACCCCGCTTGAAGGATTGCAAAAAGTGTCGCTGGAAGAGCTCGAACAGATCGCCCGAAGGGTAGAGCAGGAGACCGGGATCTCCGTGCAGGTGAGCGGGTAATCCACAGACGTTAAATGGTACGGTCTCTTTCCCGTGCAACCCCCTGATTATCTCTTGCTTAGTTTTCCGACAAGAGATGGTCGAAATAATCGATCGTCTTAATCAGCCCTTCCCGTAGCGGGATAACCGGCTCCCATCCATTAAGTTTCTCTTTGGCAAGGGTTATATCGGGTTGCCGCTGTGTCGGATCGTCTTCCGGCAGAGGCTGAAAGATGAGCTTCGATTTTGAGCCGGTCAGTTCAATGATGTTCCGGGCTAATTCCAGCATCGTGAATTCACTGGGATTGCCAATATTTACAGGCCCGGTAAAATCGTCTCCGGTATTCATCATTCGGATCATCCCCTCCACCAGGTCGGAAACATACTGGAAGCTTCGGGTCTGGGTCCCGTCTCCAAAAATGGTGATATCGCGGTTATGCAAAGCCTGAACAATAAAGTTGGAAACCACGCGTCCGTCATCAGGCTCCATCTTTGGCCCGTAGGTGTTGAAAATCCGTACAATCTTAATCCGGACATTGTTCTGGGCATGATAGTTGACAAACAGCGATTCGGCACAGCGCTTACCCTCGTCGTAGCACGAGCGGACCCCGATGGGGTTAACATTCCCCCAGTAATCCTCGGTCTGGGGATGAATAGTCGGATCGCCGTAAACTTCGCTGGTCGAGGCTTGCAGTATCTTTGCCTTGATCCGTTTCGCCAATCCCAGCATGTTAATGGCCCCCATCACCGAAGTCTTTATCGTTTTGATGGGATTATACTGATAATGGATCGGGGAGGCCGGGCAAGCCAGGTTATAGATCTCATCGACCTCGATATAATAGGGCATCGTCACATCGTGCCTGATCAGCTCAAAGTAAGGATGATCAATCAAATGGATTATCTTTCGTTTCTTCCCGGTGAAGTAATTGTCGAGACAGATCACTTCGTGTCCGTCGTTCAGCAACCGTTCGCAGAGGTGCGACCCGACAAACCCGGCTCCGCCGGTCACCAGGATGCGTTTCATCTTCATTGTTTCTTGATAATTACCGGTTTGCGGCCAATGCTGTAATAATTAAACTTCACTTCAAGCATATCTTCCGGCTCATAGATGTTACGCCCGTCAAAGATGGTCTTGCTCTTCATCAGTTTTTCGATCACCCTGAAATTGGGCGTCCTGAATTCAGGCCATTCCGTCACGATGATCAGGGCATTAGCGTCAATGCAGACGTCATACTCGTCTTTGGCGAAGGCAATCCGGTCGCCCAGAATGTGTTTGGCCTCTTCTATCGCCACCGGATCATAGGCCACCACTGAAGCGCCCTCTTTAAGCAGATGATCGATAATAACCAGCGAAGGGGCTTCGCGCATGTCGTCGGTCTTGGGTTTGAACGACAAACCCCAGATCCCGAAACGGAGCCCTTTGAGGTCGGGACCAAAATGGGATTTTATTTTTTCAATCAATACCGATTTCTGCCGGTAATTGACCGATTCAACCGCTTTTAGGATATCCAGCGAATGACCGTGCTCGTCGGCAGTGCGGATCAGGGCCTGCACATCTTTTGGGAAACAGGATCCGCCGTAACCCGTGCCGGGATAGATAAACTTGTTCCCGATGCGGGCATCCGACCCGATTCCTTTTCTGACCATACTCACGTCGGCCCCTACCAGTTCACAAAGGTTAGCCACGTCGTTCATAAAACTAATCTTGGTGGCCAGCATGGCGTTGGCCGCATATTTGGTCATCTCCGACGAGGCGATATCCATGATCAGGATGGGGTGTCCGTTGAGCAGAAAAGGTTTGTAGAGCCGTCGCATGGTCTTTTCAGCTTTGGGCGATTCCACGCCTATTACGATGCGGTCGGGACGGAGAAAATCTTCAACGGCGCTTCCTTCCTTTAAAAACTCGGGATTGGAAGCCACATCGAACGGGATATTCACGTTCCGTTTTTTCAGTTCTTCGGCGATGGCTGACTTTACTTTCCGGGACGTCCCCACCGGGACCGTGCTCTTGGTCACCACTACAAGGTAGTGATCCATTAAACGCCCTATTTCGCGTGCGACCCCCAAAACATATTTCAGATCGGCGCTGCCATCCTCCCCGGGTGGGGTCCCCACCGCGATAAAAACGGCCTCGGCATCGGTAAGGCTCTCTTTCAGGTTGGTAGAAAAGGAGAGTCTTCCTTTTTCAACGTTGCGCTTATAGATGCTCTCCAACCCGGGCTCATAGATAGGTATCTGCCCGTTTTTCAGGAGGTTGATTTTCCTTTCCTCCACATCGACACATACGACATCGACGCCCGTTTCAGCGAAGCAGGCCCCGGAAACCAATCCGACATATCCTGTACCAACGACCGAGATTTTCATAGGAATTAACTTTTAAGATTTGAATTGACAAACTGAATTTCTATTCCTTATTCAAATGTAAGAATTTCGAAAACTTTTCGAAAGCCGTTCGAAGGTTTATTTAACCTTTTGGATAATATCTTTCATTCAGACCGGGGTCAAGGACTTCGTGACTGGACCCATTCCTTCACGGAAGCTTTCTCCCCGAAAGCCCCGGGTCTGTAATTCTCCCTATGCAGCTTAAGGAATTGATCCCTCCCCGTTTTAGTGATGATTATTGCTGACAGGTTAGGTGGTTGCTTCTTTTGCAGAAGAAGAAAGACTTAAACCTCAATGGTTTAAGCGTGGCCCCGGCAACCAGGATGGGGCATTTTAGTGGTATAAAAGTGGGGAATGGGGGCGCTTTTTCCTTTCTTTAAGCAATTACCCTGCTGTTGGACCATAAGAAGGAGTATCGCCCTCCGGGGTCCGGGCCGCGGAGCGTTGATGGCGGGTAAAATGTTGTTCCCGGGATCAGCCCCCTCCTTGCGACCTGTCTTTCCCGGGGGTGTTGCATGGTTTGTCTATGCTTTCTGTTAGGTTTCTGTATCCGGGCATACAGGAACCTTGGAGGAACCATACAGGAACCATAGAGATACCCCGGAGTTGGTACGGGTAAAACGTAGCTTTAACAGAAGAGTTGCATATCCGGTACAAAGACAACAAAAACCTGCGATAATATACCCTCTTTTATAAGGCAAGCGATACTACGGCTTATCGGGTTGCTTAAACCGGATTCATAAAGCGAGGCAGATTTTATTAAACAGAAAATAGTAATTTGTATTTTGGTTTTTATTCCATTATGAAATATATTGCACATGAATTTATTAAAACCAAAGATCATTAAATTATGAATAACGAAGAATAACCGACCAAGCATGGCGAGAACTTGAAATTATAGATATGGATGTGGATAAAACAGAAAGCGGCGACCTACTTGCGGGGACTGGGAATGTTTACACGTATCATCTTAACTAATTCAAAAACAGGCAAAACCTTTATGACAAGACTGGCTGGGTTTTTCTACGGCATCATCAATCCGGCTGAGATGGTGGTTCAGCCGGTGGACTATTCCACCTTGGCCCGGGCGACCGGCTATCCGGGGTTCACGCTCCATGCTTATGCCGATGGAATCCTGGCCTTGGATTACAGCCAATACCCTTAGTGAAAGGGAGGTTGTTTTCGCTTTGTGTTATGCATAATCAAAAAAAGATCAGAGTTTATTCAGCATAGCGCTATTATGCTGTTGAAAGAACAGATGAAAATAATTGTATTCTATAAGATTAAAACTAATGAATCTATCGAATTTGTCGGAAGACATCTCTATAAAATATCATGAAGGGGAACCGAAAACCGACGGTTCATATCTGTTTTCCCGTCCTCATATTAAGGTGAATGAAGATGATTTTTTCCTTGATATAAAAGATGTCGCCCGCTACCGGGTGCAAAACGGAAAGGAGATTCAGGTTTTCCCGTACGGGAAAACCGATGAGGCCTCGGTTTCTCTTTTTCTGGAGGGCTCGGCGCTGGGGGCTCTGCTGCACCAAAGGGGAATATTGCCTTTTCATGGGAGTTCTTTTGTTCATAAGGGGCATGGAATTATGATTTGCGGCCATTCCGGGGCAGGAAAGTCGTCGGTAACGGCCGCTTTTTGCCAGGAGGGGGCAGCCTATATCAACGATGACATCACCCCGGTCACCATTGCTGGTTCAAAAACGACCATCCATCCGGTTAAAACGCGAATAAAACTATGGGACGATGCGCTTCAAAAGTTGAAGATAGAAGCCGGCAATTTGCAACAAATACGCCCGGGAATTGATAAGTTTTACCTGCCAATGGAGGAAGGGTCTGATTTTGAACAGACCCTGTCCCACATATTTATCCTTTCGATCCACAATGACAATGAATTTCAGGTAATTAGATTGGAAGGGGTGCATAAATACAATATGTTGCGGCGACAGATCTATCGCAGAATGTATTTAAAAGGTATGCCCGAAACGGAAAAGAAATATTTCGGGCAACTGTTTTCCCTGGCAAACAAGGTGCGGGTTATCCATATTTTAAGGCCAAGAATTTGCGATATTCAAGAAACCATGCGTTTTATCGAAAAGGAAATAACGGAATGAAGAACGTCATTTGGCTGGTATCCTATCCCAAATCAGGTAATACCTGGTTTCGTATTTTTTTGGCTAATTACAAAAAAAATTTAGAAGGGCCTGTATCCCTTGATGAAATCGAATCGGCACCGATTGCAAGCAGTGCTGTTGATTTTGAGGAGCAAATCGGGTTGAACCCTTTTGAACTTTTCCCGGATGAAGTCGATCTATACCGTCCGGAATTGTACCATATACTATCAACAGAGGCTGAAAAAACCGGAGAGATTAGTTACAAAAAAACGCACGATGCTTATACGCTTAACCGTGACGGTGAGCCCCTTTTCCCGGAAGATGTCAGTAAAAGTGCCGTCTATTTTATACGTAATCCGTTGGATGTATGTGTGTCGTATGCCAATCACGGAGCAAAAAAAATCGAAAAAACGCTTTCCCTTCTTGTGAATGAGGAGGCTTCTATTGGAGGAAAGCGGGAAGGGCAACTCCGTCAAAAATTATTATCGTGGAAAAATCATAGCCGAAGCTGGAAGAAACAGACACAGATACCCGTACATTTTGTCCGTTACGAAGATATGCTTCAGAAACCGGTGGAAACATTTGGCGGAATAGTCCGCTTCCTGAACCTAGAGTATAATGAAGAACGGCTTGAAAAGGCCATTCGTTACAGCGATTTTAAACAATTGCAGCAAATGGAAAAAACCAATGGGTTCAGGGAGAGGTTACAGCAAAGTGAACAGTTTTTCTGGAAAGGGAAAATCGGCAATTACCGCGAGTATCTCTCAGAAGAACAAATACAACGCATTGTGGAATACAATTACGATACCATGAAAGAGTTTGGATATATTGATGCCGAAGGGAGGCTGACGGTGTGATGTATTGCAGGGCCGAAATGAGAAGTTCAACCCCTCCGGGGCTGTTCTCTCTGTCTTGTGGTCTCCTTACCATGGGCTTTGCCAACGGTTATTGAAATCAGGCCTTTCAGGGCATCAATACATAGGTTCAGACAGACCGATGTGTTACGAAGCAGTGTAATTTTAATAACGGCGGGTGTAGCGTGTGGTAAAAGAATATGCAAGACTGTCTTGTTTCCGCAGGAGGGGAATTGATATTCACAAACATTTTGCAAGATTGCTTAATGCAATAGCAATAAAGGCGGTTAACTTTTTCTGCGTTCAAAACATGGGAGAAGTTGATCGGCATTATCTTCAAAAGAAGGACAGACATATCAATATTACTTATTATCTTAGTCACCATATCAGCAATAAAACGGAACAAACACATTTATGGAAAAATACAGCCGAAATCAACAAGTTATTGATGGAGAGTTAGACAACAACCAGGTGATGATGCACCTTGAAAAAGGAAAATACTTCGGGTTAAACCCTATCGGGAAAAGGATATGGGACTTGATCGAACAACCTAAAAGCTTTAAGGAACTCACGATTGCTCTTTTGTCGGAATTTGATGTGACCGAGGAGCAGTGTTCACAGGAAGTCCGGAACTTTCTGGGAAAGGCAGTTGAATGCGATATTATTGTTAAAAGTGAAGCTGGTTCATAAGTTTATAAAACTTCCGGTGGAAGAAAAGAGGTTGCTCCTGGAGGCTGTCCTGTTTATTTTCTTCTCAAAATTATTTTTATTGCTGCCCTTTAGGTATTGTACTAAATGGTTAAAGCCGGCAGAAGAAATGAGAAAAAAAGCCGCGCCGGAGACCCTCTTGAAAATCAGGAATGCCGTGTCCCGGGCCAACAAACTTGCTTTTTGGAAAAACATCTGCCTGGTCAAATCGGTTGCCGCCCGGTTTATGTTGCAGCGCAGGGAAATAGGTTCTGTCATGTACCTGGGACTGCAAATGAAAGGTGAAAAGGAACTTCACGCCCATGCATGGCTTATTTCGCAGGATATAATTATTACGCCGAAAGGCTCTAATTTCAAAGAGATTTACAGTATATAATTATAGTTTATAGCATTATTTACCTGGATGAATACCTCTATGGTTTTTTATGTGAAATAATTATTTCCATTGGAGGTTTTCTCTGAAAAAATATTAGTTTTATAAAATGTTTCATTACTGTCCCATTAAAATCTAAAAAAGTTCTTTGAAAAGCTTGAAATTT
>CAZWBR010000045.1:0-32301 GCA_964632305.1 uncultured Prolixibacteraceae bacterium
ATGGGACAGTAATGTTAGTATTTAATTGCTAGATTGACATTTAATTATTATCGTATTGGTTGATCTCGGGAGATAGTTATACGATGATCTAATTTGCATTATAGTTTGGTGTTTTTTAAAAAGTCTTATCGACTTAATGATTGGGAAATCATCTATCATTTAGCAATAAGAATTCTTCCGACCACTTCTTTCGGAGATTATAAACATGAGCCATGAATTGTTTTTTCCTTTCAAATGCATATATATGTAATCACTTAAAAGTGAATCTGTACAGTATTTTACTGTGAAACATCCTTCTATGGCAGTCAGACTGATGGTTTTGATTTCTGATTTTATGGCAGATCAATGGACATTGAAGTTGAATGCTTGAAAAAACGTATGTGATGAGTCCTTACTTGCCGAAACGCAATCTTACATCACCATTTCTCCTGTAACCAGAATAATTTTGATCTCTTGAATGTTTTTGCAGGGGAAACTTCCAATGGAAACTTGCATTAGACCCCGTTCTTTTCAGGATCAGGTCAAGAATAATCTTGATTATTTACCTAAAGGATTAGTGTATGTTCACGGTGATAAAAGGCCAAAATAAAGATACACATTCCTGGTAAAGCCTCAAAAAAAGAAAGACCCTACCGAAGACGGCTAAAGATAAGACGATGGCTTGCAGGGAAACCTGTGAAGGTCTGATATTAAACAATTCGGAATTAGTTATAATTAACCTCTTGGATAACGCACTACCAAAATCAACTTAATTTTGACAGTAGTCCTCTGGAGATTTGAATAATAGATGAAGTAAATCAAAATCGAGATCCAATACTTTTCTTTACTTTTCCGAAAAAAATACTTGTATGCTCTCTTAGTTTAAAAATAAAACCTTTACGAAAGGGCAAAAAAGTCTCAATTTTGACCTTTTTATCTACTTTGGGAAACACTAATTTATATTAAGAAAGTCAGGAAGTTAAATTTTGAACTTCCCATTATATTTTATTAAGTATTTATATATGCAAATACAGAGTTCATTATCTGTTCTTTGTCCTGTATTTAATGAAGCTAATTATATTGCTTCTTTTGTGGAATCGATTATAAATCAGGATTATCCAAAAGAAAACCTGGAGGTGCTATTTATTGATGGCAGAAGTACAGATGAAACGAGGCAAATTATAAATAAATATGTTAATAAATTTAACTACATAAAGTTGCTTGATAATCCCTATCAGAGTGTTTCTCATGCATTAAATATTGGAATAAAGGCTTCTTTTGGGGAAATCATAATCCGGCTAGATGCTCATTGTAAATATCCCGATCATTATTTTACTATATTAGTTAAAATGTTAATTGGATTAGATGCTGAAAATGTTGGAGGAGTTCTATCTTCCATATCACCTAATCAATCAATAATCGCCCAATCAATTTCAACAGGAATTAGTCATCCTTTTGGCGTTGGAAATTCGTTATTTAGAATTGGAAGTGATAGATTGATGGAAGTCGATACTGTTCCATTTGGATGTTTCAGAAGATCCCTTTTTGATCGAATTGGCTATTTTGATGTTGATCTCGTAAGAAATCAAGATGATGAATTTAATGCAAGAATCATTAGAAATGGAGGGAAGATTTTTCTTATACCTGATTTGATCATTACTTATTATGCAAGAGATCAATTTTCAAAAGTTCAAAAAATGTTTTTTCAATATGGTTTATTTAAACCTTTAGTCGTAAAAAAAATTGGAAAATTCACATCGTTAAGACAAGTATTTCCCGCAATGTTTATTATTAGCTTGGTAATAGGATTCAGTTTGGGGATTTTTTTCGAAGGAATTTTATGGGTTGCTGTTGCAGAATTTATAGTTTACTTATTATTGTCTGTTTATTTTACAGTCATTGAAGTTATCAAGAAAAAGAACCTTTGTTTATTTCCTTTTCTTCCGTATGTCTTTTTTCTTATTCATATAAGTTATGGTTTAGGATATATTTATGGTATATTTAAGTTTCTAATATTGAAAAGTAAAAGCTTATATGTAGAGGTTAATCATTGATAAACAATATTTTAAATTAGTTTTAAAATCGCAATAATGTAGCTAATTATTTTATTGTATTTTTAGATTAGTGGTTGTGGTGATGTGCAAAATAGTAATTGTTTTTCAAATAATATATAGGTATAAATCTTAGTATGTTTAAATGGATATATATGATTTGCTGCTAGACAACATAAGGAGGTGTTGATTTGAGACATAAGTAAAAAGCATTGATGTAGTTAATTACGGTGATTTTTGGTAAGATTAATTCTAAATTATATCGATTTTATATATTTTAACAAAAATCCACAAAAACGGGTATTTTTTTTAAGATTTCTATATTTATACTTGCATTCGGTTGGCTATTCAATATTGGTCATTTGTATTTGTCAATTCTAATGCAATTAAAATATGAAAATGAGTTTGGTTTTATTTAGTTTTATTGTTTTTATTCATCTAATCTCGGGTTGTAATGATCCTATGTTGGAAAAGAACGCTTTGAATGCTGTCGATCCAACTGATCAAGGATTAAAGAGTCAACCAGTTGAGGAAAAGCTTTTTCATCCCCGAATACTTCTTAAGGATTCAGTTTTAAATGTTTTAAAAGAGCAGTATAAGACTGATGCCATGTTACAAAAGTGTGTTAATAAAGTAATGAGTAATGCGGATTCTTATTTAAATACTCCTAAAATAGTGTATTCCTTGGATTCTGAAAATTCTTTATTAACTGTTGGTCGGACTTTTTATGAGCGCACCTACCATCTTGTTTTTGCGTATCGGTGGACAGGTGATACAAAATATGCCGCTGCTGCAAAAAATAACTTGTTGGATGTCGCAAAATTTCCGGATTGGCATCCTTCAACTATTTTAAATGTCGGTGAATTAATGGCATCTGTTGGTCGATGTTATGATTGGATTTATAATTATCTTGATCCAACTTCAAGAAATACAATAGAATATGCAATTATTAATTATGGACTTAAACCATATCTTGAGGAAAATTTAAAGTCGAATGCGGCTATTAAAAAGGCATTCAATTTTAATTTAGTCGTAAATGGAGGGGCAATCATCAGTGCACTTGCTATTGCTGATGTTGATCCTGATTTGAGTCAAAAAGCAATTCAAACTGCAGTCTCTAATTTCCCTGTCGCTTTAAAATCGTATGCTCCGGATGGAGCATGGCCAGAAGGGTTCAATTATTGGACCTATGCGACAAACTATGCAATGTATGGAATCTCAGCACTTCAAGTGGCCTTAGGTACTGACTTTGGATTAAGCAAAACATATGGTTTTTCAAATGCCTGCAATTCGCCTATATATGCTGAGAGTCCAACAGGAAAAACCCTTTATTTTAGCGATGGTTATCTTACACAGAGAGGCGATCAAGCTCATGCTTCGTTTTTTTGGTTTGGGAAGCAATATAATGATCCAATGTTAATTAATGAGGTTCATAGGAGGCTTGAGAAAAGCTGGGTCGAGTTGGATCATGTTATCTATTATCAACCAAAACCTCAAAAAAGTGTAGTTAAAAATTTAGACAAATTTTTAGATGGGAATTCACCCTATGCCGTTTTTAGAAGTTCATGGGATGATGTTAATGCATTGTTTTTAGGCGCTAAAGCTGGATATAATCTTATTGACCACGGACACCTTGATTTAGGAAACTATGAACTTGAGGCACTTGGTGTTAGATGGGCAGCCGATCTCGGGCGGGATAGCTATTCCTTAGCAGGGTATTGGGAAAATTGGCAAGGAGGAAGGCGATGGACCTATTATCGGTGTAATTCACATAGTCACAATGTTCCAATGATCAACAATAAAGATCAATTAGTTTCAGGTAAAGCTGTTGTGATTGCGCACGCTGAGAATGTTGCAGAGCCTTTTATTAAATTTGATTTAACAAGCGCCTATAGTGATGATACTAAAAGTGTTGTGCGTGAGATAAGACTAATCAATAATAGAAAAGCTGCACAGATTACGGATATTTTTAACTTGAAATCTCAGGCTGATATTTATTGGGGCATGACTACTCCTGCAACTATTCAAATATTAGCCAACGGTGAAGCTTTTTTAACGAAGGACGGGAAGCAATTGACAGCTAAGATTGTATCTCCATCTGGCTTAAATTTTTATTCTGAATCATGTACCCAACCATCCCCCCAGAATGCCAATGCGGGTTATACGCGTCTTATGGTAAAAACTAACCGGCCTGCCGGAGAGATAACCTTAAAAATTACGCTCACACCAAAATATTGATTTGGAGGGTACTACCCCGATTCGTTGTGATTATTAAATTGATATCTTAATTTTTAGTGGGCAGAGTGAGTGAAAATACTCTGCTCCACTAATTGGTAATTCTGAGTGAGAAACTACCCGATTCCTATTGGCACATATAACCGAACGCAAATCAGTAAATTATTCTATTTCCTCTCGTCCTATTTAGTTTAATTTGACAATGGGATTGAATTGTCTTGGTTTTGTGGAATAAGATGCCTCCTGTTTGTTTCCCCTATAAAGTGGAACTGTTTTCTTGGTTTTTTAGGATGGAAATTCTAACTCCATTATACGAAATTAGAAGTAACTGTTCCAAATGTCTGATATAATTGCTTAAAGGAATCCTTTGGGGAATTTGGGGCATTAAGTGGCATAACTATTCTTTTATCTTAATAATGCTATCAAATTCAGATTCTTTTTTTGAGATATATGATCTATCTGTAGTCTAATTAAATTGATATATTTATCAGTTAGTGTCTTAGCTATCTCGTTGTTTTGATAATATTGATTTTAATCAATGAATTTATAATAAAATGAAAGATCAAATTCGGGATTTTATTTGCAGGACAACATTTAGTGATCCTCAAAGCATCAGTGATAATTCATTACTTTTTGATGAAGGAATTTTTGATTCTATGGGACTTCTGAATCTGATTTCCTTCTTAGAAGAGGATTTTTGTGTCAAGGTTGAGGATTCAGAACTAGACACTTCAAATTTTGGTTCGATCAATGCTATCGTCTCTTTTATTGAAAGGAAGCTAAAATAGATTGCTATGTGCGGCATTGTCGGATATATAGATCCCAGAGGAAGACACATTGTCGAAGGAGAGGTAATTCTGAACAGGATGATGACTCGTATTCATCATCGGGGACCTGATGATTGTGGCTTATTTCTGGAACCGGGAGTGGGATTGGGTAATGTTCGTCTTAGTATTATCGATCTTGTCGGAGGATATCAGCCCTTAACGAATGAAGATGGTTCATTATGGATCGTTTACAATGGTGAGGTATATAACTATGTCGAATTGAGAGATTGCCTGATAAAAAGAGGGCATCGATTTAAAACACACAGCGACACTGAAGTGCTCCTCCATATGTTTGAGGAGTATGGAGAAGATGTTCTTCAATATTTGAACGGACAATTTGCTTTTGCTATTTGGGATAACAAAAAAAAAGAGTGCTTTTTTGCACGCGACCGTGTTGGGATCCGCCCCTTTTTCTATTCAGAAGTCAAGGGTACACTTGTTTTTGGTTCCGAGATAAAATCCATTTTTGAATTTCCGGGTTCCGATCGTTCCTTTTCTTATAAAGCATTAAAAGAAGTATTTACTTTTTGGACTACACTCACTCCAAATACCATTTTTGAAGGGGTCTTTGAAATTCCTCCCGGGCATTTTGCATGGTACAGGAATGGAAAAATGGAGATAAAAAAGTACTGGTCTTTACACTATGCCACTCCGGCGAGTTATTTTACCGGAAATGTTGGAGAGGCATTGGATCAGTTTCGCGATCTGTTGACCGATTCGGTTGTTTTGCGTCTTCGCTCTGATGTACCTGTGGCAGCCTATCTAAGTGGAGGTCTTGATTCAAGTGCAACAACTGCCTTAATCAAGATGGTAGCTCCTGGGCATTTAAACACTTTTTCAATCAGTTTTGCAGATGATGTTTTTGATGAAACAAAATACCAGCATGAAGTTTCGCGATATCTTCAAACAAATCATCAATGCATGGTTTGTTCATCTGCCGATATTGCAGAGTGGTTTCCTAAAGTAATTTGGCATTCTGAGATCCCTTTGTTAAGAAGTGCGCCCACTCCAATGATGGGATTATCAAAATTGGTTCATGAACAGGGGATCAAAGTTGTAATTACGGGGGAAGGTGCTGATGAAGCTTTTGCCGGGTATAGTATTTTTAAGGAAACCTTGATCCGACAATTTTGGGCGCGTCAACCACAATCCCTAATCCGCCCTCTTTTACTAAAAAAGTTATACCCTTATCTTCCTAATATTAGAAACGCCAGTCCGGGGTTGTTGAGGATGTTTTTTGGTTATAAGCTGGAGTGTACTGATTCACCGGTTTATTCTCATTTGTTGCGATGGCGCAACACGGGCATTATCCAACGACATTTTAATTCTGATTTAATTAATGAGTTAAAAGATTATGACCCGGTAGAGCAGTATACTGAACAAGTGAAAGAAGAGTTGGATAGTGTTTCTTCATTGGCAAAAGCACAGTTGATTGAATCCAATATATTTATGTCCGGGTATCTTCTATCTTCTCAAGGTGATCGTATGGCTATGGCAAATTCAGTCGAGGGCCGTTACCCATTTTTGGATCACCGCTTATTGGAATTTGCTTCTTCTTTACCAGATGCCTTTAAATTGCGGGGGATGAATGAAAAATTTCTTCTAAAAGAGTTGATGCGAAATGAACTACCTGTTTCCGTGTTAGAAAGACAAAAACAAGCCTACCGTGCCCCAATTCTCGAGGCCTTTACCGGAACTCAAGTTCCGAATTATGTCGAGGAAATGCTTTCGGCCACTCAGATACAAAAGTGTGGTATCTTCAGTGACGTGTCAGTTAATAATTTGCTCAACAAAATAAAAACAGCGTCAATCCCTTCTGAAATAGATAATATGGCCTTGGTCGGGATATTGTCAACTCAGTTATTGCATCAACAATTTATCAGGGATTTCAATCCACTAAATGCAGATGAAGTCCTAAAAGGGGTGATTAGAAATTTTGGGGGGTCGAATTAATTAGTCAGATGTCAATAGAAGTATTGAATGAAATCAAGTTCTTGGAAAACAGAATTATCAGAAATATTTCTGTGTAAAATAGTCATTTTGTAGCCCAATTCCTTTATCCTTTAACTAAAAATGTTTTCTGTAGTTCCGATTTATTCTCGTTGATAATTCAATTTATTTCTAAAAGAACGTCCAATTCAATTGTTGCATAGTAAATGATTTCCTTATGAATAAAAAGAGACCGTTTTCAAGGGATATTATACAACTTAGTAATATCGAAGAATCAACAGAGAAGATTTGTTCTAAGCTTAGGAATGATGTCTTCAACATCCTTCGCCGGAGGGGGGGGGTGGTAGGAATCAGTGGGGGTATTGATTCTTCAGTTACATTAGCTTTGGCTTCCCGGGCACTTGGACCTGAAAACGTTCTGGGGGTTATGATGCCGGAAAAAGATTCAAATCCTGAAAGTCGATTTCTGGCTCAAATGGTTGCTGATCAGTTCGGTGTTAGTACCATTGTAGAAAATATCAGCGCTTCCCTTGAAGGTTTTCGGTGTTATTCAAGAAGAGATGAGGCTGTAAAGCGCGTAATTCCCACGTTTAATCCATCAACAGATAAAATGAAAATCGGCATCCCGATAGATACTTTGGAGAAAAAGATCCCTCCAATATTTCATGTAACAGTAGTTTATACTGATGGATCTGAAGAAAATAGAAGGTTGCCAATAAACGAGTACCTTCAGATTGTGGCTGCTTCAAATTTCAAACAAAGATGCCGGATGTCCATGTTGTATTATCATGCTGAAAAACATTACTATGCAGTCCTGGGAACTCCGAATAAACATGAAGTTGAACAAGGATTTTTCGTTAAGTATGGTGATGGCGGCGCTGATATAATGCCGATTTCAAATCTGTATAAAACTCAGGTATACCAGATGGCGGACTATCTCGGTATCCCTGAAGCAGTAATTCAAAGAACGCCTACTACTGATACCTATTCGGCAAACCAATCTCAGGAAGAATTTTTTTACCAGCTACCATTTGCCATGATGGATTTGTTGTGGTATGGATGGGAAAATAGCTATTCGGTTCAGGAAATAGCTAAAGCACTTGAGATTTCAGAGGAGTTTGTTTGTCAGAATTTTAAAAATTTCGAAAGGAAAAGAAAAACGACTGAATATTTAAGAATGACGCCGATTCGGGATTACTAATGGTATAACTTTATGGTAATAGATCATATAGGTATTGTTGTAGCTTCATTGGAGGAAGGTATTAATCATTGGATTAATCTGTTTGGATATCAACAGAATTCAAAACCGGTACTAAATTCTCTGCAAAAAGTATATGTTGTTTTTTTAACTAAAGAAGGTTCTATTCCTATCAAACTTATTGCCCCTGCATCTACCGACTCTCCAATCAACTTTTTTGCATTAAAGGGTGGAGGACTGCATCATCTATGTTTTAAATGCGATAATCTGACGATTGAAATACCTTCTCTTCAAGGAAAAGGAGCACGACTGATTGTAGCTCCCCAATCTGGTGAAGCCTTTAAAAACGGAGAGATTGCATTTATGCTAGCTCCAGGTAATTTGAATGTGGAATTAATCGATACTGATGAAAAAGTTGGATGGGATTAATAAACAATTATTAGATCACATTCTATGAACCTTTACGATTACTTGTTTGAAAAGACCTTCAATTTAGGGAAAGATCTTATTATTAGTCCGATTGAATCGAAGTCATTTCAATCCATTTTCCGAGATTCAAACAAATTGGCGGACTATTTGCGAAAGAAACATGGACAGGGGAAAACGATAATTCTGGTCGCATCAAATAGTTCTTTCTTTATTATAGCTTATATGGGCATTTTGAAGTCGGGTAATATCTGTATTCCATTGAGTTACGATATTGGGCCTACTAACTTTGAATACATTATAGATAGAACAAAATCGGGAATTGGTTTCTTTTCTTCGATTGCTCGTAAAAGACTACAGCCAACGATTGAGTGTATTACGGAACAGATACTTTCCGAGATTGTTGAAAAGGATTGGGATCATATCGATGATGAAATTGAATTTGATGGGGATCGCCTGGCAGAAATAATTTTTACTTCAGGATCGACTGCCCTTCCCAAAGGAGTTATGCTGTCGCATAACAATATTATTGCAAATACAAATTCGATTATTCAATATCTTGAATTAAGCGAATCAGACAGAATGATGGTAGTATTACCTTTCTTTTATTGCTACGGACTATCTCTGTTACATACTCATATTCGGGTGGGAGGTTCATTAGCCCTCAATAACAATTTCATTTTTTTGGGATCAACCGTTAATGATTTGAATAAATACCAATGTACCGGATTTGCAGGCGTTCCCAGTCATTTCCAAATACTGTTGCGGAAGTCTGATTTATTCAAGAATACAAAATTCCCATCCTTACGATATGTTACTCAGGCAGGCGGCAAATTGCATAATATCTTCATAAGTGAATTTATGGAAGCTTTCCCTGAGATTCAGTTTTTTGTCATGTACGGACAAACAGAGGCTACGGCCAGACTCTCTTATCTCCCCCCTTCATTGCTCAAAGAGAAGTTAGGTTCTCTTGGTAAAGGAATTCCCGGGGTAGAACTAAAAGTTGTCGATGGTGAAGGCAACTTAATTGCCCCTGGAGATACGGGCGAAATTTTAGCCCGAGGGAGAAATGTTATGATAGGTTATTTCGAGGATGATGAAGCGACATCCTTAACTCTAAAAAATGGCTGGCTTTATACAGGAGATTTGGCTACCGTAGATGAGGATGGATTTATTTATCTCTCATCAAGAAAGAAAGAGGTTATAAAGGTGGGAGGTTACAGGGTGAGTCCTAAGGAAATTGAAGAGGTTATTGCTATGATGCCTGGGATAATTGATTGCTCCATCGAGAGTGCGGAAGATGAAATATTGGGTGAAGCCATAAAAGCAACAGTAGTTGTTAATGAAAAAGGGAAAAATATTTCAGCCAATGATTTAAAACAGTTTTGCAGTGAAAAACTTGCAGCTTATAAAGTTCCAAAATATGTTTTTTTCAAAGATTCGATGACTCTTAGCTTATCCGGTAAAAAAATAAAATCTTCACTTTGAATAATATTGTCACTTTTATTTAAGATCCTGTTTCTAAGGTATCTTAATGACGGAATTAAAACTGTTATACTCGGAATGAATGATGTTTTTTATTCTATTTGAAGAAGTATTCATTTTTAATATAAATATGCATAAATTGTGTAGAAGGTTTAGTCTTCAGTTTAATACATTCATCTGTTTGATCAAATTCATGGATTATGAAAGAAATTAAGAACGACTTAGATAATGATAGCCGAATTATAGACTTCCATAAATTATACTTTATGAGAAATATTTGCCTGTCTTCGTGTGTATTGATACTTGTTATTTTAGGTCTCACTTCTTGCAGATCAACTAGAGACATGAAATACTTTCAGGATTTGAACAACGAGGTTTTACAAGGACATCCTATAAAAGCCCCGGAATATCTCATTAAACCGGATGATAATCTTTATGTTGATATTCAGTCTCTTAATCCGGAGGTGAGCCAGCTTTTTAGTCCTACCAAATCAGGAAGTTATAGCGGCGGAACTCAATCGGAATTTGGAGATGTTTCCAGCCAATATTTGAATGGATTTTTAGTTAATCAGAAAGGCAGGATCCTTTTGCCGGTTATCGGCGAAGTCAATGTTTCAGGATTGAATGAAGAGTCTGCAAGAGATACCATTCAACGTAAAGTTAATGAGTATTATAAAGATGCTACTGTAAAAGTGAAGATTTTAACCTATAAAGTTACGGTTCTTGGAGAAGTGAGAAACCCTGGAGTTTATTACAACTATAATAAGAGCATGACTATCCTGGATGCTTTGGGGAAAGCGAATGGGACTACTGATTATGCCAGTGTGAGAAGGTTGCTGGTTATCCGTCCTACAGCCTCAGGTAGTAGAAGTTATCGGATCGACCTGACCGGAAAGAAATTAATGACTTCTGAAGCTTTTTATTTGCTTCCAAATGATGTCCTTTATGTTGAACCCGATAAGTATAAAAATTTTAGTCTGAATACAACGGTTTATACTATGGCAATCTCTGCGATTACTACTTCCATTTTAATCTTGAACTATCTGAATCAATAAAAAGAATTAATTCTGATTAAATCTCAAATGTATGAAATCCGAAACTGATAACAGCGCATTATATACGGAGCAACATAATTCTTT
Source organism: uncultured Prolixibacteraceae bacterium (assembly GCA_964632305.1). Taxonomy (GTDB): domain Bacteria; phylum Bacteroidota; class Bacteroidia; order Bacteroidales; family Prolixibacteraceae; genus CAZWBR01. The sequence continues at coordinate 11,291 of CAZWBR010000045.1, forward strand.
CGATTTTAAAAAATTCCTTTTTCGCGTTATTCGGAAATGGCATTGGTTTGTTATATCCATTTTTATATCCTTGCTTGTTGCATGGTCCTATAACCGTTTCATGCCCCCGGTATATAATATTCATTCTTCTCTCATAATCAATGAATATGAAAGTGGCATAAAAAGCTTAAGCTTATCACAGAATTCTGAATACCAAAGGTCTGTAAACGTTTTAGGTCAGGATCATGCCGGAAGATTGAAATCTTTCATGCTATCAATAAATACATTGGATGATTTGGGATGGAGAATCTCATACTTTCAGAAGACTCCTTTCTATGGGAAGGACCTTTATGGAAATGAACCTTTCCGAATACAGTTAACGCCAAATAAAAACAACCTTTTAGATGTTCCTGTCTATATTTCTTATCTTTCAGATTCGGAATTTCAAGTCGATGTCGACGCTAAAACTAAAATCGGAGGAATTACTTTACACGTGAAATTTTCTCAAAAAGGAGTGTTTAGTAAACCATTCGAAAACAATTACTTTGCATTTACCCTTGATAAAGTTGGGGGTGCTTTAGTTAAGGATAAGAAACTTTATTTTACTATCAATAATTTAAATAACCTTGCTCTGGAATATCAGAAAAAATTGAAGATAGTCTCAAATGAAAAGAAACCCGACTTGATGGAATTAACTTTAAATGTGACAAATCCGTCAAGAGGGGTCGATTTTCTGAACAGACTGGAGGCGGTTTATGTTGAATATGGGCTTAATGAAAAAAATCGCGTCGCTGAAAACACGATGAAATTTATTGACAGCCAATTGAAAAGTGTGACAGACTCTCTTTCCTACTCAGAGAATAGGTTTACGAATTTTCGCGCGAGAACTCAAGCCGTAGATCTTAATCAGGAAAGTGGGCTGGTAATGCAAAAACAAGAAGCTCTCGAATCAGAGCGAGCCGTTCTGGAAAGTCGCCTGGAGTACTTGCGCAATCTCCGCGATAAGATGAACGATAAAAATCAGATGAAGCAGGTCGTGGTTCCATCTGTATATGGGATTACCGATCAAACATTAAACAATTTGGTTGCTAAATTGAGCGAGTTATATAGCAAACGTGAGGTTCTCTCCTTTTCGGTCCAGGAAAAAGCCCCGTCTTTGATTGTGTTGGATAAAGAAATTCAAATGAACCATAATCTATTGGCACAAAATATCAACTCACTTCTGTCAGGAACCGAAACCGAATTAACAAACCTAATGCGGAGAGTTGGTGGGTTTAGCTCTCAATTATCCCTTTTACCAAGAACTGAGCAACAGTTAACTTCACTTAAACGTAGTTTCGACCTGAACAACGAACTCTATACATTCTTGTTAAAGATGAGAGCCGAAAGTGCAATTACCTATGCCTCAAACCAGCCCGATGTTAAAGTGCTTGATCCTGCCAGAATTGAAACGGCCAAACAAACCAGCCCAATGACGCTTATCAATTATCTGGTCGGAATCCTGATGGGATTTTTTATTCCGATCTTTATAATTGTCTTAAATGATTTAATTAGTAATAAAATCCAATCAAAAGAGGAAATCGAAGAATTGACAAAATTACCGATTGCCGGCATGATTATGCACAATAAAAGTAAAAAGGACATGGTCGTGTTCGAGAATCCTCGCTCAAATATCTCAGAGTCATTCCGGTTGCTTAGGACTAACCTGAAGTATATCTTAAGTGGTAATGATAAGAAGGTTTTGGCTGTACAGTCTTCAATCTCCGGTGAAGGAAAATCGTTTGTCGCGGTTAATCTTGCAACTGTATTGGCTATGAATAGCTTTAAGGTATTGCTCGTTGGTGTGGATATGCGGATGTCGAACCTTCATAATATCTTAAAATCAAATAATATGAGGGGACTAAGCACTTATTTAAGTGATCAGGATGATTTTAATAGCATCGTTGAAATCACTCCAATTGAAAATCTCTTCTATATTGCCTCCGGTCCAATTCCTCCAAATCCTTCCGAATTATTGGAAAATGGGTTATTCAAACGGTTAATCAATGAAGCGAAATCCCGTTATGATTTTGTTGTTCTTGATAATCCTCCCGTTTCTTTGGTCGCTGATGGAATCATCGCCGGACATTATGCTGACGTTAATCTCTTTGTAGTCCGTTTCGGGTATAGCCTTAAAGAACATCTCAAATTTATTAAAGATCATGAGGTTAAACGTACATTGCCAAGCCTTGCACTTGTTTTAAACGATGTGGTGCAAGAATCATTGGGTAATGGCCACTACTACAATAACCGCAACAAATATTATTATGAAGAATAGGAACTTTGGGATTATTGATGGTTCCCCGGGTGATTAATTTTTGTAACAAGTTATTTGTTCCTAATATGTATTCTGAATATAATCCTACCTCATGCTGATCGCGGTCGATTTCGACGGGACCATCGTCGAGCATAAATATCCTGAAATAGGGAAAGAGATCCCATTCGCTTTTGATGCTCTTAAAGCAATACAGAAAAAGGGGCATCTGATTATCCTATGGACTTACCGTTCGGGAAAGGAATTGGACGAGGCCGTGAAGTTCTGTCTCGATAGAGGACTTGAATTTTATGCCATTAATAAAAGCTTCCCGGAAGAGGATGATGATCTTGGTTCTCACCGGAAAATTCATGCCGATATCTTTATCGACGACCGTAATCTTGGCGGTTTGCCCCCCTGGGGCGAAATCTACTCGATAATCTGCCCCCAAGAGAAGAAATTGATTAATAAGCCCTCTCAAAAATGGTGGCATTCTCTTTTCCGGGAAACCTCGTAGAACCGGATTTAATTTTTCAAATAAATTATTATTGAATTATTAATTTGAGGAGATATTACTGATAGTCTTTAAAATGCTATCATGACATTATTATTTATCTATCTTAATGCGTAAGTATATTGTTAATTCTTGTCTTTTTTATATGTCTTGATTCTATATTATTCGTTCATAAGAATTAAAAATCAATTATTTGTCATATTTCTACTTGTGTTGAGTCTCGAATTTTTGTAAATTGTTAATCCAGTTCTTTCATTGGTTGGTAACAGATAGAAACGGGGATGACCTAATGTCTTATTTAACTTAACTTGTAGCCCATCAGAATGAAAAATAGTATAATTAAATATTTGTCAAAACACTTTGCGCCTCGATGGGGAGTATATCTTTTTGATACAATTGTCATATTTCTTTGTTATGTACTGACTTTTTTTCTCCGGTTATTCCTGGTTGGAGATGTTTTCAACTACAATTTATTCCACCATCAGGTAATAATTATCGTTCCCGCCTATTTCATCAGTTTTTACATTTTTAAACCCTATTTTGGAATCGTACGGCTTTCTACGCTAAAGGACCTTACCAAAATTATTATGGCCCTTTCCTTTGGGCTTCTGCTGGTTGGGGCCATCATAATTCTTAGGCGGGAAGTGTTTTTAATACCCGATAGAATACTTTCCATCCCGTTTCTGATTGTTCACTACTTTGGATCGATGTCTGTCCTGATCATCTCAAGGGTCATTGTAAAAACAATTTTCCGCGAGATGAAATCAGAGAAAAGGCCAATGAGGCATGTCCTGATATTCGGGGCAGGAGTGATGGGGCAGCTTACCCGCAACGCCATTGAAAAGGAAGACGGTTCAAATTATAAAGTAATTGGTTTTGTCGACGATAATCGTTCTTTACAGGGGAAATCCATCTTTACAATCCCAATCTATGGTTTGAATAAGGATTGCGAAAGAATTATCAGGGTAAAAAATATAAAAGAGATGGTGATCGCCATTAACAAGGACCGGATTAAACAGGCCCGGAAACGTGAAATCACCGATTTCTGTATTAAAAATAAGCTGGTGATTAAAGAGATTCCTGAAGTATCCAACTGGCTCAACGGGGAGTTGCATCCCGACCAGTTCCGGAGAGTGAGGATCGAAGACCTGCTCAGCCGCGATACCATCAAGCTTGATGAACGACGGATCCAACAAGGATTGAAGGATGCCACCATCCTGGTGACAGGGGCAGCCGGCTCAATCGGCTCTGAAATTGTCAGGCAATTACTGACCTTTAAAACAAAAAAAGTCATCTTGCTTGATCAGGCCGAATCGGGGCTCTATGATCTGCAAAACGAGATCAATTCAAAGTTCAGAAACGCCGATTTTGAGCTTTTCCTGGCCGACGTGACCAACTATTACCGGATGAAACAGTTATTCGAAAAATACCATCCCGACATCATTTTTAACGCCGCTGCCTATAAGCATGTTCCCATGATGGAAGAAAACCCGTATGAGGCGATTAGGGTTAATGTGGGTGGAGTTAAAAATCTTGCCGATTTGGCTGTTGAGTACGGGGTTCACAAATTCGTGATGGTTTCCACCGATAAGGCGGTCAATCCGACCAACGTGATGGGGGCTTCGAAACGGATCTGCGAAATGTACGTCCAGGGGCTATCCCAGCGGATGGTCAAGACCCGCTTTATTACCACCCGATTTGGAAACGTGCTGGGATCGAATGGTTCCGTTATCCCTCTTTTCAAAAAACAAATTGAGGCAGGGGGCCCCGTCACAGTGACCCACCGCGATATCACACGTTATTTCATGACCATTTCCGAAGCCTGCCAGTTGGTATTGGAGGCCGGTTTCATGGGGCATGGCGGCGAGATATTCCTTTTTGATATGGGTGAACCCGTTCGCATCTATGATCTTGCCGTTAAGATGATTTCCCTTTCCGGTTATGAGCCTCACGCTCAGATCCCGATTGTATTTACAGGTCTCCGTCCCGGGGAAAAACTATATGAGGAATTGCTGGCATCAAAAGAAAACACCTTGCCTACCTACAACGAGAAGATCATGATCGGACAGGTCCAGCGTCATGAATATTCTGAGGTCAATTCAAAAATTACCGCCCTGCTCTCTGCGCTGAATGAGGAGAATGAGGATCAGTTGGTCGCGCGAATGAAAAACCTGGTCCCTGAATATATTTCTCACAATTCTAAGTTTTCAGTTCAGGATAAAAAAGAGGCTGTTAGTCCGAGGCGAATCTATCAACCTGTTCCGCATGTTTCCCCAAATGTGGTCTTTGCTGCCGGGAGACTTAGGATCAGATGATACTGTAGTAAAATCAAGGAGAAGGTTAAGGATAAAAAAATGGCTGCCGGGAATCCGGCAGCCATTTTTTGTGAAAGTATCTTCTATTCCTATTCCAAATAGGTGTACCCGTAAAGCCCCGACCGGTAGTTGGACAGAAATTCCTTCCCTTCCTCAGCGGTGATGATCCCCGATTTAACCGAAGAGGTTACCCAGGTCTCTACCGTGCGGACCAGCTTTTTCGAGTTGTATTGTACATAGTCGAGCACCTCAGCAACGGTCTCACCATCGATTACCTGATCGATGGAATACCCTTTCTCATTTACCGATACGTGAACGGCATTGGTATCGCCGAAAAGGTTGTGGAGGTCACCCAAAATCTCCTGATAGGCCCCTACCAGGAAAACTCCGATATAATAAGGCTCTTTCGGTTTAAGTGAATGAACCGGCAGGTGATAGGACTGGCTCCTGACAGAAATGAAATTGTCGATCTTTCCGTCCGAATCGCAGGTGATGTCTTGAATTGTTGCCGATCGGTCGGGCTTCTCATCCAACCTTTGGATCGGTATTATGGGGAAAATCTGGTCAATAGCCCATGAATCCGGTAGGGATTGGAACAGTGAGAAATTGCAGAAGTATTTATCGGAAAGTAATTTAGGCAATCCAACAAATTCCTCAGGGACATGCTTCATCCCAAGGGTCATCTGGTATATCTCCTTGGTGATCGACCAGAACAATCTTTCAATCTTAGCCCGGGTCTCCATGTCCAGCAAGCCAAGACTAAACCGGTCGAGCGCCTCTTCCCTGATCTGCTGGGCATCGTGCCAGGCTTCAAGCATCCGAGGTTGATTCAGCGTATCCCAAATGGAATAGAGTTCCCGGAGCAATTCATGATCCTCCTCGCTAACCTCCTCATCATCTTCCCAACGAGGAAGGGTGGTTGTTTCGAGAACCTCAAATACAAGTACCGAATGATGGGCCGTCAGCGAACGCCCCGATTCGGTAATGATATTCGGATGGGGCAGATTATTCTTTTCACTGACATCCACAAGGGTCGAAACCACGTCGTTCACATATTCCTGGATACTGTAATTCACGCTGCTCTCGTTCGAGGAACGGGTCCCGTCGTAATCCACGCCCAATCCCCCGCCGATATCAACATAATCGATGTTGAAACCGTTCATGTGTAACTGAACATAGAACTGCGAGGCTTCACGCATGGCCAGCTTGATGCGGCGAATCTTATTGACCTGGCTGCCGATATGGAAATGGACAAGGTGGAGACAATCCTTCATCTTGTTTTTATCCAGGAAATCGAGCGCTTCAAGAACTTCACTTGAGGTCAGCCCAAATTTGCTGACATCGCCCCCCGAGTCTTCCCATTTACCGCTCCCGGTACTGGATAGTTTTATGCGGATCCCAAGGTTTGGTTTTACCTTGAACTGTTTGGCAATCCTGACGATCAGTTTCAGTTCGCTTAATTTCTCTACCACCAGATAAATGCGGCGTCCCATTTTTTGGGCCAATAAAGCCAGCTCAATATAATCCTCGTCCTTGTAACCGTTGCAGATAATCAGTGAATCATTGTCCGTATTAATGGCGATCACGGCATGAAGCTCCGGTTTTGAACCGGCCTCAAGGCCAATGTTGAATTTCTTCCCATGTCCGACAATCTCTTCCACCACCGGGCGCATCTGATTGACTTTGATGGGATAAATGATGAAGTTCTGGGCTTTGTATTCATATTCCTCCGCGGCGATTTTAAAACAACTGGCCATCTTCTCGATCCGGCTGTCCAAAATATCCGGGAAACGGAGCAACAGCGGCGTGGATACGTCGCGAAGCTGAAGTTCTTCAACCAGGTCCTTCAGGTCGACCTGTACCCCGTCCTTCTTTGGAGTGACGACTACGTGCCCGTTTTCGTTAATGGAAAAATAGTTGATCCCCCAACCGTTGATGTTGTAAAGCTCGGCAGAGTCTTCAGTACGCCATTTCCTCATTTCTTAATTTACTGCTTCAATTGTTAATAATAATATCAATCATCCTTGAATAGCGAGTTGCCGATGCCCGAATCGACCTTCCTGTGACCTAAATCACGGCTTCGGAATTGCCCCTTTTCAGGCTTGACTTATGTCACCGGACAACTTTAAAATTCAATATTTTGAGCAAAAATAGTAAATAAGTTGTTTAATGGTTGAAGCATCGGAAAATATGGGCGTTAAAGTTTGTTTTCAGTAACAAAAATCAAATGAATTTGAGAGTAGCTTCGAAAATTCAGGTTAGCAAGCCCAATCGTCCTCACCTGAAAATAGGAATTAATATCGGGTTCGCCCTGAACCCGGTGTGATGGTGTTAATCACTTGCCTGATTTTTATCCCACTTTGGGCAATCTTCACGACCTGTCAAAGCCGGGGTTTCTGTACAGTATCTGTATTCTTTCTGTATTGTTTGTGTACACTAGGAGCACACAAACTACCCGGAAACTGCCCGGATTATGATTCTAAAACTGGGGGCTGTTATGGCTTGGGAACTGGCTTAAACTTGTGAAGTGGAGGAATGGCTTGTTCGACCATTCCCGGTTCTTTATTTCAACCGATCTGTATGGAAAGATAAAAGGAGGGACTTTCCGGCGGGAATTAACTATAAGAAGATCTGTGTTTTATCATCAAATGGGTAGAGGGGGTTTATAGCAGGTTGGCTTATTGCCGTTCTGTCGGAAGGAATTGGATTCCCAATGACGAGGTCTGTTTCGGAGGGTGAGGCCGAAACAGACCTGTTATTACTGGTTTGATTCTTTGCTATGAAATCAGTCGGGTTACCTGTTCGGGCATCCCGATCAATTCGTAGGCCTGATTACGGACACGGGGAGTGAAGCCTGCATCACGAATGGCTGTTTGCATGTCGAGGGCGTCCATTTTGTAGGCAGCGCCGGCGGCTGAGACCACGTTCTCTTCGATCATGATTGAGCCAAGGTCGTTGGCGCCGGCATGAAGGCAGAGCTGGGCGGTCGGTCTCCCGACAGTGAGCCATGAGGCCTGAATATTCTCAAAGTTGTTGAGCATGATGCGGCTGATGGCAATCATTCTAAGGTATTCGACCGGGAGCACGGGCTCGAGCTTAAACTCTTTTTCCATTTCTGTCCCTTCCGATACGATGGGCCAGGGGATAAAAGCTTTGAATCCATGGGCGCCTGCCGGTTTTTCGGATTGTACTTCGCGCAGGCGGACCAGATGGTCGATCCGTTCGCGGGGAGTCTCGATGTGTCCGAACATCATCGTGGCCGAGGTGACCAGGTTCATTTTATGGGCTTCACGCATTACGTCAAGCCATTGGTCGGTCAGCGCTTTGCCGGGCGAGATGGTTTTACGTACCCGATCGCAGAGTATTTCGGCCCCGGCGCCGGGAAGGCTGTCGAGACCCGAGGCGACAAGGGCTTCGAGGATTTCGCGGTAGCTTTTTCGTTCCTTACGGGCAATATGGACAATCTCGGGTGGCCCGAGCGCGTGTAATTTCACGTTAGGATACTCTTCTTTCAGTTCGCGGAAGAGATTGGTGTAAAATTCAAGGCCATAACCGGGATGCATCCCCCCCTGGAGGAGCAGTTGACTCCCGCCCAGTTCGATCATCCGTTCGATCTTCCCGCGGTATTCCTGCATCGTGGTGGTGTAGGTGCCGCCGGCATTGATTTTGCGGTGAAAATTACAGAATTTACATCCTGATATACAAATATTGGTTATATTGACATTTCGGTCTATGATCCAGGTGACGATATTGCCGGGATGAAATCTCTGACGGATCGCATTGGCTATCAGCATTAACTCGGGAGTCGGCGCCTGGTTCAGCAGGGCGACACCTTCGTCGCTCGATAAGGGTTCAAGCGCTACGGCGCGTTGATATATCGGGTCAAGATTCATTGTTTCGAATTTGGGCTAAAGGTAATAATTTTGAGCCAATACTGTTTTTGAGGGTTATTTGGGTGTTTTAGTTTAAAAGTCAACAACATAAAATTAAAGATAATGATTATTGAAAAGAACACTGCCGGAGAGGTTTACGCGAACCGGGTTTACCTGGTTTCGGATATCAGCAGTATGGGACAGCTTTCGCTGGATGGGCCTCAATTGGATTATGTGCGGAAAAAATTAGAGGAGAAATCCACACTGGTGGCAGTCAACCGTTACGATAGTTGGGCCTTTTTGGCTACCGCGGAGGGAAATAAGGGGCCGTCGGCCTGGCTGGAAGCCTGGCGCCGGAGAGGCAATGAGCTGGCAGCCTTCTTAAAAAAAGAGAAAATTGTTGAAGTCGAGGTTGTTTCCTTGACAGAAGAGCCGGCGATTGTGATCGCCTTTGCCGAAGGTGTGGCTTTGGGTAGTTATGAATTTTCGAAATACCTCACTAAAAATGAGGGAAATAGTTGGGCGCTGGAGCGACTGATCCTCGACGGTGAGTTTGTTCCTGATGGGGCTATCAGAGAGCTGACCGCGACGGTTGAGGTGGTGTCGCTGGTCCGTGACCTGGTTAATGAGCCGGTAACCTGGCTGAACGCTGAAAAGCTTGCGGGTACTTTCGTTGAAATGGGGCAGAAAGCCGGGTTCCCGGTCGAGGTTTTAGGGAAGCAACAGATTGAATCGCTGAAAATGGGAGGGTTGCTGGCCGTCAATAAAGGGAGCATCGATCCCCCGACCTTCACGATAATGGAATGGAAACCGGCCAATGCAAAGAACAGTCAGCCAATTGTACTGGTTGGTAAGGGGGTTGTTTTCGACACGGGGGGACTGAGTCTGAAGCCTACCCCGAGCTCGATGGATTACATGAAATCGGATATGGCCGGAGGGGCGGCAGTGGCCGGGACCCTTTATCTGGCGGCGAGGATTGGTTTACCGGTTCATCTGATCGCCCTGGTTCCCGCTACCGATAACCGTCCCGACGGGAATGCCCTTACCCCGGGCGATATTATCCGAATGTACAGCGGGGCGACGGTTGAAGTGCTGAATACCGATGCTGAAGGGCGGTTAATCCTGGCCGATGCCCTCAGCTTTGCCGGGAAATATAATCCCGAATTAGTGATCGATGTCGCCACGCTGACCGGCTCGGCGGCCATGGCACTGGGTATTCACGGGATAGCGGCCATGGGGACTGCCGGGGCAGCGGTCATGGAGCAGATGAAAGGAGCGGGAGATGAGGTCTATGAACGGATAGTCGAATTGCCGTTATGGGACGAGTACGACGAGATGATCAAGTCGGATATCGCGGATATGAAGAATATTGGATCACGGGAAGCAGGGGCTATCACCGCCGGTAAATTTCTTCAACGGTTTACCGGGTATCCGTGGATCCACCTCGATATTGCCGGTCCGGCCTTCCTGCAGACGGCTGATCATTACCGGAGTAAAGGGGGGAGCGCCGCCGGGGTCCGTCTATTGATCAGGTTTTTGGAGAATTACTCCCGAACCTTGCCGGATCGGTCTATTTAATTATATCTGCACTGGTTATTATTGAATAAAAGTTTAAATTTGACCAATAATCTTTCATAATCAGATCAAATACATAAACAATATTATCACGAGGCATGGATCAACATAAAATAAGGGTGGGGATTACCCACGGCGATATTAACGGGATCGGATACGAGGTGATCATTAAGGCGTTGGCCGATAGCCGTATTCTGGAGATGTGTACCCCGATCGTTTATGGCTCACCTAAGGTGGCGGCTTATCACCGCAAAGCACTCGATGTAGAGCTCTTCAGTTTTAACCAGATAAATTCGGCCCGCGAGGCTAACTCAAAAAGGATCAATATCATCAATTGTGTTGACGAGGAGATCAGGGTGGAGCTGGGCAAGTCGACCCAGGTAGCCGGTGAAGCGGCACTGATTGCCCTGGAAGCCGCAGTACAGGATTTAAAATCGGGGGATATCGATGTTGTGGTGACTGCCCCGATCAATAAGGACAATATTCAGTCGGACCGTTTTCATTTCCCGGGTCATACCGAGTTTTTCGCCACTGAGTTCAACGCGAAGAACTATATGATGTTGATGGTCAGCGGAAATCTGCGTGTCGGGGTTGTGACGGGCCATATCCCGCTTGCCCAGGTGCCCCAGGCATTGACCAAAGAAAAGATCCTGAACAATATCAGAATACTGCATAAAACCATCCTGGAGGATTTCTCAATTCGTAAACCCCGGATCGCTGTCCTGGGATTAAACCCTCATGCAGGCGACAATGGGGTGATCGGATCGGAAGACCAGAAGATCGTCTTTCCGGCCATCAAACAGGCCAACGAAGAGGGGATTATCGCGCTTGGCCCGTTCCCTGCCGATGGATTTTTCGGATCGGGTGAATATGCCAAATATGATGCGGTGCTGGCGATGTACCACGATCAGGGGTTGGTCCCGTTTAAGGTGCTTGCCTTCGAGTCGGGAGTTAATTTCACTGCGGGACTGCCCATCATCAGGACTTCCCCGGGACACGGCACGGCTTATGACATTGCCGGAACCGGTGTGGCATCGGAAGAATCGTTCCGCAACGCGCTCTACCTGGCTGTCGACGTTTTCGCGAACCGCCAGCAGTACCGCGAGCTCTCGAAAGATCCGTTACAGCGTCACGAGATTGACCGCACGGGAGGTGAATAAATGATTATTGATCCTAACCAGCTTTCCAATGTACGAATATATTAAAGGGAATATCGTTGAAATGAATCCTGCCGGGCTTGTTATTGAGACTGGCGGGATTGGCTATTTTATTCATATCTCTCTGACCACCTATAGTCGGCTGAACGGGCATGAAAATGCGAAGGTTTACCTTCAGCCGGTGATTCGCGAGGATGCCCATTTGCTTTACGGGTTTTCGGATCAGGGGGAGAGGGAGCTTTTCAGACTCTTGGTCTCGGTTAACGGGGTGGGGGCCAACACGGCGATTATGATGCTGTCGTCCTACCTGCCTGATGATTTGCGGGAGGCCATCCTTACGGAGAATGTCAATTTGTTGAAGAGCATCAAAGGGATTGGGGCCAAGACAGCCCAAAGGGTCATTATCGAGTTAAAGGACAAGGTTGGGAAAGGTGTAGCTTCGGACAGAGTCTTTGCAATTGGGGAAAACAAGGTGCGGAATGAAGCGCTGAGTGCCCTTGAGATGTTGGGGTATAACAAGAAAGCGATAGAAAAATCAATCGACCAGATCATTGCAAAGCAACCGGATCTGACTGTAGAGAATCTAATAAAGATAGCATTAAAAAGTATTTAAAAACGGCTTGAGACGCGTACTGTTAAATACGTTAATTGTTTTATTGTTGCTGATGTCTCCTTCTTTGACCAGGTCCGGTGGCGCCTGGGCCATATGGGAAACATCGGTGGGAAGGTTATTTTCGGACTTTTACGGAAGTGTAATAGATTCCGCTTCAACAGATACGCTGAGTCTGCATTACCCGTTTAAGGACGAGGGGCCTTTTGTAAAGACCGGCCCGCAGGACACGTCGATGCTGTACCTTAAAAAACCCTCGAACATAAAGAAAGAGGTCGAGTATGATGCCTCCACGGGCGATTACCTGATTTATGAAAAGATCGGCGATTTGGATTACCGGATGCCCCGGGCGCTGACCATGAAAGAATACCTGGAGCTGGACCTGAAAGAATCGGTTAATGCCTATTGGCGGAACAAGATGGCCCAGCAGACCCTGGAGCGTCAAGCACAGTTGATTCCTCAGTTCAGGGTTGGGGGAGAGGTGTTCGACCGGGTCTTTGGAAACAGCATGGTCAATATCCGTCCCCAAGGATATGTGGAGGTGAGCATGGGGGTTAGGAGTACCAGGATTGAGAACCCATCCATCCCGGTAAGGATGCAGCGAAACACCACCTTCGATTTTGATCAGAAGATCAATGTCAGCCTCGACGGGGAAGTAGGGGACCGTATGAAAATGCGGTTCAATTACAACACGGATGCCACTTTCGATTTTGAGAATAAGGTCAAGCTGGACTATACCGGTGACGAGGATGATATTGTTAAAAATGTAGAAGCGGGTAATGTATCAATGCCCTTAAGCGGGACCTTGATCCGCGGGGGGACCAACCTTTTCGGGATAAAGACCGATCTTCAGTTTGGCAAGCTGTCCGTCTCGACAGTCCTCTCCCAGCAAAAGGGGGAGACCAAGGTGATCAGCACTGAGGGGGGGGCCGAGAAGACTAAGTTTGAGCTTAACGCGACCGATTACGATGCCAACCGCCACTTTTTCATCGGACACCATTTCTACGGCTCTTATGACGAGGCCCTTTCAGATCTCCCGATCATTAAATCGTCAATCACCATTAATAAGATCGAAGTTTGGGTTACCAATAAATCGAATAATTTTAAGCAGTCGCGTAACGTCCTGGCATTGGCCGACCTGGGTGAGCGAGGCGACAACCGGCAGAACCAGACCATACCGGAATTTGGCGATACCCCCGGGCTTCCTTATCCCTCTAACGTTTATCCGGGTAACGAGAGCAATGGCCTTTACAATGAGATCACTTCCCGTTATTCGGGAATCCGCGATATTGCGACCCTGACTGAGACCCTGAAGCCCTTGAATGCTCGTGATTTTGTCTCCGGACGCGATTACGAAAAAGTTGAGAATGCGCGCCGGCTCGACTCTACCGAATATACTATTAACCGTCAGTTAGGGTATATCTCACTGAACAGCTCACTAAACAATGATGAAGTTCTGGCGGTGGCCTATCAGTATACTGCCAACGGGCAGATATTCCAGGTAGGGGAATTCTCGACCGATGGCATTGAAGCTCCCCAGACCCTGGTCCTGAAAATGCTGAGGAGTACCAACCTGAGCCCTAAATACAAAAGCTGGCGCCTGATGATGAAAAATATCTACAGCATTAAAGGGAAACAGGTTTCTCCCCAGGAGTTTAAACTCAATGTGCTCTATCAGGATAATGCCGCGGGGACCAACCTCAATTATCTGCCCGACGGGCCCCTGAAGGAGAAGGTCCTGCTGGGGGTCATGAACCTCGATAACCTCAACAGTCAGCTCGATCCTTATCCCGACGGACTCTTTGACTTCATTGATGGCGTAACGATCAATGCTGCCCGTGGAAGGATTATATTCCCTGTCGTTGAGCCATTCGGTTCCAATCTTGAGAAACAGTTCGGGGGCGATGCCGCCGCCATTAAGAAATATGTTTACCGTTCGCTGTACGAGGACACAAAGACAGCGGCCCAACAGGATGCTGAGAAAAACAAATTCCAGATGGAAGGAAGTTACAAAGGCACCTCGACCGCGGAGATCTCGCTCGAGTCAAACAATATTACCCGGGGGTCGGTGAAAGTGCTGGCCGGCGGACGCGAATTGGTAGAAGATCAGGATTATATCGTGGATTATACCCAAGGGAAGGTTAAGATCATCAATCAGGGTCTTCTTGAAGCAGGGACCCCTATCTCCATCTCGACGGAGAGTGAAGAGATGTTTAGTATGCAGCGGAAAACGATGATCGGAACTCACCTGAATTATGAGATCAGCAAGAATTTCAACATCGGGTCTACCCTGATGTACCTTCATGAGAAACCATTGACCCAGAAAGTAAGCTATGGCGACGATCCCATTTCCAACCTGATGTTGGGAATGAATGCCAGCTATAGTTCCACGTCCCCTTTCATTACCAAGATGGTCAATGCATTGCCTCTGTTAAAGACCAACGCGGAGTCGAAGATTTCAGTGGAGGCCGAATGGGCAAGGCTATTCCCCGGGCATTCCAATGCTATTTCCAAGGAAGGGGCCGTCTATCTCGATGACTTCGAAGGCGCCAAAACCCCGATCAACCTGAAGAGTTATGTGGGGTGGTACCTGGCCAGCACACCTCAGAGCAACGAGTTATTCCCCGAAGGCGATCAGATCAATGACCTGTCCTACGGTTATAACCGGGCGCGTTTGTCGTGGTATGTCATCGATCCTTATATTCAGCGAAATACAGCCCCTTCCTATCTGCTCCAGCAGCGTAAACTCGACGATCACCGCGTCAGGGAAGTGTTTCAGAGTGAGATTTATCCCGAGAAGCAATTGCCTATCGGCCAACCAACCAATATCCCCACCCTCGACCTGGCCTATTACCCCGATGAACGCGGACCATATAACTTCGATACCCATTCCGGGGCATTTTCATCGGGCGTCTCCCGTGACGGAAAGCTAAACAATCCCGAGAGCCGCTGGGGCGGGATCATGCGTAAGATCGAGACAAGCGATTTTGAGACCGCCAATGTGGAGTACATCGAATTCTGGATGATGGACCCCTTTGCCGAAGATAATGAAAGCGATCCGAACCCGGGAGGTGATCTCTACTTTAACCTTGGAACTATCTCGGAAGATATCTTGCGCGATGGCCGTAAATCGTTTGAACATGGTTTACCAACCGATGGGACGACCAACGATGTCGATGAAACCCAATGGGGACGGGTCTCGCAAAAGCAGTCGCTGGTCAAGGCCTTTGATAATACCTCGCAGGCCCGCATTTACCAGGATGTCGGGTTGGATGGATTGAATTCCAATGATGAGCGCAGCTTCTTCTCGAAATACCTGACCGATCTTCAGCCCATCGTGGATGCGGCCGTCTTTGAGAGTGCCGGTAATGACCCGGCAAGCGATAACTTCCACTATTTCAGAGGATCGGATTATGACCGGGAACAAAAAGATGTCCTCGAACGCTATAAGTTCTACAGTAACAGCGAAGGAAATTCCCCAACCAACGAGCAGTCGCCCGAATCGTATTCTACCGCCGCTACTTCAATACCCGATGTTGAGGATATCAACGACGACAATACGTTGAACGAGACTGAGAGCTATTATCAGTATCACGTGAAACTCACAAAGGGGAATATGGTTTTGGGTAAGAACTATATTTCCGATATTAAGAAAGATGTTCCGGTAACCTTGAAGAGTGGTGCTACGGGTAAAGTAACGTGGTACCAGTTCAAGATCCCTGTCGCCTCGCCCGATAAGGTATATGGCCAGATCAGCGATTTCCGCTCGATCCGCTTTGTCAGGATGTTCCTGAGGGGATGGGAAAAACCGGTGGTTCTGCGTTTCGCTACGCTGGATTTGATCCGTACCAACTGGCGCAGGTATGAAAAGGATTTGACCGACGACGGGAGTGTCTCCTCCGTAAATACCCAGTTCGATATCTCGGCAGTCAATATTGAGGAGAACAGCAACCGTAAACCGGTTAATTATGTGCTGCCTCCCGGAGTCGACCGGGTGATCGATCCTTCCAACGCCCAGTTGCGCGAACTGAACGAGCAAGCCATGGTGTTGAATGTAAAGGATCTGGAGCCTGGTGAAGCCAAGGCCGCGTATAAAACCACCACTGTGGATATCCGGCGCTATAAGACATTGAAACTGGAGGTCCATGCCGAGGCTGTGGAAGGGGCCCCGTTACGCGATAACGAGTTATTGCTGTTTCTGCGGCTGGGATCCGATTTCCAGTACAACTATTACGAGTACGAAATCCCGCTGAAGGTTACTCCCCCGGGATCATACCTCAATGAGAATGAATCGGACCGGCTCACGGTGTGGCCCGAAGAAAACAGGGTCTATATCCCGCTCGATCTTTTACCGCAACTGAAACAGAGCCGGAACGCGGAGATGAGAAAAGCCGGTTCGTCTATAACCTTGGGCGATATCTTCGAACAGATTCACCAGGGCGTTAACAGTAACCGCAACAAGATTAAGATCAAAGGAAATCCCGATCTTTCTGAGGTCGAGGTGGCGATGATCGGGATCCGGTCGAACAGAAGTACGACCACTGCCGCCAAATCGGCCGAAGTGTGGGTCAACGAATTGCGGCTGACCGATTTTGAGGAAAAAGGAGGATGGGCCGCTATCGGAAGGGTCAGCGGTAACCTGGCCGATCTGGGAACATACTCTTTCTCGGGACGGGTCATCACCTCAGGCTTTGGGGATATCGATTCGAAGATGGCCGATCGCTCCATGGAAGATCTGGAGGAATACGATATCTCCACCAATCTTGAACTGGGCAAATTCTTTAAAGAAGGTTCGGGGGTCAGGATCCCGATGTACATGAGCTTCTCCAAATCGGTGGCCACCCCTGAATATTCACCGCTGGATAATGACGTGAAACTGGACGATGCCCTTGATGCCGCCGGTAGTAAGGCCGAAAGAGACTCGATCAAACGCATTTCGCTCGACCGTACTTCACGTAAGAGCATCAACTTTACCAACGTACAGATCGATAGGCCCAACAAATCGGGAACCCCTAAATTTTACGACATCTCGAACCTGACCCTTTCCTATTCGTTCAACGAGATCAATCATGGCGATGTAAATACGGTGACCGAATTGACCCGGTCGAACCGCGCGTTGCTGACCTATAATTTTGTGAACCGGCCCAAATCGGTCGATCCGTTCCGTAATATCAGTTTCCTGAAATCGCCGGCTCTCACGCTGATCCGCGACTTCAACTTCTATTTCACCCCGGCCCAGCTCTCCTTCCGCTCCGATATGAACAAGATATACAGCGAGCTCCAGTACCGTAACATTACCAATCCCGAATATCTGTTACCGGTATCCTATCAGAAAGACTTTACCTGGAACCGCTATTACGATCTTCGTTTCGATGTGACGCGAAGCCTGAAGATAGACTTCTCGGCCGTCAATTCTTCCCGTATCCAGGAGCCTCTCGGGTCTATGGACCGGAACAGGCCGGGCTATGAAGCCCGGCGCGATACAATTTGGCAGAGTATTCTCGACGGCGGACGTAACACCCATTACCATCATACCTGGAATGCAACCTATTCGTTGCCGATCAATAAACTGCCGTTGCTCGACTGGACTTCGGCCTCCGCTGTTTACCAGGCCGGCTACGACTGGGACGTGGCTCCCGAAACCACGAGCGATTATGTGATCGGGAACACCATCAGCAATATGCGTTCGCTGCAACTTAACGGTACCCTTGATTTTCTGCGCCTCTACAATAAGGTGCCTTACCTGAAACAGGTGAACACCAAATACGGCGAGTTCAGCCGCGGACGAAGGGAGAGCCAATCGCAGAGCCGTCAGCGTCAGGGCAACAGCCCGTCACAAGGTGCGGCCGTTTCCGATAATTTTACCGCCAAAAATATCACGCTAAAGGCGAATACCCCGCAATCGTTCTCTCACCGGCTGGGACTAACCAGTGTCAATGTTAAGGTGGTGGACCAGTCGGGGAAGGTCATCCCGGGCGAGGTAAAGGTGGTGAATGAGAGCAGGGTTATCTTTACCCCTGAAGCCGATTATACCAATGCCACCGTCGAGATTACGGGCAAGAAAGAACGATCGTTCGAACTGGGAACCAAATTGACCGAATATACCGCCCGTTTCCTGATGATGATCTATAATTTTAATGTCTCCTATACCGAGAACGGGGGAAGCAGCCTTACGGGTTATCTGCCGGGCTCCAACTACTTCGGATCGACCAGTTACTCAGGCGGAAGCGGGAGCTCCCTCGCGCCGGGTCTGCCTTTTATACTGGGTCACCAGGACAGCGACTTCGGAATGGAGGCTGCCGGCAACAACTGGATCACGACCGATTCGATCCTGAACAAACCCTTCGCGATGAATCGAAACAGCCGGTTAAATATTCGGGTAAAAGTTGTGCCCCTCCCTGACCTGAAGATCGATATCACCGCTAACCGGATCTATTCCAAAAACTCATCCGAGTTTATGATTTACGATGACGCCACTGGTTGGGACGCTTATAACCACTCCTTCAACGGAAACTTCAGCATGTCGGTCATCACCCTGGGCACCTCGTTCGAAAAACTGGGGAAAGCCTATGCGCAGGAATCGGGGGCGTGGAATAGCTTCCAGCAGAACAGGGCGATTATTGCCCGACGGTTGGATGCCTCAAGGGTCGCCAATCCGGCCTATAATTATGTCCCCGGCTCTATCGATCCCGAAACGGGCTTCCCCAACGGCTACGGACCTACCTCGCAGGAAGTTTTAATACCGGCATTCCTTGCCGCCTATACCGGGAAAAGCGCCGAGAAAGTGGCGCTGACCCCCTTCCCCTCCGCCCGTTTTATGTTGCCCAACTGGAGGATCCAGTATTCAGGCGCGGTGAGCCGCATCAACGGACTTAAGGAGATCATGAAATCGATGAATATCATGCACGACTACCGTTCCACCTACAGTGTGGGCTCCTATATCTCCAACCTTAATTACCAGGATGCCGGCGACGGCTTCAGCTATGTCCGCGACAACCAAAGCAACTTCTTGCCCTTTAGGGATATCGCCGCCATAAATATTAATGAGACCTTCAACCCATTGTTCGATATCGACATAACCTGGATCAACAATCTGACCACCCGGATCGAATACCGCAAAACGCGTAATATCTCGCTGAGCCTCACCAATAACCAGGCCACCGAGATCTATAATAACGAAGCGAGCCTGGGATTGGGCTACCGGTTCGAGAACATGAAACTGTTTGTTAAAACCAGGAATTCTCAGAAGATGCTGAACAACGATCTGAATATAAGGGCCGATGTGACCTATGGAAAGAATAAGACCGTACTGCGGAAGCTGGTCGAGGAGAATAACCAGTTAACCTCGGGTCAGGATGCCTTATCGGTGAAATTCTCTGCCGATTACAACCTGAGCGAAGTGTTTGTTGTCCGGTTTTTCTACGATCGCATCATGAACAGTCCTTACATCTCGAATTCCTTCCGTACCACCAACTCCAATGTCGGGGTAAGCTTCCGTTTCACCCTGATGCAATAATCCGGTTATCATGTTACTGAATTTCTTTTTAGAGGGAACGATCGAGGCCGGTTGCGATGAAGCCGGAAGAGGTTGCCTGGCCGGTCCGGTCTTCGCGGCAGCCGTGATCCTTCCCCCCGATTTTAACTCCGAATTGCTGAACGATTCGAAGAAACTAACCGAGAAACAGCGCTATGACCTGCGCCCCCTGATCGAGGAACAGGCTTTGGCCTGGGCCGTGGGCCTGTTCGATCATGAGGAGATCGACCAGGTGAACATCCTCAATGCCTCCATCTTCTCGATGCACCGGGCCCTTGATAAGCTGACCGTCAGACCGCAACATATCATTGTCGACGGCAACCGCTTCAAACCCTATCAAAATATTGCCCACACCTGCGTGGTCAAAGGCGATGGAAAATATCTGTCGATAGCGGCAGCCTCGGTCCTGGCCAAGACCTACCGCGACGATTATATGCTGGAGCTGCACCGGCAATATCCACAGTACGGGTGGGACCAGAACAAGGGCTATCCTACCCGGTTCCACCGTAGCGCTATTCTTGCCCACGGGATCTCCCCTTACCATCGCCGCTCCTTCAAGCTCTTCGAAGAACAGCTCACGCTCGATTTTGACAAGGAATAGCCCTCTTTTCCCGCCCGACCCTGATGTTGGTCCGGTTTGACCATTCCGATGTCCTCAAAGGTCTAAAAAACAGATTTGGAAGGGTGTTGCCATCTCATGTTTATACTTAACAGAATGTCTCACCCGGAAGGAGGTTGGCAATGCTATTCCCGGTTGCCCGGATATCCCTTTAAGAGGTTCTGCTGAACGGATTTCAATCCCGTGTTTTAGCCCTGAATTCCCCGTACCAACATCGGGGTTGCTGTAAGGTTCCTGTATGGTTCCTCCAAGGTTCCTGTATGCTCGGTTACAGAAACCTAACAGAAAGCATAGAAAAACCATTTTCAATGTAAGGGGATGATAGGGTAGTGGAAGGGGGTAGATTCACGAATGACTTATAATAAAAAACACTTCTGTCTGATAAAAACCTGTCATTCGGAGAAGACACCCCAAGAAATTGAGACATGATGTAATGATGAGAGAGGGTGTTGCTGGTCTTTCTCATGCGACTCCTCCGGAGTCGTGCTGAGAGGCTGTAAACTGAACTCTGTCTAATACAAAAAACCATTATACTTGTATTAG
>CAZWBR010000046.1:0-32152 GCA_964632305.1 uncultured Prolixibacteraceae bacterium
AATACAAGTATAATGGTTTTTTGTATTAGACAGAGTTCAGTTTACAGCCTCATTTTTAGGTATCTAATTTTAACTTAAATATATGAACAGAACAGTTGGCAGGATTTCCATATCCCGCAATCCTGCAGAGTTGCTCCAGTTAGCAACCAGAGTTTATCAAAAACATCAGGCTGAAGGCGAAAACTCGCCGCTTAGAAACCTCGACGGAATCGATTGGACTGTAGTAGGTCCGATGATCGAGCGTGCATTGGAATTGCATAATGATGCCGAGGCGTTGAAAGGCCAGATGGAGCAGGCTTATCGCGAACGCGACCTTTTGGTTGCCCCTATCGAAGGGGCGGTAAAGGCGAGCCGTAACCTGCTTAAAGCGCTTAACCAGCAGAATCCCAAACGTCTTTGCGATTGGGGTTTTCAAGTCGACGATTCAGTACCTACTCCACCGCCAACTCCTGCTGTTTAATTTTTTTACTTCCCCCGCTCCGCGGTAAGAGGGGCGGGGGAAGTAAATACCTGAATTGCTAACCAAATTTTCATCCTTAATTTTAAAAATGCAATGAATAAAAGACAAAATGAATTTACAGGAAAGAATATCTTATTTACAGGAGACATGCATCTTATAAATGCTAAATGGTTGTATTGGTTATTGTGCGAAATGGCAGATGCTGAAATTAAAAAAGGAATAAGTAAGAAAATTAATTTAGTTGTGACTGGAGCAAAAGCTGGTCCATCAAAACTTTCCAAGATTGAAGAGTTAAAAGCCGAAGGCTGCAAAATTGAGGTGATTGATGAGGAGAGTTTTATAATGAGGTATTTTGAATTAGAAACGCTACCTGACTATATTAGTTTCAACTATTAAGACATAACATAAATGGATTACATTTATTTGATTACTATTAAACTAACTTAAATATTCCACTGAAATGGTAAGAAAACGTAAAATGGAAAAATCAATAAAAATTGATTGGATAATAATTCTAGTAAGTAGTGTATTATTATTTGTTTTCTATAAAACAGAACTTCTCGGGACTTTTTGGATTGTCGTACTTGGAATAATCGTCCTATTCATTTTATTAGGAAGGCAGGGGTCTCGCGATGAGAGAAAGAAAAATTTGACGATGAAACGTTTAGGATATACATTAGGTACTGAAGTTAATGTTGGTAAATATTTTGCTGGTCACCCTTCAATAAATGATTCTCAGGGAATAACGGTTATTTTCATGAAAAATGGAAGTTTTGAAATTTGGTGTTATCCTTCTAACAATATTAGTATAGTGCCTGTAAAAAAAGGCGAAATATCTATTGATTTGATTAAGAATATTGTAATTGAAGATAAATCGTTAATTGAAAGAAGGGTTACAATTTTGAGATTACTCATGGTCGGAATTTTCGCTTTCGGTTGGAAAAAGAAAAGAAAGGATGAAATCGCCTATTTAGTAATTGAATGGACTGATAACAGATTCTCCCATGAAACAATTTTTGAATTTGAAGGGAAAGAAGCTTTTCAAAAGGCAAATGTTGCAAGAAATGAACTCATTAAGAAAATAAACTAATCAGTCCGTTATATTAGAATCATTACTAATTTAATAATAGCCATCCCCTATTGAAGTACTAAAATCTCCCTTGTTTTACATATCGCACTTTTTCGTACTTTTGCCCGAAAGAAATAAGCTCTTTATGAAGAAGATCCTGTTTTTCGTGCTGTTGCTGCTGGCCCTTTCCCCGAAAGGGAATGCGATCCCCCTTTCGCCCCGTGCGCAGATTAGTCTGCTGACCTGTGCCCCCGGGAATGAAATCTATTCCTATTTCGGCCATACCGCCATCCGGGTGCAGGATCCCGCCACGAACATGGATTATGTCTTCAACTATGGCGTCTTCAGCTTCGAAACCAAAAACTTTATCTGGAACTTTGCTAAAGGCCATACCGACTACCAGCTCTACGTTCACCGGATGAGTTCCTTCATGCGCGAATACCAGGAAGACCAGCGCAGCGTTGCGGAACTGGAGCTCGACATTACTCCCGCAGAGAAACAGGCCCTCTACGATGCCCTCGTCGAGAACTATAAACCGGAGAACCGCGTCTACCGTTACAACCATTTCCTCGATAATTGCTCCTCCCGCGTCCGCGACCAGTTCGAAAAAGCTGTTGGGGGAAAATTGAAATACGATACCTCCGAAGATCAGGAACTCACCTTCCGCGACCTGGTCGACCAATATGTCCCCGGTAATACCTGGATCGGCCTGGGCATTAAACTGGCGCTGGGCATCCCCACCGATCGGGTCACCACCTTTTCGGAGAAGATGTTCCTGCCCGATTACCTCGAAGCCGATATGGCCAAAGCCAGGGTTGTCCGTGAAAGCGGCGAGGTTCCCTTTACCAGGCCACGTACGGTCCTGTTCGAAGCAACGCCGGTGAAAGAAGGCTTCAGCTTTTCTTCGCCGGGAGTGGTGATCCCCCTCGTTTTAGGCGTGGTCCTGATCCTGACAGTTATCGAGTATTTCCGCAAGAAACGGATGATCTGGCTCGATTTCTGGGTCTTCTTCTTTTTCGGACTGGCTTCGATGCTGCTCACCTTCCTTACTTTCTATTCTTTGCTGGAGGGTACCGCGAAAAACCTTAACCTGATCTGGGCCTTGCCAACCCATCTGCTGTTCGCTTTCCTCTGGCTGGTCAAACCGTTGAGGAAATACCTGGTTTACTACCTGAAATTTGTCGCGGTCGTGGTCGTGCTGTTTTTATTGACCATGATCATGATGCCGCAAACCTTCCATATTCTGGTTCTCCCGATCTGCCTGATCCTGTTGCTGCGCTCAGGAAATACCTTCCTGTTGGAGGGGAAAATACCCTTTCTGAAAAATCTCTCAAAACAGACGCGTTAGCAAGTCCGGGATCGGGGCTTGTCCCGACTATTAAACTATTGTTGAAAACTTCCTGATTCAAGTTTGACATTAAGGGGATATGTTGAATTGATTAATCTTATATTTGTTCTAATCACTAATTTTTAACAATAGTACCTTGTCACAGACACCGTCAAAATATGTTGAAACGCCGCTGATGAAGCAGTATTACGCCGTGAAGACCAAACATCCTGATGCGGTATTGCTTTTCCGCGTGGGCGACTTTTATGAAACTTTCGGCGAAGATGCCATCAAAGCCTCTGAGATTCTGGGGATCACCCTCACACGCAGGGCCAACGGCTCGGCCAGCTTCGTCGAATTGGCCGGCTTCCCTTACCATGCCCTCGATACCTACCTGCCCAAACTGGTGCGAGCCGGACAAAGGGTCGCTATTTGCGAACAACTCGAAGATCCGAAGCTGACCAAGACCATCGTCAAGCGCGGCATCACCGAACTGGTGACCCCGGGGGTCTCGATCAACGACAATGTGCTGGAACATCGCGAAAATAACTTCCTGGCTTCGGTCCATCTTGATAAGGCAGCCGCCGGCGTGGCCTTTCTCGATATCTCTACCGGCGAGTTCCTCACAGCCGAAGGCTCTTTTGAATATGTCGATAAGTTACTGAACAGCTTTGCCCCCAAGGAGGTTCTGTTCCAGAAAGGGAAAGACAAGTATTTTACCGAGCAGTTTGGCCCTAAGTTTTTAACCTATAAGCTTGATGACTGGGTCTATACCGAAGATGCGGCCAACGATCGGCTCCTGCGCCATTTCGAAACGGTGAACCTTAAAGGTTTTGGCGTTCAAAACCTTCCGTTGGGCGTGATCGCCTCCGGGGCGATTCTCTATTACCTCGACATCACCCAACATAAACAGGTCAGCCATATCACCAGTCTGTCGCGCATCGAAGAGGACCGTTACGTCTGGCTCGACCGTTTCACGATCCGTAATCTCGAACTGTTTGGCTCCATCAATGAAGGGGCCAAGACGCTGATCCAGGTGATCGACAAAACCATCTCGCCCATGGGGGCCCGTCTGTTGAAACGGTGGATTGCCTTACCGCTGAAAGACCTGCCCCGTATCGCCGAACGGCACGATGTGGTGGAACGATTTGTCAGCTATCCCGGATTGAAAGACGCGATAGAAGAACATCTTCGTCAGGTAGGCGATCTGGAACGAATTATCTCGAAGGCAGCCGTCGGGAGGATCAATCCCCGCGAGGTGGTTCATCTGAAAAATACGCTCACTGCGATTGCCCCGATCAAAGATCTGTGTGCCACATCCGGCAATAAAGCACTGATCCGGTTTGCCGAACAGCTAAATCCCTGTCCGGTTATTCGTGAACGGATCGGGAATGAGGTGGTGGCCGATCCTCCGGTACAACTGGTCCGCGGCAACGTGATTGCCCGTGGGGTCTCCGCCGAACTTGATGAGCTTCGTGATCTGGCTTTCTCCGGAAAGGACTACCTGCAAAAGATGCAGGAACGCGAAAGCGCCCGTACCGGCATCTCCTCGTTGAAAGTGGCTTTTAACAATGTTTTCGGTTATTACATCGAAGTACGTAACACCCATAAAGACAAAGTTCCGGAAGATTGGATCCGTAAACAAACCCTGGTTAATGCCGAGAGGTATATCACCGAGGAACTGAAGGAATACGAATCAAAGATCCTGGGGGCCGAGGAGAAAATCCTGTCGCTGGAAACGAAAATATTCAACGATCTGGTTTCGGCGCTGGCCGAATATTACCAGGCCATTCAGCTGAATGCTTCGGTCATTGCCCAGATCGATTGTCTGATGTCGTTCGCCGCGGTGGCTGTGCAGAACAACTACAACCGCCCGGAGGTAAATGATTCAACTATTCTTGAAATAAAGAATGGCCGCCATCCGGTCATCGAACAACAACTCCCGATCGGCGAACAATATATTGCCAATGATGTTCTGCTCGATGATACCGAACAACAGATTATTATCATCACCGGGCCGAATATGGCCGGTAAGTCGGCCCTGCTGAGGCAGACCGCGCTGATCGTGCTGATGGCCCAGATCGGGTCGTTCGTTCCCGCTGAGGCAGCCAAAATCGGCTATGTCGATAAGATCTTTACCCGGGTGGGGGCTTCCGATAACATCTCCTCCGGCGAATCAACCTTCATGGTGGAGATGACCGAGGCGGCCAGTATCCTGAACAACATGTCGGACCGCAGCCTGATTCTGCTCGACGAGCTGGGACGGGGTACCAGCACCTACGACGGCATCTCCATCGCCTGGTCGATCGTGGAGTATATTCACGAACATCCGAAAGCTAAAGCCAAGACTCTGTTCGCCACCCACTACCATGAACTGAACGAGATGGAGAAGACCTTCGGAAGGATCCGCAACTTCAACGTCACCGTGAAAGAGGTGGGTAATAAGGTTATTTTCCTTCGTAAACTGATGGCCGGGGGCAGTAATCACAGTTTCGGGATTCATGTGGCCCAGATGGCCGGGATGCCCCGAAGCGTGGTATCGCGCGCCGAAGAGATCCTGAAACATCTCGAACAAAACAACCGGCAGGATTATCCCGGCAAGCAGGTCGAAGGGCTGGCCGAACAACGTGAAGGTTTCCAGTTGAGCTTCTTTCAGTTGGACGACCCGGTGCTGAAGCAGATCCGCGACGAGATCCGCAACATCGACATCAATAACCTGACGCCGATGGAAGCGCTGACCAAGTTGAACGAAGTGAAGAAAATCATCGGGAAATAAACAGAGATAGAATAGAAATCATTATTGTTCGGAGATCAGCAGGAGATTCTTCGCTTCGCTCAGAATATGCCTGGCTGATTGTTATTTCGGGAGATTGCCCCATATAAATGTGGCAAGATGCTATATTGACAGAGGGGATTGCTGGCCTTTCACATGCGACCCCCTCCGGGGTCATGATGAATACAAAACTCCCCTAAAGACCTGTCATTCCGATTCGAGCAAAGCGGAAAGAGGAATCTCAGGGAAAAATCCTATTGGGGATTCCAAAAGCTTTAGTTTTTCAATTCTACGACCTGAAATAATTGATCCGAATCCAATTGCGAAGCACAAATCAGGTCTGTTTTCCCGATCGTTAGCACAGAGAATATGAAAAGCTTATCCAAAGTTCCAAACTTTGGAAAAACTCTATCTGATTGCAACAGAAGACCAGAAAGGTCGGTGTGTGAAAGCACAGGGCGTGAGCCCTGTGAAAAGGAGAGACAGAGAAAACCGGAGGTCTGAAAGACCGGCATGTGTTGACCGTAGTTGATAAATTGGGTTTGTGCCGGTTCTAAACATACCGGCCCTACAGGCCTTTGAGGGTCTATCGCTGACTGTTTACACAGGCCTGTCGGCCTGTGCTTTCACATGCCGGACCTTCGGCCCTTTGATCAGACTATTGGTCATAACAGAGACTACTCCTTACACCTTGATGTAGAACATAACTCAAAAAAATGAGGCAGTGCAGTGAGGGGAGGCGATTTAATGGAGTGGGGCTCTGTCATAAGTGACGAAGTGAGAAATCTCATTCCGTAACAGGAGGTTAGTTTTTATCGGACAGTAATGGAATAAAATCATGGAATTCCCTTTGAAAATTGATATAATCTCTTAACTTTGTTTGAGTTGAATTGCAATCATCCATTTTTGCAGTTTTCCTGAATCCGCATCTTAATTTTTATTGTTTAACCTAATACAATACTCGGAAATGGGAATTATCAAAGAGTTTAAGGAATTTGCCATGCGCGGCAATGTTGTCGATATGGCAGTGGGTATTATCATTGGCGGCGCTTTCGGAAAGATCATCTCTTCCTTCGTGGCCGATGTACTGATGCCTCCGATCGGTCTGTTGCTTGGCGGAACCGATTTTACCGGTTTGAAAATCACGCTTAAGGATCCGGTGATGGAAGCCGATAAGGTCGTAGCCCCGGCGGTCACCCTTAATTACGGGCAGTTTATTCAGGTTACCATCGATTTCCTGATCATCGCTTTTGCCATCTTCATGCTGATCAAGCTGATGAACAGGATGAAGAAAGCCAAGGAAGAGGCACCAGCCCCGCCGCCGGCTCCTTCGAAGGAAGAACTCCTGCTGACAGAGATTCGTGATCTGTTGAAAAAGAAATAGAAATCCGTTAAAAGCATTAAAAATCCCGGTTGGTTGATCCTGACCGGGATTTTTAATGCTTTCATAGAAAATATTTTACCAATCCCTTTGGTAGGAAAAACAGAATGTTTACTTTTGCAATCCAAAATTGTTCGAGTTGGCCCTAAAAGTGGAAACAGTTGTTTCCCGCCTTCCGGACCCGAATTATTAAATTGTAAACATGTACGCAATTGTAGAAATCGCCGGGATTCAGTTCAAGGTGGAAAAAGACAAAAAAGTTTACGTGAACCGTCTTCAGCAGGAAGAGGGCGCCGATGTAACTTTTGACAAAGTATTGTTAGTGGATAACGAGGGTGCAGTTCAGATTGGTACTCCGGTTGTCGAAGGGGCTAAAGTCACTGCCAAAGTGCTTTCTCACCTGAAAGGCGACAAAGTTATCGTTTTCAAAAAGAAACGCCGCAAAGGCTATCGTAAGAAAAACGGTCACCGTCAGTATCTTACCCAAATTCAAATTACTGAAGTAGTAGCGTAACCCTCTAAAAACATTTTACCATGGCACATAAAAAAGGAGTAGGTAGTTCGAAGAACGGCCGTGAATCGGAAAGCAAACGTCTGGGCGTAAAAATATTTGGCGGTCAGGCTGCCAAAGCTGGTAACATTCTTGTTCGTCAACGCGGAACAGCTCACCATCCGGGAGCTAATGTAGGCCTTGGAAAAGACCACACCCTCTTCGCATTGATCGATGGAACTGTTTCTTTCCAGAAAAAACGCGACAACAAATCATTTGTCTCTGTTTTGCCTTTCAAAACTGTAGAATAATCCTTCAGTTTCCTGGAGAAAAACTTATTGTTCCCTGTTTTGTTACCCCGGTAATGAAACAGGGAATTTTATTTTGTTGTAACTTTGCCCTTTTAGGAAAAAAACCATCACTCTAAAATCTTATCAAAAAATATTCATTACAATGTTAAGCTTAAAATTTATACAGGAGAACCCGGAATTTGTGATCGAACGTTTGGCTGTAAAACAATTCGACGCAAGAGAAATTGTAGGTCAGGTACTCGAATTGTACAAAAGACGAAATGAATTGCAATTGGAAACCGATTCGATGAAAGCCGAAATGAACCGTCTTTCCAAAGAGATCGGACAACTGTATAAAGATGGCAAAAGCGCTGAAGGCGACGCTGCCAAAGCCAAGACTGCCGAATTAAAAGAGAACATTAAGAATAACGACAACGAGTTTGTGTCGATCGATAATCAATTGTCGGTCCTGCAGGTTCAGTTGCCTAATATCCCTTCTCAATTGGTTCCCAAGGGCCGTACTCCCGAAGATAACCTCATCGTTGCTACCGGTGGTGAGAAACCACAACTTCCCGAAGGGGCTAAACCGCACTGGGACCTTGCCGCTCAGTACGACCTGATCGATTTTGAACTGGGTGTAAAGATCACCGGTGCCGGATTCCCGGTCTATAAAGGCTATGGCGCCCGCATCCAACGCGCCCTGATCAACTTCTTCCTCGATCAGGCCCGCGAAAACGGCTATCTCGAAGTACAACCTCCTTACGTGGTGAACGAGGCCTCCGGTTTCGGTACCGGCCAGCTCCCCGATAAGGAAGGGCAGATGTACCACTGCGGATTGGATAACCTTTATCTGATCCCTACTGCCGAGGTGCCGGTGACCAATATCTTCCGCGACGTGATCGTTGAAGGAAAGGACCTCCCGATTAAAACAACCGCCTATTCGGCCTGTTTCCGCCGTGAGGCCGGCTCCTACGGCAAGGATGTCCGCGGTCTGAACCGCCTTCACCAGTTCGATAAGGTGGAGATCGTCCAGATTGCCCATCCCGATAAATCCTACGAGTCATTGGACCAGATGGTTGCTTATGTCCGTACCTTGGTCGAAAAACTGGGATTGCCTTACCGCATCCTTCGTCTTTGCGGCGGCGATATGAGCTTCACCTCCGCCCTTACTTATGACTTTGAAGTCTGGTCGGCCGCCCAGGAACGCTGGCTGGAGGTTTCTTCGGTTTCCAATTTCGAATCATTCCAGGCCAACCGCCTGAAGCTGCGTTTCCGCGACGAGAACCGTAAGACCCAGATCGCCCATACCCTCAACGGGAGCGCGCTGGCCCTTCCCCGTATCGTGGCCGCGCTGCTCGAAAACAATCAGACCCCTGAAGGGATTCGTGTCCCCGAAGTGCTGGTTCCCTACATGGGTTGCAGCCTGATCAAGTAATTGTATCTGAATAGAATATAGAAAGCCGGCCTATCTCCTGATAGCCGGCTTTTTCAATTGCCTGGATGATCAAATCTTCAGGTTGTGCAGGTCTTTACGGATTAGCTTTTTTGTACCACATGAAAGATCCCATACTGTAATACTGTTTTTGGAGCTCAGGGTCCTTGTCAAGTTCCTTTTGGGTGTAGGGGAAATGAGGAACCAACAGATCATCGCCGGGTTTCCAGTTCGCCGGTGTTGCAGCCTTTTCCTTATCCGAGGTCTGTAAGGCAATTACTGTTCGTTTAATCTCTTCCATATTTCTACCTATACTAATCGGATAGAAATAAACGGCACGAACCTTATTCTGCGAATCAATAACAAAAACCCCTCTGACATCTTCCGTGGTGCTGGTTGGTGTGTGCAGCATCCCGTAAGCTTTTGAAACGGCAAAATTGCTGTCGTCGATCAGAGGGAATTTGATCTTTATGGTTTCCATCCCTTTATAGGGAATCTCTTCCAGCGCTTTTTTCCAATCATTATGCAAGTCCAGTTTGTCGGTGGAGATAACGGCCAGCTTAACGCCCAGGGCGTCAAAATCGGCCTGCATATGGGCCAGTTGAAGCAGTTCGGAGGAACAGACCGGGGTAAAATCCCGTGGATGGCTAAAGAGTATTTTCCATTTCCGACCATAATCTGAAGGGAAAGAGAGTTCTCCGTTCGTGGTTTGCGCCGTGAAGGCTGGAGCGTCACTCCCGATTAACGGGATTTTTACTTCGTTGTTCTTCTGGGCCTGAACCGTGGTGAGGCCGGCGAACAACGCGATGATCAGGAAAATTTTGCTCTTCATTGTTGTTTTAATTTAGTTTAAATAAAAAATCCAATCAAATTTATTCCTTTATTTAGACTAAGTCAATACAAGTCGGCGCAAACGATTTGTTAATAGACGTGATTAATTGTTATAGAACATTCTTCCAGATTGTTGCAGGTGGGTTTCAAGAAGGATTCTAAATAAGCTTGGGCCATGAATGGGATAATGGCCGGTTTGTTTCATTGATGTAATGACCTTTTCCCTTCACGGAAAAACCAGATCCACCGACCGGAAAACCGGTTTGTGGTGGCGTTGGAAGGGCTCCAATTATAGCTTTGTTCTCCCGATCCTCTTCTTTACCGGCGATCGGCCTCCGATCTTTCTTCTGAATACCTTTTCCTTCTTTGGACCGGATCATCTCTTTGTTTTAAAAATATTATGCAGGTATATTATTCGTTCTTTCTTTATTCATGTACGAACAAACTACGAACAAAGTACGAACAAACTACGAAGAAACCATGGCGAAGATAGGGCCTTAATCCGGGGTTAACATGGCTTTGCAATTGGTTTCCACATCGTGTTTTTGACCGGATTTGACGGTTCGGGCATCCTCCGTAAGTAAGTTGCTGTTTCAACCGGAGGTCGACGGTAAAAGTGGCCTTTCGATGAAGAGCCGTCCGGGTTGGAAATATCATCTATTTCTTCATAATGGATTGAATGTGCCGGGTAGGTTGATTTCGTTTTTGGAGATCCGGACTTTCAGTAACAGGAACGTGGAGGAGCCGGCGATGTCCGATGTTTGTAAGAAACAATATTTGAACACCGACAGTACAAAAAGCGGGGATTTTAGTTCTTACCTCCATGATATTCTGAGGTATGCCTTTCTTGTCGGCCTGATGCTTTCGGCAGAAAAGGCAGCTTTATTGCCCGATTGTTTGAATAGGGAAAAAGCCCGTTTCGATCGGAATACCTCGGTCGTGCCGATCGCGATCTGCCGGTTTGAATGAATTGTCGCGTGTGGCAGTGATTCGCATCCCGATAAAAATGAGCATAAGAAGATGGCTGAGGCGTTGGCTCCGTATTTACAGCAGTTACCGGATGGATTAAAAGAGCGGAAAGCCGTTAGGATCATAAAAAAAGCGGGACTAACCCGCCTTCTTAATGATCGTATGCCGATGATTTGTTAAACCATTCCGGAGAAGCCCATAAAAGCCATGGCGAGTATTCCGGCAGTGATCAATGCTATAGGCGTTCCTTTCAGTCCTTTGGGGATATTCATCAGTTCCAGTTGTTCGCGTATCCCGGCAAAGATGATCAGCGCCAGGCCGAACCCGGTGGCGGTGGAGATGGCAAAAACCACTCCTTCAAGGAGGTTAAACTCTTTGGTGATGGTGAGGATAGCCACACCCAGGATGGTACAGTTGGTGGTGATCAACGGGAGAAAAACCCCGAGGGCCTGGTAGAGGGCAGGACTTACCTTTTTCAGGATGATCTCGACCAATTGAACCAGCGCCGCGATCACCAGGATAAAGGTGATGGTCTGCAGGTAGCCAATATTCAACGGATTAAGAATATAGTGCTGGATCAGGTAGGTGACAATGGTGGAGAGGGTCATGACGAAAGCCACGGCCCCTGCCATCCCGATGGCGGTGGAGCTGTTCTTGGAAACTCCCAGGAAGGGACAGATCCCCAGGAACTGGGCCAACACGATGTTGTTGACCAGGATTGCCGATATAATGATGATAATGTATTCCATAATGATCAGGCTTTTTTGAGTTTATTGATAACAGCGATCAGGTATCCCAGTACGATAAAGGCCCCGGGAGCCAGGACAAAGATCAGACTGCCATAGTTTTCGGGATAGATACCCAACCCGAATACTTTCCCTGTTCCAAGGAATTCCCTGATTGAGCCAAGCAGGGTTAACGCGAAGGTAAACCCGAATCCCATGCCCAATCCATCGAGGAAAGCCTGGATGGCGCCGTTTTTGGAGGCAAAGGCTTCGGCACGTCCGAGTACGATACAGTTCACCACGATGAGCGGGATGAAGAGGCCTAGGCTGGCATATAAGCCGGGCAGATAGGCCTGCATACTTAGCTGGACGATAGTGACAAAGGTGGCGATAATAACCACGTAACTCGGGATACGGACTTTATCGGGGATAAAGCCGGCCACGAGAGAGACGATAACGTTTGACATGACCAGTACGAAGGTGGTGGCCAATCCCATGCCAATCCCGTTGATGGCAGAGGAAGAAACCCCAAGGGTGGGGCACATTCCCAGTAATAGCACAAAAACGGGGTTCTCTTTCATCAACCCGTTCCGGAAAATATTAAGTTTTTTCATAGGTTACCTCCTTCTTCATTAGCAGATGAGGCTTCTTCAGTTGGAACCTCTTCTGCCGGATGATCGGTTGAACTGTTATCCTTGTTTTGTTGGGTCGCGCCACTCATGCCATCGACTTCTCCATTCCAGGTACTGTAAGCCCGGCGAATCGATTCGAGGAAGGCCCTGGAGGAGATGGTGGCCGCGGTGATCGCATCGATGGAACCGCCGTCTTTTTTGACGGTGAGATTATCACTGCCGGGGTTTTTGCCAATAACATTCTGGTTGGGTTTTTCCTTGTCGGAGAACCAGAGTTGCATTTTAGAGCCAAGTCCGGGAGTTTCTTTATGTTCCAGGACTTTATAGCCGGAGATGGTTCCATCGGCATTGAATCCCACCATGACGGTAAACAAACCGGAGAATCCTTTCTTGGTATAGGTCTTTACCGCGGTGGCCACTTTTTGGCTGTCCTGGCTGAAGGCGGGGAAGAATTCGAGGCTGTCGGTTTCGCCTTCCGGCAACATCTTGTAGCTTTTACCCAGGTATTGATAAGGGGGAAGGATTGCTGCAATTGCTTCGTTCTGGATATCTTCGTTGGCTTTTACAATAGCATCTCTGGTCATTTCGTTGACCAGGCCCAGCGAAGCAGAGGCGATAAAGGTGACGCCCAGCAGGGTGATCACCATATTTTTGAAATTCGATTCACGCGCCATTAGTTGTTTCCTCCAAATCGTTTAGGTTTGATCCTCGCGTTGATCAGCGGGGTAAAACCGTTCATAATCAGGATTGCAAAGGATATCCCCTCGGGATAGGCCCCAAAGTTTCTGATACATAGGGTTAATACCCCGATTCCGATCCCGTATATAAGCTGGCCCCTGGTGTTCATAGGCGAGGTCGCCATATCTGTTGCCATAAAAATGGCGCCCAACATGGCTCCGCCGGTGATCAGATGGAAAAAGGGATCGATATATTTCTCAGGGGCTACCATCCAGAGTACTCCCTGGAAAATCACCATCGTGCCCAGTATGGCCACGGGGATATGCCAGGTGATAATCTTCTTCCACAACATATAGATTCCGCCTAACAGCAAAGCTATGGCGGATATTTCACCCAGAGAGCCGCTCATATTTCCCCAGAACATGTCGAGATAGCCGGGCATATTGGCCGTGACATCGGCTAATGATTTCCCGCTTTTCAGACCTTCTTTCAGCAGTCCGAGGGGTGTGGCGCCGGTAAATCCGTCGGCAGCGGTGATATTAGGGGTCCAGGTGGTCATCTGGACCGGGAAAGAGATCAGCAAAAACACGCGGCCCACCAGTGCCGGATTAAACGGGTTTTGGCCAAGGCCTCCAAAGGAAAGCTTGCCGACGCCTATGGCCACCAAGGAGCCCAGTATGATCAGCCAAACGGGTAATCCGACGGGGACATTAAAGGCCAGCAGGAGTCCGGTGATGATTGCTGAACCGTCCTTGATGGTTGGTTCAGTCTTCATCAGATATTTCTGGATTAGAAATTCGAATAAGACACAAGAGGCGACGGCGATCAGGGAGACCTTAACGCTGTTGATCCCGAAGAAGATAATGGACATGATCAGCGCCGGTAAAAGGGCGATGATCACACCGTACATGATCTTTTGGACTGTCTCGTCTCCCTTCACGTGAGGGGAGGGGGCAATAGTTAGCAATCTGCTCATCGGTATTCTGTATAATTAAATTCAGTATTGGATTAGTTGTTTGATTTTCGTGCACGGATAATTTTGCCAACAGTTCCTTTTCCTAACCGGATGTAATCGAGTAATGGTCTTGAAGAGGGGCAGGTAAAGGAGCAGGAGCCACATTCGATGCAATCCATCACGTTAAGGGCTTCCGATTGTTCCCATTTTTTTCTCTCCGTGAGCGACATCAACAGATAGGGTTCCAATCCCATGGGGCAGGCGTTGACGCACCTGGCACAGCGGATACAAGGTTCAACGCTCTGACGGTTCGACTCTTCAGCGGGCATGATCAGGATCCCTGAGGTCCCTTTGGTAACCGCGATATCGAGGGTGGTGACCGCACGGCCCATCATAGGCCCGCCGCTGATTACCTTTCCGGTTGTTTCGGGGAGTCCGCCGGCCGCATCAACCAATTGGCTGACCGGTGACCCGATCCGGACCATGAAGTTGGAGGGCGATTTCATCTGTTTCCCGGTCACGGTAACTACCCTTTCGATGAGGGGTTTGTTTTTCATCACGGCCTCGTAAACCGCGAAGGCGGTTCCCACATTGTTGACCACTGCACCTACAGCAATAGGAAGGGCCCCGGAGGGAACCTCTCTGCCGGTCACCGCTTTGATCAACTGTTTCTCACCTCCTTGAGGGTATTTCACCTGCAGCGGACAAACTTCGATCCCGTTATATTTCTTCGATAGATTGATCAGATGACCGATCGCGTCGGGTTTGTTGTTTTCAATGCCGATTACGGCTCTTTTGACCCCAAGTGTCTTCATTAACAGGGTAATCCCGACCAGGATCTCTTCGCCTTTTTCGAGCATCAACCGGTGGTCGGAGGTGAGATAAGGCTCGCACTCCACCCCGTTGATCAGCAGAATATCGGCTTTCATTCCCGGGGGAGGGGCCAGCTTTACATGGGTTGGAAATGTTGCTCCACCCAGGCCAACGATGCCGGCATCGAGGATTTTCTGGTTGATTTGTTTTGGATCGAGGGTGCAATCAGTCAGAAGTGTGGCTGACCGATCGATCGATTCTTCCCAGATATCATCCTCCACATCGATAATCACGGACAGTTTCTTATAGCCGGAAGCATCCATGACCTCATCGATCTTGGCGACTTTTCCCGAGACCGAAGAATGGATATTGGCCGATACAAACCCTGAGCTTTTGGCGATTATCGTTCCGACCCTGACGCTATCGCCTTTTTGGACTGAAACGGAGGCCGGCGCTCCAATATGCTGGGCAACGGGTATGGTTACGCTTTTGGGAAGCGGAAGGATTTCAATTGCTTTATCAGCCGAGAGTTTGTTTTCCTTTGGATGAACGCCCCCTAATTTGAATGTCTTTAACATTATCGGATGATTGTATTTTTTTCTTTTGTAAGTTTAAGGATTTCAGGCGTTAACTGGTTTGCATTCGGAAGGTTCAGCTTCTTCGGTCTTCAGTTTTCGCGGAGGGAAATTGATTTCGAGGATCGAGCCTGTGGGACAGACCGCAACACATTTCCGGCACAGTTTACACTTGTCTGAATCGATAAATGCCAGGTTATTGCTGATGGTGATGGCATCATAAGCACACTCCTTAAAACATTTGCTGCAACCGATGCAAGCCACTTCACAGGCTTTTTTGGCCACCGCCCCTTTTTCCTTGTTCATGCAGGCGACATAAATCTTTCTGAACTTGGGCATCTGTTTGCGAAGTTCGATCAGCATTTTCGGACAAGCTTCGACACAGGCGCCACAGGCCACACATTTTTCGTCGTCCACTTCGGGAAGCCCGGTTACGGGGTTCATGTGGATGGCATCGAAATCGCAGGCCACCACACAGTCGCCGAATCCAAGACAGCCGTAAGCACAATTGGTCTCCCCGGAGTAGAGGGTTGAAGCGATGGAACAGGTCGCCACGCCATCGAAACGGTTGGTTTTTGGGCGATGATCGCAGGTGCCGTTACAACGGACGACCGCCGTGCGGGGCGCTTTTTGAACAGCCTCAAGGCCAAGAATGGAGGCTACTGAACTCATTACTTCATTACCGCCTACCGGGCAATAGAGGCTGGAAAGATCACCGGCCGAAACACAAGCCTCAGCAAAAGCCCGGCAACCGGCATGGCCGCATCCTCCGCAATTGGCAGAAGGCAACGCTGCTTCTACCTCATCGATTCGCGGATCCTCATAAACTTTGAATTTTTGGGACACATAATAAAGAATGATCGCGGAAATAGTGCCTATGGCGCTGATGACCAAGACGGTATAGATAAGTGTATCACTCATATTGTCTAAAGTTTAGCTGTTTTCTGATGTTGAATTTCAGCGTTTTCCTAAGTTTATGGCGAAACAAAAATAAAATAAAATAGTAGGCTGCAAGAATAAAAAGCGCACCAAATGCGGCAAACGCTTCATTTTTAGTTTGGAGTATCACTAATATCAACACCAGTACCATTAAGATCAATGGGAGGATATAGGCAAAAAACAGTGCAACAAATCCTTGCGATTCCCGGGTCACAATTTCGACAAAGTCGCCCGGAGAGAAACTGCCCTGCCACTGATTCACTTCAATCTCTTTTTCCTGAATCTCGGATGAGGAACACGCCCCTTTGGCCTGACAGGAAACACAAGCCGCCTGAGAGAGGATGCTAACGACAATCCTGTGTTTTTCAACCGATTTCACGATGCCTGAATGACAAATATTTTTGTTACTTTCCATTAAGGATTAGCAAAATTTGGGCTCAAAAGTAAATACATTTTTTTTTAACGAGCATGATTTAAATGCTGTTTTGCAGGCATGATTTTATTTGTGTTGATTATAAATAGGGCGTAAGTGAATGGTATAGAGAGTTTTGATGTCTTGTAAGGGTTTTCGTTTTGTTTTGGTAAATACGACCAAATTGGCAGTATTTTTGAAAAATCAGATCAGCGACTCCCCCATGTTTCATTTGTTAATTATTTTGGAAAATAAATGAACTAAGGTTACAATAAGTTGAAAATAAGTCTTACACTTGCAAAAAAATTTTCAGAATTATGGATGATTATCCGGCGGACATAGAAAGTTAAATCATCGGGGGTAAATAATGACAAGTTACCTCTGGCTAAAATTATTGGAGGAACATGTTATGATTACCTATCTGAAAAATATAAGAGGGTACAGGACCATTGAAAACTGGGAGCCAAACTGCTGGATCAATGTAGAGTGCCCGACAGACGAAGAGATCGCACTGCTGAGTGCGCGGTTCAATATCCCGCAGGAATTTATTACCGACATTGCTGACGTTGATGAGCGACCCCGTACCGAGGTCGATGATGATTGGCAATATTTGATTATCCGTGTTCCCCATTCCTCCGATAACAGCGCCCCTTTTATTACTGCCCCGCTTGGGATTATCTTTGCCAATGATGTGATCCTCACGCTCTGCTACTACCAAACGCAGATGCTTTCCGATTTTATCAGCCATTCGCAGCGCAAAAACATCAATGTCCAGAATAATTTCGATTTTGTGATGCGGTTGATCCTCTCCTCATCAGTCTGGTTCCTGAAATACCTGAAACAGATTAATAACCTGATATACGAGGCCGAGAGAGAGTTGGAGCGATCGATTAAGAATGAAGAACTTCAAAGTTTGATGAAAATCGAGAAGTCGTTGGTTTATTTTATCACATCGCTTCGGGGCAACGGCATCCTCTTCTCCAGGATTAAGAATCTGAAATTCAGTAAAGATTTTTTCGATGAGGATCTTTACGAAGATGCCGACATCGAGTTGCGGCAGGCCATCGAAACGGCCAATATTCAAAGCGACATTTTGGGAAGCATGATGGACAACTACGCATCGGTGATCTCCAACAATATCAACGTGGTGATGAAACAGTTGACCGCTGTCAACATTATCCTGATGATCCCGACCCTGATCGCGAGTATATTCGGGATGAACCTGACCAATCATTTGGAGGGCGTCAGTCAGGCATTCTTATGGGTGATTACAGGATCGTTTGTCGTATCTATCGTCAGTGTTCTGTTGTTTAAACGTAGAGATTGGTTCTGAGAAAACTTACATCGGATCGACATCAATTATAATCTGAATTGATTTATTGCCTGTTCTTGATTTGACCTCGTCGAGGATTTGTTGCATTTGCTGTTTCGCGTTGGTCACCGATATTTCGCGTTCGAGTTTTAGCCACATCTGTTTCATGTAGAGCTGTTTTATCCGGTTGATCGCCGGGTATTCAGGCCCCAGAAGACGCTTCCCGAATTTCGAGCGCAACGCTTTGGCTGCCTCCCCGGCAATGCGGTCCAACTCCGTTTTATCACGATGCTTTAGTACGATATTGATTACCCGGTAGAAAGGTGGGTAATTGAAGAATTTTCGCTCTTCGATCTGGTCATTAAACATCGCTTTGTAATCATTCTCGATGACCTGTTTGATGATAGCATGTTCAGGTTCGGAGGTCTGAACGATCACCTTTCCCTGTTTATGTTTCCGTCCGGCCCGGCCACTAACCTGGGCCATCAACTGGAAACTGCGTTCGTGGGCGCGGAAGTCGGGGAAATTCAACAGGTTATCCGCGTTAAGGATTCCCACCACGCTGACATTCTCAAAGTCTAATCCTTTAGTGATCATTTGTGTCCCGACCAGGATGTCGATCGATCCGTTTTCGAAGCGTTGGATAATATTCTCATAGGCTTTCCTGGCCCGGGTCGAGTCAAGGTCCATTCGCTCGACATTGGCGCTCGGGAACAGTTCGGTCAGCTCCTCTTCAATCTTCTCGGTGCCAAACCCTTTGGTCGAAATCTCTTTATTGCCGCAGGAATGGCAGGTCGAAGGATTAGCTATCGTGTAACCGCAGTAGTGGCAAACCAGCGTGTTGTTGTGTTTGTGATAGGTTAAGCTCACATCACAGTGGGTGCATTTGGGGATCCAGCCGCAGAGCTTGCATTCGACAAAAGGGGAGAAGCCCCGTCGGTTTTGGAACAGGATGACCTGCTCATTTTTGGACAGCGCTTCTGTAATTTCCTGGTAAAGTTCAGGAGTCAGGTGCGAGCGCATCTGCTTCCGGCGGTAAGCCTCCTTAAAATCAGCAGGGATAATCATGGGGAGATCAATCTGTTTATGCCGTTCGGTCAATTCGACCAACCCGTATTTCCCCGAGAGGGCATTGAAATAGGACTCCACGGCCGGCGTGGCCGTCCCGAGAAGGACCGGTAATTTCCGCAAATAACCCAGCACGATGGCGGCATCGCGGGCATGGTAACGCGGCGAGGGATCGAATTGTTTGTAGCTGGTCTCGTGTTCCTCGTCGACAATGATAAGCCCCAGGTCGCGGAAGGGCAGGAAGACCGATGAACGAGCCCCCACGATCAGTTGATGGTCCCCCTCATTATTCTTCTCGTAGTTCAATACTTTGTTCCATATCTCGACCCGTTCAGCATCGTTGAATTTGGAGTGATAGACCCCGACCTTATTGCCGAAGAACCGTTTCAACCGGCTGATGATTTGGGTGGTTAATCCGATCTCGGGAAGCAGGTAAAGCGCCTGTTTCCCCTGCTTCATCACCTCTTCGATCAGTTTGATATAGATCTCTGTCTTCCCGCTGGCCGTTACCCCGTGTAACAGCGTGGTCACGTTCTTCCCGAAAGAGCCGATAATTTCGTCATATGCCTTTTGCTGCGCCGGGCTTAGCTCGTTCAACGGATTGATGGTCCCCTCGTATTGGTCCAGACGGTCGATGGTCCTTTCCTCGGCAACCAGGATCCCCTTGCTTAACAGCCCGTTTAGGGCCGATGGGGTGGCATCGCATTGCTCCAGCAACTCTTTTTTCAAGATTGAAACTTTCGCAAGCTCCCCGAAATCGTCTTTCAACCGGAGAAAACAGGTGAGCAGCACGTGTTGTTTTCTGGCCTTGACCAGCAAATCGAGCATCCGGCACAGGCGCACCTCATCGTGAAATTCCGGTGCAAGGTGAATATAGATCTCTTTCTTCGGTTTGTACGATTCGGAGATCTCCTCTTCGATGGCGATGGCTCCCTTCTTTAACAGCTCTTTCACCACCGGGAGGGTTCCTTTTTTGAGTGAGGAATTATTCAGTTCCAGTACCGAGAGGCTTTTCTTATCGCGGATCACCTCGAAAATCAATTCTTCCCGTGGAGTTAACCGGTTATTTATATCTTCAGTAAATTCAGCATTATAGGTGATGCGGGTCTCGCTTTCCAGTTTCAATCCTGAAGGGAGCGCCGCTTTCAATACCTCGCCGATCGGACAGTGGTAATAGCCGGCCATCCATTCCCACAGGTCGAAACAACTCTCCGGGACGACCGGTTCGCTGTCTAGTAATGCTTCGATTGGTTTTGTTTCGTATCCCTCCGGTTTCTGTTTATGAACCCTGCGTACCAGGGCCGAATAGAGCTTCTTGGCTCCAAACTGAACCACGACCCTCGTCCCCGGTTCGATCGTATCGGTCATCTCTTCCGGTACCGAATAGGTGAAATAGCCGTCTACCGGAAGGGGAAGGATCACGTCAACATATTTCTCGCCGGGGTTTTCCATGGATTTATTTGATTCGGCCCCAATGTAAGGGTCCGGGATTGAAGTTTCAAAGATAACCATCAATCCCTGAATTTATCGTTCCGTCGGGTGATCTGTTTGAAAATTTAAACTAGATTTTTCCCCTTCTTTTTTGAAACGACCCTGCCCGGATGGGGTGAAATTATTCGTAGGAGAAAACGTAGCTCTTTAAACAAGTGACCGGGTGACTGTTTTCAATTACTGAAAAGTCACCCGGTCACTTTATTCAATCAATCAGTTCATCGTAGGGTCGGCCACCTTGCCGATAAACAGGATGGCGTTGGTGTCTTTTTCGCGGATCAGGAAGAGGAAGGGATGGTCGGCGCGGAAGCTGTTGTCGGGCCCGATGGAGTTGACCCCGACGGTGATGCCGGTCACGGCGGCGGCCTCGGTGCCCCGTTCATCGACCTTGATATAGCTCTTGTGCATCACCTCGGAGATCAGCAGATCGGCCTCTTCGGAGATCCCCGTCAGGTTGGCTTTTATCGCGTCGAACGCATCGGTCATGCCAAGGGCTTCCAGTTCATCGACCAGGCTGTTCTCGAACCGGAATTCAAACCTGGGAAGATAAACCTCTTTCTTCTGCAGGGTCATCTTTTTCATCCATTCCCCGATATTACCGGCGGTCAGCAAACCAATCAGATCGTTGGTCGATTTCCCGGCCACGGGGAGCAGGATCAGCATCGAATATTTTTCGTTCCCGTAAGGCATCTCCAGCAGTTCGAAATCGGCGTGATGATAATAAGAGAACTCGTTTTCGATGTTCATCGTCGGGGTTTGCACCACGGTCTGGTCCTCGCGGGTAAAGGATCGGCTGACGGTCTTTTCCTTGTCGAAGCGGTAGGTCCATTCGCCGTTGAAATAGATGGCGTTGAGCAGGTACATCACATCTTCGGGCTTCACCTCGTTAATGATCTTGTCGATTTTACCCTTGGTTTTAGTGTTGACCCAATCGTTCACGCGGGTCAGCGTGGCGTTGGCGTTGGTAAAATCGAGTCCGGCCACCTCGGCGCTGTAATATTTCTGATTGGTGGTGATAAAATCGCTTTTCACCGAAAAGTCATTGCGGTAGAAGATGGCGTTGGAGATGGAGAGCGCCACTTTGGGATCGTGGCTGATCAGGGCGTCGACCAATTCCTTATAGCTTTGATTGATCTCATCGGGGGTCAGGTTGGCTTTGTGCAGCATCTGTTCCATCTGGGTTTTGGTGTCGCCCTCGGTGCCGTTGTAACCATGGCCAGGGCAAGTGAGACGCTCATTGGCGAGATCATCGTGTTTTTGGGTTCGCCGAGCGAGGCATTGACCTTGCCGAAGAGCTCCAACCCGAACTGGTTGTCGGCGGTGATGATGCTGGCCGACTTATCGGAAACCGTCACGTCGGTCACCCCGGTGCCGGTTTCATCCTGACTGCAGGCCACTAAAGCCAGGGTCAGGAATAAGATGGATAGTATTCTTTTCATGGCAGGTAGTAGTTGTAAATCTTTAGTAAAGATACGACGGAAAGGGGAAAGGTTGCGCGTGAAGCGCACATTTTCCAGTTGGGAGGTAAGTTAGTGCGGAAGCCTTTTATTGTTAAAAATGGACAGGTTCTATTTTTTCATCCGGTAAAGATATTGTGCTGCTTTTACAGGGACCATTTGATCGATGGCCTCCTGATTTTGCAATCGCCTCCTGATCTCGGTCGAAGAAATATCGAGCAATGGAGCCTGGATCAGCCGCACATTCGGGTGGTTTTCGAAATGGGAATGGTGGCCGGGACGTGGATAGACAATCAGCCCGTATTCTTCAATAATCCGTTCGTAATTCTTCCATTTGTGGAAGTTGGCCAGGTTATCGCCACCGATCAGCAGGATGAATTTATGTTGAGGGAAATCGTT
Organism: uncultured Prolixibacteraceae bacterium; assembly: GCA_964632305.1. Lineage (GTDB taxonomy): Bacteria > Bacteroidota > Bacteroidia > Bacteroidales > Prolixibacteraceae > CAZWBR01. Next base: position 22,479 of record CAZWBR010000046.1, read on the forward strand.
CTTCAGCCGGTCTAAAGTATCGATGGTGTAGGAGGGGCGGGGGAGATGGAATTCATAATCGCTGGCTTTCATGCAGCTTTCGCCTTCGAGGGCCAGCCTTACCATCGCCAGACGGTCGGCTTCGGGCCAGAGATCGCTGTCGTTTTTGAGAGGATTATGGGGCGAGACGACAAACCAGAGCTCATCGATGCCGGCCTTCAATGCTTCCCGGGCAATGGCCAGATGACCATTGTGGATGGGATTGAACGAACCGGAATAGATGGCGATCTTCATGATTATTCTTTATTGGTCCAGAAACCCGGTAATTTTATCTTCGGCTTCCTGCAAGGCCAGTTCAAGGTCGTCGTTGACAATGATCACGTCGAACTGGGAAGCATATTCCATTTCCTGAGCAGCTTTGCCTACCCGTTTGGCGATTACCTCGGGGCTATCGGTGGAGCGACCTATCAACCTCTTTTCCAGTTCATCGATCGACGGGGGTTGAACGAAAACGGCCAGGGCCTTGTCGCCGTAATATTTCTTGATGTTGCAGCCGCCCACCACATCGACATCGAACAGGATATTCTGCCCGCTTTGAGTGATGCGGTCTACCTCACTTTTCAGTGTGCCGTAGAAACATCCGGGATAGACCTCTTCCCATTCAAGAAATTCGTCGTTGGCAATTTTGGCTTTAAACTCCTCGGTGGTCAAAAAATAGTAATCCTTGCCGTGAACTTCGACCCCGCGGGGTTGGCGGCTGGTGGCCGAAATAGAGAAGCCCAGGTTAAGCCCTTTTTTCAGGAGATGGCTGACAATGGTGGTTTTACCGGCCCCGGAAGGCGCAGAAAATATGATGAGTTTTCCTTGTTTCATTGATTGCTATTTTCTTGCTTAGATACCAGCCGCTAAAAGTCAAGAGCTTTTTTATAACAGATTAAGTAATTGTTCTTTGATCCGCTCCAGTGCATCTTTCATCTGGATCACCAGCTTCTGCATCTCGCTGTGGTTGGCTTTCGATCCAAGGGTGTTGACTTCGCGACCAATCTCCTGGGCGATAAACCCGAGCTTTTTCCCCACCGGTTCTTTCAGTTTGAGGGTTTCGAGAAAATAGGTACAATGGTTCCGCAGCCTTACTTTCTCTTCGTTGACATCGAGTTTTTCGAGATAGAAGATCATCTCCTGTTCCAGTCGGTTTTCGTTGATCTGGTCGGCTGCCGAGAGCTCTTTCAAACCTTCGTAGATTTTTTCTTTTACGCGGGCCACGCGTTCTTTTTCGAAGGGTTCGACCTGGTCGAGCAGTTCAATGATCTGGTTGATGTTTTGGACAATATCCTGTCGCAGAATTTCCCCTTCCTGGAGCCGGAACTTGTCGAGATTGTCAAGCGCAACACTGATTTTTCCGAGGATGATCTCCCATTCGCTCTCGTCGAGTTCCTCCCGTTCGGTCTTCACCGCGTCAGGCAGGCCCATGATCACCGGGATCAGCCGTTCATCGACCGGGAGGCCCAGCTCCTGGTTGATCTGGCTCAGTTGGGCATAATAACTCTTGACCACTGCGCTGTTGATGTTGCTGTTGGTTTCGTCGCCCAGCGATTCGACATAAAGGATAAAGTCGATTTTTCCCCTCACCAGTCTGTCGGAAAGGATCCTTCGGATTTCAATGTCTTTTTCCCTGAAGATTCCCGAGATTCGTGAATTAACGTCCAACTGTTTGCTGTTGAGCGATTTTATTTCTATGGTGACTTTCCTGTGTGGAAGTTCGCATTCGGCTTTTCCGTAGCCGGTCATCGATTTAATCATCTTGGCGCTTTTTTTGCAAAATTAACTTTTTAATCTTTTAACGGAAACATTCTGTGCTTTTGCTTGGTCCCGATGTGGATTAAGGAATAATTCCATAGACTTATTGATCGTTTTAAACTTATAATACGTCTGATATTTGTATGATATTTTTGCATTAATAAAATTATTATATGCGATAAAAATAAATTCAAAAGAAATATGGCATTTTAAATGATATATTATTATTTTCGCACTGTTAATAGTTATTATTAGAAGTTAGTTGATTTGGATTCGTTTGAGGTTGCCGGTTCGGCAACCTCTTCGTTTTATAAACTGGACTGAAATATAAAAGCGAGGGCGCCACTCATTTTGTGTGACGCCCTTGCTCTTGATCAGGTCTGACCCGATCCGATAGATTTATAATGAAGCGATTAATTCCTTGATGATCAAGCTCATTTTGGGCTCAGCTTTCATAGCCACTTCCTGAACCTCTTCGTGCGAGATTTCGACAATCTCGCCGGGAACGCCGCTGTCGGCGATAATGGAAACCCCAAAAACAGCCATTTCCATGTGACGTGCAACGATTACTTCAGGGACGGTGGACATGCCAACGACATCGCCGCCAAAAATTCGGAACATCTTATATTCGGCAGGGGTCTCGAAGGTTGGACCGGGAACGCCGATATAGACCCCCTCTTTAAGGTCGATCGAGTTTTTCAGGGCGATTTTACGGGCTACATTCCGCAGGTGGAGGTCGTAGGCTTGGCTCATATCCGGGAAGCGTGGCCCTAATTCGTTATAGTTTCGTCCAATCAGCGGATTGTCGCCAAACATGTTGATGTGGTCGGTGATCATCATAATATCACCAACTTTGAAGGCCGGGTTTAATCCTCCGCTGGCGTTGGAAACAAAAAGGTTGTTGATCCCAAGGCTCTTCATCACCCTTACCGGGAAGGTAACCTCCTGGAGACTATATCCTTCGTAATAGTGGAACCTTCCCTGCATGGCCAGGATGTTCTTTCCGCCCAACTCGCCAAAGATCAGTTGTCCTTTATGTCCATCGACGGTGGAGACCGGGAAGTTGGGGATCTCGTTGTAGGGGAGGATATGTTTGATCTTAATCTCAGTTACCAGGTTCCCCAAACCGGTTCCCAGAATAATCCCGTATTCAGCTTTAAAGCCGGTTGCTTTTTGAATATAGGTCGAAGTTGCTTTTATTTTCTCTAACATATTTTTGAATTTTTTGATTAAAGTCCTTCTCTCCGCTGTTAAGGAAGGAAACTTTAAGGGGAATATAATAGCAATTTTTCTTCACGATTTCAGGAAGATTTTCATTGCTCAGGAGATGGATCTTGTCCTTCTCGGTAGTGATGATTATTTTCCCATCCGGAACTAAGGATTCAAACTGATTGGCTATTTTTTCCAAATCTTTTTTGGAGTAATCGTGATGGTCAGGGAAAATCAGATGGTGGATATTATGGGTGTGGTGTTGTATATACTCCTTTAATGGCACAGGATTGGCTATGCCGGTAACAAGCAGGATTGTATATTCAGCGAAGCTGTTGATCGTTTTTTTCGATGCAGATTCAGGGAAGACCGGCACTAACGGGCCATATTCGAGCATCGTAAAGTAAAGGTTCTGGTATGGTCGGATATCCAGTTCTTTGGTTATAATCCGTTCGTCGATCGGCTTCAGCTTTGGCGGGCATTTGGTGACAATGATAATGTTGGCCCGGTCGCGGTTGGAGGCTGGTTCGCGCAGACGGCCATGAGGCAGTAAAGAGTCGTGGGTGATCAGCCTGGAATAATCGGTCAGGAGGATATTGACCCCTGGATTTACATAACGGTGCTGATAGGCATCGTCGAGCAGGATCACATCGGGACGCTCTTCTTTAGGCAGAGCAATCAGTTTCTCGATGCCTCGCACCCGTTTCTCGTCAACGGCAACAATTGCGGAATTGAATTTCTGTTTAATTTGAAGCGGTTCATCTCCCACATTTTTGACCAGTGAACTCTTTTCGACAAAAAGAAAACCTTTCGTTTTTCTTTTGTATCCCCGGCTAAGAGTGGCCACTTTAAAATCTTTGAAAAGTAGTTGGATCAGGTATTCCGTATGCGGGGTTTTACCGGTCCCTCCAACAGTGATATTCCCGATCGAGATAATGGGAAGATTAAACTCCCGTGAAGAGAAAATCTTCATATTGAACATACTGTTACGGATGTAGATGACAAAACCGTAAACCATGGACAATATTTTAAGTAATAAGCTCTTCAAATCTAATTTATTTAAAGGTTTCTTAATTATTGGCTCGAAAGTTACAATAAACATACTATAAAAAGAAATGGGGATGATCTAAATCCCCATTTCTTTTTATGAGAAAAAATCTTGTCAATAGATATCCAACTGATAGGGCATTCTCGCATAAATCCCGTTTGAGTGGCTTTCGCGGGCCAGGTTGGTCCAGTCCTGAAACGAAGTTCCCAGCCATGATTCCAATAAACGGATTTGTACTTGTGAAGAAAAGTTTTTGATCAGTTCCTGGAAAGGATCTTTCAGTCGGGGTAATTCCCTAATCCGGTAATGTTCAAGCCCTGCTTTTTCCGCTGCAAGTTTCAGCGCTTCTTTAAGTCCCCCAAAGTTATCGATCAACCCGATTTCTTTGGCGTTAATACCACTCCAAACCCGGCCCTGACCGATCGAATCGACATTAGTCGTTTGCATGTTACGTCCTTCGGCAACGTGGGAGAGGAAGGTCTGATAGGTGGTCTCGACATAATTCTGCATCAGGTTCATTTCGAAAGGCGTCATTTTTCGTGTGACCGAAGGCATATCCGCATGTTGGTTGGTTTTGACATTGTCGAAAGTTATTCCGATCTTGTCGTTGAGCAGCTTGCCAAAATTGGGAATTGTGCCAAATACACCGATTGACCCGGTTATGGTCGTCTGATTGGCAAGAATGGCTGAAGCCGGGCAGGAGATGTAATATCCTCCGGAGGCTGCATAATCGCCCATCGAAATTACCACCGGCTTGACCGCCTGGGCAAGTTTTACTTCGCGCCAGATCACCTCTGAACCGAAAGCTGATCCTCCGGGGGAGTTAACGCGAAGGACGATCGCTTTTACTGCCGAATCAGTCCGGGCTTCGCGTATCCCTTTTGAAACTTCATTTGAATCGATCTGATAGGCCCCGCTACCGGTCGGACTGTCAATTTCACCTTCGGCATACACAACCGCGATCCGTTCCTTGACCACTCTTTTATCAGCGTTTGTCCTGGGAATCTTATCATATTCGCTCACTGTTACTACCGGTATTTCTTCCTTTTCGCCCAAACCGGCCAGTTTTCTTAGATCGGCCAATACTTCATCGCGGTACTTCAGGTTGTCGAAGAATCCGTAATTCTTCGCTATTTCCGGCAGTTGATAGGTCAGCACTTCATCGGCATATTTATTGAGGCTGTCCACCGGAATCCCGCGCTCTTCCGAAATTCCTTTCAGCAGGTGGTTCCAGATACTGGTGAGATAAACGGTGGTTTGTTCACGGTTGGCCTCACTCATTTCTTCGTATAGATAGGGTTCTACTGCCGATTTGAACTTGTTGTTCTTCCCGCGAACAACCTGCAATTCGATCCCGAATTTATCCAGCGCTTTCTTGAAGAAAGTCCGTTCGGCATTCAATCCTCGAAAATCAAATATCCCTGCAGGGTTGATCATCAAGCTGTCAGAGACCGTGGCCAGGTAATAGGCTTTCTGAGAAATCCCATCGGAATAGGTATAAACAAACTTACCGCTCTTCTTAAAGTCAATCAAAGCATTCCTGATCTCTTCAATGGTCGCATAGCCTGAATCAATATCTGAAAGATCGAGAAAGATGCCACTGATGTGATCGTCGGTCTTGGCTTTATCAATCGTACTGAAAATCTGGTTAAGTCCTGTTGTGGTTGAAGAGGCTATCCCCGGCAATTCGAAATCTTCAAGAGGATTGTTCGACTTCCGTTCAACGATCCGGTTGTCCAGTTTAAGCATCAGCAGCGATTGACTTTTTACAGACACAGGCTTTTCGCTGTAGGTGGCAATCACTGAAACCAAACCAAGAAGGATAAAGAAAAAGAGCACCGTCGCAACAAAAAAGGCAAGTAATGAAGCAAGAAATGCTTTCCAAAAGATTCTCATGGGTAAGTTTTATTTTTATTTTAATTATATTTCCAAATCAATATCGCACCACTAAATTATAAGTATTAATGTTGTGATATTTATTACAAAGATACATTTCCATGCATTTAGTCTATGTTTTATTGGGAGGAAACATCGGGGATAAGGTAAAAATATTCTGCGAGACCACTGCGAAAATTGAAAAGGGGATAGGAAAGGTTTTAGCCCGTTCATCTTTTTATGAGACTGAAGCCTGGGGTTTTGATTCAGAACCCTTTCTTAATCAAGCACTATTGCTGGAAACGACGCTGTCGCCTGTTGATGTTCTCCATGAAGCTCAGAAGATTGAGACAGAGATGGGAAGAGTTCGTAAATCTGAAAATTATGAAGCCCGTCCAATGGATATCGACCTTCTGTTTTACGATAATCTTCAAATGGAAACCCCGGAATTGACGCTGCCTCATCCACGGATGGCCCAGCGCCGGTTTGTGCTGGAACCTTTAGCCGAAATTGCAGCGGATAAAAAACATCCCGAAACCGGTCTGACGGTCAACCAGATGTTGGTTGATTGTCCTGACCGGCTCCGGGTTCAAAGAATTGGTTTGTAAGCAATATTATACGGGTGAAATCCGGAGGATTAACTGTTTCTCCGAATTCTCCCCTGAACAGGCCTAAAAATGCGATTGATGGACCAATTCTTTCGAATCGATCTTTTCCCCGTAGGCTAAATCACCGGCATCGCCCAAACCGGGCACAATATATGATTTTGGGGTCAATTCGGGATCGATCGCTCCAACCCATAGGGTAATCCGGTCATGGGGTAATTTATCAAGAACATAATCGATGCCTTGCCGGCTGGCAATAACCGAAACCAGATGAACGTGGCTGGGCTCACCCTTTTCAAACAACGCATGATAACCAATCTCCATCGATGAACCGGTAGCCAGCATCGGATCGGACATGATGACCACTTTATTGTCGAGTTGGGGTGCAGCGATATATTCAAATTCGATGTGGAATTCCCCATTCGGATCATATTTCCGGTAAGCCGAGATAAAGCAATTTTCTCCCTGATCGAAGAAATTTAGCAACCCTTGATGCAAGGGAAGTCCCGCACGAAGGATAGTGGCCAGTACCGGCTGTTTTTCCAACATCGGGATTTTGGCTACACCAAGCGGGGTTGTCACCTCTTTGGTTTTGTAGTTTAATTTTTTACTGATCTCATAAGCGAATATTTCGCCAACTCTTTCGAGATTTCTTCTGAAACGCAAAGAATCTTTTTGAATCACTTCATCCCTTATCTCAGCGAGAAACTGGTTGAAAAGTGAGTTATTCTCCCCGACAACATGTATCATTTGAAATTTTTGCGCTAAAATAGAAAAAAAGTACTATTCGGGGAAATGATTTTCAATGGTAAAAAAGTTGGTTGAGTAATTGGCAACTCTTTTTCCTAACCAACGGGTAATGAACCGGCATGGCCCCAAATCCGCTGCAGAAGATTTTAAACCGGGGATTCAGTGATTGTCCTAGGTCTAAGGTAAGGGCGCTTCCATTGAATGTCATGATAAAATAGTTGACTATCATATATAAGGCATGTTGCTTTTTCCCCTCTTCCGATTCAGCGGCAATCAGCATAATCGCTTTTGCTCCGTTTCCAATAAATAGTGCTGCCGCGGCTAAGGTATTGTCCACCGTAAATGCCGAAAGGATTTTACCTGAGCCAAATCCCATTGCTTTGCTTGTAATGCGCTGAATGGTCGATAGTTCTCTCTCGTTGAGCTGTTTGCCGTGCGAATTTTCGTTCAGCATGATGAATCTGACGAATCCCAGGGCATCCAACTCTTCGTTGACAAAAATACTGGACTCTTTCGCATTTCTCAGGTATTGAAGGGTATTAAGACTAAAATCGGCCACCAGGTGGTGAAAGCTTTTAATCAGGTCAAGCTGATAGGATATGGCAGGTTGAATTTCAAATCCTTTTATTTTGCTGATTTGATTCAGGATATTCAGTTTGATCTCAATATATTTAAACCGTTGTGGTATCGCCAATAAGAAGAGATCAACAATCTCCTTGTTCAGGTGGCTCGCTGAGAAAACTCCCGATTGAAAAATAAATGTGGGTTGACACAAATATTCAATACCCCATTTCCGGGAAGGGAAAAGTGGCATAACATATTGATAATTTGGTGAGACTAAAGCCGTCCAGTCTTCCCATGCCGTGTTCAGATACCAGCTTTGAGCACAGATCACATGATTAACCGCATTCGAGATGCAGTTATCCCATTGTAATTGATCAATCTCGTGATGTTCCAGGTATTGAACTTCAAGTCTCATTATTTGAATTGATTAAATGATAATCGCAAATAATTGAATGGTGAAAATTACGAAATATTATCTTGATATTGAATCTGGTGGGCAAAAACACCGGTGACAATTCATAATATCCCCTCGTCGGCGAAACTGAAATATCCCGTTTGGGTAATGATCAGGTGGTCGAGCAGAGGTATTTCCATGACCGATGCAGCTTCCTTCAACTGACGGGTGATTTTTCGGTCGGCATCACTGGGATCCAGGTTGCCCGACGGATGATTGTGACTAAATATCAACGAAGTGGCCCGTTTCTCCAATGCTGTCTTCATCACTAACCGAACATCGATTACCGTTCCGGTCATGCCTCCCTGGCTAAGCTTCTGTTTGTCGAGTATTTTGTTTTGCCGGTTCAGAAAAAGTACCCAGAACTCTTCGTGGGGCAGATCACCAATGGCCGGTCGCAAATAATTGGCCACATCACGGCTGCAGGTAATCTTTTCCAATTCGAGGGCTACCGATTGATTTCGCCTCCTCCCTAATTCCATGGCCGCAATAATGGTGATGGCTTTCGCCTCTCCAATTCCTTTGAATTGTTTGAAATCTTCAATTCCCATCTTCCCCAGTTCATTCAGGTTGTTTTTCACCGAATCGAGGATGCGCCGCGAAAGTTCAACCGCTGTTTCTTCGGTATTGCCACTGCCGATAAGAATGGCCATCAATTCAGCATCCGACAGGGAAGCGATTCCCCGGTAGAGTAGCTTTTCACGGGGCCGATCTTCAAGGGCCCACTCCTTAATGCTTAGTTTCCGGTACTCTTCCATCTCTGCTGCTCCTTAGTCCGTGGTAAACGACTAATTTACAAAATGTTTTGCAGAAAGGAAAGAGTGGGGCGAAACAAAAAAACCCATCCTTTTTGAAGGACGGGTTCTCAATATGAGAATAGTAAAATCTTACAAACTGTTCACGTGCAGTGCCAGGCTCGATTTCAAGTTGGCAGCCTTGTTTTTGTGAATAATGCTCTTTTTCGCCAATTTATCAAGCATAGCCACTACTTTAGGGAACAACTCGGTAGCTGCTTCCTTTTCGCTGGTCGAACGCAACGCACGAATTGCATTACGTGTGGTTTTTGAATAATATTTATTGTGCAGACGGCGAGTCTCGCTCTGTCTTGCCCTTTTTATTGACGATTTATGATTTGCCATTTCTTCAAAAATTTCTTTTTCAAATATAATTGGTAGTCCGTAGGGGATTCGAACCCCTATGGCAAGAATGAAAATCTTGAATCCTAACCCTTAGATGAACGGACCTTAAAAAACGCTCCCATTGTTTGGGGTCGTAAAAGTAATACTTTTTTTTTATCCTGACACAATTTCGCCGAAAATTCAGCAATAATGTGTGAAAGTAGTCCGTAGGGGATTCGAACCCCTATGGCAAGAATGAAAATCTTGAATCCTAA
>CAZWBR010000047.1:0-31640 GCA_964632305.1 uncultured Prolixibacteraceae bacterium
TATAATTTTCTCTTGCGATAATAAACCTTAAGAATATGATGGCAAACATACGAGATACCCCGGAGTTGATACGGTATTGAATAGTCGCGTTTAGTCCTCTGATCTGTTCACGGGCCCCTGTCATTTGATATTCAGGAATTATAACGCCGATGTCACAACCCGATCGGTCAGAGCCGTACAGGGGAAAAGAGTAGTCTGTTATGTCAGGTGAATATTTTCAGCGATTTCAGAAATGGATGTTTTAGATGTCAGGGCTAATTGTATCTGATTTTTCGACCCTTGATCCGGAATAACTTGGAAAGGGGACCGGCTTTTTGGTCATCCGTCAGGGCTACTATCCCGATCAGTTTATCCTTAAAGAGCTCTTGATCTGTGCGGGGAATGAAGAGTTGACTGTTTTCGGTGATATGGTATATTTTTCTCAGGTAACTGCCTTCCTTGGTTTGTTGAAAGGTCACCAGGGCATATTTTTCCGGATCAGAGCTGCCTGACCGATCGGCTTTCCAGAAGATCGTCCATCCCTTGTTCGATCGTTTCAGTCTGATTTTTTCGGCTACCGGCCATCCGCCTTTTTCATCCGCTTGTTGTTCGGGATTAAGAAACAGCTCCTCCGTTTTCACTAATTCAACCATCTGTTCCGATAAGGAGTCGGCGACAGGGGGTTGTTCAGCGCTTAAGGTTACCGGTGTTTCCCACCTGCTTTGGTGGGGCGATGCTTTTGAATTAAGGAAATTCATGGTAAGGTCGTTGGCCTGATCATCCCTGAGTTTTTTCAGGTGGGAGATGCTGTAAAAGGCAAACCCGTTGATTTGGTCATGATCCCTCAATATTTTGATTTGCTCGCCAATCTCCTTCGGATTGTCCCATGGCGATTTTGGATCGGTCGATTTATAGACGGCCTGGCCGATGTAGAGCGGTTTGCCGAAGCTGTTGTTATTCCACCATTTGGCCAGCGAGAGGAAATCGCCGTACCGGTTGCCCTGCTCCCAGTAGAGCTGCGGGATCACGTAGTCGATCCAGTTTTCTTTCAGCCATTTACGGACATCGGCATAGAGATCGTCGTAGGAGCTCATTCCCTTGGCTCCCGGCGAGCCGTTGGGGTCATCGGCAATGTTGCGCCAGACTCCAAAAGGGCTTATTCCCAGCTTGACCCAGGGTTTGGCGGCTTTTATGCTGTCGTGCAGGTTGTGGATGAACTGATTGATGTTGTCTCTGCGCCACTCTTTTAAGCGGTTTGGGTAATAGGATTTCCCATATTTGGAGAAACTTTTCTGGTCGGGGAAAGATTTTCCTTTTACCGGGTAAGGGTAGAAATAATCATCGAGATGGACTGCATCGACGTCGTAATTGCGGACCACTTCGAGGATGACCTTTAGCAGGTGTTCCCTGACCTGGGGATAACCCGGATCAAAAAACAGTTTATTGTCGTATTTACAAGTGAATTGGGGGTTTTTGGCCGCGAAATTGCCGGGGGCAAGAGGGTAGTAGCCGTTATTTCTGACCCTAAAAGGGTTGAACCAGGCATGAAGTTCGATACCCCGCTGATGGCAGATCTCAACGGCCCATGCCAGCGGGTCATAGTAGGGATCGGGTTCCTTGCCTTGTTTCCCCGAGAGAAACCATGACCAGGGTTCGGTTGAGGAGTTGTAAAGGGCATCGGCTGCCGGCCTTACCTGCAAGATGATAGTGTTCAGATTGAATTTTTCAACCCAGCCGATCAGATCGAGAAATTCTTTTTTTTGTTGCGCTACCGTTAAGTCGGGACTGGAAGGCCAATCGATATTGTTGACCGTGGCAATCCACACTCCGCGGAACTCTTTGGGTTGATCCTGAGCCCAAGAGTCTTGGGCGATCAAGAAAAGAATTATGATGATCAGGTAACGCATGTTAAATCCTGTTTTCAGGGCCTTACAATTTTCCACCAAAATAAAGGAAAAAACCGGATTTAGATGTTGTTTAACAAATTTTGAGGAGAGATAAAATAAAAGAGTTCCTTTGGGGCGGGATAGTCTGTCTCGGGAAGGTGCAAATATTAGATATTATGTTGTAGGCTGTGAGGGTTGCATTTATTGGATTATCCGGTTAGCCGTGTCCGAAATTATTAAGAATAATCAGAATACTATTATCTAACGGGGAAAGAGAGTGTGGGGTAGGTTGTTGCCGCGAGGCCCGGGTCAGGGGTACGGCAACAGGCCGGGAACAATCGCCGGTCGTGAGTCGCGAAAGGGGTTGGCCGGATTTCGCTCCCGGAGGCCGGGAAAGCTGATTTCAATCGAATTCTCCGGCGCGGTAACGACGGATGATATGTTCGATCATCGCATCTTTATCGGGGTCATAGTTGCTTTTTAGATTTGCCCCGAAGGTAAAAGCCATAGTTTGCCAGAAAAGGGCATTGGCGCCCCCGCGGTAATCTTTAATCAGTTGGTAAGGCGATCGTCCGGTTTCGCGGGTGATCAACCTAAGCAGAAGCTTCCCCTGATCGAGATCGAGTTTTTTCAGCGAATCTGTATAGGTGCGACGGACATAATCCTGGTACCATTTGATATATGCTTTACGCCGTTTCTGATCGGTGTAGATATTTTCGAGTTCGGAATTGACCAGTTTTAATTCACTGCTGACGATCAATGCTAGGGGGTAGGTTTTTTTGACATCTTCGGTGAGCTTGTCGTACACCTTTTCCTGGCGCTTGCTTTTGAACTTGTAAGGGAGGATAATTTCGATGGTCGCCAGGTTAAAGTGAAGGATGGAATCGTTATCGAAGACCGGAGGAACGAATAAGGGTTCGGCGGCTTTCTCACGTTTTTTCTGGAGTTCAAGCCGGTTGGTCTGAGCGAAGAGTGACGATGAAAATAGAGTCAACAGAAGAAGGATAACGATGTTTTTATTCATAACATTAACTGATAATGCTGCAAAGTTATATCAAACTGCGGCTTTATTGGATAAAAAGTAAATCTTATTGATAATATAACAGTTATTTCAGAAATGGTGCTTGCTAAGATTTTGTTGAAAGAAATGCTGTGGGTCAGCTTTTATCGGTTAGGTAGCCCGGGCGACGAGCAGTAATGGAAGTGTTTCGGGGTGAGTCAGCCTTACTCCTGATTTGGGAAGTAGGGGGTGAGTTGTTTTCTTTGGTTATCCCGATGGGTGTTCCCAATTTTTTGCCCCGACAATCGGGAGGTGCGTAAAAGTACCATGGCGTTTGCCAATATTTTAAATCATAGTTTGTCTCCCGCCGATTTGGCCGATTATTGCGCGAAAAACAGTGAAATCGGCGGGAAATGATCATGTGACTTTTTATTTTGACCTGTTTTCATGCATAATAACCCAACTGCCGTCTGTGGATTATTGTCCGGTTTAAACTTGTTTTACAGTTTGATAAATTCGACACGTCGGTTTAACGCTTTATTTACCGGGTTATCATTGGGTGCGACCGGTTGTGATTCGCCCGAACCATCCGTCTCCAGACGGTCGGCATTAACGCCGAATGTTTTGGTCAGTTCATTTTTTACGGAGGCGGCCCGGCGTTTTGATAAGTCCAGATTGGCCGCATCCTGGCCATCGGCATCGGTATGTCCCACGATTTTTACTTTTGCATCGGGAACCTCGTTCAGAACGGCTGCGATATCTTTCAGTGTTCCGTATGACTCGGGTTTGACCACATCTTTATTCACATCGAAATAGATTCCGTAAGTAATGAGTTTCCCTTCCTGAAGCAGCTTGTTTCGGGTATCCGGGGCAGCAGTCGTGATCTTAATGTTTGAAAGGTATGCTCCCGAGGATGCTCCACGGTATAGTTTGAAGCACATGCGCGAGAATTTGCTTCCTTCGTAAATATTGGTTGGCACATCGATTACTTTGCCTCCTTTATTGTAAATCCTCACCCTTCGGCCCTGAACCCAAAGGATGACATGATTCACTTTTTCAGCTTCGACAAGAAAGTTGGATGATTCACCGGTAAGTTTTTCCTGTACCCCTTTTTTGTACCCTTTGGTTGCCCAATCTGATTTGGCGATCAGGACGTGTAACCCGCAGGTGCCGGGATCTCCCTCCTTGTTCATTTCACTGTGTTGAGCTTCTCCAAAAAGTACCAGATCGGCCGCATAACGGGGAGCGCCTGCTTTCGGAACAATGTCAAACTCCAGGATGAAATTCTTAGGAAAGTCGATGTCGTTCATAAACCAATAGGTCCCTTCAGTACTGTTGAGGTTAAACCAATTTCCCGGAGCAATATTCAGCGTATTTATCTCACCGGAAACATCGGTTGTCCACAATGCTGGAAAATCGCCAACGGCATCCTGACTAAAGTCTTCGTAAAAAATAATTTTATCGCCAGGGACAAAGTCGTATTTGGAAAATGCCTTCAGGCTGGTTGGTTCGGCCTCGTTTATTGGGGTTTCCGAAGGTTCCCGGGAAGTCGTTGCCTCTTCCGAAGTATTTTCCGGTTGATCTTTTTTCTTGAAGATATTTTTCACCCCGTCTTCAGCCGCATCAAGACCTTTATTAATTCCCTGATCGACTTTCTCGTTCGCCTTGTTGTTGGTTTTGTTTTTGAGCTTGTCTTTGATGTTGAATTGCGCATTCAGAGAGGTGGGGAGCAATATGCAGATGGTGAGAATTGAGATAATGAAAATTAGCTTTTTCATGGTGTTTTGTTTTAGACTGACGTAAGTTTTCAATTTCTTATCATGATCCTCTGATTTATGTGACCACTCCTTAAGAAGCGGTAGTATTGATTGTTTATTATTTCTATGTTCAGATAAATTGATGATCTCCTTTATTGGTGGTGTCTTTAATGATTGTCGGAATTCTATACTGTTATATTGTTGCTTCTGGTGACGGTAAATGTATGGTATATACTAAGTTAGTTAAAATAATGAGATGAGGCAAGTAAATCTGTGATCTCTATTTTGGTAGTTGTAAATAAAAAGAAATGGTTTGAGTTTAAGAGATACTGTAGTTTTGCTGAGTATTCTCAGGCCCGTTATTCTCCTGCCAAAGATTGTGTTGTAATTTCTTCTTTTATTCGGTAAAGAATGGTAAACTTGCTTAAGATTTCCAGTCAGGGATCTGAAATGAATTAGAAAATGAGATTGAAAAATTCGTTTGTGTTATTGATTGCAATGATTTTATTTGGCAGTTGCACATTGCAAACTCAAATTTCGAGGAGTTATAAAGGGCGTCCGATATCGGTTGTGACGAATAAAATGGGTAATCCTACGCGTCAGGAAGAGCTTTCAGGAGGGAAAGTGATCCGGATTTATGAGAAGAGCAAGCAGTTGAGTGCTGCTCCGATCAATACCGGACAATTTCAGTATGATCGATTTGAGAGTCCCAGATCGATTAAAAATGAGGTGTATATGTTTTATGTCGATTCGTCCGGTGTGGTAGAAGATGTAAAATACAAGTGCACTTATTCGCGGTAAAAGCTCAGTTATTTTTTATTTTTCGCGGATTTATTGGGATTGGAATTTTTTTATATATTTGCCACCGCAAAATCGTTCTGCCCAGATGGTGAAATTGGTAGACACGCCAGCTTGAGGGGCTGGTGCCGGTTACGGTGTGCAAGTTCGAGTCTTGTTCTGGGCACCAAAGCAGAATAAATCAGAAGCGCTTAATCTTACGGGTTAAGCGCTTTTCTTTTTTAGGAACGGCAGGGATTTGTCCACCAAACTCCTGGAAAATTTGCCGTAATTAAATTCAACGCCCAATATCCATATTACGTTACTGGTGCTGATTTGCCATCAGCACTTTTTAGTTCCGGATTAATAATCCGGATAAGCAACTTCGGGCGCTAAAATTCACTAAATTTATGCTTATGAAAATAAATGGCAAAGGATCAGCAGGGTATGCCTTTTCTGTTACTTTAACAATTCCGAGGTGGATTTTTTCGCATGAAAGCGGCATGTTAGAAATCCTTTTTGCATAGGTAGAAAAAGCGGATCATAGATCTGCAGCTTTGGAGTGCCAATTGCAAATGGGCACCAGCGGTGGAATGAATGATGGCAAGAGATATATAATCCCTTAAAGCTTATGCATTATTGTTTTTATATTGAGATGGTTTTACTCCGAATTCATCCTGGAAGCATTTTGTAAAATAGCTTGGCGTTCCGAACCCGACGCTTTCGGCCACCTCAGTCACGGGTAAGCCATTTTCAAGTAATTGTGCCGCCCTTTTCAACCGGACAGAGCGTATAAATTCGGTTGGCGTTTGCCCGACAATGGCCGATAATTTCCGGTATAAGCCTGTTCTGTCCATAAACATTTCCTTACTGAGTTGTTCAACTGAATAGGATGTATTCCCCATGTTTTTTTCGATTTGTTTCAGCACTTTCTTGATCAGTTCTTCATCAACATTAGTCGAGGTCAATGATCCGGGATTAATGGCAATGGTTTTCTTAAAGGCGTTCTTTCTTTCTTCCTGTTGTTCGATTAATTTATGAATGCGGAGCAACAAGATGTTCATGTTAAATGGTTTGGTAATATAATCATCAGCGCCGGCTTCAAAGCCTTCGATCTGTGCTTCGTCCGAAGTTTTTGCCGTGAGAAGAATAACCGGGATATGCGATATCTGGATATCATTTTTCAGGATACGGCAAAGCTCTGTTCCCGACATTTCAGGCATCATGACATCGGTTATGATTAAGTCGGGTTGCTGCTTCCTGGCCCGTTCGAGGCCTTCGCGACCGTTTGAGGCAATAAGGATGTGGTATTTATCGGAAAGCTCTTTCTGCAGGAAAGTCCTGAATTCCGAATTGTCTTCGACAATCAATAGTTTGAGCAGGACGTTCTCCGGTTTCTCATCATTTCGAATATCAGCCTGATTTTCCGTTTTCAGGTTGGCCGGGATGGTAACCGTAAAAGTACTTCCTTCGTTAATCCGGCTTTCTGCCTGGACATTGCCGTGGAGTAGCTGTGCATATTCCTTAACCAGATGCAAGCCGATCCCGCTTCCTGTATTTTGATCGTTTTGTTTTTTTATCTGGAAAAAGCGATCAAAGATTTTGGAGAGGTCAACTTCGGAAATTCCGCATCCGTTGTCGGTTACCTGAATTTCAACAGACTGTTTTGTAGTGTCCCTATCAAGCTTAATTGTGATTTGTCCGCCCTTGGAGGTAAATTTGAAGGCATTGGAAGTCAGATTGTTTATGATTTTCTGCAATTTGTCCTTGTCGGTATATACCCAGAGATTATCTTCACTGCAATCGAATTTGAAATCAATCCCTTTCTCAGAAGCAAGTTCGTTGAAAGAGTAGAAAATTGATTCGATAAGTTCACTGATATTGCAATAGCTTAGGTTTAGCTTCTCACCGTTCATTTCGAGTTTACGAAAATCGAGTAGCTGGTTCACCATAATTAACAGATTGTTGGCATTGCGATGAATTCCGGTTAGTTGCGATTTGAGAGCATTGTCATCCATCTTTTTCAGTATCGAATCGAGCGGGGTAATAATAAGTGTCAAAGGGGTTCTTAATTCGTGGCTGATATTGGTGAAAAAAGAGAATTTCATCTGGTCAAGTTCTTCCTTCTGCTGTTTTAGCAACTCACGTCTGTTTCGGGTAATATAAATTGACATTACAAGGTATCCCGCGCCACTGAAGAGCAGCAGGTATAAAGCAATAGCCCAGTTTGTTTTCCAGAAAGGAGGATGAATGACGATTTTCATTTGGGCATATTGATCGCCCCATTGACGGTTGTTATTGGCTGCGATAACTTTAAAAAGATAGGTTCCGGGTTTCATGTTCGTGTAGTTGACGCGTCCAATCCCATCGGTTGCTTTTATTTCACGCCAGGTATCGTCGGTACCTTCCAGTTTATAGCGGTAATAGGTTTGAGTGGGATTAATGTAATTAAGTGCGGAAAATTCAAGACTTATGAAGTTTTGGAAGTATTTAAGCCGTAACTCTTTGGTCGAACTGATCGATTGTTTGAGGATGATATTCCCGTCGTACGATTCATTTTGATTTATCTCGGTGCCGGTGAGCAGAAATTTAGTGAAGAGTGGGATCGACAATTGTTGACGGGTAGAATTGATCCGGTTAAGGTCAATTTCATTAAAGCCATCGAGTCCCCCCCATAGAAGGCGGTTGTCAGAGGTTTTAAAAGCGGAGCGGGGTAAGAACTCGTTTTCAATGACTCCGTCGAAATGGTTATAATTAATGAATGAATACTGGTATTTTCCTTCATTTGTTGTTATGTCGATGCAGGATATCCCATAGGAAGCTGCAACCCAAATTTTTCCAGAGTCGTCTTCAGTGATTGAGCGAATGCTGTTGTTTGTCAGACCATCTTCTTCATAAAAGCTTTGAATGGTATTGGTTGCCGGATTATAAACATTCAGGCCATCCATTGTACCAAGCCAGGTTAATCCGCGACTATCGGTAAGAAGGCTGTGATAGCGGTGGTTGCTGTGCTGAAGTAATCCGTTTTTATTGTTTTCGGGGAAAGAGATCGTCTTGTTTTGACGATTATAGAAGAATAAACCATTATCACCGAATCCCAATAGGGTGTCCTTTTTGAAGTTAATTAGTTGATACACACGACCTGGTTCGGGGCCTGAAGAGCCCCCTGTTTCTTCCAGGTTTCCTGTCTGAGGATCGAAAATATGGACTCCTTTATTATTACATATATAAAAGGTGCCATCGGAATCCTCGAAAAGATACAGGCAGTATTTTGGCGTACTGAAATTTTTAACCCTATTATTATCAATACAAAACAATCCGTTTCTGCTGGTCCCTACCCATATTCGTTGTTTACTGTCTGAAAGCAGGGTCTCACACTGTATATCAGACGGAAGCAGATGAACCGGCTCCAGGGTCTGTGACCTTTTTAAAAGACGAAATAACCCTTTATTGGTGCCCACTAAAACATCGCCATCTTTTTCGGTAAAGCAATAAACCCTTAAACTTTCGGCATAGGAGAGTTTAAACAGGAAGTGGCCGTAGTTTCTAAAGGTAAATCTGTCGGGATGATAATACATCACCCCTCTGTTTACCGTTCCGACCCATAATCCGCCTTTGTTGTCATTGTATTGGGTACATATTTGACTTTCCAATATACGGCCATCAACAAGATGTATCGGTGATATCCTGCGTTTGTTTTGAAGATTTTCGTCGATTACCCAAAGACCTTCGAATGAGCTAATCCAGCAGTTCCCTTTATTATCGACGGTTAAAGTATTCAGCCAATAATTGGCATCAAAAATATGTTCCCATTTTCTGGTTGTCGTATTAAAACGTTGCAACAACCCGCAGTTAATTCCATTACGTACCTGGTATAGATACTGTTTAAACGGAACTACCATTAAGGTGGAGGTGTAAGGATTGTTTTTCCCAATGAAAGGGTTTTCCCGGTAGAGTTCTTTTTGTGTCTCGAAATCGTAGCAGATCATCAATCCCGATCTGTAAAACAAGAAAAAGAGTTTGCCGGAAACAGCGATATCGTAGAGTTGATCGGTTAAGCCTTGAACTTTGGAAATGTTGGTTAAGAAAAGGCGCGTGTTATTCTCCTGATTATCCCTGAAAATGAGTTCGTCATTTTGAGTTAAATACCAATGGTTGTGTTCTGAATCGATGAAAAAATCGACCACCCTAAATTTTACTCCCAGGCTATTAAAAACGCTATCAATATTGGCAGTGAACAATTCTGTCTGAATATCGAAAAGCATGAGCTTTTGTTGGTTTTTAACCCATAAGTGATTTTCGTTATCCACATAAGCATGATGTCCGCCGGAATAGTTTATTAATGGGTATGCCTTTTGTTCATTGTAGTGCATGTAACGAAAAGTGGCCCCATCATAGATGTTGACCAAACCCTCGGTAACGATGACCATACGCCCGTCATTTAGTTGGCAAATGGTTCGGACGCGGTTATCCGAGAGACCATTGATGCTGCTGATGGGCGAAAAAGCAAAATGTTCCTGAGCGTATAGCTGACTAAAAAGAAA
Source organism: uncultured Prolixibacteraceae bacterium (assembly GCA_964632305.1). Lineage (GTDB taxonomy): Bacteria > Bacteroidota > Bacteroidia > Bacteroidales > Prolixibacteraceae > CAZWBR01. Next base: position 9,944 of record CAZWBR010000047.1, read on the forward strand.
TAGAAATATAAATAGTACTGCTGTCTTCATTTAAAATCTTCTTGAAACAAAAATATGAAAAAACAGTTTCGATTTAAGAAAAAAGTAATTAGTGTTGAAGTTGTGAGGATTATCGTTGTTTGGGTTTGTTAATGTCAGTGATTTGTATTTTATGATTCATGATTAGGCATGTAAATTCAACATTGGAGATATTTAATGCAACATATGTTCTATTTCAAAATACGGGTTCAGTATACATTTGTAGAAAGAATATTTTGTTATTTCTATAAAGAACATTTTACTCTTTTTCATTTTTTGTTTATTATTTTACACGGCCAGAAAATCACTATTGTGATAATTCTGGCCTGTAATATTTAAAACTGCCCGGTGATTAACCCAGATAAAATTTGTTTAATAGCAATCTCGTTCTAATTTAAATCTTCTTTCAAGGCATAAAACCTGTTGGAAAAAAATGGCGAATCTACGTTGATTTACCATGATAGAACGTTTTATAAATGGTACAGGATTTTGGACGTTTGCGTTAACAGGTTGTAAGTTTTTGACTGGTGGATGTTTGTTTTTTCTGATGTGTTTGGTTGTTGCGAATAAGGTTGTTACTAATCTCACGAAACTTTCTTCTGGACTTTACAGGAGGTCAATGGTGGAAAATGTGTATCTTTCAATGGAAAATTCAATTAGTATAAAGCTGAGAAATATGAAAATGACAAGATCGTAATATCGATTCCGGTTTTGGCGTTTTTGGTCATTACGTGTTTAATAGCTTTTTAACTGATGTCTGGGGAATGTATTTGATTATAGGTGAGAAACCAACTGATGAGAAATCAATGTGGGGATGATAATGATCCAATACGACAGAGGCCCATGCCAAAGGTTTTTCAAGCCAAAGAGGCGTTAATCTTATCGCTCAACCTTGAAAAGTTCTGTTTTTAATGATGATGTTCCTGAGAAAAGATATTTAACTGGCAAGGAATGAAAAGAATAATTCGGTTGAGGGAGGAAAAAATATTGTATTTATATTTAGTAAGACGGTATAGACATAAATTAATTAACTAATATCATTATTTAGAAATGAAGACCAAAATACTATTTGTATTGATGTGCCTGTTTTCAACGATGGCGTTTTCACAAAAAGTGACAGTAGTTTCGCCCAACCAGAAGGTAAATGTTCAGCTTTATAATCAGCAGAATACCGATTTTGGTGAATGGAATTTGAAAGTCAATTACAACAGTGAAGGCAAGATTACTGAGGCAATACCTAACATCAGCCTGGGACTATCGCGCAGTGATCAGGATTTTTCGAATAAGCTTAAATTTCTGAAAGCTGGTAAGCCGGTACAAATAAATGAACGATATACTGCTGTACATGGAAAGCGCTCTCAATGTAGCAATTCGGCCAATGAGGTGGTTGTCTCATTTGAGAATCCGGGCAAAGCAAAAATGAATTTAATCATTCGGGCATATAATGACGGTGTCGCGTTCCGGTATGAATTTCCTGAGACAGAAGGTTCCTTCCTTGTTAAAGATGAATATACCTCCTATTCTATTCCTGAAACAACCAAACGATGGATGGAAAAATGGAATCCGGCAAATGAAGGATTATATAGTGTGATGAACGACAACAGCACCCAACAAAACTGGGGGTATCCCGCCCTTTTCAATTCAAACGACAATAGTTGCTGGTATTTAATTCACGAATCTGATGTAAATCGCAATTATTGTGGTTCCAAACTGAGTAATGTTGACGATAAATCACGGTTTAAAATAACATTTCCTGATCAGAAGGATGGGAATGGTATGGGGGAATCGCAACCAACGATTAAACTACCCTGGCAATCTCCATGGCGGGTTATCATAATGGGAGGCCTTGCCGACATTGTTGAGTCAACCCTGATTGATGATGTCTGTCCTTCGTCGATTGTTAAAAATACCGATTGGATAAAACCTGGTATTGCCTCGTGGAACTATTGGTCGAGTAATCATGGTACAAAAGATTTTAAAACTGTTTGTGATTTTGCAGATTTAGCTGCAGCCATGGGTTGGCCTTATACATTGCTCGATTGGGAATGGGACTCCATGAGTAATGGCGGTAATCTTGAAGATGCTTTGAAATATATTCAATCCAAGGGATTAAAACCTCTTATGTGGTACAATTCGGGAGGGCCCCATACCGGAGTAACCGCAACACCCCGCGACCGGATGCTTACTCACGAAAATCGTGTTGAAGAGTTTACAAAACTCAAAAAGTTGGGTGTTTATGGTGTAAAGATTGATTTTTTCGAAAGCGAGAAACAAGATATGATCAAGTACTATCTTGACATTTTGGATGACGCCGCCAATTTTCAAATGCTGGTTTATTTTCATGGCTGTATAGTACCACGCGGATGGGCACGCACTTATCCTCATCTTATGACCTACGAAGGGATTCGCGGTGCCGAATGGTACAATAACGGACCCGACTTTACGACAACTGCCCCTGAGCATAACACGATCATTCCGTTTACCCGGAATGTGGTTGGAGCTATGGATTACACTCCTGTAACGTTCACTAACTCTCAATTCCCTCATATCACCTCGTATGGGCATGAGTTGGCTCTGAGTGTTGTATTTGAGTCGGGCATTCAGCATTTTGCCGATCGCCCCGATGGTTATTATGCATTGCCTGATGCAGTCAAATTTTTCCTTCGGGAAGTACCAAATGCCTGGGATAATATTAAGCTGATTGATGGTTATCCCGGTCGCAATATCACTATTGCCCGCCAAAAAGGCAATGACTGGTACATTGGAGGGATCAATTGTGAAAGAAGAGAAAAGACTCAAACGATCAAGTTTGACTTTTTACCTGACGGATTAAAATTCAAGCTTACCTTGATTACTGACGGCAAACACGATAAAGATTTTTCCACTCAATACTTGGTGGTTGATAAATCATCATTGATTGATGTTAAGTCACTTCGCCGCGGTGGTTTTGTTGCAAGTTTGAAAGCTATACAATAGCAAATGTCCCTGTAAATTAATGCTATGGTCATGAGAAAAGAAATTTTAGTTGTATTAAGTCTTTTTTGGTCACTTAGCCTTTATGCTCAGCAGTATCCTTTCCAGGATCCTAAATTAAGTTCGGAAGAAAGGGCTAAAGATCTTATATCCAGGCTAACCATTGAAGAAAAGGCCGCTTTAATGTGCGACCAGTCGGATGCTGTACCGCGATTGGGTATTAAAAAATTCAACTGGTGGAGCGAAGCTTTACACGGATATGCTAATAACGATAATGTAACCGTTTTTCCTGAACCTATCGGGATGGCTGCCTCATTTGACGACGAATTGCTTTATCGCATTTACGATGCTGTCTCAGACGAGGCTCGAGCTAAATACAATCAATGGTTACAAATGGGAAACGAAAACAAACGTTTTCTAAGTCTCTCTGTATGGACCCCAAACATTAATATTTTCCGTGATCCACGTTGGGGGCGTGGTCAGGAAACTTATGGAGAAGACCCTTATCTGATGTCGCGAATGGGGGTGTCGGTAGTAAAAGGGTTACAAGGTCCGGCTGATGCCAAATATCGGAAGTTACTGGCTTGTGCCAAACACTTTGCCGTGCATTCCGGCCCCGAATGGAGTCGGCATGAACTAAACCTCACAGATATTAATCCGCGCGATTTGTACGAAACTTATCTTCCGGCATTTAAATCTTTGGTACAGGAGGCTGATGTACGCCAGGTGATGTGTGCCTACCAGCGATTGAACGATGAGCCTTGTTGTGGTAACACCAGACTTTTACAGCGTATTCTTCGCGATGAATGGGGCTATAAGTATATGGTTGTTTCGGACTGTGGTGCGGTCACCGATTTTTTTACCAGCCATAAAGTGTCTTCCGATGCTGTTCATGCCGCATCAAAAGCCGTTTTGGCAGGGACCGATGTTGAATGTGTTTGGGAGAATTATCCTTTTAAAAATTTACCGGATGCCATTAATAAAGGGCTCATCAAAGAAGAGGACATCAATAAAAGTTTATTGCGTGTTTTGATTGGCCGCTTCGATTTGGGGGATTTCGATGACAATGCTATTGTTCCTTGGACAAAAATACCCACATCGGTATTGAACAACGATGCGCACAGAAAACTGGCTTTAGATATGGCTCTCGAATCGATGACCCTACTTCAGAATAAGAACAATATTCTGCCTTTAAATGGATCAGCGCAAATGATTGCAGTTATTGGGCCTAACGCTAATGACAAACCGATGTTGTGGGGAAATTACAACGGAACTCCGGTCAGGACAATCACCATTCTTGACGGGATTAAAACAAAAATTACGGATAAAAAGATTTTTTACGACAAGGGATGTGACTTGGTCGAAGATAAAGTGACCGAAAGCTATTTCAAATACTGTTCGCTGGAAGGCAAAACCGGATTTAAGGCTTCGTACTGGAATAACCGTGAATCTACTGGAACCCCGGTTGCCACCCAGCAAATTGTGAATCCAATCAAGTTGACCACTGCCGGACAGCACGAGTTTGCACCCGGCGTGAATCTTCAGCGTTTTTCGGGTAAATACGAAGCCGATTTTGTTGCACCAAAAACCGAGGAAATAGTATTTAAAACCGGAGCTACAGGCCATTTCGAAGTACTAATCAACAACGAGCCGATCATTAAATATGACTATCACCGGACTTTGCCTTCGCGGCAACCTTATCAAGTTGAGGCAGGAAGGAAATACCGCGTTGAAGTGCGCTACGTGCAGACTAACGATTGGGAAGGAAGTGTGGAATTTGATTTCGGGAAAGAAATCAATGTTGATTATAACGGGCTGGTAAATAAGTTGATGGGAATAGATGTGGTCGTTTTTGTTGGCGGACTTTCCACAACTTTGGAAGGCGAAGAAATGCCGGTATCCTATCCTGGGTTTAAAGGTGGTGACCGAACCGATATTGAGTTGCCGGCTGTACAGCGTAACTGTTTAAAAGCGTTGAAACAAGCAGGAAAGAAAGTCGTTTTTGTGAACTGCTCCGGTTCGGCTATTGCTTTAAAGCCCGAAACTGAAAGCTGCGATGCAATTCTTCAGGCTTGGTATGGAGGCGAATCTGGCGGTCAGGCAGTTGCCGAAGTGCTGTTTGGCGATTACAATCCTTCAGGGAAACTGCCTATTACATTTTACAAAAATTCCGATCAGCTTAAGGATTTCGAAGATTATTCGATGAAAGGCCGAACATATCGTTTTATGAATGATGCTTTATTCCCGTTCGGTTTTGGATTAAGTTATACAAATTTTGAAATTGGCTTGGCAATTCTAAGTAAAACAACGATCAAAGCTAATGAAACAACTCAATTGACCATTCCGGTAAAAAATACCGGTAAGCGCAATGGGACTGAAATTGTGCAGGTATATGTTAGGAAGGTAAATGATTTGGAGGGGCCAATAAAAACGCTGAAAGGTTTCAAACGTGTTGATGTTGATGCAGGAAAAACTCAAAATATAACAGTTGATCTACCATCTTCATCTTTCGAATTTTATGATTGGTCACAAAGAAAAATGATGGTTACTCCAGGCGAATATGAAGTGTTCTATGGAAATAGTTCTGATGTAAAGGACCTGAAAAATATTAAAATAACTATTCAATAACTACTTCTCAGCTTCATTCTCTCAATGATTAACAAAGATAATTTGATGAATAAAATCGCATTTTTAAGCCTGTTTTTAGTAAACATTTTCTTCCTAAATGGAGTATTTGGTCAAAACAACGCTCCGATACCTCGGGAAATAGAAGATCCCGAATTGCTGGGAATTAACAAAGAACCGTATCATGCCACACTGATGCCTTATGCCAATTTGCAGGAAGCGTTGGTGGCCAAACGTCATGCTTCTTCGTTATGTCAGAGTTTAAACGGACAGTGGAAATTCAACTGGGTGCCAACACCTGAAAAACGTCCGTTAGACTTTTACAAAACTGATTTTGATGTGTCGGCATGGAAGGAAATTCCGGTGCCGTCGAACTGGGAAGTACACGGATACGGAACCCCTTTCTATCGAAACCTGGGTTATACCATCAAGAAGGATTATCCGCACGTAATGAGCGAGCCAGACAAAAAGTACACCGCTTTTGAGGAGCGAAACCCGGTGGGAAGCTACCGTCGGGATTTCACTATTCCAGCTGATTGGGCAGGTCGTCGAAATTTTATTACGTTCGATGGGGTCGACTGCGCTTTCTTTTTGTGGGTAAACGGCGAAAAAGTAGGTTTTAGCGTAAACAGCCGGAACGCTGCCGAATTCGACCTGACCAAATACCTGAAGCCCGGGAAAAATATGATTGCCGTTGAGGTTTATCAATACAGTTCGGGTACGTGGCTTGAAGACCAGGATATGTTCCGCTTGCATGGGATATTCCGTAACGTAACCTTGTGGAGCGCCCCACAGGTGCACATTCGCGACTTTTTTGCGAAACCCGATTTGGACAAAGACTACAAGGATGCAACCTTGGAAGTTTCAGCAAAAATTAAAAATTATGGTGATAAAACAGCCAGAGCACAGACTTTGACGGCCATACTTTACGACAAGGATGGCAAGGAAATAGCCAAGGGCAGCGCAACAGGAACAGCGCTCAAATCCAATCAGGAAGAAGTATTGAATGTGAAAATCCCGGTTTCCAACCCTTTGAAATGGACTGCCGAAACACCGAATTTATACACCGTTGTGATAACCAACTCTGAAGGCGAATTCTTGTCCTCAAAAATTGGTTTCCGCAAAATTGAAATCAATGGACGCATTTTTACCGTTAACGGGGTGCCTATCAAACTGAAAGGGGTAAATCGCCACGAACACTGGTCGGAGGTTGGCCATGCGGTAACCGAAGAACAAATGATACACGACCTTCAGGTTATCAAACAAGGAAATTGCAACCACATACGAACCAGTCACTATTCCGATGATCCTCGCTGGTACGAGCTTTGCGACGAGTGGGGAATCTGGCTGGTAGCCGAAGCCAATGTCGAATGCCATGGCTACGACGGACGTTTCGATAACGAACCTACCATAAAATCGGCGATTATTGACCGCAATGTTGCCAACATTGAAAATTTCAAAAACAGTCCATCGGTAATTATCTGGTCGTTGGGCAATGAGTGTGGATGGGGAGCTACCCCAAATTTTGTTGCGGCCATGAATGCTGTTAAAGTCTTGGATCCTTCAAGGCCAATTCATTACGAGCGTTTTGGGATTGGTAAGAACAATCCATCCGACTTGGATGGCCGCATGTATGGAACTGCCCAAGAGTATGCACGTACCGTTCAGGATAAAAACCTTACTAAACCTTTCTATATCTGCGAGTTTATTCATGCTATGTTCAATTCGATGGGTTCGCTCGATGAATATTCGGAAGTTTTTGATAACAATCCCGAAATTTTGGGTGGCGCCATCTGGGAATATCAGGATCAGGCATTGTGGAACAAGCGCGATCCAAAACACCCGATATTGGCTTATGGGGGAGGTTTTGGCGAGTTCCCGAACGATCATTACTTTATCCACAAAGGGGTGGTCTCTTACGATCGCACAATCGAGGGAAACCGCGTCAAACCGCATTATCCCGAGATGAAAAAAGCATTTCAATGGATTGACACCGAATTAACTGACCCTATTTCTGGAGCAATCTCAATCCGGAATAAATTCCAGTTTATTTCTTTAAGCGGTTTTGAAGCATCGTGGAGTCTATCTGAAAATGGAACGGAAATAGCAAAAGGTACAATCAATATGATGCGCCCTATCAATGCCCGAAGCACAGGCAGGGCCAACGTCCCCTATAAAATTGAGCACCCCAAAGCAGGGGCTGAATATTTCCTTCGTATTTCGTACAAGCAAAAAGAAAAAACACTGTGGGCCGACAAAGGTTATGAAGTGGCCACTGCCCAGTTTAAACTTCCTGTCAACACACCTCCAGTAGTGGAAGCGAAAGTTACCCAACCCGTAAAACTGGTTCAAAACGAGCAAACAGCCACTGTTTCTGGAAAAGATTTTTCGGTAAGTTTTGATAAGAAAACAGGCTTTATGAACCAGTTAACTCAAAATGGAACCACCCTGTTGGTGGCAGATGGCGCCCCAAAATTGCACTTGTGGCGAGCTGCCCACCGCACTGACGATGATTGGGCTTACAGGCAATGGGAAAAATTTGGGGTAACCACGCTTCAATATACGCTGGTCGATTTCAAAGTTGAAAACGTTGACAATGCATCGGTAAAAGTAATTTCAACAACAAAAGCCGAAGGAAAAGAAGGCTTTGGAGTGTATCACACTGCAACTTACCTTGTAAAGGGCGATGGCACAATAAAAGTTGAGAACCAGGTTCAATTTGTTGGCCTCCCTATAAACCTGGCCAAAATTGGGGTGCGCATGTTGCTCGATAAAAAGCTCGACCGGATGACTTTCTTTGGCCGTGGCCCATTCGATAACTATGCTGATCGTAAAAGCGCTGCCGAAGTTGGACTATATGAAATAGGTGTAAACGAACAATACGAATACGAAAAACCGATGGAACGTGGCAACCACGAAGAAGTACGTTGGGCTAAACTGAGTGGTAAAGATCAGCCTTCGCTGTTGGTCCAATCAGACGAGAAACTGATGCAGGTGGCTGCCTTGCCTCATACCGACGAGCAAATGAATCCAGTGGAGTACAAAATTGATTTGCCTGCCAGTACAGCAACAGTATTGAGTATTTCGACGAAAACCTTGGGTGTGGGCTCAAACAGTTGTGGCCCTCAACCGCTCGAAATATTCAAGGTGGCTGCTACAAACACGTCTTTTGCCTATACCATTAAATTGTTTTAACGTTTTGTATATAAAATACTATAAATGAAAATATTAAGTAATATTAAAATAGCGGTTTTAACAGGCATTCTTGTTGTTTTCTGCCTGATTGGATCGGCTCAAACCGTATGGCTCGACGAATTGGATCTTAGCACGGCAACCCAGGGTTACGGAGTACCTTCAAAAAATAAATCCCTCGACGGTAAAACGCTAACAATTGCCGGACAAACATTCGAACGAGGTTTTGGAAGCCATTCCGAAAGTTTGTTGACCATTATTTTGGATGGGAAAGCGACGTTGTTTACTGCCAAGGTTGGTATCGACGACGAAGTAAAAGGCCAAAGACCTGCCGCTGAATTTATTGTCAACGGCGATGGTAAACAATTATGGTCGAGTGGTGTAATGCGTTTGGGCGATGCTGCCAAACCCTGTTCTGTAAAACTTGATTGGGTAAAAAAAGTTGAATTGCTAGTGACCGATGGCGGAAATGGTAATTATTACGACCATGTAAACTGGGTGGACGCTAAATTTGAAACCACAGGCGCAAAAACGTTCAAAACCTTCAATCCGGTTTCAAGTGTACAGTATATCCTCACTCCAAAACCTTCAGCCGAACCTAAAATAACTGGAGCCAAGGTTTTTGGTGTACGTCCTGGCTCGCCATTCCAATTTCTGGTAACAGCTACTGGCGACAGGCCAATGACATTTTCTGCTTCAGGATTGCCCAAAGAATTAAATATCAACGCTCAGACTGGCCTTATCACCGGTAAACTTTCAAAGGCAGGAACATATAGTGTTACCCTGAAAGCTAAAAATGCAAAAGGCAAAGTGGAACGGAAATTCAGGATAAAATGTGGCGACCAAATTGCCCTTACCCCTCCTATGGGGTGGAACAGTTGGAACTGTTTTGCTCAAGAGGTCTCGGCCGATAAAGTGAAACGCGCCGCCGATGCCATGGTAAAAAGCGGGTTGATCAACCACGGTTGGACATACATCAATATCGACGATTTTTGGGAAAATAACCGCGATTCCAAAGACCAGTCAATACGTGGCAAGTTTCGCGATGAAGCTGGCAACATTGTTCCTAACTCACGGTTTGTAGATATGAAATCGCTTGCCGATTATGTGCATGGACTTGGGCTGAAAATTGGGCTTTATTCCAGTCCCGGACCCTGGACCTGTGGTGGTTGCGCCGGTAGTTATGGCTATGAAAAACTGGATGCCGAAAGCTATGCCAAATGGGGTTTCGATTACCTGAAATACGACTGGTGCAGTTATGGAAATGTGATCAATGGTTTGCCTGACAACGACCCATTGAAAGTATCGTCTCTGTCTTACAATGGTGGCAATGAATTGAATACCGCCATGAAACCATTTAAGATGATGGGCGATTACCTGAAGGAACAGCCCCGCGACATTGTTTTTAGCGTTTGCCAGTACGGAATGTCGGATGTTTGGAAATGGGGTGGTTCGGTTGGTGGCAATTTATGGCGTACAACCAACGACATTACCGACACTTGGGCAAGCGTGAAGAATATCATCCTTGACCAGGATAAATCGGCTGCCTATGCCAAGCCTGGCAATTGGAACGACCCCGATATGCTCGTGGTTGGCCATGTAGGCTGGGGAAATACGCATCCAAGCAAGCTTAAACCCGACGAACAATACCTCCACATCAGCCTTTGGAGTCTTTTCGCCGCACCGCTCCTGATTGGTTGCGACATGGAAAAACTTGATGATTTTACCTTGAATCTGCTGACCAACGACGAGGTGATCGAAGTCAACCAGGATCCACTGGGCAAACAGGCAACCTGCATTCAAACCATTGGCGATTTGCGCATTTATGTGAAAGAACTCGAAGATGGAAGCCGGGCAGTTGGTTTCTGCAACCTTGGCCTCGAAACAGTTGACCTCGCTTACAAAGATTTCGAAAAACTTGGATTGAAAGGTCTATTTGTAGTGCGCGACCTTTGGAGACAAAAAGACATCAGCAAAGTAAACACGCAAACAGGTCAGTTGGCAATCAAAGTACCTGTACACGGTGTGTTGCTTTGTAAATTCACTTCAACGAAATAATCAGAATTTTAAAAAATATAACATGAAGTATTATTCATTAACCGCTGTAATTGTAATTTTTCTCCTGATAGTGGCTTCCCCTTTTGGAGCAAAAGCCCAAAACCCCATCGTTCAAACCTATTACACTGCCGACCCGGCGCCAATGGTGCACAATGGCACGGTTTACGTGTACACTTCTCACGATGAAGATGTGACCGTAAGGAATTTTTTCACCATGAACGACTGGCGTTGCTACTCGTCAACCGATATGGTGAACTGGACCGACCACGGGGCGGTTTTGTCGTATAAAGATTTTGAATGGTCGCGCGGCGATGCTTGGGCTGGCCAGTGTGTTTACCGAAACGGCAAGTTCTATTATTATTTGCCGGTGAATCAGAAAAACGGCGGAAATGCCATTGGAGTTGCCGTATCCGACAGCCCGACTGGCCCTTTTAAAGATGCGATTGGCAAACCATTGCTCACGGGCTATGGCTACATCGACCCATCGGTTTACATCGACGACGACGGGCAGGCCTACCTTTATTGGGGAAATCCGCACTTGTGGTATGTAAAACTCAATCAGGATATGGTTTCGTACGACCAAACGACAGGAATTGTTCAAGTTCCTTTAACCGAGGAAAGTTTCAAACTCCGGACAATCAACGCCCACAAAACGTTCGCTTGGGCTTCATCCATCGACGGACGCGCGTCGCACAGCATCAAAGGGCCCAACAACAAATACTTTTGGTTTGTGAGCGCTGTCGACAAAGCCACCAACAAAAAAGTGATTGGTTTAGGCGTTGGCGATCAGGCCATTGGCCCTTTTAAAGATGTGCTGGGAAAACCTTTTATTACAGAACATTGCGGTGATGGCAACATCAACCCAACTGTGATCACCGACAACGACAAACAACCGTTCCTGGCTTGGGGCGAATCGGAACTGTGGTACGCCAAACTTAACCCCGACTGGATTTCGTACGATCAGGCCAAAGGAATTGAGCTTATTCCGGCGGATAAAAAAGAGTGGGCTGTCTCAAAAATCAAGGGAACCGTCAATTCAACCGAAAAAAGGACTACCACTTACGAAGAAGGCCCCTGGGTGTTCAAGCGTAACTCAAAATATTACCTGCTTTATCCGGCAGGAGGCGTGCCCGAGCATTTGGCCTACTCCACCAGCAAAAGCGTAACCGGACCCTGGGTTTACTGCGATACCATCATGCCGGTCATTCCCAAAGACGGCGCGTTTACCAATCATCCAGGGTACATCGAGTTCAAAGGAAAATCCTACCTGTTCTACCACAATGCCGGATTGCCCGGAGGCGGCGGCTTTAAGCGTTCGGTTTGCATCGAGCCGTTCAAATTCAACGCCGACGGCACCATCCCAACGATGCAATCGACCAAAGAAGGAGTTACGGAAAGCGCTTCTCCACTCAATCCATTTAAGCGAACAGAAGCCGAAACCATCGGTTGGGAAGAAGGCATTGAAACTGTAAAAACTGCTGAGGGCGGTGTTTATGTGACCGAGATCAGTAACGGCGACTACATCAAGGTGCGCAGTGTTGATTTTAAGAAAGGAGCAGGACAATTTGAGGCGAGCGTAGCATCGGCCTCGGCAGGTGGAAAAATTGAAATCCGTATGGATGGCAAGGATGGCAGTTTATTGGGGACTTTAGAAGTAGCAAATACTGGTGGGGATCAAACCTGGAAAACGGTTTCGGGCAAAGTGGCTAAAACGAAAGGCATTCATGATGTGTATTTCATATTCAATGGCGGCGAGGGCAGCCTGTTCAATTTCGACTGGTGGAAATTTAATAAATAACTAAGTATGAGAGTTTCAGTATTAACAATTGCATTAATTGTCTTTGTTTCATATACCAATAGGCTGACCGCTCAGGATAAATTATATCCTAATGAATTTCCGCTTGGCGATGTGAAATTGCTCGACGGGCAGTTTAAAACAGCCCGCGACCTCAACATACAAGTACTCCTGAAATATGATGTCGACCGTTTGCTGGCGCCTTACCGAAAGGAAGTCGGGCTAACTCCAAAAGCCAAAACTTACCCGAATTGGGACGGGCTCGATGGGCATGTGGCCGGACATTACCTTTCGGCTATGGCAATGAATTATGCAGCTACCGGCAATAGTGAATGCAAGAAACGCATGGATTATATGCTCTCGGAACTGAAAGTTTGCCTGGACGCAAATGCGAAAAATAATGCCGACTGGGGAGTGGACTACATCGGCGGTTTCCCAAACAGCAATAAACTGTGGTCGGCCTTCAAGAAAGGAGATTTTGGAATTTATAATTCGGCTTGGGCTCCGTTTTACAACCTGCATAAAATGTATGCCGGACTTAGGGATGCCTGGCTCTATTGTGGCAACGAAGAGGCCAAAACTTTATTCCTGAAATTTTGCGATTGGGGCATCAGTATTACTTCTGACCTTTCCGATGAACAAATGCAATCAGTGCTTAACATGGAGCATGGCGGGATGAACGAGACTTACGCCGATGCTTATCAAATAACCGGCAACAAAAAATACCTAGAGGCTTCGAAGCGGTACTCCCATAATGTTATACTCGATCCCTTGTCGCAAGGCACCGATAATCTCGACAACAAACATGCAAATACCCAGATTCCCAAAATTATCGGTTTTGAACGGATTTTTGAAGTGGGCCATGACCACAAGTACGATAACGCCGGAAGTTTTTTCTGGGAAACCGTAACGACCAACCGTTCCCTTGCATTTGGCGGCAACAGCCGGAGGGAGCATTTCCCGAGTGTGGCATCGTGTATCGATTTTGTAAATGTGAACGATGGCCCAGAGTCGTGTAATTCGTACAACATGTTGAAACTAACGGAAGACTTGTTTCGGGTAAAACCTGAAGCGAAATACGCCGACTATTACGAACGCACCATCTACAACCACATCCTTTCGACCCAGCATCCCGAACATGGGGGCTATGTTTATTTTACCCCCGCACGTCCGCGCCATTATAGGGTATATTCGGCACCAAACGAAGCCATGTGGTGTTGTGTAGGAACCGGTATGGAAAACCACAGCAAATACAATCAGTTTATTTATACCCATTCGAAAGATACTTTATACCTGAATCTTTTTATTGCATCGGAACTAAACTGGAAAGAAAAGGGTCTGAAAATTAAACAGGAAACTACTTTTCCGTATGAAGAACAAACAAAACTAACGATCGCAGAAGGGTCTAACAGTTTTAAGTTGATGGTGCGTTACCCGGCCTGGGTTAGCAAAGGAGCCTTGAAAATATCGCTGAACGGGAAAGATGTTGCCTACAAGGTACTTCCTTCAGGTTATATCAGCATCGACCGGAAATGGGAAAAAGGTGATGCGATAAAAATTTCGCTTCCTATGCGGAACACCATCGAACAAATGCCCAATGTGCCAGAATACATTGCTTTTATGCATGGCCCGATATTGTTGGGAGCTAAAACCGGAACGGAAGACCTGAAGGGCCTCATAGCCGACGATAGCCGTTATGGACAATATGCGGGCGGAGAATATTTGCCTGTTGACAAAGCTCCAATTCTGGTCGAAAACGATATTCGGAATATTGCCGCCAAACTACAACCAGTAAAAGATAAGCCGTTACACTTCAAGCTAAATACTAAAGTTGTTAATCCAACCGAACTTACCCTCGAACCTTTTTATCAGATTCACGATTCGAGGTATATGATGTATTGGCTTGCACTAACCAATTCAGGGTATAAAGCTTATGTCGATTCTATTGCCAATATCGAGAAAGAAAAATTAGCGCTTCAAAAACGTACCGTCGACTTTGTGATGCCGGGTGAACAACAGCCAGAAACCGATCACGCCATGCAAACAGACAAATCTACCAAAGGCAACAATTTGAACGAATTTTTCCGCGAAGCCCGCAGTGGTGGTTTTTTTAGCTACGACTTGGCTACTAAATCTGAGACCAACCTGAGTTTATTCGTTCGCTATTGGGGCGCTGAGTGGGGAACCCGGAAATTCGACATATTTATCGACGATCAAAAACTGGTTACTGAAGACAATACCAATCGCTGGAACCTGTCGATGTTCCAAAACATCGTGTATCCAATTCCCGATTCGATGGTTAAGGGCAAAAGCCATGTGCGGGTGAAATTTCAGGCGCTTCAGGGAAGTACCTCAGGTGCGGTTTACATCGTAAGGTTGGTAAGGTAAAGGCTAATCAATAAAATTTGAACACTACAATAGAAATATGGCACATAAAAACCAATAACCCTTACTTCTGAAGGTATTAGCGTAATACCGAAGGAATAATCACAAAAGAAATTTATCAATGAAGAAATCAAGACTGATTCCCATATTGGCTTTGTCCTCCATACTGGCAGTATCTATTTGTCAGGCTCAAAATCCAATAATACAGACGGTTTATACTGCCGACCCGGCACCGTTGGTGCATAACGACACTTTGTTTCTTTTTACAGGACACGATGAAGATGAGACAACAGAGCGAGGTTTTATCATGAAAGATTACCTCTGTTTCTCAACGACTGATATGGTAAACTGGACACATCATGGCCCGGTTTTTTCAACCGAATCGTTGGGATGGGCGGCTCCGCTGAATGCCAATGCCGCTCAGGTCGCTTACCGGAACGGCAAGTTTTATTACTACATTTCGCCCTGGAGTGCATTGAAGGACGGTGGCGACTGCATTGCAGTCGGAGTTTCAGATTCTCCTTTAGGTCCATACAAGGATGCAATAGGAAAACCACTGATTGAACCCAGCCAAACAAAATATGGCCGCCATTTATGGGAAGATATCGACCCGACCATTTTAATCGACGATGACGGACAGACATACCTGTACTGGGGAAACAACTCCCTGTATGGCGTTAAACTGAACAAGGATATGATTTCGTATTCGGGGAATATTGTCACGTTTGAAATCAAGGATAAAGCCGCTTTTGGCCCCGATTATGAGGAGGCACCCTGGGTGTTTAAGCGCAACGGCATTTATTACCTGATGTATGCGGCACATATTCCCGAAGCCATTTATTATACAACCAGCACATCACCGCTTGGTCCCTGGAAATACGGTGGCGTAGTGATGAAAGCCAAGGCTCAGGGCTGTAACGGCAATCATCCCGGAGTTGCCCAATATAAAGAAAATTGGTATTTATTCTACTTTAATCAGGATTTGCCAGGTGGCCACGATAAAAAACGGGCAGTTAATGTTATTCCGTTCGAGTTTAATCCAGATGGTTCAATTCCTGAATTGCTACACAGCAAAGCAGGAGTGGTTCAGGCAGTGAAAAATCTGAATCCATACATCCGGGTCGAAGCCGAAACTATTGCCTGGACTGAAGGCGTTGAAACAGCAAAAGACAATAAGACAGGCGTTTATGTAACCGACATCAGTAACGGCGATTACATCAAAGTCCGCAATGTCGATTTTGGTAAAGGAGCAAAGAAACTTGAGGCAAGTGTTGCTTCCGCATCGGTGGGCGGCAACATCGAAATCCGTATGGACGGTAAAGATGGCAGTCTGTTAGGAACTTTAGGAATAACAGGCACCGGTGGCGATCAAATCTGGAAAGCGGTTTCGTGCAAAGTGTCCAAAATGAAAGGGGTTCACGATGTGTATTTTGTATTCAAAGGAGGCGAAGGCAAGTTGTTCAACTTCGACTGGTGGCGGTTTAAATAGGATAAGTTTTAAGCAAATAAAATAACAACGTTTAGTATGAAAAAATTTAAAATTAATGTTTCTTCTGGTGCAATTGCATTGGTTATTGTCCTGATATTGGGAACAAGGTGTTTTGCACAAAACCCAATTATTCAAACCAAATTTACTGCCGACCCGGCGCCAATGGTTTATAACGACACCGTATTTCTTTACACTAGCCATGACGAAGACGATGCTACGGGTTTTAAAATGGAAAATTGGTTGCTATACACGTCTACCGACATGGTGAATTGGACTGACCATGGAGAAATAGCATCGCTGAAGAATTTTAAGTGGGTGAATGTTAACAACGGCGCCTGGGCTCTCCAGGTTGTCCGGCGAAATAATAAGTTTTACATGTACTGTCCGGTTCCGAATGGTTTGGGAATTGGAGTATTGGTTTCCGACAGTCCTTACGGGCCTTTCAAAGACCCAATCGGAAAGCCACTGATTAAGAATAGTTCAGACGACATTGATCCGACTGTGTTGATTGATGACGATGGACAAGCTTATCTTTATTGGGGAAACCCCAATCTTTATTACGTGAAGCTGAATGAGGATATGGTTTCTTATTCAGGAGAGATTGTAAAAGTACCCGAACTTGCTAAAGTAAGAGGAGAGAAAGATCCTTTTCATTACCAGGAAGGCCCGTGGGCGTATAAACGGAAAGGGCATTATTACATGGCTTATGCATCGACCTGTTGCCCCGAAGGTATTGGCTATGCAATGAGCAGCAGTCCAACTGGCCCTTGGGAATACAAAGGTTCAATCATGGATGGAGATGAACGCTCAAGCGGAAACCACCCGGGAATTATCGATTACAAGGGAAAATCGTACGTTTTTGGGTTCAATTATTCCATCGGGCAAAAAACGATGTCGAAGCATTACGAACGGCGGTCTATTTGTCTTGAAGAATTAATTTTCAACGCTGATGGCACCATTCAGAAGCATCCTTTCTGGTCAAAAAATGTTACGCAGTTGGCTATGTTGAATCCATATAACCGCACCGGAGCCGAAACCATGGCTTTCAGCGAAGGCTTGAAAACAGACTTGATCACTGAATGGGAACGAAACGGTTCATGGAACAAAGGGAAAAAAATTGCTGACAGATTGTTTGTAACTTCTATTAATAATGGAGATTACATTAAAGTGCAAGGTGTCGATTTTTCAAGGGGGGCGTCATCAGTCGATGTTAGTGTAGCATCTTTATATGGCGGAAAAATTGAAATCCGTACTGACAAAATTGATGGACCATTAATGGGAACAATCAATGTAAATACTTCCGGCGAAGGAGATTTGTGGAAAACCGTTACTACCCAGGTCAAGAATATCAAAGGGGTTCACGATTTGTTCTTCGTTTTCAGGGGAGAGAAAGATTTGTTCAATTTCGACTGGTGGAAATTCAATGAAAAATAAACTAAGGATGTATAGAAGAGTGAAAACTAACAATCAAAATAAAAAACGATGAAGCGTATTTACACATTGCTATTTCTTGCTTTCACCATAAGTGTCAGCAGCAAAGCTCAATCCTACCAAAAAACCGAATTGGGGGTTAAATCGGTAGTCAACTCCATTGGGGTAGAAGTTCAGTTTTATAGCCCGACAATAGTCAGGGTAATCAAATGGCCTGAAGGAAAGACGTATACAAAAGAAAGTCTTTCGGTCGTTAAAACTCCGCAAAAAACTGTTTTTAGTGTCAAACAGCAAGGCGACGAACTTTCACTAAAAAGTGAAAAACTAAAAGTAAACCTGAACCTGAAAAATGGGAAAATTACATTTACAACCCCTTCAGGAGTAAAGCTTTTGAGTGAGAAAGAAGCAGGTGTTAAATTTACCGACTTCGACGATGCCGGATCAAAAACCTATAGTGTAACTCAGTCATACGTTTTGGATAAAGACGAAGCCATTTATGGACTGGGTGAGCAGCAGCAGGGTAAAATGGTTCAACGTAACCTGAAACTGAATATGGTTCAGGGAAATACCGACGACTATATTCCTTTTTTCCTCTCGAATAAAGGATATGGTTTGTACTGGGATAATTATTCACCTACTATTTTTACCGATAATCAGGAAGAAACATCATTCAAATCGGATGTGGCCGATTGTGCCGATTATTATTTCATGAGTGGTGGCAACGCCGATGGTACAATTGCCCAGATGCGCGATTTAACCGGTCAGGCTCCGATGTTCCCGTTGTGGACATTCGGTTTCTGGCAGAGCAAAGAACGTTACAAAAGTCAGGATGAAGTACTCGGTGTGGTTAAAAAGTACCGCGAACTGGGCGTACCGCTCGATGGAATCATTCAGGATTGGCAATACTGGGGCAGCAATTACCTGTGGAATGCCATGGAATTCCTAAACGACGAATTTCCGAATCCCAAAAAGATGATCGATGACGTTCATGGGTTGAATGCACACATGATTATCTCCGTCTGGAATTCATTTGGTCCTCAAACGAAGCAATACAGAGAATTAGAAAAAATTAACGCATTAATGGATTTTCAAACCTGGCCTCAGTCTGGTTCAACACTATGGCCACCGAAACGCGATTACCCTTCAGGTGTAAAAGTTTACGATCCATACAATCCAAAAGCCCGCGATATTTATTGGAAATACCTGAACGATGGTATCTTCAAGCTTGGAATGGACGGATGGTGGATGGATTCATCAGAACCTGATCATTTGGATTTTAAACCTTCCGATCTCGACAATAAAACATTTCTTGGTTCATTCCGGAAAGTACGAAATGCATTCCCTTTAATGACTGTTGGCGGTTTATCGCAGAACCAGCGCGTCACTACTTCCGATAAGCGAGTGTTCATCCTTACGCGTTCAGCTTTCGCTGGTCAACAGCGTTATGGCGCCAACACCTGGTCGGGCGATGTTACAGCCTCTTGGGGTGCTTTAAAAAGCCAGATTTCGGCCGGATTAAACTTTTCGCTTAGTGGCGTTCCATACTGGAACAGCGATATTGGCGGATTCTTTTTGAGCCAATTCAGAAAAAAACTCGACGATGCCGGTTATCGCGAATTGTATGCCCGCTGGATACAGTTTGGCGCATTTTGCCCGATGATGCGTTCGCATGGCGCTGATGCTCCCCGCGAAATATACCAGTTTGGTAAAAAAGGAGACAAAGTTTACGATGCCATTGAAAAATACATCAACCTGCGCTATAGTTTATTGCCGTACATTTATTCTGCATCTTGGGATGTTACAGCCAACCAGTCGAGCATGATGCGTGCTTTGGTGATGGATTTTGCAAATGACAAAAAAGCATTGGACATCAACGACGAGTATATGTTTGGAAAATCGATTCTGGTTTGTCCGGTAACCACAGCCATGTATTCAAAAAATACAGAAGAGGATTTCAGCGCCATCAAATCAAAGGAACTTTACTTGCCATTGGGTGCCAGTTGGATTGATTTCTGGACCGGAGAAAAGTTTGAAGGTGGTAAAACAGTTGCAAAAGAAGCTCCTCTCGACATTATGCCGTTGTATGTAAAAGCAGGTTCTATTCTTCCGGTCGGACCAAAAGTGCAATATGCTACCGAAAAGAAATGGGATAACCTCGAAATCCGAGTTTACCCTGGAGCCAATGGCGAGTTTACGTTGTACGAAGACGAAAACGACAATTACAACTATGAAAAAGGCGCCTATTCAACGATTACATTTATTTGGAACGATGCAAAAAAGACTTTGACCATTAACGATAGAAAAGGCTCGTTTACCGGAATGCTTGCGGATCGTAAATTCAATCTTGTACTTGTCGACAAAAGCAAAGGATTAGGAATGAAGGTTGTTGAAAAGTACGATAATGTGGTAACTTATGACGGAAAGAAAGTTGTGATTAAATTATAAATAAGCAATGGGAATGAAATAATATCGCAATTTGTTTAAATTGCTTTTTCTTGACGTACCCCCTATCTTCTCGAAGGGGGTACGTTAGCAAGCGGACTTGGGGTGAGTCATCCTAAAAAATACGACAATAAATTATTCTTATTACTTATCTCTTAGATATATGGCATTTTAAATATAGCATAATGACTATGGTAAATAAACTTTTAAAAGGATTTGTTGACTTAATTTATGGGACTGGAAGAGTGAGACGAAGGTTTGAACTTGACAATCCGAATGAAAAAGTTTTGGCATCAGATGCAAGTAAAGGTATTGTAACAACTACTAATCAGGATATTCAGCGTGGACTTGATTGGGTGACTTCCCAAAGAGCGGTTGTTTTGTTGACAGACAAAAAAATTGTTTGTGGCAAATGGACAATTCCGCTTGATACAATTTCGACAGCGCAGTTGTTAAAAATCAATTCATTGTTTGGTGGTGGACAAATTTTAAAAATTCGAACAATGGACGACAGAAACTATCAATTCGGAATGCAGCTTAACCCGGAATGGACAAGTCAGCAAATACTTTCTTTAACACTGGAGAAAGGACAAGTGAAGCATTCCGCATATAGTATTATCGTAAGACTAGTTGTAGTGGGGTATATTATTTACTGGCTTTATGAACGTTTCGTTGTCAACTAAATACTTTTATTTGGAGAGTCATAACATTGATGACAGAAATGGAATCGCCCTGTAACAAAAACTATATATCAATTAGGGTTTCGGTGTTGACATCATAATCCGCAACACTCAATCGCGAATGGATATAGTTCCGAACGATATATTTAAGTTTTAAATCTAACTAACCAAATTATGAAACGAAGGGTTTTTCTTAGAAACAGCGCGATTGCGATGGGACTGGTGGGAGCACCGTCCTTTCTTCGGGCTGCGAACGGAGGAATTAATCGCAATTCCTCGCCACTTTCAGGGGTTGATTTAGTGGAAATCCGTTCTGCAAAATACCTTGGCCAGGCAAAAATAAGTCCATTTCTGCCTAAATTACCTGAGTTTGTAACTCCCGCCATTTCGCCCATGCCTCTGGAAGAGCGGATCAAAAGAAAAATTGTGCCGCAGCATGGCTTTTGCAGCCTGGCGCCCGGCGGCGATTCGCTTTTGTCGGGCAATGGCGCTATGAACATCGAACTCATGGGCGACCCGTTTACCGAGCAAATCCCCTTCAGTCACGAAAGCATATTCACACCCAAAAAGAAAAACCTCGAAGCGCCCCACATTGCCAATGTGTTGCCA
>CAZWBR010000048.1:0-29515 GCA_964632305.1 uncultured Prolixibacteraceae bacterium
AGCCAAATTTGTTTAATTTTTAATAACGTCCCAATTTTAATGGGACACTAGTGATTCAGTTTAATTAGTTAATCAATAACCTGATGTTTTCGGCAATTCAAAGGTTGCGTTAGAATTGCTAAATTACAGATTGTAAATCAATTTTAGATGGTAAAAGTGTTAAAAGGTTTAATGAATTACAGAAAATTTATGCTAAAGCAAGAAGTATTCCTTTAAAACAAAGCCTTCCGTGGTTAATCCGAATGATGAAAATGTTGGATACGGAAGGGGAATGAATAACTCTTATATCCGCTCTTTGAAGGGCGGCTGGTTGGTCAGGAAGATGCGATGCCGGGTATTAATCGGTTAACAGTTCTACGATTTCACTTTGGGATGGCTAAACGGACAGAGTATTCCCTTTAAAGGGATATTGAGAAGGAGTGGAAGGACAAAAAAAACGCAATGGGAGACCCGCTAAGGATCGTCCCATTGCGATTTGTATCAATAATCAAAACTGCTTCCGCCAAGGAACTCTCTCAATACCGAGGTAGGCGGGATCTCCGTTTCAGGAATGGATTGAAAATAGGAGATGAAGATCAGTAAACGGACCGCTTCGGCATATTCGGGTTCATTTTCTTTAACTGATTTCAGCAGGGGATAGGCATATTTTTTCAGGACGGCCAATTCATAGATCAATGCCGAATTGAACATGATATCGGCATTTTCCTGGAAAGGGAAGATATGTTTTTCTTCACCGCGTCTCACGCTTGGCCACCGGGATATAGTGGTTCGGGCATTGTAACCACGGTATTTGCTGTCGCGGATCATTCTTCGCAGCAGCCGGTTATCGGTGGTTGGAATATAGGTGTGCTCGTCAATGGAGATTTGCGTTAAGGCTGAGATGAAAATACGAAAGGTTTTTTCAGGATCGATCAGGGGGATTAGTCCCGGGTTCAATCCATGAATCCCTTCAATGATTAAAATATTGTCCTTGTGCATTTGGATTTTTTCTCCCTTGAACACTCTTTCGCCGGTTTGAAAATTGAATCTTGGAACTTCGGTTTGTTCGCCGGAGAGGACTTTCAGCAGGAATTGGTTGAAATAGTTAATGTCAATGGCTTCAAGGGCTTCGAAATCATATTCACCGTTTTCGTCTTTGGGAGTATGTTCGCGATCTACAAAGAAGTCATCGACAGAGATTTCAATCGTGTGCAATCCATTAACTGCCAGTTGGACACCCAAACGTTTGCTGAAGGTTGTTTTTCCTGAGCTGGATGGTCCGGCTACCAGTACAATATTCACTTTATCCCTCCTGTCGGAGATCATGGTGGCAATTTCAGCAATCTTTTTTTCGTGCAATGCCTCTGCTACTTTGATCACATCACCGGCATGGCTGTTTTTCGTGACATTATTTAGTTCTGAGATATACTCAACGCCGAGAATCTCCGCGCGGTTTTTATGTTCCCTGAATATCCCGAAGAGTTTATCCTGACGGATCGCAGGTTCCAACTCCTCCATGTTCTCGGGTTTTGGGAATCGCAAGAGCAAACCGTCGTAATATTTTTCAACTCCAAAGTTTTGAATATATCCGGTGGAGGGAAGCATGTGTCCATAGAAGAAGTTGGCATGATCGTTCAGTAAAAACAGTGGGGCATAGAGTCTGCCATAGTTTCTGAATAGTTCGGCTTTTTTTGAAAGACCTTCCATTTCAAATAATTCTACGGCTTTGTCTGAAGTGATCATCTTTCGCTCAACCGGATAATTGGCGTCGATTATCGTGTTCATCTCCTCCTTTATAACCCAGATATCCTCATCTGTAAGGGGGCGATTGAGCCCATCAATGGTGCAATAATAACCTTTGGAGATGGCATGATCGATTTTTAACTGGGCATCGGGCCAAAGATTCTTTACTGCAGCGAAAAGGACAAAGGAGAGGGTACGCAAATACATCCGCTGTCCATCGCGGTTGGAATAATCAAAGAATTGGATTCGTTTTGGTTTTACCAGCTCAAAATCGAGTGGTTTAACACGGTGGTTCACGTAAGCACCCAAAATTGGTCCGTTTAGCCGGATTTTCATTTTATCCACAATTTCCTGTAAGGTTGTTCCCAATGGAAATTCACAGGTCGTATTATTGTTTACACAATAGATTTCAATATTTTTAATCATCGAATATTCAATTTAAAAAATCTAATGTAGTGTTTTTAATGCAGAATGAATGCTATTTCTACTGTAAAAATATTTAAGATGAGTCCGGTTTTTGTACGGAATTAAATCCTGATTATTGTCGGAGTTACTATTTTTCATAGGGCAAATTCTGAAAAACCAAGGTGACAGAATTGCCTCCCGATCCAAAATTTGAAAAGCAAATTGGAATATTTCCTGGGTCTTTGTTAACGATTATTGTCAAAGATAGGATTATTTTCGGGCGAATGGACGGGAGCTATTCTGTAATTGGCAGGAAGGATTGTATAGTTTGTCGCTTACCTTATGCTTAGCCTGTTTCAATTTTGAGACAACTTTTTGTCTGAGATAACTGTTGTCCGGTAAATTATCTGATGCTATTCGGTTTGCAATCCAAAGCAGTAGGGAAATATATCATTAGTAATTTATCGGACGGCTAGAAAATTTTATCTGTTCAGTTCGATTTTCAGATATTTTGCGGTATAGGAATTTTTTTCTTTGATGATTTCCTCCGGGGTCCCGCAACATAATAATTGTCCGCCATCATGACCCCCTTCCGGTCCTATATCAATGATATGATCGGCAACTTTGATGACATCCATATTGTGTTCAATAACAATTACCGTGTTTCCCCGGTCGACCAATTTGTTCAGCACTTCAAGGAGCACCCGGATATCTTCAAAATGAAGTCCGGTAGTTGGTTCATCCAGGATATAGAGGGTTTGGCCGGTATCGCGCTTGCTCAGTTCTGTGGCCAGTTTTACCCGTTGTGATTCTCCCCCGGATAGGGTAGTGGAGGACTGTCCCAGGGTGATATAGCCCAATCCGACTTCCTGAATTGTCTTTAACTTATGGACGATATGCGGGATGTTCTCGAAGAATTCAACACCCTGATTGATGGTCATATCAAGAACGTCACTAATCGATTTCCCTTTATAACGGATTTCCAAAGTTTCACGGTTGTAACGACGCCCGTTGCATTTATCGCAATGGACATAAACGTCGGGAAGGAAGTTCATCTCAATTACTTTCATTCCTCCTCCTTCACATTCTTCGCATCGGCCTCCCTTAACATTGAAGGAGAAGCGTCCCGGTTTATAACCTCTGATTTTCGCTTCGGGGAGCAGGGTGAAAAGGTTTCTGATCTCAGAAAAGACACCTGTATAGGTGACCGGATTGGAGCGGGGAGTTCTTCCGATAGGTGATTGATCAACCTGGACCACTTTATCAATCAGTTCAATGCCTTCGATTGACTGATAAGACAATGGATCGTCAAGTGACTTGTAAAAATGTTGACTTAAGATGGGTTGAAGCGTCTCGTTAATGAGGGTTGATTTACCGCTGCCTGAAACGCCCGTCACGCAAATAAATTTTCCCAGCGGGAATTCGACATCGATTCCTTTCAGATTATTTCCGGTGGCTCCTCGGATGATCAACGATTTTCCATTGCCCTGACGACGGTGGTTTGGAACTTCAATTTTTTTCTTCCCGGTCAGGTAATCTGAGGTCAGAGTATTTTGTTGAAGAACTTCTTTGGGCAATCCGGCTGCAACGATTTCCCCGCCATTTATTCCTGCGTGTGGGCCCATATCGATCAGGTAATCGGCTTCGAGCATCATGTCACGATCATGTTCGACAACGATAACCGAGTTTCCGGTGTCGCGCAATTGTTGCAATGAATGGATCAATCTGAGGTTGTCGCGATGGTGCAACCCAATACTTGGCTCATCCAGGATGTAAAGAACATTGACCAATTGAGATCCGATTTGTGTAGCCAGCCTGATCCGCTGCGATTCGCCTCCGGATAAGGTTCCTGCTGCCCGGTCGAGTGAGAGGTAATTCAACCCGACGTCGAGCAGAAAGCTCAACCTTGTCCGGATCTCTTTGATCACTTCGGTTGCAATGAGCATCTGGCGTTTGCTGAGCTGTTCCTCAATATTCTCAAAGAAGGCAGCAAGTTCGCTGATGTCCATTCGTGCAAGTTCTGCGATATTTTTGCCGGCTATTCTAAAGTGGAGCGGTTCTTTCTGTAAACGGTCGCCGTGGCATTCAGGACAAATTCCGCTTTTATGAAACTGATCCGCCCATTTTTGAGCAGATTTGGATGGATTATCGCTTTTTTGATTGGTGATGTATTTGACAATCCCTTCCCAGGTCATCATATAATCGATAGAGGTTCCCAGAGGTGAATTCTTTAACTGTATCCTTTCCCCGGTACCGTATAAAATGGCGTTCATCGCCTCTTCTGAAATCTCTCCAACCGGGGTCTTTAGGGTAAAACCATATTTATCGCCTAAAGCCTCTATTTGCCAAAAAATCAGCGTGTTTTTATGGGGGCCTAGTGGGGCAATCCCTCCTTTGTCGATCGAAAGTGAAGGGTTCGGGACCAATTTATCAAAGTCGATTTCCGTAACTTCACCCAATCCGTTGCACTTATGGCAGGCTCCCTGGGGTGAATTAAATGAAAAACTGTGCGGTGCCGGATCGTTGTACGAAATACCCGTAGTAGGGCACATCAAATGCCTTGAGAAGAAACGGGTATTTCCCGATTCCTGATCCAAAATCATAATAATCCCCTGACCATGTCTCATGGCTGTGTCCACCGATTCGCGAAGCCGTTTCCGGTCATTCCCATCGACGATCAGTTTATCAATGACAATTTCGATAAGATGGTTCTTATAACGATCAACTTTAAATCCGTGGGTCATTTCACAGATTTCGCCATCGACCCTGGCATAGAGAAATCCTTTCTTCCGGATCTGCTCAAATAATTCACGGTAGTGCCCTTTTCTTCCTCTGACAACCGGTGCAAGGACCATTGTCCTTTTCCCACCGAAGTTCTCAATGATCAGGTTAATGATTTGATCATCCGAATATTTGACCATCTTTTCGCCCGTGTTGTAGGAATAGGCCTCTCCGGCCCGGGCAAAGAATAGGCGAAGAAAATCGTAAATCTCGGTCACTGTCCCTACTGTCGATCGGGGGTTTTTATTGGTCGTCTTTTGTTCAATCGAAATGACGGGGCTGAGACCGGTAATTTCATCCACATCGGGGCGTTCCATATTCCCGAGGAAACTTCTGGCATAGGCTGAAAATGTTTCGATATAGCGGCGTTGCCCTTCGGCATAAAGCGTATCAAAAGCCAATGATGATTTTCCGCTCCCACTCAGTCCGGTGATCACGGTAAGCTTATTACGGGGGATTTCGATATCTATATTTTTCAGGTTGTGCTCACGGGCTCCCCTTACAACGATTTTTTCTTCTTGATTCATCTTTTATTGGGTTACTACCCCGATGTATTTTTTAACTTAATCACTACCTGCCCGATAAATTTAACGGTTAAAACCCTCCGGTCGTCTAATTCTCATAGGCATAGGTGCGATAACCTTCTTCGGGTACTTTGAGAATGTAGGTTTTATTGGCAACATTCTTCAGATAGGATTGCCTGAGCCATGGATTAAAATACTTAAGTATCTTGTAATTGATCCCAAGAGAATGGGCGTAATCGGCGAAATTGTCGACTTTTCCCTTCAGTTCAATATTTCTGGTATTGAATACCGGATATTTTTCCTCCTCCGTTACTTTGAAACCATATTTTTCAGGATTTTCCAAGACTAATTTCAAGGAGATAATCCTGAATACATATCGGGAGGTTTCATCATTGAGCAGCAAATCGTAATAATTATCACTGTCCTGGATTTCGGCCTGTCGGTTAATCCCACTGATGCCAGCGTTATACGAAGCGGCGACCATGGCCCAGTTTCCGTATTTGCGGTAAGCATTTTTCAGGTAATTGCAGGCCGCAACCGTCGATTTTTCGATATGATATCTTTCATCAACTTCACTGTTAATTTCCAATCCGTTTTCCAGCGCGGCGCTTTTCATGAATTGCCAGATACCCACCGCCCCGGCTGCAGAAACAATCTTTTCCTGGAAGCCGCTTTCAGCTAATGCCAGGTATTTAAAATCATCAGGAATGTCGTTCTGTTTCAGAATAGGTTCGATGATGGAGAAATACCGGGGCGCCTTTTTCAGGTAAAGAATGGTCTGTGAATGGGAATTCGAATTAACCAACAATTCCCGATCAAGAGATTCCCGAACATCAAAATATTTAAGCGGCACCGGTTCGTCGGCAAAGGTTACCGATTCAGGTAATTCAACCGGAGTGTTCAGGATCACCGTTTGCCCTCGGGCGGTCAATTGTTGCTGGATAATTGGGTGTGAATTGATAAAGAGGCCAATACTGACCACGCAGACCGCTATAAGTGAAATTAAAAGCGACAATTTTCGAAGATTGAAACTCCCCTTTGATATAGTATATGTTTTCAATTTTTATCGGTTTGAATTAACCTCCAAAGATACGTTTTTTGTATCTTATTCAAACCTGATTCCTGGTTGTGATTTGATAAATCAATTGAATTTATAACTGATGCCGGTATAAACGCCTACCTGATAAGGTTTAAAATTAATTGCCTCATTTTTGCTTATTGAGTTGATATATCTTTTTACCCGGGGTTCGACCGTGACCGAGATTTTATCGTTAATGTCGTAACTCAATTCAATTCCCGCGGTTCCCGAGTAGACCATATCGCGAAGGTTGGCGGTTTCACCCGAGGCTATGCGGATTCCGTTTTCGTTCAGGGAGGCGTTGTTCCCAACCAGAACATTTGCACTTACCCCCCCGGAAAGACCTAAGTCAATTTTCCGATCAATAATTTTATAAGTCGCAGTCACGGGGATTTCAACATATCCAATGGTTTGTTTGATATCTGAAGTGGAGAATGGTTTGGGCGGATTCATCGCGTTCAGTTGATCAAGATTGATGGGGGTTACCTTGGAAAGAAAAGCGCTTCCGGCCAACATGTCTTGCATTGCAGGATTTGAACTGCCGGAATAGAAATTGTTGGCGGTCAAGAGCATCGAGGGGATATTGCTGGTCGATTGTTTAATCTTCGAGTAGATTATACCGGATTTTACCGATAGCCGCTCATTAATTTGGTAGGCTGCAACCATTCCTGCACTGAAGGTGTTTTCTGATTTTGAGTCTGTACGGGAGAGCCCGATTAATGAATTGTTACGGTTATCTTCGCCGGTGAATAATGGAGAGACTTCTGCTTTTAGACTCCATTTCCCTTTCTTGTCGAACGGTTTAACCTTTTGTGCCGAAGCAGTTTGATTTTGTTCTATATGAAGAATTGGTTGTGTCTCTCTATCTGTTTCCTTCTTCCGGGTAGCCTCTTCGTCTGTAGTATTTTCCTTTGTGTTATTATCCGAGTTAAATGATTTAATCCAGTTCCCAAGTTGATCCAAAACTTCGGATTCTGGTTTGAACTGATTCAGAAAATCTTCTTCCGTTTCAAATAAGACGATTTCTTTTTCCTGCGATTTCACATCATTGATAGTCTCCTGGTTCAATGACTTAATGCTTGGGGCAAAAGTACCTAATGTTGTCAGGGCTGTTGTTGGAGTAGAAGCTTTCTGGGTGATATCTTCTTCAAGAGGTCGTTGCAAATTATCTTCCTGTGAATCGATAGTCTTATGGGGATTGGGATTATTCTTTTCTGCAATAATTTGTTCCCGGATGGGGAAATGCGAAGTACGGGTCATCATCCATCCGGCAAGAAAGGCAAGTACAATCGCTGCCGCAATTCCAGCACTCCTCAACAGGGTAAACCTGCGGACTTTTTTACGGTGATCCAGGTTCCCCTGAATATTTTTCCATACATAAAGAGGAGGGGCTTTTTCATAACTCTCCAGCTTATCATGGAACAGTTGGTCAATATTTTTCTTTTCCGTTAACATAGTATAGTAGCAGTAGTATTTTTTTCCAAACCAAAATTGTCAATCACTTTTTTCTGAAGGATGATTCTTGCCCTTGAGAGGTTCGATTTCGAGGTCCCTTCAGAGATCTTCATCATCTCGCCAATTTCCTGATGGGAATAGCCTTCGATGGCATAAAGGTTGAAGACCATTCTGTAGCGGGGCGGCAGTTCCTGGATAATTCTCATCAGATCATCTGTCGATATGCCTGAAATAGTATCCTCACTCCATTCCGATGCTTCAAAGCTTCTCATGTCTTCGACCGGATAGAGATGGTTGTTTTTTCTGAACTTTTCCAATGCCGTGTTGACCATGATTCGGCGCATCCACCCTTCAAACGATCCTTTGAATTCAAATTGACCTATCTTGGTGAACACCCTGATAAAGCCTTCCTGCAAAATATCCTCCGCTTCAGTTACATCTTTGGCATAGCGAAGGCAGACCCCATACATCTTCGATGCAAAATGGTGGTAAAGATCCGATTGGGCTTTACTGTTACCCGCTTTACATTTTATTATTATTTCTTCGAGGTTGGTCACTTGTTTTAGGTTCAATTAATATATTGAAAATGACACCCCGAAGAAACAAATAATTTGAAACTCAAAGTAATAAAATATGTTAAAGAACAAAAAAGAAACTTTATAAACGGAAATTTATAGAGTAAGAGTTCCTTACCTTTCTTCTCTGAAATAACATTGTGTCTCATAGGTCGCCCATTCTGAATATTCATTTGCAAGATGCAATGAACCGGGAGTAGGGTTGCGTTGGTATTCACGGAAGTGAAAATATTTTCTTATTTTATTGTGATGTTTTTCTTACGAATCTGTTCTGAGGGTTGAAAAGCGGGACAATTAATTTAGTTTTGTAAAAAAATAAAGAATTGATGGAAGCAGTTGTTGAGCAGATTGTAGAATGGTATATGATGCATATGAATTATTGGACGATCACGATCCTGATGGCCATCGAGAGTTCATTTATTCCGTTTCCTTCTGAAATTGTCATTCCGCCGGCGGCCTACAAAGCTGCCAATGGAGAATTGAATATTTTTCTGGTCGTTATTTTTGGAACAATGGGTGCATTGATCGGCGCTCTGTTTAATTATTATTTCGCGAAATTTTTAGGACAAAAGTTAATATTGAAATTTGCCAATACCCGTTTGGCCCGAATGATGCTGGTTGACCGTTCGGCAATCGAGAAATCGGAAGAGTATTTCCGGAAACACGGAAAAACATCTACCCTTATTGGACGCTTCATCCCCGGCATCCGTCAATTGATTTCCCTTCCGGCCGGGTTAGCCGGAATGAACCTGAAGGATTTTTTGATCTATACGACGATCGGTTCTATGTCGTGGAATATTATACTGGCACTTCTGGGTTATTTCTTTTATTCTCAAAAAGAATTGCTGGACAAGTATTATACCGACCTCTCGATGATCCTGCTTGGATTAGGTGTCCTTTATGTCGCTTACCTGGTTTACAACGGGTTTAAGAAGCAAAAGGGAGAGGAGGCGGTGGAGGAATGATTGGAACAGGTATCAAGTATCAGGTATCAAGTATCAAGACAAAACGAGAGTCATTAGCCGGGTAGTTCCGCCGTAGCGGCGGCCCTGCGTGGCTGCCCGTGTATGAAAAATGGATGACGGGCGACTGGGCGATCCCAATAGCTTCGGATAAAGAGATTTGATACCATACCGATTCCTGTCCCATAAGGGAAAGATATTGTTGGATAATGACCTCCCCTTAAAATATTATGTCCCGTAGGGACAGAATATTGGTAGAAAGAGCGACCACCCCCCTGCCGGAGTCCCGTAGGGACGGCACATCTTGAATTTTCCTTTGCCTTCAGAGCCTAAAAAATTTATCGTCGGACCAGGCGGAAGCATCTTTCCGGCGGAAGAAGAGCCAGAGAAAAGGGTGCTGCAGGGCCTGCTGCGGCGTTAGCTGAAGATGATACGATCGGGCGGCGCGGTTCACCCCGGAGGCGACCAGCCGGGCCGCATTGGGGTCGTTGGTCACGACGAGGCAAAGTTCGTCGTCGGGGTTTTCCTGGCTGGTAGAGCAGTAGGGGTCCCAACTCACCATCACATCAGTGGATTGGTCGGGTAGCCGTTCGGCCAGCAGCTGTTGTGGCAACGCGATTGGGCCACACGAGAAATGAAGCAGGCTCTCATCAGTCAGCACGCCCTGTTGGCCAAAAGCCGGCAGGTTGGCTTTCACAAAGAGGTTATAACCGGTCATTTTCGGCGTGGCGGAGAGTCTCCAGATCGGCTCGACAAACTCCTTTTTCATTGACCGATAGAAGCTGTTCACCCCGCCAAAGCGCAGGCGATGTTCTTTTTGTTTTTCGCTCCACTGATCGGGGCGCCTTCTGGCGGGAGCTATTCTGACGATCGTCTCGTCGTCGTAAGGGACGAAGACTACGTTACCCACCTTACCTTTAAGTTGTATCCCAATACCCGTTGTTCGTGCCATAGTTGCTGTTCGGTGTTATGATCTCCAAACTTCATCTAAGGTTACACTAAGGTTGCTGTAAGTTAGCTTACAGTAACCTTACAGAAAGCTTAGAGAAAGCTTAGACAAACTGCGACCCTTGCTCCCTGTCGGAGCGAAGGAAAGGCTACTTAAAATAAATTAAAATTCAGCATAAATTCAAAATATTCAGCAGAAAAGTTTAAATGTTAAAACCAGAACAGACAGGTTTTTTGGACTCTGTCAGCTTTGTCAAAAAAAAAAGCCGTCCAGTTTGATCTGGACGGCTTTTAATGCAATCGTTAACAACGATTAATTTTTTGTAAATGTGAAGTTATTTTTCCCAAAGGAACCTTCATCAACGGTAATCTCGAATAACAATGAAAAGGAAGCAAAAATCTTGTCAAAACGAATCTTCGTTCAGTCGTTTTGACGATCCACGCATTCGCAACGGGCCGGTGCCTCCTTTCACGATTAAAATGGTGGTATCGTTTGAAGTGCCATAGACTTATGATTATACCATTTTACTGCTGGCAGCTCCTAACTTTAAGGAGATTTGCTTAGAAAACAAATATGTCGACGGTGGTACATAATACTCTGAAGGAATTGAATGTTTATCACAGCCAGTCCAATTCTTGGTGAGTAAGTTGCTATTCCATAAACACTAAAGATGTTCACCATTTTCTGTCTGATTTCTTTTTGGGAAAATAGGTTGTTTAGGTTACCAAGAATTATGGTTCTCGTCTGGAACTTATTAAATATCTCGATAAAAAGAAGGACGCAATCAAATTAGATTGCGTCCTTCACTGTTATTCATTTTTATCTAATCCTGCAACTATAGGATTAGTCAAAATTCATATACTTTTTATTCTCTGATCATGGTAAAAACAGCTGTAGTGCTATAATTTGCATCAGGAATCGAAATGGTAAAAGCCATGTTATAACTTCCTTCACAAGAGTTAAATGAGCCAGTACCTTCATAGTATATTGGGCCAGAGCCCCATGCATCTGATGAAATAATTTGATTTTCAACTGTTACATTAAAAGTGGCTGGATCAATAACCATTTTCAGAGGTCCATTATCTTCAACCAATCCTTCTCCACCGGTAACTTCTAATCCTGAAACATATACAATGTATGGGTCTGTTTCATCGATAGCAATCGAAATCTTACCTACAACAGTTGCATACCAGGTACTGATAACAGCATATGAGCCATTCGATAGGCTTGGGTCATATGCGCAAGGAAGTTTGATCTGGACATAAGCGAGAGAGCGGGTTGAAATCTCTTGAGAAGTGGTAATAACATAGATATAAAATGAAGTTCCAAGACTTACGTCGCTTTCAGAAATTTTCAGTGCTGCCAATATTTCCGGGGCGGTTATTTTAATGGTGGCCGGGAAGGATTGAATTTTACCAATGACCCCGGTTTTCCCTTCATAAACGACTTGAATTTCCGCATCGTCAACAACATCCCCTTCCATTAAGTCAACAGTGAAATTTACAAAGCTGCTTTCTTTCAAATCAGAGAAGACAGGAGATGCCGGAGTTATTTGTGAAATAACAGGCGCAACGGCTATTCCCCGCAAACCTACTAAGGTTTCGTTCGTATCTTCACATCCCCCGAATAATAAGGCAAGTGCAAAGAAAAAAGTTATTATATTTATCTGTTTCATAACTAGTAAATATTTAATTGATTAACGAGTGCCACCGGCCCACCATACGTTCTCAGTATATACATAACTTCCGTCGCCATAAGCGCTGCGCACATTTTCATTTGTGGTAACATCTTCCGATCCGTAGGTAAAACGTAATGGGAATTTGTTGTTGTTTAATGGATTATCCAGTTGAATGAGATTTTCACCCATGGCTTTCAAACGGCGGATATCATTATAAGCCTCGATCGACTCCTCTTCAAAGAAGGCGATGTACTTCTGAACCATAATCTCTTTCAGCGTTGCTGCCTGAGACGTCAAACGGGGTGCGATCTCATCTTCGTAATAGGCGGCAGCATCTGCGGCTTTAACTCCTACATTTTCTTTCACGCAGGCGGCGATAATTCCATTCTTCAAGGCAACCTTGGCGTTGTCCAGGTCGTTCTTGCGGGCGTAAGCCTCTGCTTTCAGGAATTCAATTTCGTGATAGCTCAACAGATAAGTAGGAGCTGTCAAAGAGCTGAGGGCTGAAATTCCATAGTGTCCCTGAGTTTCTGTCGGAGTTCCATTCGGAGCAAAAACAAGATCTCCTTCCTCAGCGAACGGCTTAAAGAATATAGTATCGCGAGGGTCTTCGCGAGCAATCAATTTATTGTGTAAGCTGGTGCTGGCGCCAAAATAGTTGCGGTCCAAAAAGAATTGCTGGAACGGGCTCTTGGTTGTATTGCCGTTGTAGTTGTACTGGCACTGCTCGGCAGCGCTGGTAAAGGAGGCGTTTGCATAGGAGATTACTTTATCGTAATCGGGGGCCACTTTCGACATTCTCATCGTATAGCGTGCTTTCAAACCATTGGCGAATTTAATCCACTTGGCTACACTGGCTGCATCACCACCATAGATAAAATCTTGTTTTCCCAACAATGTGAAGGTGGTCTCCTTGGCAAGGTTTGTAGTTGCCTCATCCAGTAACTTGAAGATCTCTGTGTAGATGTCCTTTTGTTTATCCAGTTTCGGGGTGAAGATAACTCCGGGCTGGAGGGCTTCCGTCCACGGCACATCACCCATCACATCGGTCAGAATGGCCAGATTATAGGCCGTCAAAGCCTGGGCAATACCCAACATACGGTAATTCCCTTCTTCAGATCCGCCTTCAGAGCATTTGCCGATAATGGTCTTCAGATTCAACAGGGTCTGATAGACGGAGTTCCAGGAGTTGTTGTAGGTAGTACTGCTGATGGGCTCGTTGATCCTGATCTCAGCATCATACAATTGATTGAAGATCCCGACATTGTGTTCCACATAACAGGAGGCGTAAAAGGCAAGATCGCTGCCGGTGACACTGAATGCTGTACTGGTCATGACATCTGAGATGATCAGGCTGGAAGAAACATCTGTCGGATCGTTGACGTTTTTGTTGATTTCATCCATGGTATCTTCCGAGCAGGAAGCAACTACCACAGCACAACATACAAATATTAATTTATTAATATATTTTTTCATAATCTACTGCTATTTTATTAGAATTTCACATCAATTCCAAATCCGTAACTGGTTGCCTGCGGTAAGGTGAAGCGCTCGAAGCCCCCTGCGATGTTGTTATTCCCTTGTGAACTTTCAGGGTCAAAATTGTCAAGTTCTGTCCAGAGCAGGATATTTCTTGCAAAGGTGGATACCGAAACATTTACTTTCGGAATGATTTTTTTCGGAATAGAATATTTCAACGATATTTCCCGCAGTTTAACGAAAGAGTTCCCGTGAATATAGTATTCATCAATACCTCCCAGGACATCGGAGAAGAGGGTTTGATAAGCTTGGGGGTCGCCGGCACCACCGCGCACGATGTCGTTAGGCGAGCCATCAGCCTTAAATCCCTGATAGATGAAGGTCGATTCACGATCTTCGGTACGAGCTGACATACCGTACGAGTCTAATAAGCCGTTTGAACCGGAATACATATGTCCTCCGTTTTTCCATTCAAAGACAGCGCTAAGTGATAGATCTTTATACGAGAATGTTGACGAACCTCCGAGAATGAAATCAGGAGATACTGCGCCTAATACTCCGGGTTCTCCGGCCATCGGCATCCCGTAATCAGCGTCATTCGGGTTTTCGTTGACCAAAATCTGGCCTTTGTCATTTTTCTTGTACTGGGCACCATAGATAACCGGATAGGTATCGCCGATACCAGCTCTTACCTGAGGAGTAGTAAATCCGCCGAGGAAGATGCTTTCAACACCGGGAGCTAATTCATCGACCATGTTATCAATCTTCGAGTAGTTGACATTGAGGTCCCAGGTGAAATTTCTGGTTGAGATTGGAGTTAAATAAAGAACCACTTCATGACTATTGGTATGAACGCGTCCGCCGTTCATCATCAGGCTGGAGGCTCCGGTAGATCCGGCAAGCGGTACCTGGAAGATCTGGTCTTCGACATTCTGACGTGAGTAGGTATAATCGATACCGAAGCGGTTTTTAAACATCTTCAGGTTAACCCCGAATTCATACGATTTTGTATTCTGCGGTTTCAGGGCAGGGTCATACAATACATTGTTCGGAATGTAAGCGTTGACTCCTTCAATTGGGTAAGAGATGGGTTCTCCGGACCAGAAACCACCGCCATAATTGGGTTTCGTGAAATAATTTTCCAGGTAGGTACCTGCCTGACCAACTTCGGCATAGGATCCTCTGATCTTGGCGAAACTCAGCCAGTCAATCTGTTTCATGAATTCCAGTTCTGAGGCAATAAAACCCAATGAAACGCTGGGATAGAAGAATGACCTGTTGCCGCGGGGCATTGAGGAGGCAATGTCGTTACGTCCGGTTGCATTCAGGAAAAGCATCTCTTTCCAAGATAACGACAAACTGCTAAAGAAACCTACCGTCCTGTTCTGATTCTGTGCTTCTGATGCAGTTACCGTATTGGCATTGTTAATATGATTCCAGCCACCGAAATTAAATTCCTGTCCGTACTGCTCGTAGGTCTTGGTGCGATTATGATCAAGTTCATTACCTAATATCACATTCAGTTGAAGATCGCTGCTTATTTTCCAGTCGTAATTGGCTGTCAACAGGGAGTTATAGGTAATATCTGTTACCCCGTAGTTTTTGATCTCGCCCGTTTTACCTTTACTTCCATAGCCAAAGATGTCCTGGAAATGAGTGGTATAGGTGTCAACTCCCAATTGATATTTGACAGTTAACTTCATATCTTCTGTAAAGGCAGTATTAAATTCAATATAGCCATTTCCGAAGAAACGGTTGGTCTCTTCGTTAAAGGTGTTGTTTTGCTGAATCCAATAAGGGTTATCGAAAGTCAAAGTGCGGTAATAGTTCTGAGTATATGGATCTCCTGGAATGTGATAAGGAATTCCCTTCAGATTATAGCTGCTAGGGGCAGCCAATACACCGGCCAAAGATCCGTCGTTGGCACCGCTCAATTTATCCAGAGATGTTTTAGCAAAATTGCCGTTGAACCCAACGGTGAAATTGTCATTCAGGATGCGTTCGGCAGCTGCCTTGGCATTCCATCTTTCCATTCCAGTATTCAGTGCAATACCGGTCTGATCGGTATAGCCTAAACCAAGAGAGAAACTCCCTTTATCATCGTTTTGGCTCACATTTAAGCCGGAAGTGGAGGTGAGGCCGGTTCTGTAATAGTCATCCCAGTTGTTATAGACCTGAGGTTTTACCCATGGATCCAATCCTGCTTTTTCAAGCTGAGGCACTTTATACATTCCGGGATGTCCCTGGTTGTTTCCGCCATAAGAGGCATCATTCGGCAAATCGGTGATCTTAGGACCCCACGACGAGGACGAGTTGGTATAATTATCGTAAACGCCTTTTGAACCTTGTGCCCAGGTGGTTTGGTAGTCCGGTGTACGGGATACCTGTTCGAAACTGGTCGTTTGGGTTAAGCTAACTACCGGAGCCCCTTTCTTGACTCCTTTACCGCTTTTGGTGGTAATAATAACTACCCCATTGGAAGCTCTAAGCCCGTAAAGAGCGGCAGCAGCCTGTCCTTTTAATACGTTGATGCTTTCGATATCACTCGGGTTAATATCCAGTGCCCGGTTGGAGATATCGGCGCCTGTTACACCGTCTCCGGTGCTATAAGAGGCCGTACTTGCAACTGGCATCCCATCAATAATATAAAGCGGAGTGTTATTGCCGGTAAAAGATCGCGAACCACGAATCACAATTTGTGATGAGGCTCCGGGCATCCCGCTCGACATCTTTATATCGACACCTGCAACTTTACCCTGAAGGGCTTTAGAAAGATCCGAGGATCCGGTTTTCATTAATTCTTCCGAATTAACATCCTGATAGGCATAACCCAGAGTCTTGGCCTCTCGTTTAATCCCCATGGCTGTTACCACAACCTCGTTTACCGAAATACTTTCCGATTTCATCACAATTTTGTAGCTTCTGGCTGAAGTGATTGGTACCTCAGAAGTCACCATTCCTACAAACGAAATCGACAGCGTTTGAGCATTTTCCGGAACTTTTAACGAAAACGCCCCTTCCATGTCAGTTACAGTCCCCAAAGTCGTGCCCTTCACAACAACGGAAGCGCCTGGAATGGTACTGCCGTCCTCGCTGGAAGTCACAACACCGGAGAGTTCCCTGGTCTGTGCAAATACTACTTGCATTCCTATGAAAGCCAGAAAAGCAAGTAACAGCGAAATTTTCTTCATAGACTAAATTTTAATGTTTAACAAAAATAAATAGAGATTAATTCAACAAATTAGTATTTAAAGTATCCAGAATAAACTTTTTTCAATGTTCTCAGCATCCTGCAACATGGCCAATCCCCCCGATTCTTAATGACAGGTCTTAAGAGATAGAAGCAAGTTTTTAATAAACTATCAACACAAATAACAAATTTGTTAAAAATTGTTGTCCAATGCAAATTTATTTAAAGAAAAATATTTCACAACAGCTTAAAAAAAACGTGAGATTACGTTAACATTTTATTAACTGACATTTATCATGTTTTTAAAGATCAATAAATTGGACGGGTTATCTATTTAATTAGATATCTGAATAGTAGTAACAGTGGTAAGACGGTCGGAAAAAGTTATGTAGAATGAATAAAAATTAATTATAAGATATCAATTAATTGATGTAAATCGGAGATGATGACGGTGCTGTGCCGACTTTTTGTTGAATTCTGAAAATTGCTCTCTGAAAAGGTGGGGGGGGTAGCTAAAATAGAGTTCAAATCACGGCCCCTGGCCGAAAAAAATCGGCCAATCCATTCTTTGTCCTCAATTTTGGGATTGAAATACACCTGGTCAATGCCGAAATTCATCGCCCCTATAATGTCTGCTTCCCAGGAATCGCCGATCATCAGGGTCGATTTTTTACGGGCGTTCATCGATTTGAGGGAATACTCAAAAATTTCCCTGCGCGGCTTCTGTGCCCCGACCTCCTCCGAGATAAACACCTTTTTGAAATAAGGCCCTAACCCCGAAAATTCGATCTTATCATACTGCACTTCCCTGAAACCATTGGTGATAATGGCCATTTCGTATCGGCGGTTTAGATAATCAAGAACTTTAAGAGCGCCATCGACAAGTTTTGTCTTTAAAGGCATCTCTGCCAGGTATGTATCATTCAGTCTCTCCCCGAGACCATCCATCGGGGTGCCGTTTTTTTGCAGCGACTCCTCGAAACGCAGGACTCTCAAAATGGCTTTCGTGATTTTCCCTTCCCGGTAATCGGCCCAAAGGCGGTCATTCACTTCGTGATAGATGGCAAAAAACCGGTCGTAATCCCCGATGATCGGTAGTAAACCCATCTTTCCAAGGGCAATGTGCAAGGCATCATACGAGTTGGAATTAAAATCCCAAAGCGTATTGTCCAGATCGAAGAAAAGATGGGTGTATCGCATAATTCTTACAGTAATAGTTGAATCGATTGTCCAATCGAAAGCTTTCAGAAATTGGTTCAACCCCTTCGGGGCTGAGGTATTATTGGATCTATCTACCGTGGGTTATCACCCACGGTTATTCAAATTCACCCCTTTCAGGGATTATTCTTTGTGAAATATACCACTTAATAGTTATTCCAATTAATCCCTTTACGGGTTTTGTTTTTGAAAAAAAGGTCCTTTTTATCGGTCTTTAAAGCTCTGCAAGAGCTTAATCTCAATAACCGTGGGTGTAACCCACGGATAGAACGCTATGGTAAATGGCAGCCCCGAAGGGGTTGAACTTCTTTGCTATTCCATCCTTACTCATCCTCCTCTTCCGGTTCTTCTGTCTTCCCGGGGGAGTTGTATCCTTCCACCACGATCACGATCTCTCCTTTTACGGTCTTCGATTTAAAGTGCTCCAGCACCTCGGCCACCGTCCCTCTAAAGTTTTCCTCATGAAGCTTGCTCAGCTCCCGTGAGACCGAGACCATTCGTTGCGGTCCAAAGAACTCGCCAAACTGTTCCAGCGTCTTGATCAGCCGGAAGGGCGACTCGTAAAAGATTAAGGTCCGTTTCTCAGTGGCCAACTCGGTCAGCCGCTTCTGGCGCCCCTTTTTTTGCGGGAGAAATCCTTCAAAGCAAAACTTGTCGCTCGGGAAACCCGAGTTGACCAGCGCCGGGACAAAAGCTGTCGCCCCTGGCAAACATTCCACTTCGATCCCCTTCTCCAGGCAGGTCCTGGTTAACAGGAACCCGGGATCGGAGATCGAGGGGGTTCCCGCATCAGAGATCAGGGCAATATTTCCCCCTTCAAGGATCTGGTTGGCGATGGCCGACACCGTTTTATGCTCGTTGAACTTATGGTGCGATACCAGCTTGGTGGCGATCTCGTAATGACGGAAAAGATTGGACGAGGTCCGGGTATCTTCAGCCAGGACCAGGTTTACCTCTTTCAATATTCTTAACGCCCTTAGTGTGATGTCCTCCAGGTTACCTATGGGGGTGGGGACAATATATAGTTTACCTTTCATTTAATTGGAATAACGTCGTTTAACCAGATGGAGGAATTTCTCTCCGGCCTCGCTCTTGCTCCATTTGAAGTTAACCTTCATGAATTCAACCGCCTCTTTTATCGAGGGAAAACTATCCAACTGATCCAGTGTCTCGTTGTAATGGACACTGTCGCCTGCGAAGAGTTCACGGATAAAAAGGAAACGATCGTTCAGTCCGATCCCCTCACGGATGCTCA
This sequence comes from uncultured Prolixibacteraceae bacterium, assembly GCA_964632305.1. Classification (GTDB taxonomy): domain Bacteria; phylum Bacteroidota; class Bacteroidia; order Bacteroidales; family Prolixibacteraceae; genus CAZWBR01. The sequence goes on from CAZWBR010000048.1 coordinate 19,272, forward strand.
TCAACGGCTTCCCTTCAAACAGATGTTCTTCCTGTTCCGGGACAAGCAGGTCATGGACCAACTGATGGGCATCGCCAATCGCCTCGCCCAGCGTTCTCGGATGATCTTCCGATAGATTCGTTCCTGGAGATGCTTTTCCCTTACGGGTAATGGCCATCTCTTCAGAAATAACCGGCTCATGCTTCACATCTTTAGTCTCCGTCTTCACCTTAACTGGTGCAGGTGCGGTCGCAAACGTATCAACCACGACTGGTTGAGGTGCCGGCTCTTTTTTTGCGGGCGTTTCTACCTCTTCAGCAGCCATCGGCGGTTCTTCAACCAAATCAATCAAATCGGCATCTTCCTTTACAATCACCTCTGCCTTGGCAACAACCGGAGCCGCAGCTTTTGCTTCAATAGCCTCGGCGGGTCGCTCCTGATCCTTGGGCGATGCCGCTAAGTTTTTCGACAACATCTCAAATTCGGTCACAATCCCTTGTGCCCTGATCAGTGCCACCTCCACCTCTTCCTGTTCCGGTTGACCATCGCTGATGAGCGAAGCCACTGTTCCATCCAAAAGTTTGAGATCGTCCCTGATCAGCCTGAGCAACACTTTAGTTTCCATTCTAATTATCTTTGATCCGTTGATTTCTTCAGGTAAAAATACAAATTAATGCGGTTAAGCGACGAAAGGAAATAAATTTGGGGAAAAATATCGCGCATTGAATTATAGTTTATCTCAACAGGGTTTACCCGTAGAGTAAATTTTCTTAGCCCCGGATGGCCGCTTTTTTTATAAAAAGTGACCGGGCGACTGTCGTTGCCGGAAACAAGTCACGCGGTCACTCTGCTAACTTTCTCCTGTTTTTTTGGCTTGATTGCCAGCCTTGGTCCTGTTTCGGGAAACCGTTCCCGGTTACTTCGGGAAGAGCCGTAGCTGCCGACCGGCGGCTGTTGGGAGAGGTTTTTCTAAAGGTTTCTATCCTGGTGTCAACCAGTCCGGTTGACACTAGTGTCGTTTATATCTCTACTGACAGTTTCAAGTGCCCGCCTAATCCTTCATTGATAATCCGCATCAATGTTGATAATCGAATATCACTTGCATTGTTCTCAATGCGGGAAATATAATTTTTTGTCGTCCCGACTTTTTCTGCAAGCTGTTCCTGAGTCATGTTCTGTTTCTTCCTGGCTTCCTGAATCAGTACTCCGATTTTAAAAGCTTCGAACTCCTGCTCATACTTTTCACGGGTTGCCGTGCCAGGTTTACCATACTTATTATCAAGATGGTCATCCCATGAAGTCAGATTATTATTTAATTTTTCCATCGAAGTATTCCTTTTTTAATCTTTCAGCTTTTTCAATCTCTTTTTGAGGGGTCTTTTGGCTCTTTTTCTGAAATCCACTCAGAAGAATCACCAGATTACCTTCGTCAAAACAACAAAACACCCTGAAAATATTACTTCCAACTTGAGTCCTTATCTCCCAAATACCGTCTGATCCGGTTAAATGGTCGAAATAGACTTTCGGTACAATCCTTAATGAACGAACCAATCCAATTGTCCAGTCCAACCTATCCTGAACTTTTTTCGGTTGTGCATTATAAAAATCCCAAAAGTGATTTTTATAGACGCTAATCGTTCTTTTAAACTCATCCATTTCAGTTTAATTCTGAAATTGCACCACAAAGTTACCTAATCGGACAACTAAATCCAAATCCTTTTGATTGTTTTTCTATTGCATGAGCATTTGTAATTAGGCCATTGATCATCGGAAACCAGTAAAGGATTGCTGGTGATCTGCTGTCTGGTTATTTTGCCAGCCGGCGGATTGAAGTGGGCTAAAATGTTTGTAACTCCTGCGTTTCGGGATTCGGTTTTTAAGGTAGTACTGCAATATCGGGATTCCAACTCTTGGTTGCCTCCGACCTTCGGCCCTCTGGTCGGTTTATTTTTTTATTGGGACTTTCTCCTGTTGCCCTTTGTCTTGATTCTCTTATCCGAACCTGTTTCGGGAAACCGTTCCCGGTTACTTCGGGAGTAGGGAGCCTTCCCGATTGACAATAGATGCTATTTAATTCTCAGATCATCCGGGTTTTGTTTACAATCCCAAAGGGAATGAACAAATATTCTTTCGTTATCGAATTCATAGAAAAGGATATAATCCTCAACAATCAGTCCCCGCACCGATTCAATTTCTGTCTTAATCCCTATTTCGGGCTGCTTTACAAGGAGGGATAATTCTTTTTGAAATCTTTGGTAAAGTTTGACGGAGTAGCTCTTGCTTTTATTTCGTTGAGCGAAATACTCCATTATTTCAAAGAGCCTTAGCTTCGCCTTGTTTGACCAGATTATTTTTCGCTTGCCCATTTGGCAACATCTTTATTCAGACTCTCCTGGTTACTATATAGCCCTTGCTCTATTTCCTTTTTCGACGCCATGATTTCCATTCTTTGCTCCGGTGTCAGCGCGAGCACCTCCGTGTCGGTTTTGGCATCAAGAATAGTTTTTATCGCCTTGAGAAAGGAAACATCATTTATCTCGGTAATCCTGTGAATCAATAGTTTCTTTAATTCGATCGTTGTCATACTATTCCTGCGGTTTTCTTCAAAGGTACAAATTATTTCGGGTCAAGGGAAGTGAAGTACCGACAATTGGGACCATTGGTAGGGGATATAAAACGTTTAGAAGGTTATTTACAGCGAAAGTTCAAATCCGGCTGGCCGGTCTCCTTTAGCGCTACTTCAGGCGGTTAATCCCAAATAGCATTTATCCCTTATGATAATCCTCTCAAAGTTCACCGAATATTTTATCGATACTTTGAAAGTAAAATACTGCTTTCATTGCTGAAGGTGGGCATTCTCCAAATGATTGTATTTTTATCGTTTGGCGGAGCCCGGAGACAAACGGTTTATGTTTCTGTTGTCAACCAATGATTTCATCTGGGTAATGGCAATGTTGTTTAATTGCAATAGCCGTTCGGTTTGTTCCAGTCCCTGATGAATCATTACCGCATTAATGCTTTCCATGTTCGAGAGTACGACCAACTGCTCAAGGGTGGCCTGGTCGCGGATGTTCCCTTCGGTTCCCGGATTCTCCTCCCGCCATTGACGTGCGGTTTTTCCAAATAAAGCCATATTTAAGATATCCGCTTCGTTGGCGTAAATAATGGATATTTCTTCCCTCGTTAAAAGTTTAGGGATAATATTTTCCTTGATGGCATCGGTGTGAATGCGATAATTAACCTTAGTCAACATCCGTTGAAAACTCCATTCAAGCTTTAAGCGGTCATTTTCATCCTCTTTGAGTCGTTGGAATTCTTTTATCAGGTAGATTTGAAATTCAGGACTTAGCCACATGGCAAAATGAAAGGCGATATCTTTATGGGCATAGGTGCCTCCATATCTTCCGGCTTTTACCAACATCCCGATGGACTGTGTCCGGGTAACCCATTGCCCTACCGACATAATAAACCGGTTAACCCCTGCCTCCTGTTCAATTACCCCGAATTCGGGGTAATTAAATCCTGGATTATTGATCTTCTCCCAGGTGCCTAAATATTCCAAGGTATTTTTATTGGTAATCCATTTGCCAATCAGGCTGCTGCCTTCCTGAAGTCCGGCTGTCATATCCGTTAAACTGATAAAGTCGGTATCGCTTTCCGAAATAACTGTTATTTCGTTTCCTTCGACAATAATTTTCTTTCCCTTTGTCATTGTATGATATTTTTATTCCGTGGATTGGCAGTTAATCGTACAAACAAAAATGACTGGCACAAACCCGATCGTTTGATCTGATAATAAAGGTACATCCCATTTTTTAGTGATCCCAACGATTGGTTACCGCAGACTGACCTTCGGCCCTCTGGTTGGTTTATTTTTTATTATTGGTACTTTCCCTTGCTGCCCGTCGTCTTGATCGCCTGTCTGAAATCTGTTTCGGGAAACCGCCCCCGGTTACTTCGGCAAGAGCTGTAGCCACTGGTTGGCGGAAATAATCGCTGGGCGTTGCACACCTCTTATATTCCGATTTTTTAGGCACTGGACTTATATTATAAAAAGTATCAACGGTGAAAGTATTGCAATAATATACAATCCAATTGTCTGAGCATAAAACCGAAATTTAATCTTAATCCAAAATTGTTTAGGATTCTTTATTTCTTTATATTGATCAACCATGTCTGCTTTAAATGTTAAATAGTCAAGATGAGTATGGTTCTCATATTTGTCTAAAATCTTTAAATAATCTTCACTCACCTTAGATAATTCAAATTGACTAGGAGTAACTGAAGTATTTTTCCATATGCACACTTTATCATAAATTTCATCAATCCTTCTACCACACTCATGATGTTTATCAGCTCTCATTTTGTAATTTCTTGAAGCGATTATTAAGGAAACTACTAGTAAAAGGATTGATAAACAAATCGTTGAATAGGTTATAATTGCATTGCTGGAAATTAAAGTCCTGTTATGTTCAGGAATTATCACTAGAAGGTTTAATGATATAATGTAAACTGAAATCAGGTTGACTGTAATTGTTGAAAATTTGTCATGTAGTTCAAGTCTTCTTGCAGCTACAAACCTTGAACCTTTGGTTTCCCAAAGTTTCTTATACCATCTATTTATTTCTTCATTCATAGTTTTAAAAAAAAAGGGGCTACTTGATATAACATAAGTGCAAATTTTCCTTTCGGAAATTCAAACGCATAAAAGCGGTTATTTTACAGATACTTGCAATGCAAGTCCCCTTGCGGGAAGTAGCCCCTGAGTTTTTAATTATAATTGTATCCTATATCATTTTCTACTGTTTCAATTTGCTTTTTTCTAAACCTTTCAAAAAGTTTTTCAATCTCAGTATTTGAGTAAGAAGTTTCAGGGTCAATCTTTCCTCTAAAAATCAAATATTTCCTTTTCCTTCTTACTGTGTCATATTTGTCAAAGTTTGCTATATAATTTTTATTTTTCTGATACTTAATAACTTTATATGCCCTGGAAATTTTCTTTAAGTTCAGAGGTCTTTCATGATTAAATTGTTCTATTGAATTAAAAAGTATAGAAATTATTTTATCTATACGGTGAAGCAACTTCTCATCTGTCATTTCGGAAAAATAAAACAACCATCCGTAATTTTTTGAAGTTGAGATTATTCCTGTTATTGTTTCATTTAACTCTTCAATGAAAACTTCCTTAAACCTGTCTTCATTCTGAAGCCATAGAGGTCTACTTGTTTCATTTTTAATTCCATTTTTGAACCATGTTATTTTACCTGCAATCCTTCGAATGAATAATTCAACATTTTTATCTGCAATCGAAATTTTATCATTGGATATTTTGTAACTAAGAAAAATAAATTCTTTATTTAAATAGCCTTGTTCGGTTTTATCATGATTTAGTTTCAACTTAATCTGATTAAGGGCTTTTTCAATATTCTGATATCTATATTTAGAAATTTCCTCATGATTAAGTACAATGATGTCATCAACATACCTTCTATAAAAGTATTTTCTTTTATCAATAACCTTGTCCACTTCATATAAGTATATCTGTGCTAAGATATTTGAAATGGATAAGCCCTGTGGAACCCCTGTTGTTGTTGCAAAATCCTTGTATGATTCTTTACTAATATGAATAGGAACAGTAGGTGTTTTAATAGCTTTTTCGATTAAATCAATCAACTCCGAGTTTAAATTTCTATCTCTTAGTTTCTGGATTAATATATCTCTATCAATATTATCATAAAATTTTTCAATATCTAGTTTTATAAAATATTCATTTCCAGTTGAATTTTCAATAAATTTTTTAATGTCTCGTATATAGCTGTTGGGAAGTTTCCTATTTACAGAATCAGCAAATACTTTATGCAGTATCTCTTTTATTGTTAGTAATACAACTCTGTCCCTAATTGTAGGAATAGAGATTACCCGTGGCGTTTTATTACGGCCCTTTAGTTTTAATATTTCTAGAAATGGGCTGAAATTGTAAGTACCATTACAAACTTTTCTAGTAATGATTGAGATTTCCGAATCAATGTTTTTTTCAAAGTGTAATGAGTTCTTTTTATCAATTCCTTTTGCTTTGGAATCTACTAGTTTTTTCCTAAAGAGCTCTTTTAAATAGTTGTCATCAAAATATTCGGTTATATCAGTCATTTCATTTGGTTGTTTCTTGCTGTGTATTTTGACTTACGTCTAACTTATCGCTATACATAAGTCATACGAATATCTTTATTATATCTGTCCATATATCGTTTCATTTTAGAACGGTATATATATTTGTGTAAACAATTAGTTTACAGGAAGTGAAATATACTCATATAAAAAAATGAAATCCTAATTGTGGCACTATATGTTTTTCCATGTCTATTCTCCGCTCATTTTTTAAATTCATTTTACGGCTCCGCCTCCTCGGTCCCATAAAACGAAAACCATGGCCGGCGAAATTCTTTCCTCGCCCGCCCTTAAAACCTGTCACAAGTGCATAGATTGTTTCAGTTCAGTCGTTTGGGGAATGAATACGCCCAAAAGTAAATATTTATTGTTTATTACGTATATAAAGCAGTGTTTTTTTAATGATTTTTTTGGGATGGCTGTTTTGGAAAGAACGTTACGATAGGGATCGGCTCACCCCTGTTCCGGGTCGGGTCATCGCCGGGGTATCTGTATGGTTCCTGTATGGTTCCTCCAAGGTTCCTGTATGCTATCATAGAGAAACCATACGGAAACCTAAGAAAAAGGATGGTTCAACCCCGGCCCTGGTCCGGGGAAGGGCAGGAGGGCACCGGATAATGAAGCTTTTCCAAAGTTTGGAACTTTGGAAAAGCTAAGGCAGGTCTGATGTCTTAAGTCTAACGTCTCATATTTAATAACTTCGGTCTGAAGTCAAGTATCAAGTCTTGATACTTGCGACATGATACTTGATACTTTCGAGAAAAAACTCTTTCCTCTTTAATGAACTAAATAAAATTACGTTTCGTATTTTTGTTCTATGTTTATCGAAAGTAATCTGAACAGTGGCCGCAAACGCGGCTGGATCGAAGTGATTGCCGGATCGATGTTCTCCGGGAAAACCGAAGAACTGATCCGTCGCCTGCGGCGGGCCGAGATAGCCCGGCAGCGGGTTGAGATCTTTAAGCCCGCCCTCGATATCCGTTACTCTACTACCGACGTGGTGTCGCACGACGAACGGGCCATCACCTCCACCGCCGTCGATAACTCCTCAACTATCCTTCTCCTTTCCGGCAATGTCGATGTGGTGGGAATCGACGAGGCACAGTTTTTCGACAACGGCCTGATAGAGGTGTGCAATAAACTGGCCGATATGGGGATCCGGGTTATCGTGGCCGGCCTCGATATGGATTTTCGCGGTCAGCCCTTTGGCCCGATGCCGGGACTGATGGCCTGTGCCGAGTATGTCACTAAAGTCCATGCCGTCTGCATGCGATGCGGCCATATTGCCCAGTACAGTCACCGGCTCAGCGATGCCGAAAAGCTGGTGCTGCTCGGCGAGAAGGAGAGCTACGAACCGCTCTGCCGCGAGTGTTTCAACCAAAAAAATCAGAAATCATGACTTCCTATACCTTGAAGGAGATTGCCAAAGTGGTGAATGGTAACCTGTCGGGGGCCGATCAGCCCGATCTCACGATCCGCTTTCTCTCCTTTGATAGCCGTACCATCCTCTCCGGGAAGGAGACCCTCTTCTTCGCCCTTCGCAGCGAACGCAGCGACGGTCACCGTTTTATCGCCGACGCCGCCGCGAAAGAGGTCTCAGCCTTCATCGTTGAACAACTGCCCGATGATCGGTCGCTGCCGGACGGTTGCTCGTTTATCGTGGTGAACGACACGCTTGAGGCGCTTCAGACCCTCGCCGCTTTTCACCGCCGCAGGTTTCATTACCCGGTGGTTGCGATCACCGGCAGTAACGGCAAGACGATCGTGAAGGAGTGGCTGTCCGAGCTGCTGGCCGGCGAGATGACCCTGGTACGGAGTCCCCGAAGTTATAACTCGCAGATTGGTAATCCGCTCTCGGTCTGGCTGATGGACGAGGAAGCCGATCTGGCTCTCTTCGAGGCCGGTATCTCGAAGCCGGGCGAGATGGAACGACTGGAAAAGATATTGCTACCCGACCAGGTGATCTTTACCCACCTGGGCAACGCCCATCTCGAAAACTTCACTTCCGTGGAAGAACTGGTCCGCGAAAAGGTGAAACTCTTTGTGCATAGCCGGCTGATCGTCTATTGCAAGGATTTTGATCTGCTCGACCGGGAGGTGGCCCGAACGAAGTTCGATCGGGATCCGAAAATATTCCGTTGGTCCGAACGCGATCGGCAAGCCGATCTTTATATCGTTTCGAAAAAGAGGATCAACGAGTCCACCACGATTGAAGCGGTCTTCCAAAAAGAAACCCTGTCGGTCACCGTTCCCTTTACCGACGATGCCCATATAGAGAATGCGGTTCACTGTTGGGCTTACCTGCTGGCTACCGGTTTTCTGCCGGCTAATTACAGTGAGCGTTTTCTGAAGCTGACCGCCGTGGCGATGCGGCTCGAGATCCGCAAGGGGATCAACGGCTGCGCCATCATCGACGATACCTACAACTCCGATACGGCCTCACTGGTCAACGCGCTCGATTTTCTGCACCAGCAAAGCGATCAATCCAAGCAGCGCAGCACCATCATCATATCCGATATCCTCCAGTCGGGCAAAGCCCCCGGGGAGCTCTACCGCGAGGTGGCCGACTATATCCGGTTACGGAATATCGACCGGATCATCGGGATTGGCGGGGAGATCATGCGCCACAGCGAGCTGTTCACCGCGAAGGAGAAACAGTTCTATCCCTCGTCCGAGGAATTTTTCCTTCACTTTAAAGAGTTCGACTACCACAACGAGGTGATCCTGCTGAAGGGGGCCCGCGCCTTCCGCTTCGACCGTATCTCGTCGCTGCTACAGGAGAAAGCTCACCAGACGGTGATGGAGATCGATCTGAGCGCGATGGTTCATAACCTCAACTATTACCGGAGCAAGCTAAAGCCCGAGACGAAGATGATGGCGATGGTGAAGGCCTTCTCCTACGGCACCGGCTCGGTGGAGGTGGCCCGGACCCTTCAGTTCCGCCGCATCGATTACCTGGCTGTGGCTATTGCCGACGAGGGGGTCGAGCTTCGGAACAACGGTATCGAGGTGCCCATCATCGTGATGAACCCCGAGGAACACAGCTTCGACGCGATGATCGAGAACCGTCTCGAACCCAATATCTACCGTTACGCGTTGCTGGTCAAGTTCGACGAGGCGCTGCGCCGTAACGCCGTCAGCAATTTCCCGGTCCACCTGAAGATTGATACCGGCATGAAACGGCTCGGCTTCGATCGTCCCGAACAGATCGAAGAGGTGGCGGCTTATATCCGTGGCCGGAACACGATGTACGTGCGGTCGGTCTTTACCCACCTGGCCGTGAGCGACGATCCGTCCAACGATCCCTTTACCCGGCAGCAGTTTGGCGTGTTCGACCGCCTGAGCCGGATGGTCACCGACGCTTTCGATCATAAGGTGCTCCGCCATATCCTCAATTCCTCGGGTATAGAAAGGTTCCCGGAGATGGAGCTCGATATGGTGCGGTTGGGCATCGGTCTTTACGGCGTCAGTCCCAAGGTGCAGAAAGAGTTACGGAATGTGGCCACGCTGAAAACCACCATCTCGCAGATCCGCGATGTGGTGCCCGGCGAGACGGTCGGTTATGGCCGCCGCGGCGAGATCACCCGTCCTTCGCGCATCGCTATCCTTCCCATCGGTTATGCCGACGGCTTCAGTCGCCGCCTGGGCAACGGCAATGGTAAGGTGGTGATTAACGGTAAGGCTGTGCCGGTGGTTGGGACCGTCTGCATGGACATGTGCATGGTCGATGTGACCGATATCGAGGCCCGCGAAGGCGACCGTGTCGTGATCTTCGGTGAGGAGCAGCCGGTGAGCCAGGTGGCCGATTGGCTCGGTACCATCGCCTATGAAGTGTTGACTACTGTCGGGCAGCGGGTGAGAAGGGTTTATTTCGCGGAATAAATGTCGCTTAGCTATTCCAAAGTTTGGAACTTTGGGAAAGCTATCCAGAGACTTGAAAGGTTTTTATTTGACATTTATTCTACTTTTTTGTCAATCTATTTCAGGACACGACAACCAAAATCCCCCTTGGTCCCCCTTTACAAAGGGGGAGTCAGTGCATCTCATCCGTTTTGGTTCAAACATCATCAGATCAAGCCCTGAACGACAGTTTTTTTGAT
>CAZWBR010000049.1:0-29334 GCA_964632305.1 uncultured Prolixibacteraceae bacterium
AGTTTTGAATTGAAGGAATAAAAAATCAGACAGAGTTTAATTTACACTCCCAAAAAATCAGACAGAGTTTAATTTACACTCCCATTTGCAATTCCCTTCTTCTTGCCGTAACCCTTTCTATCCGGTCCTGAAGGAAGCCGAAAAATCAAAAAATCACCTTCCGTTCGTCCCGGGGCCAAAGCCGGGGTAACCCCATCCTTTCTCTTAGCTTTCTCTATGGTTTCTCTATGTTAGCATACAGGAACAATACAGAAACCATACAGAAACAGTACAGAAACCCCGGCGATGACCCGACCATGAAGAGGTTGTCGCCTGAGCCTGTCGAAGGCCGTCGCCTGTGCCTGTCTCGCGCGAACATCCGTTAAGGCAGTTCCGCGTTATTACGTCAAGGCGTTTGTACGTTGATCCGCCGGACGATTGGATTCATTGCTTTCCGGTTCCGCAGGAACGGATCATTTATCGGAAGTACGACGGAAGAGGAAAGATCAGGGATCTCCCGTGCCGCTTTGTCTCTTAGTCGCTCAGTCGCTTAGTCTCCCAGTCTCACAGTCGCTTAGTCTCCCAGTCTCACAGTCGCTTAGTCTCCCAGTCGTTTAGTCGCTTAGTCTCCCAGTCGTTTAGTCGCCTGTACCTTTCTACGTTCGTTATAGCTTCGCGTGATGGGCCAGCAGCCGTGATGGCTCCGTATGATGAATTTTTCTTCCAATCCTTCCGGTTATGTTTTCTACTCAACGTTATTTAGGCATTGACAATTGACAAATCGTTAATCGTCAATCGTCAATCGTCCCTCACCTCCCCCTCATCACTCGGAAAAATATTTATCAAAAACCGGCTCTGTATATACATAATAAACAATTAATCTCTACTTTTGGAATTGTTCTCTCCCAACCCACTGAACCTAAACGATAAATATCAATCCGAAAGGTTCAGGGTTTGGCGCGGGAGGGATAGTGCCGACGCGGTCCCGCCGGATGGGACTGAGGGGGCGGAGCTGTGAAAAGGGGGCAGAAAGAGGCCTATTGACAGGGGAAGGGATTTGCGTTACATACAGGAATAGTTGGGGCATAAGAGCAGCAAAACAACCGGGATAGTTACCCATGCTACAGGGAAAAGCCTGTTACTGATCCAATCGCCTTTTGATGATTTATGATAAAAAGATATTTTTATCGAAAAAAATAAACATGACACCAGTCATACATATAAACAAGTTAGGCGTCTGGTTGAAAAAAATCGCGTGAAAATAAATTTGCAGATGATGTGATTTTTTCACTACATTTGACAAGAATAATTTAATTATCATGTTGATTCGATTTACAATTGAGAATTTTTTATCTTTTAGAGAAAAACAAAGCTTTTCTCTACTACCTGGTAAAGGAACATTAAAATCTAACCATAAAACTGAAAAAGTTAAAGGGGTTTCTTTATTAAAAACAACAATATTGTATGGTGCAAATGCTTCTGGAAAGTCCAATTTAATCAGAGCAATAGATTTTGGTCGCGAAACAGTCCTCAAAGGCACCAAAACAGAACAGCCCATAAATTTTATGAGTTTTAAACTAGATAATAAGTTCCTAAAAATGAATTCATATATTGAATATGAGATTCAACACAATGGAAAAAACTATGCCTATGGATTTGTTTTTAATTCTAAAGAAATAGTTGATGAGTGGTTGTATGAGTTAGGCACAACAACGGAACTCAAAATATTTGAAAGGAGCAACACAACAACATATGACTTAGAAAACCTTTTCAAAAAGAATAAAAAGAGTGACGAAAAACAGTTCATTGAATTTACAGCTAAAAGTACGCCACGTAACCAATTACTATTAACCCAAGTAAGAAATACAAATATTAAGGATAACGTATCAAACTTCGAGGATATATTTAATGTAATTGATTGGTTTCAAAATGCTTTAACTGTCATTTATCCAAGTTCTAAGAATGTATCAAAAAAGTTCGAGCTAATTGAAGACACAAACCTTCAGCAACTATTTACAGAGATGCTAGATTATTTTGACACAGGTATTGATGGGATTGACTTTAAGCACATTGATTTTGAAAAAACACAGATTCCGAAGGAAATTAAAGAAGATGTTATAAATGACTTACTAAGTGAGAAGTCTGAAAAAAATAATGTATTTCTTTCTAATCCACAGGATGATAAGTATTATGTTATTTCTAAGACTTCTGAAAACAAAATTGAAGCAAAACTATTAAAAACTAAACATAAGGTAGTTGGCGGAACTTATGAACTCTTTGACTTAAAAGATGAATCTGATGGAACTAGACGAATTATGGATTTAATTCCTTTAATCATTGACTTTTTCAAAGGAGGTAATGTATTTATTATTGATGAAATTGAGAGAAGCCTTCATCCCAACTTAGTCAAAGATTTGTTTGAGTTTATTTTAAACAAATGCGAAAAAGTTAAAAGTCAAATTATTGTTGCCAGTCATGAAGCTACGCTTTTAAGTCAAAAGTTATTACGAAAAGATGAAATTTGGTTTGCTGTCAAAGACAAAGATGGTGCTACCAAATTACATTCACTAGAAGATTACAACGTTAGGTTTGATAAAGAAATAATGAAAGATTATTTGCTTGGGAGGTACAAGGGCGTTCCCAAAATTGGCAATAGAAATAATTTGACCATTCTCCCAATTAATAAATAAAAATAATGCCTAGAGTACCAATCCCACTAATAAGAGAAGGAGGCTTTAAAGAAGCTGAAAAGCTTTTCGTTTTATCTTATGAAGGAAAAGTAAGCGAAAAGAAATACTTCGAAGATTTAAGAAATTCAGAAATTTTTAATGATAGTGGACTTATAGAAATAATATCATTAAAGAGACCATCAGATAAAGGTTCTGACCCTATCAGTGTTAAAAAACTACTTCAAGAAGCCAAAAGAGAATTTCGTTTTAAAAAGACTGATGAATTCTGGTTAATTATAGATAGAGATGATTGGGAGTCAATTCACAATCACAATTTCGACAGCTTAGTTGCAGATTGTAAAGCCGAGAATAATTTCTACTTGGCAATGAGTAACCCCTGTTTTGAAATTTGGTTAATACTTCACCTTAAAGATGTAAAAGAATTTTCTGATGAAGAAATAGCGAAAATTTTAGAAAACAAAAAAATAAGTTCTTCTAAAAATCACATAGACAAAGTTTTGGGAGATATCCAAGGAAGAGGTTATAACAAAAGACCAAATCCTAAGGTATTTTTACCAAAAACTCAAATTGCAATAGAACAAGCAAAAAACCTAGATGCCGATAAAGAAGATTATCCAACAAATATTGGAACACATGTCTATAAATTAGTGGAGAAAATAATCAAACAATAAACCCGAACGCCTAGTCAAGTAGGCAAAGGGGAGTTTCCCCCCTAAACCTCTCATACTCCCCGCCAGCCGGCGGATACGGGTCACGCATACGGCGTCCGCGAGGACTATCGTGACATTAAGATGTGGAGCAATTTTCTCGTAGTAAGTAAGCATAGCCTCATAACCTCTTTTTTGCAGCCGTCCCAGAGTAATGGTAGTACCCAAAATCGGGCTTTGTGTCCGTCGACTGACGGATGTCGGCAGACGGGAACGAAGCCCGCACCCGATAGCTACCGGGTCCCCAACGTTTCATTCCCTCGACAGTTAGCGGTCATAAAAATTAGATTAGTTCGTTTTTCCAGTAAATAAAAATTTAAACTATAAAAAAATGAATAAAAAATTGATTATTACAATCCTTTTTGTCGGGTTATTATCTTCATGTTTTACTCAAGAAAATAACATACCTGATTCTTTAATAAAAAAAGATAAATCTTTAATAATAGTAATTAGACCAGGGAAAGCTGTAGGTCGAGCTTATTCATTCCCTATTGGCGTTGACAATATGTGTATTGAAAAATAATGAGTTTGGATATATAAACATGGATTCAGGTAACCACAAAATGAATGGTTCAAGATTTCTTGATGGTAGTTATGAACTAACCTTAAGTCAAGATAAAACATTAAACTTAGATTTTATAAGTGACCATTCTGATCAAATAATGGACGAAAAAAAATTTGAAACAGGGTCAATTTATTATTATCAAGTTATAGTTGGATTAGGATCAATTTCTTGTTTTGCTCGTTTAGAAGAGATTTCTAGAGAAGAAGCTGAAAAACTATTGAAAAAAGCGATATTGACTAAAAATAATAAAGAAGTATTACAGAATTGAAATTTATAATAATCAAAATCATGAACCCCGAAGCATCGGGACAACGCCCAGTCCGCCAGTTGGCGGATTGAACTACACCGGCCTGGTTCAGAGCTAAGGTTGCTGAGCTTGTCGAAGTACGGTTACTGAGCTTGTCGAAGTATGGTTACTAAGCATGTCGAAGTATTCACTTAACGAAGATTTCTATCTCATAGTCAGAAATTTCAGAGTGAATTATTTCGAAGTATAGAAAGAATCGGGTACTTTTAGACCTGCTACCCACGGAGGTGGGTTTAGTTCAACATGCGGTATAAAATTTTGGGGGTTCAGTGGTTTGCGAGCGATTGTGGCTCGTAAAAAAAGTCGGTGCAAACTGATAGGAAGTCGCTTCGTACTCCCGCACAACACCATACCATCAACCGTTGTAGCTCATTTTGAAAAAAGATTCAGCTCACAAATATTGCATATTTGAGCCGTATTTAATATTTTAGTGAGCCAAATAAACTGACAATGAAAAACAAAAGAGATTCCGGGATCCTAAATTTTATTCTACAAAATAAAGAATGTTCTTCCAAAGAAATCCATGAAGGAATTTCCGTTTCATTGAGTTATGCAACGGTTAAAAGAATTTTATTAAATCTCACTTCCGAGAACCTAATCTCAAAAGTCGGACAAGGGAAATCGACAAAATATATCATCTCCCCTTCTTTCAAATTACTTAAACCTGTTGACCTTGAAGAATACTATAAAAAGGAGATTGACGAAAGGACAATTAAAGAAAATTTCAGTTTATCCCTGATTACAGAAACCTTACCAAACACAGAGCTTTTCACGGAAAATGAGATTAATAAGTTGACAGGGCTTCAAAAAATTTATGAAAAAAATCTCGCTCAGCTTTCAGATTATGAATACAAAAAAGAATTGGAAAGACTCGCAATTGATTTGAGCTGGAAATCTTCACAAATTGAAGGGAACACCTATTCATTGCTCGAAACGGAAAGATTGCTGAAGGAAAAAGAAACTGCTTCCGGGAAAACAAAAGAAGAAGCCACGATGCTTTTAAACCATAAAGAAGCTATTGATTTTATAATTGAAAATCCTGATTATTTAATTCCCCTGACGATTTCAAAAATTGAGGACATTCATAGTATTCTAATCAAAGAATTAGCAATCGACCGGAATATCAGAAAAAGAAGAGTTGGTATTTCCGGAACGAATTATCGACCATTAGACAATGAATTCCAAATCAGGGAATCTTTGATAAATATGTGTGATTTGATAAACAGTAAAAGCAACATTTTCGAAAAAGCACTGTTGACACTGGTCTTAATTTCTTACATCCAACCATTTGTTGACGGGAATAAAAGAACTGCAAGAATTGTAAGTAACGCAATTCTGATGAACAACAAATATTGCCCGATTTCATTCAGAACAGTTGATTCTGTGGAATATAAAAAAGCGATGTTACTCTTTTATGAGCAAAACAATATTTCTGTATTCAAAGATATTTTTATTAATCAATTTGAATTCGCGGTGAATACCTATTTTTAAAAAAACGCGCTACAATAAATAGGGATATTAGTCCCGAGGCATCGGGATAACGCCCAGTCAGCCGGTTGGTGGATTGAACTATACCCGCCGGGCCAGAGCAACGGTTACTGAGCTTGTCGAAGTAGGGTTGCTGAGCTTGTCGAAGTATGCACTTAACGACGATTTTTTATATTTTTTGAAGTATAGCATTTAAACCGTTCAATGACGTATTGCAGGTTTTTGTTCTTTTCAAGAGCGATAGCAGAAGAAAAACGGTGGTCAACTACCTGTTTTTGGCCCTTTGGATGGATATTCAGGTGATGTTGCCCCCTTCTCCGTCCATTCCCTTTAGCTCCCCTCTGTGAACCTCTGTGGAAATTCTCCGTGCAACTCTGTGGTACCCTCCCTTCGGCACATGATTCTGAAAGAACAAAACACCTGGTTACCACGTTATACCAATCGTTTCGGTAGGTTAGGTCATTTTAAAACAATACCAAAGCGGTCACAGTTACCTTATTGATAAATAAACTCAGAAAACCGGAAGCTTTTCATCTCCGTTTTCCGCTTCGTTAGGCTTCTTCCGACTTTCCTCCGGAAACACTCCGGAGATACACCGGAGACACTCCGGAAGCTGTTTACATAATTACGGTTCTCCTATTTTGCTGATTATTAAACACTTTACTCTTTGTGCGATTTCATTTCCGATGTTAGACCAGATGCAAAACTATAAAAAACAAGATTAGTCTCATTTTGCTACATTTTGCTAAACCATTATAACCGAATTTTGCGGTTTCCGGCCAAAATTTCACCGAGTCCGTGTAATCCGGCCGGGTAGATAAGCGCCAGTACTACCCGTTGTTTCAGCAGTGTGGGTGCGGCATAAAGCTCTTTTCGCGAATGAAATTTCTATATTTCAACCAATGACCTTAAATTAGCGACCATAAGAAACGGTTGGCTTTTTAACTGGAAACGGTCAGGGATATTTACAAACTCTCAACTGTAAATATCCCTGACAATTATTCAAATTAAAGTTGACGTGACACTAGAAACGCATAAAGAAATCCCATGTTTCTTTTGCTATCCAGTTGACATCGGATCCGGGATCTTTAGCTTCATTGGTATGACCACCCACGAATGAACCAAACATTACCGGATATTCCTCAGGAAGACCTTTAAATTCTGTCGTGATATGAGTCGGCGTCGTGGCTGTCGGTATTTCCGGCAATTGTTTTAATCCATTATCTTCGATATGCGTCAATACACAATACTTACCACCCTGCTTTTTTTCATCTGAGTTGACATACTTGCAAAGACCATCCTCAGTACCTGTTGTGCTGAAAAAAGCAAGAGGTTCGTGTTTGTTTTCAGGAAGATAGATATTCCAGTTGGCCGGAGCATAACACGCTACAGCACGAAGATCTTTCTGAAATTCTAATGATAACGAGTAGGTAAACATGGCCCCGAAGCTAAAGCCGCAGCAGAATATGCGGGAGGTGTCAATGCTCAGTTTATCTTTAAACAATTGAAGCATATCGGCAAAGAAGATATGATCTTTGTCGTCAGCTCCACGCCAGGGAGAACGGTCGGTGTATCCCTCAGGGGCAACGAAGATAACAGGAACATTATCTCTTTCGGCATAAGTTTTAAGACCATAATAGTTTTGATCGACCATTGTTTGCATGTGCCCCCCCATCATGTGCATGGTAAAAATCAAACGACAAGGTTTATTTTTGTCGTAGTTTTTGGGGATATCAATAGTATATTGGCGAGTAAGGCCTGCACTTGTGAGGGTATAAGTCCCGCTCTTAAAATCTCCAAGGTCTTTACCGTGACCGGCACTGGGAGTTGGAGCATTCTTCAATTTACGGGCAATTTCAACTGATTGTGCATTGAGCGCAAAAAAAGAGACTAAAAGGATAAAGAGTACAACTGTTTTTTTCATCGTTCATGGATTTTAAATAATTCTTGTTTATTTCTTGTTGCTTTCTATACGTCAGACAACTGATGTTCATTTTTAAGTTTAGTCCGCCACCTTTGGTTGGAATGGAAACGAGTTAAGCTGCATTTTCATACCAAGTGACGGGTATTTTCTATCAAAATTTTGATGCATTCGACGGTTATTGTTACAGTGAATGAATTGATGCGAGCCTATGCCCGGCATCGTTACATTCTCGACAGGGCGAAGATACAGATATTTCTTCTTGTGTGTAAGCCAAAACCATTTTATACAGATGTTGTTAAGTGCATTGATTTTTTCCACACACAAATAGTTATGTTGTGTTTTAATTGCAAGGACAATCAAGGTGATGGAAGAAAGGTTCCTGATTAATCTTTTGACAAATAATCTCAATGGCTTCACACCAGCTACCCGGCAAATGCGGGTTCATTGGTTCGCGGTGGGCAGCTTTCCATTCGGGCTGTTTTTCGGATTGATCCCGAGTACCAGGGACAATCTGCAACTGCATATCGTTCCGTCCGTAATGTGGCATACAAAGCTGCGGAAATAAACATTTGCACTAATGACGTAAACATGACTTAAGCATGACGCAACCTATCTTTCGAGTAGAGGCTAGTTTTGTTTTGAATTTGTAAATCGACAATAATGAAAAAGACAGAATTATCAAAAAAAATTAAGGAGCTAAGAAATCGTAGAGGTTTTTCACAAGAGGAATTGTCTGAAAAATCAGGCTTAAGTTTGCGGACTATTCAAAGAATTGAAAATGGAGAAACAGAACCAAGAGGAGATTCGTTCAAAAGACTATCTGTTGCATTTGACGTAAATCCTGACGACTTGATTGACTGGACTGTGCTAGAGGACAGAGGTTTTTTGACAAGTTTAAACTTATCTGCTTTATGTTTTATGGTCTTTCCCGTTCTGGGAATAATTGTTCCTCTAATAATCTGGATTTCAAGAAAAGACAAAATTCGTAATATAAATGAGATTGCGAAAGAGATTTTAAATTTTCAGATTACATGGAATATGGTATTTTTTATTGGATTTGGTTTTATAATGGCATTTTTTGCATTTCAGGAGCCAAGATCAATTGTAACTGAAGATAACTCATATTTAAGACTTCTTGCACCATTATTTTTTCCGGGAGTAATGTATCTTTACAACATAACACTGATAATCATTAACTCGATTAATATTTACAACGATAGAAAAGTGAATTATTACCCAAAATATAGATTTATAAAAAGATAATAAAGTACACCATCTAACGAAAACGATATATCAATTGCCGTTTCCTTGCCGACAAGAAGCCGGATAGCTCATAATCGGAACAATCCGCAACCGCGTATCGTTCCGTCCGTCAGCAACACTTTAATGAAATCCAATACGACAGATGAACAGACTTGACAGACTAACCAGCATCCTCATACAACTTCAATCGAAACGACTGACAACTGCCCGTGAGATAGCTGAACGGTTTGAAGTTACAAACAGGACAATTTACAGAGATATTCAAACATTACGGCTTGTAGGCGTTCCAATTGGCGAAGAAGAAGGAAAGGGTTACTTCTTGGTTGAAGGTTATCGGTTGCCACCGGTAATGTTCACCATGGAAGAAGCAAGAGCTTTGATAACAACGAGTAAAATTTTAAACTACCATACCGAAGATTCTCTTAAACAAACCTACGAGTCGGCACTCTTAAAAATAAAAGCAGTTTTATCGCTCAAAGACAAAGACAAACTGGAGTTTCTAAATGCAAGAATCGGATTTCAGAAACCCTGGGCACCGACAAGCTTATATTTAGACACGATCCAGCATTCAATTACAGAAAGCGAAAAACTGAGAATAACCTATCAGACAAGAGGAGAAGAGCAAATAAAAGAACGAACCATCCATCCTTATGCCGTTTATTTCAGTGGCGCTGTTTGGTCAGCTATTGCCTATTGTGAGTTACGACAGGAAATAAGAGAGTTTCGCCTTGACCGGATCAAAGAACTCAAAATCCAACAAACCCATTTCAAGCCCAATAAGGCTTTCAACATGGAACACTATTTAGCAGAGCGTTCAAAAAGATTATTTTCAAACCCCTGACAAAGGGCTGTCCTATGTGCCTTTTTTCTTTGCTTCATAATTGAGTCTGCTCCGAAAAGTCGGAGGTCGGTGATTTACACCATCTTTACCCCTGACCCCTAAAGGGGAATTTGTTGAATATCAATGAACTCTTCAAAGTCCCCTTCAGGGGATTTAGGGGCTTTTGACTTTTCGGAGTGGACTCATAATTCAAACAAAAATGAACACAAAAGCAATTTTTTTAATGGTCATTTCTTCACTTTCAGGAAGTGTAAGCATGGCACAAACACAAGAAAGAATGACAGCAAAACAAGTCACTATCAGAGACAAACAAGTTGAAATCAATTATTTTCAACAAGGACAAGGCGACACGACACTTCTGTTTTTACACGGTTGGTGTATTGACGGAACCTATTGGGAAAATCAGGTAGACTATTTTTCTAAAAACTACAACGTCTACGCTATTGATCTGCCGGGCTTTGGCAAATCGAAAGCCGTAAGGACCAACTGGACCATTGAAGAATATGCCCATGATGTAACCGCATTTATTGACTCAATGAACCTGAAAAATGTGGTAATCATTGGACATTCTATGGCGGGCGAAATCATGTTGCAAACAGCATTAACCAACAATCCTAAAATAGCCGGTATTGTAGGTGTTGACAATTTCAAATCGATCGACGTGGTATTACCACCCGAACAAATGAAACAAATGACCGACTTCTTTCCTCTGCTTGAAAAGGATTTTAAAAATTCTGCGCCTATATATGCTGATCTGATGCTTTTTCACCCAACGACTTCAAAGGAGGTGAAAGACCGGGTAAAAGCTGATTTTGCTAACAGCGATCCCGTTATTGGCTATGGAACAATTATGACCCAAATGCAATACTCTGATCACGATGCACAAAGACTGGAACAGCTTAATTACAAGTTATATTCAATAAACGGTGACAGTTTTCCAACAAACGAAACCGGACTTGAAAACCATTGTAAAAATGGTTTTCAGGTGGAAAACATCTCGGCAACCGGACATTATCCAATGATCGAAAAACCGGCAGAATTTAATTTGATATTAGAAAAAGTGCTGATAGAAATGAAATAAACTGCTGCGAATCGAATAGCCCGCCCAGCCGGCAAGTACTGACGGGGAGAGGCTTTCATCCTTGCGAGTTCGAATTTACAATCCAATTACATTTCAACTGTCGTGAATTTGAGGGCTTTAATGCTTATTTAAATGGCTATACGAGTTGACCCTGCCGAAGAGATGTCCCCTTTAGAAAAAAATCACTACCAATTATGATATATAAAGTTAAGTAGTAATTTTGAACAGCTTACACCGTTTGCCACATGCTAAAAAATGACATCATGAAACAAATTTTATTCATCATTGGATTATTATTTGTCTTATCGTCTTGCCAATCAAGTAAATTGACTACGAAACAAGTCGAGAGAAAGAACTACCTGGAAGTAATTGGCAGTGATACGCCTGACATGATTAAGGCTGACAAATACGCGATGTATCCTAACGGCATGAATGGGGTCCTTCAAGATATTACAGATAACTTATCCTATCCACAAAATGCCGCTATATATGGGATTCAAGGTGCCGTTATTGTTGAGATTATTGTTGAGACTGACGGCCATATTAAACATGCGAAAGTTCTTAAAAGTGTAAATCCAGATTTAGATGCAGAAGCAATTCGGGTTGTAAAGAGCTTAAAAACCTGGATCCCCGGATATAAAGATGGGAAGCCAGCGCGAGTGTCTTATAAAATTCCTATTAATTTTTCACTTAGGTAACCTTATGAAGAATACGCGATAGTTTGTAGTTGAGTTCATTGCATCTTGATAAGAGATTGTTTCAAAGGAAGAAACAAACCTTGCTGCAATACGTTGTTTTGTACTTAAAACAGCTTTATTTCAGACACTTAATAAAATATCAAAGCAATTAATGTTAATACGATACAATCCGTAAAAAATGGAGAATTATTTAACACGTGTTTTAGACTGGAAGAGAATTGAAATAGGGAATCTGTGTGATGAACTTCCTTTATGGTCAGCCCCATTCGGACTTCTGCTTCTTGACAATTTTCCAATTGGTGAATATGAGAACTATTTGGATATTGGCTATGGAACGGGATTTCCGCTTATCGAAATATCCCAACGATTAGGAAACGGTTGCCACTGTTATGGAATTGATCAATGGGAATCGGCCTCACAAAGAGCAAAATTTAAGATTGAAACGGCCAGGATTGAGAATATAACATTAATCAATGGGGACGCTTCAAAAATTGAATTTACAGACAACTACTTTGATTTGATTACCTGCAACTTAGGGATTAACAATTTTGAAAATCCACTCCACGTATTGCAGGAATGTAAAAGAGTTCTCAAGCCAGGTGGTTCGTTATGCCTCACCTCGAACTTAACAGGGACATTTAGTGTATTTTATCAAATCTATCATGAAACGCTCAATGAACTGGGATTTGAAAAATATGATTTAAAACTCAATACACACATTAACCACCGGGGAACAGAAAAATCGACCCATGATCTTATAGAAAAAGCAGGGTTGAAGATTTACCATCAAAAAATGTCGGAATACAAGATGAGGTTTTTAAACGGAACCGCATTTTTAAACTATTCATTTATAATAATCGCGTTTATTGACTCCTGGCGAAACATGTTTGATGAAAAAGATAAAACGATCTTTTTTGATCGGTTTGAAGCAAAACTAAATGAATACGCGAAACAAAAAGGTGAACTATGCCTCACGATTCCAATGATTTATATTGAATGTGGAAAATAATTTCGGTGGCGAACAGGAAATACCCCCAATGGCAGTGGCAGTGGCAGACAGGGAAGTTGCCCACACCCCCGGCCGTTATAGGCCATATTTAGAACAGCAGCAATCAACAACCCTACAGTAAATAAATTAAAAACTAAAACTTAGTATTATGAGAAAGTTTCTAATCCTCCTTTGTATATTAACCCTGGTCTGCGAGACTATGGGCCAACAGATTAAAAACAGACCTGTCGAACTTGACGACATGATTTCCTTACTTAGCGCTTCCGGCTATGAGCTTTTCAGCTTTGATATAAAAGAAATGCTCAACGAGCGATACACCATCGAGTTTATCAAAAAAGAGTTTCTGGGCGGAAAAGAAATCAACTCCACCGACCTTATGTCTATACAGAATAAGCGACTGCTGACTGACTTTCCGGAATCTTACAGGCAGGAATTAATCGATAATGGGGAAATTATTGACCCCAAAACCCAGGCGGTTAAACATGCCGAAAAGATTGTTTTGGGGTTCTATCCTTCCGGTAATGATTCCACAAAATGCGTACAACTTCAGGTTCCCGGCTTTTTTACGATGGGGCGTATTACTTTTAAACTGAGAGGCCTTCCGACAAAAGATTCGGACAAACCGATGTTTTTTTACCACACACGCCCTTTTGAATTAAATAAGCTTAAGGAAGGTGAGTTTACCCCTCTTATTTTACTGGGCTCGGGTTGGTACGATGAACAGTATGATGTATTCCGGTTTTGCGGCGAGAGCGAAATAGACCCCGATATGTCAAGTGAAATACTGAAAAATATCCCCCACCATTATGTGGTAGGGGTCAGATTTGTCAGAAAACAATAAGGGAAACAGCCTATAATACATAGGAATATAAGGCCCCAGGCAACGGGACAGCACTCAGCGATTATTTCCACCAGTTGGCGAACACCGTCGGCAACAGCCGAGTAGTTCCGTCCGTTATTTATAAGGGTAAGGCGTCCGCAGCATTAACAAAATCATGCTGACGTAAAATTTATAATAGTATGGAGAACATTAAATTAAACGACATTCTGAAAATTGAAAATCTAAAAAACGTAAAAATTAGATTCAATTTAATGTTTGCAAACAATTGGAATCCAATAGAGATGTTTAAAAATAATGAGACAGCAACCATTCTTAGAGGACAATATTGGAACTACAATAAAAACAAATCATTCAAAGAAGGACAAATCACAATAGGATTCATTCGAATCAAAAGCAATGAAAACTTCTGGGTACTGTTTCATATAGGAAAAGTTACAAAGGACCTAAATATTTTCAACGGTATTGGATATGATTACGAAATACTATCTGAATACGAAAAATACTTTGGACGCTTGATTATAAAGTTTAAAAATACTTCTCAAAATATGATTCGAAATGCAGAATCAGTAATAAATGACTGTGAAGTAGAACAAATTTTGCCCGATACTTTTGATAACGACATATTCCCAGGTTATGACAAAGTAAATATTTCTTGGAGTGAAATGGCTCGCGTAATAGAAAAGGATACTTGGAAAACGGCTCTTCAAAATCAAAAAGGTGTTTATCTAATAACTGATATCTCCAATGGGAAAAAATATGTTGGTTCAGCGTATGGAGAGAACATGATTTTGGGACGTTGGAAATCATACATTAAGACAGGAAATGGCGGTAATGTTGGACTTAAAAATCTAAAATTTGACCATATTAAAGAAAATTTTAGATACTCAATATTGGACATCTACAAATCGACAACAAATGACCAAGAAATAATTGAAAGAGAAAATTGGTGGAAAGAAGTTTTACAAAGCAGACAATTTGGCTACAACGAAAATTAACCGACTAAACAAAAATTAAAAGAAGCCCTACACATAACATCAACAACCGTCAAGTGCGGCCCCGAGTATTCGGGGTGGTTTCCGGTGGGCAGCTTTCCGCTCTGACTGTTTTTCGGGTAGATCCCGAGTAGTCGGGACCAGTCGGCAACTGCAAATAATTCCATCCGTTATGGGGCGTAATAAATAAACACTCACCGAATAGTTTCTATATAACGAAACTTTTACATACCTTTGAAACGACAATAAACGATATAATGGAAAAGTATTTCGATATTGTATTTTTAGACGAAGCCTTTGAATTTCTTAGTGGTCTTGACAAAAAGCATTATGAAAAGATACTTTTTAATATCCGTAAGGCACAGATAGATCGCGACCCTGAACTTTTAAAAAAACTAAAAGATGAAATATGGGAATTAAGAACTCTGTATCAAGGCTTTCAATATCGCTTACTTGCCTTTTGGGACAAGACTGATTCTCAAAATACATTGGTTATCTCGACACATGGATTTATAAAAAAACGCAGTAAAGTTCCTGACTACGAGATTCAAAAGGCGAACCAACTGATGATTAAGTATTTTGAAGACAAAGAAAAACTTAAAACAAAAAAGAGATGAAAACATACACTTTAGACGAGGTAACAGACAAACTTATTGGTGAAATTGGGACACCTGCCAGAGATAAATTTGAGTATGAATTGCAGATGGATTTAATCGGACAAGCCATTAAACAGACCAGGCAAGAACGGAATCTGACACAGGAAGAATTAGGAAAATTGATTGGGGTCCAAAAATCTCAAATTTCAAGAATTGAAAGTAATGCCAGCAATGTAACTATCGACACTTTAATGCGGGTTTTTAATGCTTTACAGGCGAAAGTGAAACTACAAGTTGAATTACCTCACTTCAAAATAAATCTGGGGCTATAGTTACACCCTAAAGTATCAGCTCCCCGTCAGATGCTGCGGCAGTGGTTTCCGGCGGACAGCTTTCCACTAAGTCCCAATCCCGCCCCCGTCTATTGCTTCCTCCCTTAACGCCAGGCTTATCGAGAGCAGTGCCAATTAACCGGACTAATTAGATTGACAATAATGACTAAACTAAAATACCTTATACTTCTTATATTAGTTGCTGTTTTAGCTTCCTGCATCGAGCCGGAAGAGACTAAAACGATAGACTGGAATGGCAACACCATTACCTTATCCGTTATAAACGGTGGGGCCACCACTTCCTATTTGTATAAAATTGAATACAAACGAAAATGGATCTTCGGAAGGGAAAGACTTATTTTCTGGTCCTACTCAACGCCAACAGTAAGCGACATCTCCATTGAAAATGACAAACTATTAATCCACAGTTTGGTAAGAAATAATCAAACCAATAATATCACTATCGACCTAAAGAATATTAATAAATTTATTGGCAGTCCGGTCAAATATCGGCGAAGTGAATTGGTCAGGACCAACGCGTTTTATATTGAACCCGACTTTATAAAACAAGAAAGAGAGTAATAGAAAGTTATTGCCTAAAAAGCCGGACTTTTATATCAGCTACCCGGCAAACTCGGCCCCGAGTATTCGGGGTGGTTTTCGGAGGGCAACTTTCCGCTCCGGCCCTCCCCTGCCTGTAGCTCCCGACGCCAACCTGAAAATGAATTACTAATAATAAAACAGATTTAAAAATGGAACTTGATCACACGATGACAGCCCATTACCAGGCGACCAATGAAGAGAAAGAGTTTTTGTGGGATGGAATTATTGAGTACAATAAATCCGTCGGGCCGATGCTTGCCTACCCGCCCTACGAGCCATTTTCGATTATAATAAAGGATAAAGGCGATGAGATCATCGCAGGGATACTGACGAAATTTTATTTGAAATGCCTCTTTGTTGAGCTCCTGTGGGTCAGCGATAAATACCGGAAGAGTGGTCTGGGTTCAAAACTGCTGCTGGAAGTTGAAAAGAGCGCGAAAGAGAAAGGATGCAGATTCATCCATCTGGACACCTTTAGTTTTCAGGCGATCGACTTCTATAAAAAGTATGGCTATACCGTATTTGCAACCCTTGATGACTATCCGGATGACACTAAACGGTATTTCTTAAAAAAGTATTTATAACTCAGAATAAAGGCCGACCGACAATATCGGCAACGCGTCAAATGCGGTGGCCGTGATTCCCTGGCGGCGCTCCGATCCCCGGCATTCGGGATTACAACTCCCACAATTGCCCATGCCGGGCGTCCTGATTGGAGAACTGAAAAGTATCATTGATACGATTTAAAAACATAGAATGGAAAAAATAATTACTCTCGACAAATCAAACATTGATAAGGAACATATCTGTTGCGCGTTTTCCGACAAAAAATGCAAAGACAGCTATCAATTAAAGAAGGATTGGCTAAAACGCGAATTTGATAATGGATATGTCTTTCGCAGGATTGATGCCAGGGCGAAAGCTTTTATTGAGTACGGGCCCGCCGGGAAAGGTTGGGCGCCGGTGTATGCCCCCAATTATTTATTGATTAATTGCTTTTGGGTCTCCGGACAATACAAGGGACAGGGATATGGCAAGGAATTATTAAGACTTGCACTGGAGGATGCCAGGACCCTGGGCCAGGATGGATTGGTAACCGTTGCCGGAACAAGTAAGTTCCACTTTATGAGCGATACGAAATGGCTGATAAGACAAGGATTTGAGTCTTGTGAGCAATTGTCGTCAGGATTCAGTTTGCTTGTAAAGAAGATAAATCTCCAGGCAGGCCACCCCCGGTTTAACGATTCAGTGAGAAGCGGAGAATGTGACGACAAGGATGGATTAGTGGTCTACTATTCAAATCGCTGTCCTTTCTCTGAATACCATGTAACCACCTCACTGGCTGAAACAGCCGGGAAAAGGCAATTGCCATTGAAAATCATCAAACTGGATACAATGGAGAAAGCACAATCAGCGCCGACTCCGGCCACCATTTTCAGTTTATTCTATAACGGAAAATTTGTTACTACTGATTTAAGTGTCTGTATGGATAGCCGGTTTGATAAAATCGTAAAACGATGAATAAGGAAAAACTAATCGGGTTTATTGCCAAACAACTCTTTGAACAGGGAAACGTTGATATAGCCGACACAGCTTTTGTTGAAGGTTATGTTGCGCATGACGGCGGGAAAAAACATACCGGTCAGAAATTTGTACGACAGTTTATCGGGAAGCTTCGCCTGGCAATCCCCGATATCAAAATCGTTACGATTGAGATACTCTCACAAACAGAGGATACAATAACCTGGCAAAGAACCTTTAACGGGACCCACAAAACCGCGATGCAGGGAATTCCGGCATCGATGAAAAAGGTGAAATGGAACGAAATGGTTGTTACCCGTTTCGAAGGAGAACGAATTGCCGAAGATTGGATAGTGTCCAATTTAGCTTTTCAATTAATGATAAAACAAACAATAAACAGATAAATGTGCGAAGGCACAATATGTTCATATTATGGACAATAGTTTTGTGACTTTTGACTGCAACGATTAACCCGGGTATTCCGGAGTAAAAATTCCACATGAGCCGGCCTATGCCAGCCGATGGAGGGAAATAACACCAACACATCATTCGCAGTCATTAGTCGCTGACAAAACCATCTGCTGACAAATTATAGTTTCACCACTTATCAGATGACCTATGGATAAAACACTGACATTCACTAACCGGCAAGCTTTTCGGGAATGGCTGGACAAATATGGGACAGAGAGCGAAGGGATATGGCTGCTCTTTAGCAAAAAAGCGAAACTTGTCACTCTCTCTGCCGGCGAAGCACTGGAAGAGGCGCTTTGTCACGGCTGGATAGACGGACAAATGCAATCGCGCGACGAGGAGAGCTATAAAAAATATTTCGCGCGACGTCTGCCTAAAAGCAAATGGTCGGTTAAGAACAAAGAACTGGCACAAACGCTCATGGAAAAAGGTTTAATGACCCGTCAGGGTATGGAAGCCATAGAAAATGCCCGAAAAAACGGCTCATGGGATAATGCGAAACAAGTCGTTATCGACAATGAACAAATAGAGCTGTTCAAGGAAATCATTCATTCACACGAACCGGCATATGCCAATTTTCAGACCATGTCGCCTTCGGTGCAACGCACCTATACCGGGTTTTACCTTGATGCCAAATCGGATAAAGCCCGCCAGGCCCGTTTAGAAAAGATAATCGACCGGCTTAATCAAAATCTGAAGCCGATGTGAGGCAGGACAATAAAAATAATTTTGTCATTAAGGAACGTTCATGGTGTTTTATGATGAATAAATACAACAATCAACCCATATTTGCAGTCAATAATTTATGGATCTACGGTCTGACGTTTAATGCTCAACAAACTTCTTGTCGGCTTTGAAAGGAAACGACAATCCTCAGCGCCGACCAAAATTGGCAATGAATCACACCGACATCGTTTATTGACATTTATTTACCGCCGGACACAACCAAATAAAGGTTTAGTATGAACGACTATAAAAAGGAAATACTGGAAAAGATTTGTTACACCGACCTTGTTTACGAAAGAATCAACAAGAAACTGGGCATCAATCAGCCAAAAGACAAAATAGAGGAGATGATTCTTGCAACCATCAGGGAATCGGACGAAAAGAACTTTCAGAAGAGAGGTAAGAATATCTACATTACAAACAATGAAAGAAATATTATGCTCACCATTAATTCCTTTACCAAAAGAATAATCACAGCAGACAAATTGAAGAAATAAAACAATACACCGTAAGGACGCGGCTTAACCAATAACGGTATCACTTCGCCGGGTTTCAACCCAGCGGCAGGCGAAGGATTGCAGCCCCCGGGCCGGCAGGGTCGGACCGACAGGAAACCGGCTGCAACCAACCCCACTCGCAGCTTGCCGACATAAGACCATTTACAACCACTACACGAGGCAAACCACAAGCAAACCCTATTCGCTTACCATTGTATTACAGACGATTACAAATTGATCACTCAAAGTATTGAATAATGAAAAGTAAAGGTTTAATTTTAATATGTCTTCTATTATTAGCCATTAATGGATATTCACAGGAAAAAGGTGCCAAATCCAACGATTTCAAAACAAGAATGGGTACTGACGGAAGGCTAATTGTCTATCCGACAGACTGGAAGACAAGTATGGGTACTGACGGAAGAATAATTGCATTTCCTTCAGACTGGAAAACAAGCATGGGCACTGATGGCAGAGTAATTGCCTACCCGTCAGACTGGAAGACAAGAATGGGTACCGACGGAAGAATAATCGCCTTTCCGTCAGACTGGAAAACAAGCATGGGCACTGATGGCAGAGTAATCGCCTTCCCGTCAGGATGGAAGACAAGAATGGGTACTGACGGAAGAGTAATCGCAATTCCGCTTGACAATAAAGCTATCCATATCAGCAATGAAAACCAAGGTCTGTCATTGATTACCATTTATAATTCAGTGAATTCAAACCAGATACTTGATTTAATCACTGTCCGTGAAAATGCGGGCGATTCTTTGCTTCGCAACCAATGACCGAAACAGGGCTGCAGTAAGTCGGCGTACGGCTCCGGGTCGCACCCCGACTACCAAATTTATCCCCTGTCCCAACCGTATCAGGCTCCATTTTTGGGGAGCGGCCTCCCGTAATAAAAGAGCCTCAGGCCACTAAATCCTTTGGGGAATTGTATTCCGTGTTAGGGCGCCGGCGAAAATCCCGATTACAGGTAATAAACAGACTAAAGGGCCGGCAGTCCGGCAGGTGAAAGCACAGGCTGCCACTCCGGAGGGCAAACACAGTGACCGGCTGATTCAACGTCACCCGGTCACCTTATTCTACTCCCTGACGGCATAAACTGGTTAAAGCTTATGCACCTCGATTTTTTGGATGATTCCAAACCCCGGAGAGAGCCGAAAAATCGAAAAATCACCACCTGTTCGTCCCGGGGCCAAGACCGGGGTTACCCTATCCTTTTTCTTAGGTTTCCGTTTGGTTTCTCTTAGGTAGGATACAGGAACCTTACAGGAACCATACAGGAACCATACAGATACCCCGGCGATGACCCGACCCGGAAAAGGGTGGCGCCTGAGCCCTTCGAAGGCCATCCCCTCAAGAGCGATCGGAACAGCGCGACATCGATTATTTTCCGCCAGCCGGTGGGCACAATCCCGCGCGGCTGACAGCCGCCATCATCCCGCCCGCGACCAACGGCCCTACAAACTCCCTCATTGAGTTAATTTTTAAATATATTTGCCAAAACGATTGAACTATGCCATTTATAAATGTTAAGTATGTAAAACAGCAGGTTAACCGGGAGCAAAAAGAGGCTCTGATTACCGGTCTGATGGATATTATTGTTAAAATCATGGGGCGCGATCCCGATTTGACCGTCATAACAGTTGATGAAATTGACCAGGCAAATTGGATTATTGGCGGTAGACCAACCGAGGCGGCCAAACGCGAGAAGGTTTGCTCCATTGAGATTAAAATATCAAAGGGGACAAGCTCTGCCGAACAGATGGCTGAAGCGATTAGTGCAGGAAAAGAACTTGTGAAGCGAACGTTAGGTTCGTATGACATGACAAATTATTTCATAATAAGCGAGTTAAACCCAGACAGTTGGGGATTCGACGGCATATCAATGACCATCCGAAATAGGATGGAGCAAGACAAATGATCGCGATGGATTTCATTTTAGTCAAGACATGCAACGATTTAACAGAGATTGTTAGTGTCCTTAATAAGTCGCATAATACTGTAGCAAAGGATTTTGGATTTACCAGGGAGAGTAATCCAACAAATAATGCATTTATTGACGAGACGACCTTAAGGGCACAACTTGACAACGGGATCGAATTGTATGCACTGTCGGTTGATAATAAAATGGTTGGATGTATCGCGATTGAGAAATCGGTAAAGGAGATTGATACTTACTACATTGAGAAAGTATCGGTCATCCCGGATTACAGGAACCGAGGTTACGGCGTTCGGTTAATGGATTTTGCCACAGCAAAGGTTTCAGCCTCGGGGGGTAAATTAATATCGGTTGCTTTGATCGATTCCAACACGAAACTGAAAAACTGGTATTCAGCGCAAGGATTCATTGAGACAGGCACGAAGGATTTTGAGCATTTACCATTTCGGGTATGTTTTATGAATAAACAAATTCTGAAACAGACTAACCGAGAATAAACAAGATGCTAATCGGGATCGGGGGACGCTCTTTTCAAGGCAGTCGGTCATCTTATGCAATTATCCGGCAAACCAGAAAATTAAAATATTTCACAACACATTACAGATGCAAAACAAAAACATTCGAAAAGCAAATCCGGCCGATATAAATGCATTAATCGTGTTATTGAATGAGCTGTTCACCCAGGATATTGAATTTGAGCCGGATTACAACAAACAAAAGGCCGGATTAGAGAGGATATTGGACAATTCAGAGATTGGAGATATTTTAGTGTTGACGGACAATAATAAGATTATCGGGATGGTCAGTATATTATACAGCATCAGCACTGCATTGGGAGGGAAAGTTGGTCTATTGGAAGATATGATTATTGATAAAAATTGGCGGGAAAAAGGATTAGGAACTCAATTATTAAATGCAGCAATTGAGTATTCCAGGGAGAATGGTTGTTTAAGGTTAACGTTATTGACCGATTTCAATAATGAAACAGCGATTAAATTCTATCGGAAATCAGGATTTAAAAAATCGGAGATGATTCCGATGAGACTCATTTTTTAATTTAAACTTTGCACGATACTCGGTCACAAGACCAGGGAACAACAGTACAATCATTTAACAAGACAACATACCGCCAGCCTTTGTGGCTCATATAAAAAAGAGATGGATAATTTCGGGATTTCTGTAAAACGATTTGATGAATTTGCATCAGAATTTGCTGACCGGTTTATGAATATTGATTCGTATCGAACGCATCTGGATAGATTTTGTGAATTGATTGAAAATAAGCAACCCAAAATACTGGAATTGGCTTGCGGGCCAGGTAATGTTACGGGGTATATCAAACAAAAATTCCCCGATTCTGAGATCATAGCCATCGATTTAGCCCCCCGAATGATTGATATTGCCCGGCAACGGGTCAGCGGGGTCGATTTCAGGGTAATGGATGTTCGGGATATACAATCACTGGATCCAAAATTTGATGCGATCATGTGTTCCTTCTGTTTGCCGTTTTTATCCAAACCGGATACCGATAAATTGATTTCAGACTGCTCAGGAAAGCTGATTAAGAATGGGATCCTCTATCTGAGCACAATGGAGGGAGATGAATCAAAGGCAGGATTCGAACCGACCAGCTTCTCCGGCGACTCAGAAGTCTATTTCAACTATCACCTGCAACACGATCTGGAGAAGACATTGGTTAGCAACGGTTTCGCCATTGAGTATTCTATCCGCAAAGATTACTACGAGCCTGACGGCAGCATAACGGTTGATCTAATCCTGATTGCAAAGAAAAATTAGGGTGCCACAGTAGATCGCGCTATCCCGGATCCATTTACCTAATCAGGGCTTTGAGTCAGACACCCGGAAGGGCAAAAGGAATCGGGAACCTGGTACCCGCTATCCGCGAAGGCGGGTTTAGTTCAAGTGTATGGCCAACCATCATATGCCATGTAGAATGACGGCTTAGAAACGATAATTTATGACGGAAATGGAAAGAAGGCCCAGGATCAAAATTAAGATGACAGTGACCGATAAAGCAATTGAGCTTATCGGTTGGCTTCTATTATTGACAATTTGGGTTCTGACATTTACAAGCTATTCAAACCTGCCCGACACCATACCAATGCATTACAATGCGGCAGGGCAGATTGACGGATTTGGGAAAAAGGTTAATATCCTGACGTTGCCGTTGGTTGCAACAGTTTTTTTTGTTGGGATGACAATTCTTAATCGGTTTCCTCACATTTTCAACTATCCGACAAAGATTAACAAGGACAACGCGCTCAGGCAGTACACCATTATGACCCGAATGACCCGATATTTAAAACTCGCTTTTGTCGTTATTTTTGGACTGCTGACCTATAAGACGATACAAAACAGCGACGGTCTTGGCCGATGGTTTTTGCCTCTAACCATGGGGTTATTGCTTATTCCCATGACCTATTTTATAATCAAATCAATAAAGGCAAAAGCATAATTAATATAAATAACTTGATATGATCTTACGAGGCGTATTTTTTTCACAGCAGTTGGATATGGAAACCAATCTATCTATCGTTGCTCCCGATAAAATCTCCGGTCAGCCCTATAAGGTTGTGTATCTTCTACACGGGATATGCGGGAGAAGCGGCGACTGGATTGATTATTCGATGTTGCCCAATTATGCGAAAGAGTACCAGGCCATATTTATCATGCCGGAAGTGGCCAGAAGCTTTTATTCCGACATGCAGTATGGACTGAACTATTTCAGTTATATCACAGAGGAGCTCCCATTGATAAGCAACAGCCTGTTAAATATATCGGCAAAGCGGGAAGACACCGCTATTATCGGGGCTTCGATGGGAGGCTATGGCGCTTTAAAGGCAGCTCTATCGAAACCTCAGAATTATGGCTTCTGCGGAGCCTTTTCATCGCCCTGTTTAATGCTGAAAGAACACCTGAAATATTCAGAAGGCTCCAAAAAGTTTAAGGAAATTTTTGGAGAGCGGTTATTTAAAGACTTCCAGGCTGTTTTTGGTGAGAAAATCGAATGGAATCCAAAAGAGGATGTAATTGAACTGGCTAAGAGATTTAACGATAAAGTATCGATGCCGGAACTGTTTCTGACCTGTGGTACAGATGATTTCTTCTATAACGATAATAAGCGGTTCCATAGCATTCTGCAGGATTTGGGGCATCATTCCATCTTTGAAGAATGGCAGGGCAACCATGATTGGATATTTTTTGATGAAGCATTAAAACGGGCCTTAAAATGTTTCTTTGATAAGAGAAAATAAACACGGGGTTCATTGCCCTGATAGGGACAAAATACCGGCAAACAGCAATGGACCAGGATTGGTGTTCCGCCCCGTCCGGGATCCCGGTCCCTTCGACCAACCCTCGATTTACAATACCAATTGAATTAACGATTAAAGAATGAATAACCTGATTACAATTGACCGATTAGAATTTAAGGACTTACAAGGATTAAAACAGCTTTATGAGAATGCGTTCGAAGGTTCA
The DNA here is from genome assembly GCA_964632305.1 of uncultured Prolixibacteraceae bacterium. Classification (GTDB taxonomy): domain Bacteria; phylum Bacteroidota; class Bacteroidia; order Bacteroidales; family Prolixibacteraceae; genus CAZWBR01. The sequence goes on from CAZWBR010000049.1 coordinate 24,581, forward strand.
GCTACCGATTATGATAAAATGGCTACTGCTTTTAACCGGATTAAGGACAATCCTGGTTATGTGATTTTATGTGCAAAAGCAGATGGCCAGATTGTGGGATCGGTCTTGGGCGTGGTCTGTAGCGAATTATTTGGTCAGTGTAATCCGTTTATGGTCCTTGAAGATGTCGCTGTATTAACAACCTGCCGGCGAAAAGGGATAGCCAGACAGTTATTGACTGAGGTTGAAAAATATGCCAAAAATGCAGGATGTTCGATGATTGTTTTTGTTTCAAGCGCACATCGGACAGGGGCTCATAAACTGTACGAATCACTCGGATACGGGGCCGATAAAGTGAACGGGTATAGAAAACGGTTGAAGTAGACAGTAAATACCGGGCACTATCCCCTGCTTGTCGCAATAGGTCAGGGTTAACACGAACTACCGATTATTATCATAACCGCCCTACTGAAGAAATAGATCACGTCAACTGCTGATAAAACGACGGTAGTTTCGTTCCCCTCTATCGTTTTTCAAATAAACAGTTGAGCCATAAGCCACCTCCCTGGCCAGGCTTTTCAGCCAGGCACAAGTGAAGATAAGCTCGTTATGGATGTATATTAAAATATGTTATATCAGGCATAAAAAGTTATTGATTAATTTATAAATTGCTTTGCTAATATATATATCGTGAATAATGGCGACCGGAAACATCTTATTTGCACTGGGACTTACCATCTTTGCCGGGCTGGCAACCGGAATTGGCAGTATTATGTCCTTATTGTCGAAGAAATTCAACCCGAATTTTCTGGCTGGCTCGCTGGGTTTTTCGGCAGGGGTGATGATTTATGTTTCGTTAGTCGAGATATTTGTTAAAGCCAAAGATTCATTAGTTGCCGTACATGGTCTGAAAACAGGAAATGTTTATACTGTTATTGCATTCTTTTCAGGTATTGCATTGATCGCCCTGATCGACAAGCTCATCCCTTCCTTTGAGAACCCTCACGAGATACGAAACCTCGAGGAGAAAAATCTGAACCCGGCTGATAATAAGAAACTTTTGAGAATGGGATTGTTTTCAGCGCTGGCCATCGCGATCCATAATTTCCCTGAAGGATTAGCCACCTTCATGGGGGCGCTTAACGATCCGGCACTCGGGATCAGCATTGCGGTAGCCATTGCAATCCACAATATTCCTGAAGGTATTGCCGTTTCCGTCCCTATTTATTTCGCCACTAAGAACCGGAAAAAAGCATTCTGGTTATCTTTTCTATCCGGACTGGCAGAACCGGTAGGAGCATTAATTGGCTATTTTATTCTTCGGACTGTTTTCAACGATTCGATTTTCGGTTTCATATTCGCCGGGGTGGCCGGGATCATGGTCTATATCTCGCTCGATGAATTATTGCCTACCGCTGAGGAATATGGGAAGCATCACATCGCGATAGGTGGGTTGATTGGCGGGATGGCCGTAATGGCTGTCAGCTTATTATTATTCATTTAGACTTTTGCATAATCAACATTTTTGAGGGGAAATACGATTGCCCGTCATGCCATAGCCGGATACATACTGCAACAACGAATCAGGCACAGCAACCGGTTCAGAGTACAATCAACCGGCACCTGACTTGACTGGCGAAAATCCCAAAGGCATACCTCTCACCCACTCCGCCGGTTTGCGGGGCCGGCTCCTTCCCCATTTAACCGGGGCCGCGAACCTTCTACTAATTCAGGACATACGATCAGGATGAAAGGGCAACCTGCGCGTCACGCATCTGCTCCCGTCCCCCCTGAAAAATAAGGCCTGACTCCGGAGGTTATGTATGATTATTTGTAATTTTATATTCTCGAACGGCTTGCATCAGGCGTTGGGTTGCTTAGGCAGGGCACAATAAACTTTCAAACATTATGATTCGATTACTTAAACCGCAGGATTACGGCACATGGATAGAGCTTGCACGTGAAGTGGAGCCGCTGTTCGGCCCCATGACCGGTTCCCTTGAGTTTCAAACAGGGATAAAAGAGTGTATCCTGAACAATAACGCCTATGGCATTGAGCATGAAGATGGCTCTTTGGCGGGAGTCGTTGCCATCGACCGGGAGAATAATGAGATCGCGTGGTTAGCCGTCGAGCGGAGATACCGGGGAAACAACTACGGCGAACAACTGGTCAAAAGGGCCATCCGTGAACTGGAAAGCAACGGCGATATCTTCGTTCAAACATTCTCAGAGGAGATAAAAGAGGGGAAAAGCGCCAGGATGATCTACCAGAGAAACGGGTTTGAGGATTTTAAAGACGCGGGGAAAAACCCGGCAGGCATCGATACGGTAATCATGAGGAGGGAACATCTGCACGACTAAAAAAGAACAGATTACAATTGCCGGAAGAGGCCTCAGTATCGATCATAGTCATTGATGGTCATTATTAGTCATTGGGGGCATTGAGGACCATTGGGGGTCATTGATGGTCATTATGGGTCATTGATAGTCATTGATTGTAAAACTGTAGAAGACAATCAATGACAACAATTGATGATAAGTGTCAATAAACAACAATCAATGACAACCAGTGACAATAAATGACGAACAATGACAACCAATGACGATAAGTGACAATAAAAGACGAACAATGACTATCATTGACGATAAATGACCACCAATGACCACCAATGACAATCCATGACAATAAAACAAAAAACCATGCCAACAGTAAAGATTGAACTACAGGCCGGCAGAGACAAGCAGACTCTCATAAAAATCAGGGATCTGGTGATGGATTCTGTGGCTGAAGCCTTGCAATTGCCCTCCGACGACCGGAACATCCGGATAATTGAATATCAACCGGAACTGTTTCAGATGAAGCCGCCTTATGAAATACTTATCGGGATCACCCTGTTCGCAGGCAGGACAAAAGATACGAAAAGGAAACTGTATCAAACGATTGTCGGGAGCCTTGAAGCAAACGGGGTGATCGCCAGGGAGAGAGTATTTATTATTCTGAACGAACAGGTTGCCGAAAACTGGGCCATTCGCGGCGGCATTCCTGCCGATGAGATTGATCTGGGATTTAAGGTGAAGATATGATCCGAACGAAAGGAGGGAAAGACTTATCCCCAAAATAGGATAAGATAAAAAAAGCAATTAACCCTTCCTGTCCCATTGTAGCGCGGCAATGCGAAAGCGGGTATCCGTGTCGCGCGCAATCCCTGGCCCGTGCAGCCCCATTAGTATCCCGAGCCGCAGCCCTCGTGAAGCGGCCAACCATCGTACGCCACTCCCCGAGGCAGGATGCCCGGTTAAATTCCCGTTCTGACCACCTGCTATTTATCTTCCGTTTTGCCGAAAAGCCCTGCTGTTTTTATGTATATTTGAGTCTTAAAACCTTACTGACGATGGCCCTTTTTAAAAAAACCGCCGAACAAAAATACCCGAAACAGTTTGATGCTGAATTAATCAGCACTAAATTGTTGACGCCTGAAAAATCATCGACCAACTATGAAAAACGACCTACCCGACATTACCAAAGAAAATCATGAGTTAACCTCCCGGCTTGAACAGTTGCACCTCGAATTTCTCGCCCTGTTCACCCGTCACAAGGAGATGGTCGATGATGAATCGGCTATTCTCACCTCGCTTTATCTCGAAAGGTTAGGTTACCTCCAACTCGAGTTACTTGAAAAGCAAACCGAGGCTTCACGGCTTAAGATGAAAATGAATCTGATTCAGGCCGCGATCAACCGCAACGATAAGCCCGACCTAAAAGCCATTGAGAAGGAGATAAACAGGCGCCTGCAAATCTATTATACCCAAATAGAGGCTCAATCGGCAGCATTGGATAAAGCGGCGAAGGTGCTTTCCCATCTGCTCCCGGAAGAGGAAACCCAAAAACTGAAAGAGATATTCCGGGTGCTCTGCAAACGATTGCATCCCGATCTGAACCCGGATCAGACGGAGGAGGAAAAAGATCTGTTCATCAAGGTAAAGGCGGCTTACGATCTGCAACGATTAAGCGACCTGCAAAATATCCTGCTTTACCTCGACGATTCGAATCAGGAAAAGCTGGCACTCGTCTCAGGCGAGGAGAAGGCCGAACGGATCATACATCTGGAAAACCAGATAGCAGTTTTACAATCGAAAATTGACCAGTTAAACCAGAACTTCCCTTTCAATATCCGGGAACTGATCTTCGACGAGGATTATATCGTCGGGAAACAGGAGGAACTGCAGGCCCGGATAAGGACCGCGGAAGAAGAGATCGCCAACTATTCGAATATCATTAGTATCATGGCCGATGAATGAATCAATACTGCCGGTAACCCCGGGACTGCTGGCACTTATCAGCAATGCTGAAAACGGAATTGCTCCCTTTAAACAGGAGATCTTCCTGCTTGAGATTGTCGTGGCAGGGACCAGTTTTTGCAATGAGATTGAGAGCGTCGAAGACAAGATCGTCGCGGAGAAAGTCTTAACCATGAAGCGGGAACCAAACAATAAATACGATCAGTTCGCGATAGCCATCTATTGCGACAATATCCGTGTCGGATTCGTACCCGCCGGGATGAACCTGGTGTGCTCACGCCTGATGGATGCCGGCAAACTGTTCTTCTGCAGGGTCGTATCAAAGAGTTGGAAAAACAATTGGCTGCGCATAAAAGCCAATATTTACATGGTGGAGTAACGATCGCCGTAGCAGACAGATAAGTGTCATTGGCAGAGCCTGCCGAGGCTGTAAACTGAACTCTGTCTAATACAAAAAACCATTATACTTGTATTAG
>CAZWBR010000050.1:0-25931 GCA_964632305.1 uncultured Prolixibacteraceae bacterium
GAGCCAAATTTGTTTAATTTTTAATAACGTCCCAATTTTAATGGGACACTAGTGACAACAAAAGTCTTATCAGTGATTTTTACGGCCAAAATATAACTGTGCAATCAAGAACCAACCGAACTCTTTACACAGCAACATGATGATTATATTGGAGAAACAGACTAAATCCATTCATTCTAAGTCTCCTTAACCTGATTTTCACAATTAACTCAGCATTCGGGAGCTTAGAACCAAAATTGAATATCCTCGGTTTCAGCTATACTGTCAATTCGAGAAATAAAAAAGAGGCTGTCTTTTCAGACAGCCTCTTTTTTATTATTTGGAAGTTATTATTCAGCAACTACACTCCAATCCATATTGGCCATGCGCTGGTAAGAACGATACCTCCATTTGGCATTTTCCTCGGCTGCTTTGAAAAGCTGGTCTGCTTCGGCAGGGAAGGATTTCTTTAACGCGGTATAGCGAACCTCGCCACCCAGGAATTCCTGGAACTTACTCCAATCGGGTTCTTTCGAATCGTACTGGAACGGGTTCTTTCCTTCCTGTTCCAACATTGGGTTGAAACGGTACAGGTGCCAGTATCCACAATCAACGGCACGTTTTTCTTCTTCCTGGGTACGTCCCATGGAACGAAGACCGTGGTTGATACAGGGAGCATAAGCAATGATCAAAGATGGACCCGGATAAGCCTCAGCTTCGCGGATCGCTTTCAGGTATTGAGCCTGATTAGCTCCCATGGCTACCTGAGCCACATATACATAACCATAGCTCATCGAGATGGCGCCAAGGTCTTTCTTGCGGATCCGTTTACCGGCAGCGGCAAATTTAGCGATAGCGCCAACCGGAGTCGATTTGGAAGCTTGTCCACCAGTATTGGAGTATACTTCAGTATCGAGAACCAAAACATTAACATCCTCACCTGAAGCCAAGACATGGTCAAGACCACCGTAACCGATATCATAAGCCCATCCGTCACCACCAAAGATCCAGACTGATTTCTTAACCAGATACTGTTTCAGCGATACGATCTCCTGAGCATATTGAGCGTTGTTCCCGGTCACAGCCTCCAAAACTTTTTTCGAGGCAACTTCCGAGGCGGTAGCTTCGTCTTTACCGGCAATCCATTCGGTGAATGCTTCTTTTTCGGCATCTGAAATACCATTCTGTAAAGCTTCATTCATGATATTGGTCAGCCGTTCACGGGTAGCCTTGACGCCCTGAGCCATACCAAAACCATATTCAGCATTGTCTTCAAACAACGAGTTAGCCCAAGCTGGACCATGACCGGTTTCGTTGTTCTTGCAGTAAGGGGTAGAAGGAGCTGATCCACCATAGATTGAAGAACAACCTGTGGCATTGGCTACCATCATCCTTTCGCCAAACAACTGGGTAATCAACTTGATATAAGGGGTTTCACCACAACCTGCACAAGCTCCGGAGAACTCAAACAATGGTTGTGCGAACTGAGAATTCTTAATGGTTTTGTCCTTTTCAACCAGTTTGTCTTTATAAGAGACATTTTTGGAGATCAGGTTCCAACGTTCGATTTCAGCGCTTTGCGATTCAAGCGGTTTCATCACCAGGGCTTTTTCTTTGGCCGGACAAACATCGGCACAGTTGCCGCAACCGGTACAATCGAGCGGGGCAACCTGGATACGGAACTGAAGTCCTGCAAATTGTTTGCCATTAGCTTTAACCGAAGCAGTTCCTTCCGGTAGTGTGGCCATCTCTTTTTCATCGATCAGGAAAGGACGGATCGCTGCGTGGGGACAGACATAGGAACACTGGTTACACTGAATACAATTGTCAGAAACCCACTCAGGAACGTCGATCGCGATACCACGTTTTTCAAACGCGGTGGTACCAGAAATAAACGTACCATCTTCAATTCCTTTAAATGTTGAAACAGGAAGATCGTCACCTTTTTGGGCGTTGATCACGTCAACGATATTTTTAATGAAAGCCGGACGCTCTTCACTATTTTCTTCAGTTGTTCCTAAAATGGAAGCCCATTCAGCCGGCACCTCAATCTTCTGAACATTATTACCACCAGCATCAACCGCAGCAAAGTTCATATTGATAATTGCCTCACCCTTCTTTCCGTATGATTTGACAATCGCTTTCTTCATATGATCAACAGCCAGATCGTAAGGAATCACGTTGGTAATTTTAAAGAAAGCCGACTGCATGATTGTATTGGTCCGGTTGCCCAGGCCAAGCTCAACAGCAAGTTTCGTACCGTTGATAATGTAGAAGTTGATATTGTTCTCGGCCAGGTATTTCTTCATGTTGTCAGGAAGACGTTTCTTCACTTCATCTTCTTCCCAGATGGTGTTCAGAAGGAACGAACCTCCTTTCTTCAAACCTTTCAGCACATCGTACATATTGATATAAGCCTGAACATGGCAAGCCACGAAGTCGGGCGTGGTGATCAAATAGGTGGAACGGATAAGGCTATCACCAAAACGCAGGTGCGAAGCGGTAAAACCTCCTGACTTTTTAGAGTCGTAAGCGAAATAGGCCTGGCAATATTTATCGGTAGCCGAACCAATAATCTTGATTGAGTTTTTGTTAGCGCCGACAGTTCCATCAGAACCCAGTCCATAGAATTTGGCCTCAAAAATATCGTCGGGCGAAACCTTAACTTCAGGGAGCAAAGGTAATGAACGGAAGGTCACATCATCCTCGATACCGATCGTGAAGTTATTTTTCGGTTCGTTCATTTCCAGGTTCTTGTACACGGCAATGATCTGAGATGGGGTCACATCTTTTGATCCCAGTCCGTAACGGCCACCCACGATAAGAGGAGCTTTAGCCATTCCGTAGAACGCATCGCGAATATCCAGATAAAGCGGTTCACCGTTGGCTCCGGGTTCTTTAGTACGGTCAAGCACTGCAATACGTTTTACAGATGCCGGTAATACATTGAACAAATATTTAACAGAGAAAGGACGGTACAGATGGACGTTGATCAATCCTAATTTTTTGCCCTGAGCGTTCAGATAATCGATGGTCTCACGAATTGTTTCAGTGACTGACCCCATCGCAATAATAATATTTTCGGCATCTTTCGCACCATAATAGGTAAATGGATGATATTCCCTACCGGTGATCTTGGTGATTTCCTGCATATAAGCCTCAACCATATCCGGAACTGCATCATAGAATGCATTGGAAGCTTCCTTGGCCTGGAAGAAAATATCAGGATTCTGTGCGGTACCGCGTGTTACCGGATTTTCCGGGTTGAGCGCACGGTTACGGAATTCCTGAAGGGCTTCCATATCGAGCAATGCAGCCAGCTTATCCTGATCGATCGCTTCAATCTTTTGGATTTCGTGCGATGTCCGGAAACCATCGAAGAAATTAACAAACGGAACCCGACTCTTGATGGTGGTCAGATGAGCCACTCCGCTCAAATCCATCGTCTCCTGAACCGAACCGGAAGCCAGCATGGCAAAACCAGTCTGACGACAAGCATAAATATCGCTGTGATCGCCAAAAATCGATAAGGCATGTCCGGCTAATGCACGGGCGCTAACATGAAATACGGTAGGCAATAACTCTCCTGAAATCTTATACATATTCGGGATCATCAGCAATAATCCCTGTGAAGCGGTATAAGTGGTCGTGAGCGCTCCTGACTGTAAGGATCCGTGAACTGCACCTGCAGCTCCTCCCTCGCTCTGCATCTCGGCAAGACGAACTTTCTGACCGAAAATGTTTTTACGCCCTCCGGCTGCCCATTCGTCAACGACCTCCGCCATGGTTGATGATGGCGTGATCGGGTAAATACAGGCCACCTCGCTAAACATGTAGCTGATGTAGGAAGCAGCGTAGTTACCATCACATGTGATAAACTTCTTTTCTTTTGACATCTCGTTTAAACTTTAGTGTAATTTACTTTATATCAATCATTATTCTCATTATCGTCTCTCAATATAAGAAACCAAAAAGCCACAAGGGGATCGTGTTCCCCTCTCCGGTTTCTATCATATCAGCGGCAGCAAAACGATTCTCCCCTGTTTCCCTGGTATATTTTCCGCCGATAGAAAACTCATATTTATCGTCTACTTTAAAATCCAATCCTTTTGAGCTTGACACCTTATGCTGATAACCAACCTGATTATAAAAAAAGGTGGTCCTTAGATTCCGGTTGTTGATATTTTCAGGAGCAACGACATGCAATAGATTGGAATTCTGAAGATAGACAAAATCAGGTTTTTGCAACTGTCCGTTATTCCCGTTCGCAAAGAGCAGATTGATTAGGCGGGCATTCTTCAGATAACGGAGGTAATTCAGAACAGTAGCCCTCGAAGTTTCTATTTCAGCGCTTAACTTACTAACATTGGGAGAAAAGGGAACCTGTCCTCCTATTAATTGGAGCAACTTCCTCAGCTTCGGAAGATACTTTAATTCAATCTGATTCAAATAAGTTACATCGATCTCCAGGGCAAGGTTAACATGCCGGAGCAGGCTTTCACCGTAAAACTCAGGATTTTTGATAAAATAGGGATAATAACCATTCTTAAGATATTCGGGGAAATAGGCCAACGGCCTGACTTTTTTCAGGATATCCGGCACAATCTCCTTGTGCCTTAATATAGCATCTTCCAACGTGATCTTCGGAAAATTACTCCCTGTCCGAAAATTCAAAAATTCACGGAAAGACAATCCTTCCAAATGATAGATCCGGGCGATATCCTTCAGATTGTCATTCCCCTCAATTATCCGAAGAACCGGAGAACTACTGAAGACAATCTTCAACCCGGGAAGCTCATCATAACATTGCTTCAACTCAGACGACCAATCCGGATATTTATGCAATTGATCCATCACCAGCACTTTCCCTCCCCGTTTGTAAAATTCATCCGCAAAAGAGAAAATCCGGCGTTTCGCAAAATAAAAATCATTCAGGTTAACATAGAGACACTCCCTGGAATCGCCATACTGAGAACGGATATAATTCAGCAGGAAGGTCGTCTTCCCCACCCCCCTGAATCCTTTTATCCCGATCAGCCGTTGCGTCCAATCAATCTCATTATATAGCTCCCTGACAATCAAATCAGTAGAGGCATTAACCAAAATCTTATGTGCATCGAAAAAGTATTCCACTTTTATTCGTCAGTTTGATACAAATATAATCAGAGGAATCCATATTTTGCTATCTCCAAATAACATTTTAGAGTCCCAACTGTTATTTATATCTGTTAAAAATAAATGGTATTCGTTATCAATAATTAGCAAATATTTCGATTCATTCACTATATAAAATAAAAACGGGAACCCAAAGGCTCCCGTTTTTATCTTTATCCTATTAATGCTTTTAACTTCCCATCGAAATCAGAAATTCCTCATTTGAATTGGTCTTGATCAAACGGTCTTTCACAAATTCCATCGCCTCGACCGAATTCATCCCATTCAGATAGTTGCGAAGTATCCATATCTTATCCATCACGCCCTTATCCAAAAGCAGATCTTCACGGCGGGTACTTGACGCGATAATATCAACCGCGGGGTAGATTCTCCGGTTCGACAACTTACGGTCAAGCTGCAATTCCATATTGCCGGTACCCTTAAACTCTTCGAAAATAACATCATCCATTTTCGAACCGGTATCGGTTAATGCAGTAGCCAGAATAGTCAGGGAGCCCCCCTCTTCAATATTTCGTGCTGCTCCAAAGAAACGTTTGGGTTTATGAAGAGCATTGGCATCAACACCTCCCGACAAAACCTTTCCCGACGCAGGAGCCACCGTATTATAGGCCCTGGCTAACCGGGTGATCGAATCTAATAGGATCACCACATCATGACCGCACTCAACCAATCGTTTAGCTTTCTCCAGAACCATATTGGCAACACGGACATGGCGTTCAGCCGGTTCATCAAAAGTCGAAGAGATTACCTCAGCATTGACGCTTCGGGCCATGTCAGTGACCTCCTCAGGGCGTTCGTCAATCAATAAGATGATCATATACACTTCGGGGTGATTGGCAGCAATCGCATTGGCGATATCTTTCAGCAACACCGTCTTACCGGTTTTTGGCTGAGCGACAATCAATCCGCGCTGACCTTTGCCAATCGGGGCAAACATATCGACAACCCGGGCAGAGATATTACTCGACTTACCGGTAATAATGAACTTTTCATCCGGGAAAAGTGGGGTTAAATGATCGAACGGCACCCTGTCGCGAATATACTCGGGACTCCGACCGTTTATCTCGATAACTTTAACCAACGGGAAATATTTCTCCCCTTCTTTGGGGGGACGGATAATCCCATGAACAGTATCCCCTGTTTTTAGACCAAATAACTTGATCTGTGATTGGGATACGTAAATATCATCCGGTGAAGTTAGATAATTATAATCCGAAGAACGCAAGAAACCATATCCCTCCTGAACAATTTCCAAAACCCCGGTGGCGCTGATCACTCCATCAAAATCGAAGGACTTCTCCTGCTTCTCTGCCTCCCGGAATGTTTGCGGTCTTGATTGTGGGGCAATATTTCTTGCTTGTGGTTGCGGAACAAAACCTGCATCACGCTTCTGAAAACTGGGTTTGAGACGCGCTCTGCTTTCACCCAATGGCTGGCTTTCAGAAACTATCGGTGCTGCCACCTTTGTTTCCTCACCTATTTGGGATCCTTCAGCCGGTTCTTCTTCTGCAACAGGGGCAGAGGAGGCCGAAATAATCGCCTGTTCACTTCGAAGGACACGTGGACGACGTTCACGCGATTCCAGCTTTTCATTAATACTCCCCTCCGGTTTACTTGGGGAAGCCTGTGCGACAATCGGCATCTCTTTTTTCGGGACAATAGTCTCATCTACCTCTTTCTCCTCCTTGTTCAAGGATTCGGTAGCCGTGGAAATGGGCGCTTCCTGCTCTGCAGCCATTGGGGAGGCCTCAGTCTTAGCTGCCCTTAGGAGAACTTTCTTTTCCACTTTTGGCTGTTCAACTACAGGATTTTTAGTCTCTTTCTGAATATCTTCTTTAGCTGGTTTAGCCGGAGCATTCTTCTTCTCTGGTTTTGTGCTTCCTGATGCTAAAATGGCTTGCGTGTCCAGGATCTTGTAGATTAAATCCTGCTTCTTAAATGACTCAACTTTTTTAATGTCAAGTTCTTTAGCAATATCACGCAATTCGGGTAATAGTTTCTTGCTTAGTTCAAGAATATCGTACATGTTGTTTTGATTTTTACTGAAAATATTTTGTACCTAAGAATAAAAACGTTTTCAGTTTTAAATTCGTTGTTATTAATCGGAAGAAATTTTTGGGATTGTTGAAAATTCTTGAGTATGATCGCTAATCGTAATCCGCTACAAAAATAATTTTTTGTATTGAATTCGCAAATTAAACAGCCTTTTTTCTTTTAAAACGGATTTTATTTAAATTTCCTTTTCTTCCATTTTCAGATTTATCTCAAAAATATAAATAAAAACAGCCATTTTATACATGAAACCTGATAATTTTCATTATTTTCGAATCTGAATAAAGAATTAACCAGAGATCTACCAACATCCATCACTCGCTTAAAGCACTACATGGCAGCAACTTAAAACATATGAGACAGCTTAAAATAACAAAACAGGTAACCAACAGAGAAGCCCTCTCACTCGACAAATACCTTCATGAAATAGGGAAAGTACCGCTTTTATCTCCTGAAGAGGAAGTGATCTTAGCCCGAAACATTAAGCTTGGCGACCATAAAGCCCTGGAAACCTTAGTGAAAGCCAACCTGAGGTTTGTCGTTTCTGTTGCTAAACAATATCAGAACCAAGGCCTAACCCTCCCCGACCTGATCAACGAAGGAAATCTTGGATTGATCAAAGCATCCGAAAGATTTGACGAGACAAGGGGATTCAAATTTATCTCTTATGCAGTCTGGTGGATCAGACAATCAATCCTTCAGGCTCTGGCCGAACAAGCACGAATTGTCCGCCTGCCACTAAATAAAATTGGGTCCATTAACAAGATCAACAAGACCTTCATCAAGTTGGAACAAGACTTTCAGCGCGAACCTACCACCGAGGAAATAGCCGAAATATTGGACCTTCACCCTAAAATTGTCGAACAATCACTCAATGCCAGCACCTTCCATGTCTCCATGGATGCCCCTCTCAAAGATGATGAATCGACTGAAAACAACCTTTACGATGTTCTTATTAACGATGAGACTCCAAGCCCCGACACGACCTTGCTGGATTCTTCCCTGAAAATAGAAATCGAAAGATTGTTGTCCACCCTTAACGAACGGGAAGCAGAAATCCTTAGGTACTATTTCGGACTGAACGGCCTGCAGGGTCACACCCTCGAAGAGATCGGGAAAGAACTCGATCTGACCCGTGAAAGAGTAAGACAAATCAAGGAAAAAGCAATTAAAAAACTTAAGAACATCTACCGCAACCGGTTACTGAGAACTTATCTCGGTTAAAATAATATCATCCTGAAATAGACCCTAAAATTCATTTTTAGTTTATTTTTGAACACTCAAACCAAAAATTAAATTTCTGTGAGCCGTCTTATTTCACCGTCCCTTCTCGCTGCCAATTTCAAAAACCTGGAATCAGATATTAATATGATCAATCGCAGTATTGCCGATTGGATTCACTGCGATGTCATGGACGGAGTGTTTGTGCCGAATATCTCATTCGGAATCCCTGTCATTGAACAGGTTAAAGAAATTGCCACCAAACCGCTGGATGTCCATCTGATGATTGTCAATCCGGACCGCTATCTGGATACTTTTTGTAAAGCTGGAGCCGATATTCTTACGGTTCATTATGAAGCTTGCACCCATCTTCACCGGACCATCGGTTCGATCAGGGAGTTGGGCATGAAAGCCAGTGTTTGCCTTAATCCACACACCCCCGTCTCCCTGCTTGAAGAAATCATTACCGATCTGGATATGGTCCTGTTGATGTCAGTCAATCCGGGGTTCGGTGGACAGGAATTTATTGAGCATACCTACTCCCGGGTCAACAGGCTCAAACAAATGATCGAATCAAAAAACTCAACAGCATTAATCGAAGTCGACGGAGGGGTCAACTTCCAAACCGGGAAAAAACTGTTCGAAGCCGGAGCCGATGTATTAGTGGCCGGTAGCTTCGTCTTTGGCTCCTCTGATCCGGAAAACACTATTGAAAGGCTGAAAAACCTTTAGCCGCAGTCAGACTTTGAGCCGGACCAGTTGGGCATCGACCCCTTTAATCAGGTTTAATTTACGGGTTAACTCTTCATTCTTTTCCGGTTCGCCGGTCAATTCAAGAAAGATCAGTCCACTCTCTGAACAATTTTCGAGTACCCCGTCATGAATCCCCAACCGGGTCTTGATAAAACAACCCCATCCGGTCAGGATTTTCTGTACCAGCTCTGCCGAATCCTTACGGCTGCTGATCAACATTAGCAATACTGTCCGTTCCATCTCCATGAGTTTTTTTCGGACAATAAGTTAATAAAAATCAACAAAATAAAAAATGACTTCTACCCTAAAACAGAAATTCAAAAAATGCACTATCTTTGTACTCCCTGAAAGGGGCTGACCGGTTTTGACAGCGGGCAGAAGAGGTATGTAAGCATGCCGGGCGTTGTGTGTTAGCCCGTAAATCTCAATACGCGAACAATTAATTGGCGAAGATAACTACGCTCTTGCCGCTTAATCGAAGTTTAGTAGATTAGCTTATCCGGCATTAGATGCTGGAGCGAGACATCTCCCGGGTGCCATTTTCCTGAAGCGGCCCGATAGTGAGGTGCAGATAAATCGGGAATAGTTGGATGGAGGCTCCGGTCATCCAACAAAATTAAAGGAGATAAGACGACAATCGGTGGCCCTGAGCCAGTTGTCGTTCGAAAACCAAATCGGGGCTAAGCATGAAGAAAGCGTATTGCTTCCTCGTTTGGACAGGGGTTCGACTCCCCTCAGCTCCACCTTAAAAGAGAGAATCCCGGCCTTATATAAAGGTCGGGATTCTCTCTTTTTATATTCCGGGCCCATCTTATTACCTTTCATTTTTTTGTGATTCGAGATCAATCCAGGCAGACATTCTGAACTTCCTAAATCGTTCTAATGCAGTCCAAATGATTAATTTTTTAAAGGACAAAAGACAATATAGATATTGTTAGTAATTATGATTCAAATAATTACGTATGATTTAAACCACGTATTTCAGCCTGATTGCAATATTTTCAACAATTCTAAATCTACACATAATTTATTTTACTGCATACTTAAGATTTACAATATTATATTAATTAATATTTAATTGACCTTTATTCCCGACAATACAATTCATGATTTATTCCCTTTGTTTATTCGTTAATTTTTATTAATTTATTTAAATGAAATATCTACAATTTATTCCATTTCAGATTTACTTTCAACATCTATTTATTGTAAACTAAAATTTTTTGCTATGAAAAAAAATCTGTTCTTAGGACGAATGGTAGCCTTACTGGCAATGATACTGTGTATCGTGGCCAGTTCTTGCACCAAAGAGAATTCACTTATCGTATCTGAATCAGCCGATTCTGCTACAAAAACATTGAAAAATGGCATTGTGCCACAACCCAATGGATTGGTTTGTGATCTTATAGCAGGCCAGGAAATTTGGGTAGGCAGAATCGTTTACTCGAATAACGGAGAGAATATTCTTGTTGATTATTTTACAGAAAATGGTTGGGAATTATCCGAAGTTCATCTTTATATTGGCAATCTTGAAGGTTTGCCGGTAAATAAAAAAGCAATCCAAATTGGAAAATTTCCGTACTATGCTACTAACCTGAATGGCATTACTCACTATAACTTTACAATTCCAATTGATGAAATAGAAGGTGAAAGCGACGAAGAAGGTTTTTTGGTCGCTGCTCACGCTGTTGTTTTTAAAGGAGATCAAGAAGAAACGGCATGGGCAAATTGCAATTATGAACCGATTATCGTTGTTAAATCAAAAATGATAAACACCACCGATCAATCAGAGTGGTGGGGACTTTCTGATGGAGAACCATTTATTGAAAATCCTGAAGGAGATTGGAAATGGTGTAACAACTTAGGCATTATTGATTATGAAGGTGACGGTGAATACTCTCTTCTTGAATTAATTGCAAAAACCGAAGAGTTGGGAAAGATTAATATAAACCTGGATGATAGTCAACTATTGATAGATGTATCCGTGAAGGAAGGATTAAAACTTCAATACACCTATGTATTTGTTGGAAGCAGATCAGGCCTATCAAGTTTTGTAGGTGGAGCAGAAGGTCTATGTCCCGATTTTCACTCATTCCCCTATTCTATGGTCACCTATGGAAATCCTGTTAGTACACACTCATTTTCAATTCCGGTCTCACTTCTTGGGGCGGAAAGTATGTCCTTTGAGGAAGCTTTTGGTTCCAGTCGTTGGGGCTGGTTCAGCTATTATGATTTTTAAGCATCCCCCGATTTTTTACCCCTTTAAATCAATATAACAGTTATTGATTCCCAGGGGAAGAGCCATTGTTGAATTAATATTCACAATGGCTCTTCTTTAATCGGGTAAAAAAATCGCGTATAGAAAACAAACCAATAATAGGTTCCTAAAAGAGATAAAATCAGCAATTAATAAGTCTTTTTCCTCCGAATATAAATCCGGTAACTGAGTATTGCCAATAACCCATAAACCACCATCTGCCCAAATAAAAAGATTAATTCCGGTTTAACATCAGCCAGTGTCCCTCCCATCGTGCGGATCCGCAAAAAGGCAGGAACCATCGAGGTGCTGGGAAAAACATGAGCTAACTTGTAAAGCAACGGAGGCAACGAACTTTCCGGCCACGACATCCCGCTTAAGAACAAAACGACCGGGGAGAGAAACACCATCAGCATGATCGAATGCTCCCGCCGCCGAAGCAGCAACGAGATGGCCAGACCCAGAAAAATTACCGAAAATATATAAGGAATCATCAACAGGCAAATATCCGTGAAGCTCCCCTTGGCAGGGAAACCAAACCACTTGAAAAGATAGATCTGGGTAAAGAGGATATTGAACAGATAAATCACAAAATATGCCAGCGCTTTGCCAAATACAACAGGGAAAATGGTCCTTCGCCTTCTCGCGGCCTCGATAGAAATCATCGCGTGACCGCGTTCTTTCTTTGCTCCGCCGATCATCCCGATCCCCACCAGCAAGGTCTGCTGAAGAATAATCAGGATTAATCCCGGCATCACATACGATCCATAGGCTCCCGACGGATTATATAACTGGTATATATTCAGCTTCATCGGGTCTCTTTGCCGCATTGCCTCTTCAGGAGTAATCCCCGAGGCCATCAACCGTTTGATCTCCACTCCGGCCGACAAAGTTCCGGAAGCTTGTATTGCGCCGGTCAAAGTCTCTTTATAGATCAGGAAATAGTTGGCATCGCAGTAGATGCTCACATGGGTTTGATTACCCTTCAGCAACTGTTTCTCAAAATCGTCCGGAATCATGATCACCCCTCTCGACGATCCATCCCAGAAGAGATTCTTCGCTTCGTTCATATTTCCCGTTTCCTGGGCAACAGCAATCTCTTTGGTCGCATCGACCATTCGAATCAACTGCCTGCTTGATTGCGTATTATCCAGATCGACTAAAGTTACCGGAATCTCACGCACCACATTATTCTTGTAAGCAATTGAATAAACCAACGGATAGATCGTGACCGCAATAAGAAGGATTAATACGGCGCCGCTATCGCTGAATATGATCTTTAACTCATCGGTTAACGACGAAGCTGTATCCTCCAGCCCTGATTTTATCTTTTCCCAAATCATATTACTCGCTAAGTCTGTATTTGTTTTGCAACGATATCTATTAAACTATTCCCTACCCCAGTATTTACTATCGCTGATCTTCCTTTTAAAACCGGGAAAGGCCATAATCCCTCCCAAAATAAAGATCAGCAAAACTGTTAATGGTATAACGATCTCGGTAATCGGCTCTCCCCGTAAGGTCTGGCTCATAAATATCTTCAACCAGAAAGTGTAAGGGAAAATCAGCGAAAATAACTTGGCCAGCAGTGGCATGGCCATCGAGGGAAAGGTAAGTCCGGAAAAGGTCAATGCCATCATCGTATAAGCGCTGCCCAGCGAAAGGGAAAGGCGAAGATTGGCGGTCAGGGTCAAGACCAATACCGCCAGCAATTGATAAGAAACAATCAACAATATCTCTGAAAATAGAACCGCCGTTAAACTTCCTCTCAAGGGAGTCCCCAGCAACCGGATCAGGATAATATTCATCGTCATCATATTCATGAAAAAGAGCAGGGTATAGGGCAACAGCTTGCCCGAAACAGCCACGATAACGCTGTGATGGGCCGTCTCTATCCACTCTCCCGCGCTCCCTTCCTTCAACTCCATTCCCACGGCATAAACCGTCCCTAAAAAAATAAAAACCACGGCCAACAGGGGCAATAATCCTAAGGTCAGGAAGTAGGAATAGTTTCCAAAAGGATTAAACAACAGATGAATATCGGGTTTAACCGGTAAGGCCTTCTCTATGGCTTGCTCCTGGGTAACCCCTTTCTTCATCATCGTCTGAACCTTTATCGCCCCCGAAATGGTGGATAAGGTATTGTACAACTGCGATTTCAGCACTCCCCCTTTTACAACATTGGTATTGTTGATATAAAGTGCAACAGATTCGGAACTTCCTTTCGTGATCTCTTTTTCAAGACCTCCGGGAAGGACCAATACCGCATTTACTTCACCTTTGACCATCATTTCCTGTGCTTCCTGATAGGATAACGGATGTTGGGTAACCTTGCAAGCCGGTGTTGCATCGACCATCCGGGTCACCTTCCGGGAAAAGGCCGTCTGATCCAAATCAACCACGGCCATCGGTAAATCACGAACCACCCCTGCCGAAAACATCCAGGTAACCAGCAGAAAAACTGCAACCGGACCGATAATCGTCGCGAAGATCAGGACCCAGCTATCGGCAATCCTGCGGTTTTCCCGGCGAATAACCTGAACGAACGGCGATTGTATAAATTTCTTAATCATAACCAGTTATCGTACCAATCCAGCTAATTACTTTATACTTGCCCTGAGATTATCCCAATTAACTAAAGCGCTCATTCCCGGTCGAAGCCCTTCAATTTTACCTACCGGAACGGCATGTACCTCAAATGTTTTCATGTCAAAATCTCCGGAGGTCTTGGTCGCGTTCCAGGTGGCAAACTCGCCAAGAGCGTTGATATAAGTCACTTTCAGATCAACCTCCTTCATGCCCAGAGCCGGGAAACGGGCCTTAAATACCGATCCTTTCCGGATATCAGCCAACAGGTCCTCCCGAAGATTGAAGGTCACCCACACATCGTCCAGATCGACGATCGTGATCACCGGATAACCCGCCGGAACCAGCTCCCCGCTTTCTGCAAGAATATTGGCCACCTCCCCCTTGATCGGGGCATAAATATGTTTCTCGTTCAGGTAAGAGCCCACTTCCGACAAGACCCCCTCGGCCTGTAAAACCAGTGCTCCAGCCGCATCTTTATCTTCATAACGGGCCCCCTTCTTCGCCTTCTCATAGAGCGACCGGGCGGCTTTCTCCGTCTCAACGGCAGCTTTCATCCTGGTCTCCGCCTCATCGCGCTGCTGCTCCGGCACAACACCGTCCTTATACAGATTCTGAACCCTGGCAAAGGTCTTCTGAGCAAACTCCGAGGCCGCTAAAGCCATCTGCCACGAGTTAAAAGCCGCCTGAATATCTTCTTTCTGAGCGCCATTATCCGCTTTCTGTTTCTGAGCCCCGGCGGCCAGCCGAACAGCAGAAGCCTGCTGATATTTCGCTTCCAGCTCAGGACTGTTAATCGTGAAAAGCAAAGCTCCCGCTGTCACCTCATCGCCCTTGTGAACCAGCATACTATCGACCCGACCCACCAGTTTCGAGGCCACTTTTATCTGAGTAGCCTCCACTTCGCCCTGCACCTCAACGGGAATAGGTTTACTGACAATCCATATGGCATAACCGATAAATACAATCAAGGCAAGAATGGCGCCTCCGATGATATAACCTTTTGCTTTATTCATAGTCAATTTTATTTGTATATCTTTAATTTAAATCCATTTAACTCAGAACTCACTACCTGCTTACTGTGAACTAATAATTTCCCTGTTCAGCATCGGGACGCACCATATAAGCCGTAAACTGATCGGAAATACCCGAGTAGTAGAGCAGCTTCGACAGGGCCACATCATAGCCGTACATCGCCTGCAGCCGTTCGATCTTCGCCTTGGCCACCGCCAGGCTGGCATCGGCTACCTGGGTCGAAGTGGCCATCCCTTCGGCAAAAGCTTTCTGACGGGCACGGTAATACTCCTGGGTAAACTCCATCGCCGAATCCAGCATTTTCAACTGTTCCAGGTACATGTTCAGCTCCTGGTAATACTTGTTGATCGCTGTTTTGATATCGGCATTGGCCTTTTCGAAATAGTCGTCAACCTGGTCCTGCTGAAAACGGGCCGCTTTGATCTTCCGGTCGCGGGCCATCCCGTCAAAGAGGGTCCAGCTCAAACCAACCCCCACCACATAATCGGGCATGTAAGGCGAAAGATCCTTATTGGCCAGATCATAAGTCCCCGTGGCAGCCACCGTGGGCAAATAACCGGCTACTTCAGCTTTATAACCTTGCCGGGCCAACTCTTTCTTCTTGTTGACCTGTGCCAGTAACGGACTCTTATTCATAGCACTGTCGTAGAAAAACCCGATCGGCTCCACCTCTTTCAGGCAGAAAAGATTGGTTAATGGCTCTATCGCGTTACCCTCCTCCAGCGCTACGGTATTGAGCAAAGCCTCATTTAAGATTTCGATCTGCCTTTTGGCTTTCAACCATTCCCGCTCCGAATCGGAGTAATAGACTCTTGCATTCAAAACCTCCACGGCAGCGATCATCCCCTCCTTTTGCAATTTCTCCGCGTCGCTGTGGTGCCGGGCCATCGTGGTTTTCACCTCTTCCCTCACCCGGCTGGCCTGTTTGGCAAGCATCAGCCCAAAATAACGCTCCACCAACTCGCAGGAGAGTTCATACGATTTTTGAACCGACTCGACCTCCGATTCCTCCAGGCGAATCCGCGCAGCCCGGTTGGCCGCGTTGATCTTACCTCCCGTATAGACCGGCATCATGAATCCGGCGCTCACCACCCCAAACTGCTTTTTCTGTATAGTCTTCACCCATTCGGCGCTATTGACCGCGCTCAATCCTTCCAGCATCTTCCCCCGAACAATCTGAGTGGAGAGTTCATCGGAAAAGACCGGCATCACCCCGCTGGTGGCTGGATCAGGATTGGCAACCCCGGAGAACTTACCGTAAGTACCCAATGTTTGATAAAGAGGGGTAATAGCATCTCGTACCGGAGTAAGGTCCAGGTTCAGATCCTCCGACATCAGCGCGTAAGAGGCGCTGAGTGAAACCTTGGGAAAATAGAGCCCCTTGGCCGCCTTCATCTCTTGATCCATCTGAAGCGTCTTGTTTTCCGCCTGCCTGATCAACGGATTATGCTGTAACGTCAGGCTCAACGCCTCATCGAAAGTCAGGCTCTTGACCTGTGCCGAAACGCTTGTTGCTGAAATCAGCAACAATAGAATCAAACCAATAGCATTTTGTCGTTTCTTCTCCATGTTATCTTTCTATTTTAATGCTTTAATACAAAATTCCGAAACCCTGGCCTTATCCCCGCTGTTCCATCCCCTCCGTCCGAAAAATCCTTTCATCCGCAGATTGATAAATTCAATGGGATAGATAATGGCCATATTGAAAACCTCCTCAGCCGAAATCCCCGCTTGAAGCTCTCCGTTCTTTAGTCCGACCCGGATCACCCTGTCGCACAACTGCTTGATCAGCTCCCGCTGCTCATCGGATACCTGAAAAATGTAATCATGCATCAGGACATGAATAAACTTCACATTCACCGGCGACTCATCCGCCATCTTAAAAAACTCGCCAATCAGCAGATCCATCACCTCCTTAACACTGGAACAATTCTTCAGCAACAGCTCCAGATTGGTAATGATCTGCCCCACCCGGTCGTAGAGCAATGCCAAAACCAGCTCCTGTTTACTGCTGTAAAAACGGTAGAGATACCCTTCGGCGACCCCGGCTTTCCTGGCGATCGCAGAGATCGAGGCTCCTCCATAACCATTATTCACAACCAGTTCGATCGTGGCCTCTTTAATGCGGTCTATCTTTGTCTCATCTACTAAACGTGCCATTGTTTTTAAATGAATGATTATTCATTCATGATGCAAATATAGAACAACCCGTCTTTCAATGTGTCAGGAAAATTTCTTTTTAATAGTTATTTAACATCAAGAACAGTAGTAAAGGTAATTTTTCAAATATATCTTTATTGAAAAGCTAATCACCTTAACTGCAGTAATGGAGAAAATTTAGAAATAACCAAGCATTTCCTTAATGCCATGATTTAAAGTCGCTTTTAAACAAAATTTATCTATTTCGATTTTTTCATTATCCATTCCAATAATCCTAAATCAAAAATCAATGTAGATAATTTTTCACCATAAAGTATTTCAACCTCTGAACTGTCGTTTTTTACTGTAAAAATTGATTTATCTGGATTAAAAACGACAAAGAAAAGTTTTCTAAAATCCCTTCCTATGAATCTTTTTTTATAATCATCAAAGTCTTTTTCATTTGCACCCGATTTAATTTGAACGGCGTATCTTTCGTTATTAATCGGATCATAATACTCCATATCAGTAAATTCCATGCTCCCTCCTTTCATACTTGTTCTCCTCCATCCACTTTGTAAAAAAATTAAATCGGTAAGTATTTCGCAGTCTTTCCAATGCAATTCTTTTAAAAGTTCAGAAATCAATTCAACTATTTTTGTTTTATAGTTTAGTATACTTTCCACATTAGGATTCAATGTTCCATTTAAGGTCCGTTCTATTACATAGGTTTCACGTTCATTAAATCGACAAAGTGTACCCTGAAAAGCTTGCGTTTTACTTATCTCTCCGGAAATCTCATTGGCATAAAGAATTGATTTTATTTCATTGACTGTTTTACAACTCCATCCATTAAGAGTTCTTCGATATTTTGAAATACTATCGCTTTCAATTGGAGAATTATCAAAATTGCACCAATACATTTTACCTTTATAAAAAGTAATAAATACATCATAAACAGTCGCATCACAAAATCTTCTTAAAGCATTAAAATCCTGTTTCGCTCCATTTTTCTTTCCACTACTTATATATCCGTTCTCAATTTTGCAACGAATATCTTCCCAATTTTGCCTCTGAATATCTTCAATCGTGACACTGTCCCAACCGATTCTCGCAATACCTTTTGACAAGGATTCTTCTACCCATTTTCCCTTTTTCCCTAATTTTATATAGTATGCATTATTAAATGTAATAGTATTCATAATTCATTCTGTTTTACTTTTTACTAATTTCAAGACCAGCTGCTTTAATAAGTTGTAAAAACCGACCAATCTCCGTGGATTCTATTGTCGTATTCATTTCAGGTCCTAAAATATTCTTCATGATTTCTTCCAGAGTTAAAAATTTAATTTGAACATCAAACTCCCCATTACCACTTAAATTTTTTATAAATAATTCACAATTTTCAAAAGCCTTAATGCTTTTCTCGTATTTAACTCCTTTGAATTTAGTTATCGCTATATAATATGTAAAACTTTTGGATTGCGTTTCTTTGAAAATCTTTTCTCTAAAAGCTTTTGCCCATTTTTCTTCCGTTAATTCCCTAAATTTCTTCCAAGCTTCTCCAGTACCAACCCGAACATTTTTATCACCTAATCCACCTAAATTTTTATAAAAGAAGTCTAAATCAAATCCACTTTGCCAGGATTTACAACTTACAACAGATACTCTTACAACTCCGGGTTTATCAAAATGAACTGCCATTACATCAATATCAGAAGGAACTGAATACTGGCTCCGGTCTTTAACTGTTAAATCATCAACGTCTTCCTTCTTGGGCTTATATTTAACATTGTGTTTTGTAAAGGTCGATTGCTGTCTAAGGAAATAACCATCTACCAATTGTTCTAAAATATCTTCTTTCATTTAATACTGATTTTTCCAAAACATTAAACTAATTTAATTACCTTTTGGTAAAAACACACCTTTTTCCCCTCAAATAGAATATTCTCCAAACTTTTGGCGTTCTCTACTTCAGAAATAATAAAATTGATGACTTGTAAAATTTCACTTTCATTAAGTGTACCGTCTTCATTAATCGTTTTTTTAACTGAAACACAGAAATCCAGAAATTCATTGTGTTTAAGAAACTTCCTGATTGGAACTTCATCTACTCCACAAATAAACATTCCATATCGTAACCACGGATAAATCTGTTTATGCTTTCTCGCCTTAGTAGAGTAAACCATAATGTCGTGAGTTGAAGGATTCAACTTAAATTCAAAAACAACTAAGGGGAACTCGTTTTTGTCTTTCTTTTCAAAAAGAATTAAGTCGGTTTGAAATGCAGATTTGCCTCGTATCTGATTTTCAGCATCCTTAACATTTAAATCTCTATCGAGTGTTAATTCATAAAAGAGATTCTTGTCTTTGCTAAGATAAAATTTATTGTATGGCAAAATCGGGTTGACTATTTTAATAAATTCATCAACAAACTGTTTTTCATTCATATCCATCTATCTTTTTAAACTGTCTTTGAATATCCTCCTGAAGTTGCAGCATAAACGATTTTCCCCACAGATACTGGTCTTTTTGCCTCAAATTCATCTCCGACGGAGTGTTTCGGATTACTGCCTGCTTATATTCCTGATACAATTCCCAATACTTTTCGATATCGACCATCTTGTAGGAAAGTTTCTGAAACTCTTCAAACCCGGGATTACTGCATACCCGATAATCATAGATCGTAAACCGTTCAGGAAAGAGTACCGTCAAGATGGCTGACAACATAGGTAAAGCGAAACCTCTCTCCATTAAAAATTTAAACCGATCAAAATCATTAAGATTTTCATTTCTGAGATAACCGGAAATTGCTCTTGTAGCAATCTCAAGGGTTTTGAATTCCCTAAGGAGCATTTTAGCAATTTTGGATTTTGCCCTATTGGCTTTCCAAATTACGATACAGAAAAAATCCTCTGCACCAATACTTCCCCCTTTAAAAAAACGTTCCCTAACCGTAGTAAAAATATAATTCTCTAAATCATAAAATTTTAAATACCCTTCATCTTTAATTTCCGGAAATTCCAGCATCATCCGTTTCAATTCTTCTAACTGAATTTCCGGTAAACGGAAAATTGTTCTCCAAATAAAATTAATATCATCCTTCTCAGGAAGAACTTTTCTTACAGGTCGCATAAACTTTAAATAGCTCCCCAACATCTGAGGAAGCCATACTGCCGGAACTACCAAATCTATGGCAATTACTTCCGTAAATTCATCAGGCTGACAACCTAAACTGGCCAGATACACCCGGTACGGAGTCTGTTCATAATCATCTACAGCCACGATTTCATACCTTTGGCTTATTTTTTCATAAATATTGTCCTGCATGGTATTCTGCTTTAATTCCATTATTTTTCATACATTTAAGCTCCAGGTTTTCATTTTCTTAAAATCCATATTGAATCACTGAAAATCAGTAACGTGATGTAAATTTAGATTAATACTAAACCAAAACATGTCTTTGTCTTCCAAATTTTTATAAAAAATTAAGCTTTCAGAGAAAATATTATTGATCATAAAAACAGAAAAGCCATGTATCTTGTGCAATACATGGCTCTGTAAAAAAAAATCGCTACAGGTTAATTACCATTCTTCACGTTTCCCGAACCGGAGATATTGATATCGGTCGAAGGCGATCCTTTGTAATAGACCGAACCGCTTCCAGAAATGGAGGCTTTCATATTTTCGGAAGCCGACAGGTAGATATTCCCCGAACCGGAAACTCCCGCGACACATTCGGCTGAACCCAGATCATAGGCCTGGATCTTTCCCGATCCCGAGATCCTGTAATTCGCCTGCTGAGCTTCCCCCTCCAGATTAATGTTACCCGAACCGGAAATAGTGGCCTCGACCTTTTCTGCTTCGACAATCGCCTTGATCGATCCCGAACCGCCGATCGACAGGGAGAGTTGATCGGTCTTAAATGGATCCGTCAGTATGGAGCCCGAACCCGATATACTCAGCTGCCTGATATTCTTCGCAAAGATATGCACGACCACCGGTTTCCGTGAATTGATACAGGTATTGTTGGGAGTCTTCAACACCAGCCGGTCGCCTTCTACCTCCGTAAGGATATACTCCATTAAATTGGATTCCGCTTCAATATGAATACTGTCTTTTGAATAAGGGGTGACAATGGCATTGAAGCTTCCGGCCACCGCGATACCTTCAAATCCCCCTTCAGGAGTTCTGTTATCGGAAACAACGTTCCCGTTCCCTTCGATACAATCGATAAAACAGGAGCTCAGCAACAAGGGCAGAAATAGCACCAACCCTATTGCCACGATTTTGACAAGTCTATTGCTCATAGGAAAATCTTTAAATAATAGCTTACTTTTGAGTATTGGACGCCAAAATTCAATTTCCGTTACAAATTAGGAGGAACAATTTCACCCCGGTCTCCTGGCATTCAGGTCCCGCAATCCAAATCAAAACCCGGCTTCGGATATTCCCGGTCCGAACTTTCAGATCATCTTAAATGCTTTTTCAATGCTTATTCTGTACTGTTATAGTACAGAATAAGTACAGAAACAGTACAGAAAATGTACAGAAAGTCCGGACTTGGTATTACCGGAAGAGTGACCATACCGGTCTCTTGTCCATCAGGGACTAAATTTAGCGCTTGTGGAAAACAGTCGGCAAGGGCTTATAAATTGAGGTTAGATCAGCGAGAGCAGGTATCCGGCCAGCGCCCCGCCAAAGACGATATAGACGCTGCTCAATTTTTTCCACAGTAAAGTGACGGCCAAACCGGCCCCGGCGATCAGGACCATACGCCAGTCTAAGAAGGTCTCCCTGCCCATTTCGACCGCCACGGAGAGGATCACGGCCACGGAAGCCACATTCACCGCGTCGAGGAAAGCGGAGAGATGCTTTGATCTCCGCATCTTCGGGATCAGCGGATTCAGCCACCAGACGAAGAGAAACGAGGGGAGGAAAACGCCGAGGGTGGACAGCAAAGCTCCGTATAATCCATTCATCTGCCAGCCGATAAAGGTAGCGGTGGAGAGCAGCGGTCCGGGGGTCAGTTGTCCGACGGCCACGGCATCCATCAGCTGGGCGCGGGTGAGCCAGCCGCGCGAGACCAGCTCTGCGTCGAGAAAGGCGAAGAGCACATAGCCCGTTCCGTAGAGCAAAGCCCCGATTTTCAGAAAGATCAGGAATATTTTCAGATTATTGATCGAAGTAATTGCAGCGAGGGTTGGAAGGAAAACCACCGGGGCAAAGTTATTAGCTCTATCGCTGATCGTTCGAAGATAATAGAACAACCATCCGGCCAGACCGCAACCAAAGAGCGCTACGATCTCGTTCACACCCAGCAAGGTAACAACCAATGTCGCGACGCCCAGGAAGGCCAGCCATCTTGTTTTTATCGCTTTTCGCCCCAGCGTAATTACCGCGGAAAGGATAATGGCGATCACGGCAGGTTTAATCCCGTAAATAAACTTCTCCACCTGCGGCAGTTGCCCGTATTGCTGATAAAGCCAGGCAATGACAGAGGTAATAACAACGGCAGGAAGGATAAAGGCCGCCCCGGCAACCAGCAACCCTTTCCATCCGGCCCGTTCGTGGCCGCAATGCATGGTCATCTCGGTAGAGTTGGGGCCGGGAATCAGATTGGTCGCCCCCACCAGATCGAGGAAATGGGCATGATCCATCCATTTTCGTTTCCGGACCACCTCATCCTCCATCATCGCGATATGGGCTGCCGGACCTCCGAAACCTATGGTTCCAAGCTTAAAGAAGAGTTTAGCAATTGATCCAAGTTCTTTATTCCTGTTCATGGTTTATATTGAACAAACAAGGGAAAGAAAACAATCATTCGCTAAATTTAATGAAAACAAAAGATTATCTGCAAACCGGATAGGTCAGGAAAATAAATCCATTTCAACGGCTCTACAAGGAAACTTTAAAGACCTCAGCCGGGCCATATCGGGAGGTTAGTTTCAGCGAGAAACGCTCTTCGAGAGGTTGTATCTCCCGGTAGGCGATTTCCGGGGTATTGTTCTCGGCCGAGAGATGGCTCAGAAAAACACACTGAAGGTCGGAATGATGATGTTCCTTCAGCAGTTCATAAGCCTGTTTGTTGGAAAGGTGACCGACATCCGAGGCGACCCGCTCTTTCAGGTAATAGGGATAAGGTCCCTGGCGAAGCATCTGCTCGTCGTAGTTGGTCTCCAGAAAAAGAGCATGGCACTGGTTCAGGTGGTCGATCACATTTTGACAAGGTTCGCCAATATCGGTGAAGACCCCGACGTTGATCCCGTTATGCTCGACCCGGAAAGAGGTTGGCTCTTTGGCGTCATGTTTTTTCAGGACCGGGTGGACCCGGAAAGAACCGATCTCGACCGGGATATCCGGTTGAATGATCCGTGCGGCGTAAGGTTCGTTGGTCTTGAAGAGCGAATCGAGGGTTCCCTTGGTCAGGTAGGCGGGGATATCGAGCTTTTTGCCCAGCACCCTGACGCCCCGCACATGGTCGCTGTGCTCGTGGGTGATGAAGACCCCCCTGATCTTTTTCGGATCGAGCCCCACCTCGGCCATCCGCGAAAGGATCTGCTTGCAGGTAATTCCGGCATCAATCAGAATAGCCTCTTCGCTATTGCCGATGTAATAACAATTTCCGTTGCTTCCGGAAGCCAGTGCACAAATCTCCACCATGGGTTAATGTCCTTTTTCGTTTGTGCAAAGTTATCAGTTTTCGGGAAGCTTAGCGGAAAGAAAAAAATCCGTGAAGGTGAAAAATATCAACAATCACGGATTTATGCTTACCAAAGATTGAAAAAAGAGGTCAGATCAAACTTATATTCAGAACCATTACTGTCCTGAAAATAGCAGGAGATTCTTCGCTTCGCTCAGAATGACAGATTTTTACGGTATTTTAGGGAGTGGTGGGGGTGTTTCGCGGCTCCGCCGCGAAACACCCCCACCACTCCCTATTCAGAACATAACTAACTGATTGTCATTTCGAACGAAGTGAGAAATCTCAATCCAGAATAAAAGGTCAGTTTTTATCGGACAGTAGTGATTCAAAACGTAATCTTTTCAACTCACTTGTATCCAAACCCTTTTCTTCTTTATAACGAATCATCTCCTGCATGGAATTTTCAAAGTCGGCTTTCGCCTCCTCCACCGTGTTACCCGTACCGATAACAACATCTTCCAAATCCGGAGCATAAACCGAATAAAGGCCCTCCGTTGTCTTCTCTATCAATGCGACTCTCTTCATATCCGAAACCTTATTAACTTTCTCTCTCAAAGCCTAAACTGTTTTTTAATCTTACAATTCTGTTATCCTTTAAAAATTAACTGTCCATCGGCCACATCCACCACGATCGGGTGATCGGCAGAGAGTTTTCCGGCCAGGATCTCTTTTGAGAGATCGTTCAGCAGGAAGCGTTGCATCATTCGTTTGACCGGTCGGGCGCCAAACTGGGGATCGAAACCGGCCTCGGCAATCCAGTCAATGGCGGCATCGGTGATCGAAGTCTGGTAACCGTTCTTCTCCAGCCGTTCGGCAATCAGGCGGAACTGCAACCTTACAATATCGCGGATTTCGCTCCTGTTCAGCGGGGTAAACATGATAATCTCGTCGATTCGGTTCAGGAACTCGGGGCGGATGGTCTGCTTCAACAATTCAAAAAGCTCGTTCCTCAGCTTCTCGTTCACCTCGCTCCGGTTGCTTTCGGTCAGATGACTGTAACGTTCGCGGATAATGTGCGAGCCGATATTGGAGGTCATGATGATGATCGTATTCTTGAAATTGACCGTCCGGCCTTTATTATCGGTTAAACGGCCATCATCCAGGACCTGCAGCAGGACGTTGAACACATCGGGGTGTGCTTTTTCGATTTCGTCGAAGAGCACTACCGAATAGGGTTTCCGCCGAACCGCCTCGGTCAGTTGACCGCCCTCATCATAGCCCACATATCCGGGAGGAGAGCCGATCAGCCGGGTGACCGAGAATTTTTCCTGGTATTCCGACATGTCGATCCGGGTCAACAGGTTCTCGTCGTCGAAGAGGTACTCGGCCAGGGCTTTCGCCAATTCAGTCTTCCCGACACCGGTAGTTCCCAGGAAGATAAAAGAGCCGATCGGGCGTTTCTCGTCCTGCAATCCGGCCCGTGAACGACGCACCGCATCGGCCACAGCCACAATAGCCTCATCCTGACCAATCACCCGTTTGTGCAACTCATCTTCGAGATGGAGCAGTTTCTCCCGTTCGCTTTGCAGCATTCTTGAAACCGGAATTCCGGTCCAACGAGCCACTACCCCGGCAATATCTTCGGCATCGACCTCCTCTTTAATCAGCGAAGAGCTTTTTTGCATCTCTTTCAATTCATTTTTAAGACGGTCAATCTCCTCTTCGGCTTCCTTTATTTTCCCATACCGGATCTCGGCCACACGGCCATAATCGCCCTGCCGTTCGGCCTGCTCGGCCTCGTATTTCAGTTCCTCGATCTCCTGTTTCTCGGCCTGGATACTATCTATCAACTCTTTTTCAGCTTGCCAGGTTGCCCTGAATTTTGATTGTTCGTCTTTCAGATTGGCAATCTCCTCTTCCAGTTTCGAAAGCTTCGTTGTATCATTTTCCCGCTGAATGGCGGCTTTCTCAATCTCCAGTTGTTTCAGCTTCCGTTCGATCTCGTCCAACTCTTCCGGCAGGGAGTCCATCTCCATCCTCAACTTCGCGGCTGCTTCGTCCATCAGGTCAATGGCCTTGTCGGGAAGG
>CAZWBR010000051.1:0-25250 GCA_964632305.1 uncultured Prolixibacteraceae bacterium
TAGTTTTGAATTGAAGGAATAAAAAATCAGACAGAGTTTAATTTACACTCCCTAACAAATTTCGTGTTTGAAGCTCCGGATGGCCTATCCGTGGGAGCTGAGGTTGTTGAAGTTCACCCCCTGCTGGGATGGATTGACTTATCTGGTATTACTCCGTGGGTTTCGCCCACGGTTATTGAGATTTGGCCCCTTCAGGGCGGGAGAAAAAGGATAATAGCAAGAAGTAGGGGATTAATTTCCGTGTTTGAAGCGCTGGATGGCCTATCCGGCGGAGGCCAGGATGGTTGTTATGTTTGTTACGGAGATTGGAATAAAGTGACCGGGTGACTTGGAGTCAACCGGTCACTAAGTCTAATTGTTAGGGATTTGTTGTTTGCCGCTTCATGTTTCTTTTCAGGTTGATGTATCCGGCTATTTCCTCGGGCGAGTCGGTGCCAATCCACACTCTGCGTACCTTGTTTTTGATCTCCAGTTCGATAGCCTGGTTGCCCGACACGTTGAACAGGATCACCCCGGGGCGTAACCGGATACCCCATCCTAAAGTGGCGTAGCTGATCGGTTTACAATAATTGATATCTTCCAGTTTGTAATTTCCACTAATCAGGCCTATTCCCATTGAAAAGCTGACCTCTTCGTCCGTTACCCTGATGGTGAGTTTATAGAAATTGGCAAGCACAATCAGTGAGATTGTAGTGACAATCCTTATTGATGTCGGGTTGCGGTCCTGATACACCACGATGGCCATTACAAACAGGATCACGATAAGGATAACCCAGCCAAATTGAGTTCGTTTCATCGCACGTTTATTTTATAAATTCAATAATACTTTTGGTTAATTCTTTATTGACCGGCAAGTCGGGATTGGTGTACGACGCCGCGTTTTCCTGTATATCGCCCGGAATGGTTTTCAGGACATGGTTCATCCCTTTGATCAGGATCGGTTTTCCATTAGGTAGGTATTTACCGAGTGTTTGTGCCTCCTGAATGTCGACCTGGAGGTCTTTATCGCCTTGAATGATCAGTGTGGGGCAACCAAGATTTTTGATCAGTTCGGCAGGGTTATATTTAAACCAGGAGATCAGGTAAGGTTGAACGGAGGGGCGAAACAGTGAATTTAGCTGAGGAGGGACATTTTTAACCCGATTCCCGTTTTTCAGGCTGTCAATTATCGATTCGACCTGGTTGAAAAAATCGGGCGGCAATTGGGGTTTTAACTGCTTTTTCAAAAGGATATCGGCCGGGTTGCCGGCTCCGCAAAGCGATATAAATCCTTTAACAGTCGATTTTTGCGCAGCGATCAGCCCGATTAGTGACCCCTCACTGTGTCCGATCAGGTAAATATTATTAAACCCTTTTTGTTTGAAATGGTTAATCAGCGCGGTGACATCATCGGCGTACAGTTCAATATTTAAATCGGATTCGCCATATCCCACCAGGGGACTCATGGCGATACCCCGTTTATCGAACCGAACAGTAGCAATATTATTTTCGGCCAAAGCGTTGGATAACCAGAGCAGGCTGTTGTTTTTCATATTTGGCTGGTTCCCGTTGAGATCGGTCGGTCCTGAACCTGCGATGATAATGGCCAGTGCCGGAGAATCAGGTTGGTTTGGCCTGGTTAATATGGTATGCAGTTTCACATTTATATTTTCCACCATCAGGGTATCAGTAACCTGTGAATAAGCGATCAGCGTCAGCGTGGAAAAAATTATCGGGAGTATTATTTTTTTCATCTCATTGTAATTTTAGAATTAGCATTCTTGTTGAGAGGGTAGAAATAACGATAGAGACGATCAGAACGATAATGAATGTCAACACCAGTTTTGTCCCTTTCAGATTTGCCGAGACCTTGAACGCGTTGAACATTAATGTAATTAACCAGATCGTCAGCAAAAGGGAAAGTACAAGAATAAGTATGGCAATTGCTATTTGGAAGGTGGATATTTCAACCGGTTCGCCCTGTTTCATCAGGGTCCAGAGCAGATAGTTGCTGAATGCATTCAGCGCTTCTGAAAAACCAATAAATGAACCGATAAGGTAAGGGAATCGGGCCAGGGCCTGGGTCCCGTAGATATCGACCAGTCGCACGGCGGATTTCGAAAATATAATAGCGGCAAGATAAAAAAGGGTGGATACGATAAACCAGTTCAGCAGATTCTGGATCGCGAAATACCAAAATGGGAAATCAGGACATGTTTTTATAGAAATGATATCCGGGAAATGGGTATGACTGTAATATCCAACGATTGAGGTGAGAAACAAAATGATTAATCCTATAATTAAGGATTCTATACCTGCTATATAGTGAAACGGGTTGATTAGTTTTTTAATCATGACGCTGTAAATTTTGGATTTTACTGATTAGGTCATCCAGCATATTTCTGACGGACGGGTAACTGAGATTCAGTTTCGAGGCCATAATCTTCAGACTCCCGCTACATTGGACAAAATCAAGAATAAATTCCTGTTCTTTTTCGTCCAGTCGGAGAAGAATCGGCAATTCGAATTGTCCGGTTATGGTGGTATCGCATTTTTCGCAATGCAGGCTTTTAACGTTCAGGTCGGCATTGCAACTCGGACAAACTATCGGCAGTTTTTTGCTCATCTGTTTTAATTTTATTCAACAAATGTAAGAATAAAATAAATAATATTGAAATGACGATAAATAAAATTAAACATGTAATGAATAAAATGAAATGTGTTTTCAGGGATAGACCTGCCGGTTGTTTTGTCTCCTACGGGACAATGCCTGTATTTTTGGGAATCGGATTTCTACCCATATTTAATCCCTAACGGGATTTTGGTTCTATTTTGTATAGCGCGGGGTAGATTTTTGGTTGAGATATCTCACTTTGTTACTTATGACAGAATTTCCATTGACCAAATCCCCCCTGCCCCCCTTTAGAAAAGGGGGACTTAACCCCGCTAAAAATTGTTTATTAATTGTTCAAAACCTAAATGGTTTTTACAACATCCGATAAGAGAACTAAATCCCCCTTTGTATCCCGATAAAGGAATCGGGATATAAAGGGGGATTTAGGCTGTGAATATATTGTTATTCAAATCATTATGAATCCTCGATTCAAATTAATATTTTTAAAGGTTGCTGCCTGTTATTATCGCATCATGCCCCATTTTGGGGGTGAGCTCTACCAATGACAGAAATAAGGGTTGCAGTAAGTCGGAGTGCGACTCCAAGTCGCGCCCCGACTATTAAAATTCCGGTCATGAATAGGGGTTAAAAGATCATCCCGTGAAAGCTGATCGGGGATCGTTTTTCACGGGATGATTGATGTAACTGTTGAGATCTTAGTCCTTAATTGCGGGGGAGCCAGACTTTCATCTCGTCGATGCCGCGGTTATTCCATACGTAGTAAGGGATCGCCCTGATGGGGGTCGTGGCCGAAGCGTTCTCTTTTTTGCGGATGGCCTCGCCCGTGAGAGAGACGATCCCTCCCAGTTGTTGTTCATAGACGGGTTTCAACAGGGAACTGTCGGGGAGAGCCACTTCGTTCAGATGGTCGCCGTTATCGATTCCTTCGAGGCAATAGACGATCGGGCCCCGTTCGATGGCCAATTTCCCGATATCTTCGGTCACTTTTTCGTTGGCTACCACGCGGTGGATGTTCATGGGCAATGAATATTCAACCTTGTCGCCGGGGTTCCATTCACGGTCGATGACCGCGTAGCCCTTCACGGTGGTAAAGTCCACTTTTTCGCCGTTGACGGTCAGAGCGATCAGACTGGAGTCGGGGGCGCTGAAGGCGTAAAGGTCGCCGGGTACCGGTTGGTTTTGAGCCCAGCCCGGGATACGCAGGTTAAGCGCGAACCGGGTGGCTTTTTTGGGGGAGAGGGTCAATGCGACCTGCCCATCCCAGGGATATTGGGTCTCCTGGCTGATCGTTACCGGGTTTTGACCGTTCAGGTTGATGGTGGTCGCGCTCTGCACGAACAGGTTGACATAGAGGTTGTTTTGCTGCCGGGCATAGATGTAACCAGGCACGGAGGCGATGAAACGGCAGAGGTTGGTGGGACAGCAGGAGCAGTCGAACCAGGGTTGGCGGTCGAGGGTCTCGCCGCTGTTGAACTTGTACTGGAGGTCGCATTCGAGCGGGTTGGGGTAGAAGAAGGTTTTGCCATCGAGCCCGACACCGGAGATGACGCCGTTATACAGGCTGCGTTCCATCACATCGATATATTTGGAGTCGCCGTGAAGCAGGAACATCCGGTAGTTCCAGTAGACATTGGCGATGGCGGCGCAGGTCTCGTTGTAAGCGGTCAGGTTGGGCAGCTCGTAATTATCGCCGAAAGCTTCGCCCTCATGGCGGGCACCGATTCCCCCGGTGATGTAGAATTTCTTGGTCACCATGTTGTCCCAGATCTTGTCGATGGAGGCCAGGTAAGCCGGATCGCCGGTCAGGGCTGCTACATCGGCCACCCCGGAATAGAGATACGCGGCCCGGACGGCATGGCCCACGGCCTCATCCTGCTGGACCAGCGGTTTGTGATCCTGCGAATAGGCTTTCTTCGGATCGTTTTCTTTCCCGCGGCTGTCGATAAAGAACTTAGCCAGGTCGAGATATTTCTTTTCGCCGGTGATGCGGTACAGTTTCACCAGCCCCATTTCGACGATCTCGTGACCGGGGGCGTCGTTGCGTTTCCCGGGGCCAAAGACCTGGGCCAGCAGATCGGCATTCTTCAGGGCGATGTCGAGGAAGTTGCGTTTACCGGTGGCCTGGTAATGAGCGGCCGCGGCTTCGAAGAGGTGTCCCGAATTGTACAGCTCGTGGCTCAGCACCGATTCCTGGACCCAGCGTTCGTTACCCGACCATTTGTGCGGGTGTGCGGGATCGATGGTGCGTGCGGTGTATAGATATCCGTCGGGTTCCTGAGCTTTCCCCACCAGGGTAATGAGGCTATCGACATAGCGGTCGAGGGTGGGATCGGGATGGACGCTCATCGAATAGGAGGCACCCTCGATGGTTTTGTAGATATCGGTATCGTCGAACGGGAATTGGGTGTCGAAATGACCCTCTTTCTTAGCGGCTTTGACGAAATTTTCGACGCGTCCGGTCTCCTCGCATTTGGCAAACGAGGCGGGAATGGTGATGGTCCGGTTGGTTTCGATTTTGGGTAACCAGAACTGATCATTGATTTTCACTTCGTTAAACGGGACGCCCTGGATGGGGTAGTCC
Source organism: uncultured Prolixibacteraceae bacterium (assembly GCA_964632305.1). Taxonomy (GTDB): domain Bacteria; phylum Bacteroidota; class Bacteroidia; order Bacteroidales; family Prolixibacteraceae; genus CAZWBR01. Next base: position 5,196 of record CAZWBR010000051.1, read on the forward strand.
ATTTTCGCCGGCTCACTTTGGCAGGCGGCCAGTGAGAGAAGAAGCAGGAAATAAAGGTTTTGTGTTTTCATATTTTGGTAGAATTATTTTAATTAATTATTGGATAGAAAGCAGTTTAAATTGTTTACCTGTCTTTTGATCCAGGGATCGGAACCTGATCCTTAGGAGTCAGATCCAAAAGGAAGGCCAGTTATTCCCAAACCGGCCTTCCATGATTCAAAGGAAAAAAAATGAATTAATGAAAAGCTGAAATGTTCCGGCTTTTTCATGGATTTTCAGGTTATTTGAATGCGGTATTTGCAGGTTGGATTTCCGCGGAGCACTGACGCGATCACCGTTGCCTTAACGGGATGGCCGGTCACTTTGGAGAACATCAATTCTGCAAAACCTTCGGAGCAAAAGCAAAGAACAGGCGGACGGGAGCCGTTCTCCCGGTTTACCATAGGGCAAACGCAGTAGTTTTTGTTTTCGTCGGCTATCACGATGCCTTTTTCTTTTTGGTATTCGATCATCCAGCCCCACTCCTGAGCAATAAAAGCGTTGAATTTTTCCAGCTCACCTTCGTAAGGCTTCAGGAAATCATCCATTTTCAGGTGGTTATAATGGGCAACGGCGCAACGTTTCATTATTTTACGGCAGGTCTTTTCGTCTTCCTGGTGGTCGATACTTTGCAATAGCCCGGCGATCCAGTCGTGCATCAGCACTTTGTTCGGGTCAGGGTTGCTGTCCTGGTTAACCGTTTGGTCGGAGGCGTTCGCCATGGCGGTGAATCCGCACAGGCAAGCCCCAGAAAGACATGTTGTTTTAATAAATTTTCGTCGATTAGTTGTCATGAGCCTTAGTTTACAATTGAACCGTTATTTCTTTTCCCGAATAGCTGACCGATTTACCTTTTTGGGTCGTTTCCATTCCTGCACCGTTCTTACCGTCGACCACTACGATTTCAAATTTACGATTCTTTAGCATACCGGGGAAGGTGCCTTTGCGATCTTTAATGGTTAGTTTTTTCGAGGCGTCGTTCCAATGAAAGAGTATTTCAGAGTACAATCCCTTTTCGTAATTGTAATTGTCGTTTTCGTCTTCGTAAAGGGTGAATTCGCCGTTGGTACCTGGGTAGATACGTATTTCAAGCTCGTTCCATCTCTTTTCCGCGGCATATTGAACCTGCGGTCCCCAAGGGAGGATAGAGCCAGCCTTGACAAATAGGGGGATGATGTTGATAGGCGCCTCTTTGTTAACTTCCTTACCTCCGTTGATCCGTTCGCCGGTCCAGAAGTCGAACCAGTCGGTCCCTTCGGGCAGATAGACAGTGTGGCTTCGGGTCTGGCTGAAGTCTTCGGTGACCTTATCGTTGGTTTTCCCGGTATACATGGCTTGGGTGACAGGGGCCACGAGGAGGGCGTTCCCGAAGAGATATTCGTCGGTCAGATTAAGCACCTTTTTATCGGACGGGAAACAGAGGGGAAGGGCATTCATAAACGAGGCGGAGTGACTGGTGACCTGCCAGGCTGTTGAATAGAGATAAGGCAGTAAGCGATAGCGCAGATTAATGGTTCTTTCGATGGCATCGAAAGCCCAGGTTCCGCGATCGCCGAACTGGTAGATCTCACGGGGGATATCGGTACCGTGGGAGCGCATCATCGGGGTGAAGGTGGCGAACTGGGTCCAGCGGACATAGAGTTCCTGAAATTCAGGGTTTTTTGCGCCCCCGTCCTTGTTATACCGACCGGCGAAGAAGCCGCCGATATCGGCATTCCAGTAAGGTATCCCGCAAATGGAGAAGTTGAGCGCGGCAGGGATTTGTTTGGCCAATGTTTCGAAACTGGAGACCACGTCGCCCGACCAGGTGTTGGCCGCGTTGCGTTGCTGGCCGGCAAAAGCGGAGCGGGTGAGCAGGTAGACCCGTTTTTCGGATGTCGTCGCCCGCTGATGTTCATAGACCCCTTTGGTATGGACTAACGGGAAAGCGTTGATCACCGACTGGTAGGAGCCCAGGAAGGTGGGTTGTTCAAAATCTTTGGGTTTGACATTGATGTGGTCGGGTTCGGAAGAGTCGAGCCACCAGGCGTCGAAGCCGTAAGAAAAGACGCCCTTGTTGAGGTAATCCCAATAGATATCGCGGGCGGTGGGGTTATAGGGGTCGTAAGGTTTAGTCCCGGAATTCGGTGGCCAGGTATCGAAATCAATCAGCATGTTTTTTCTTTTGAATTCGGCATACTGTTTGGTCAGCGGGCCAAAACCAGGCCAGGCGACGATCACGGGATGGGCATTGAGTTGATGAACCCTATCGACCATTCCTTTCGGATCGGGGTGGGTCGAAGGTTCAAAGCTCATGGCGTTCCACACACTGTCGCGGCCCCAGTATTGCCAGTCCTGGATAATCCCGTCGAGCGGCACTTTTAGCGAACGGTATTTTTCGACCACTTCGATCAGTTCCTGCTGGGTCTTGTAACGCTCTTTGGACTGGAAATAGCCAAAAGTCCAGAGGGACATCATGGGGGCCTGGCCGGTTAGCTCGCGCATTTGGGCGATCACCCCTTTCGCGTCGCCGCCGTAGATGAAGTAGTAATCGGAACAGTCGCCAAGCGATTCGAAAGAGGTTTCCTGTTTGTTGTCGGTGAAAGTGGTTGAGGCATAATTATCCCAGAATACTCCATATCCTTTTAGAGACAGGAAATAGGGGATGCAGACTTTCATGTTATCATTTTTCAGGGTGATTCGTTCGTCGCGCTGGATCAGTTTCCCGTTCTGCTGTTGTCCCAACCCGTAGATGGCTTCGTCGGCACCGATCAGGAAGGCCTGTCGTGCAAGGTAGCTCGGTTTATTCACATTCATCGTGGGGGTGAACTGGGTTCCGTAATCTTTCTCGGTGAAGAGCTGGTTTCCCGCGGCATCGCGGAACGCGACTCTCCCGGTTTGGGGGTTAAAGCTGACGGTTAACGATGAACTGGTCAGGGTTAAGGTTCCCTCTTTTTTGCTGATATTGAGTTCTGTTTTCGCGGGTGTTTTGATGACCGACAGGCTCTGTTTATTGACGGTAATCCCTTCGGGTGATTTGATGACCCGAACGATATCCGGGGAATAGAACCGGATTTCGACCTCCATGGATTGTGCTTTGGCTTTTATTCCGGAATCGGTCGGCTGGTATTCCTGGGCCAGCAGGGGATGGAGGTTGAGCATGAATGCCGTTACGATGGGCAATATTATCCACTTCTTCATGATGTTCATTAATGTAGTTGTGTTCGTTTATTACTCTTTTTCACTGTTTAGTTTGCATCAAGCAACTGTTGTTTATTTTATTGTTTCGCTTAGATAGTTCAGGTTGGGCCGGTAGGTCATAATGATCAATTATCACTCAGTGTTATGACATAAAGGTTATCGGACAACCCTGAACCGGGTTATCGGTATTCCGGATGCTAATTAGTATTGAGAGAAAAACCCCGGTACTGCTACCTGGTCGGAAGACAGTATCGGGGTTTTAGCAGATTGATCAATAACCCGGATTCTGGGCCAGGTTGGCGTTTTTCTGGATCTCACCGATCGGGATAGGGAAGAGAACCCTGTAATCGCCGTTAGGGGAGTGGGACAGCCATGATTTTTTGGTAAACATACCAAAGCGGATCATATCGGTCCTGCGGCGTCCTTCCTGGCAGAATTCCCATCCGAGTTCATCGAGGAAGCGGCCATACATGATGTCGGCTCCACCTTCCTGGGTAGAAGTGATATGGTTACGGAGACCATAGTCAATGGTGCTTCCACCCATTAGTTGTGCTCCGGTCACTGTGGCTTTTTCGGGTGTAGTTTTGAAATTGCGGGCTCTTACCTGGGTCACGATCTCGGCAGCTTCATCAGCATGACCGGTTCGCAGCAGACATTCAGCCTTCATCATCAGCACGTCGGCATAACGGAAGAGCGGGAAGTCGTTGCTCAAGCGGTTAGTGGCGCCCATCGCGATTTCAAATTTACCCAAACGGAAACCATGAACTTCTTCCGACAGATCAACCCCGGGTACTTCATTAATATAAGCAAGGGGAAGGCCTTTGTAAGCGCCCAAAGTGGCGTAAATAATATCCCCGTTGGCTTTATATTGTTGGCCTTTGATGTAATTGTCCTTGTAGCGGGCATCATCGGTGTCGAAGGAGTTAATGAACTGAGGTACTGCGCAGACCCCTCCCCATGGGCTATATTCCAGATTATAGGTAGCCTGGTTTTCTGGTTGCAGCGTTTGCATGTGAATGTCAAAGGCATTCCAGTTGGTTACATATTTTGATTCGAAGGGCAAAGCGAAGATGATCTCTTTCGAGTTTTCGTTATTGGTCACGAAAACATCTTTCTGATTCGATTCCAGTCCATAACCAGCACCTGAGTTGATGATGGCGTCGCACTCCTCGATACATTTGTCCCAGGCGGGAGTACCAGTATAAACTCCGGCGTTGAGATACATCTTGGCCAACAAAGCATGAGCCGCCCACTGGTTAAACTTCCCGTAGGTTTTTTGATCTTTCAAATCGCTGACTTCCGAGATGTTTTCAGTTACCTCTTTGATGATAAAATCATAGACTTCTTTCCGGGTGTTTTGCTTGGGCAGGTAACCTTCAGGGACATCGAATTTATCGACGATAGGCACATTGCCGAAGAAGTCGCAGAGGATCCAGTAATAGGAGGCGCGCAGAATTTTCATTTCGGCTATTAAAGCGGCTTTATCTGCTTCGGGTACCGGAATAGCGTTCGATTCAACCTGGAAAATCACACGGTTACAGTTGGTGATACCGGCATATGTTCGGCTCCAGGTGTTGACTACGATATCGTCGTCGGTAGTCCATTTATGTTCATGGATTCTACGGTAAACGCCGCCGTCGACCCAGCCGTTTGGACGGGCCGGGGTCAGCATCCCATCGCCTGAAACTTCGTTGGCGCGGTAAAGCCCGTTCCAATCATTCAAAACAATGCGCCAGTTAACGTAAGCCGAGCCGGCCAAGGCGGCCAGGTCCTGATCTGTAGCGGTAAACTGGCTTGCAATGATTGTGTTAAAGCTTTCGTCTTTTAAATCAGTACAAGAGGAAATGGCAACCAGGAAACCTAATGCCAGGAAAGCTTTTTTCCCTAAGTATATTATTTTTTTCATATCCGTATCGTTAATTAGAATGTAACATTTAGTCCAATCGTAAAAGTCCTCATCGTTGGATACTTGTCCCGCTGGTCAACACCGGGTGCTAAACCGGCGCCACTGTTGATGTTGATTCCACCTTGAGAACCTCCACCGCTGGTAACCAGGCTAACTTCCGGGTCAATTCCTTTATAGCCGGTAAGGATCAGGGTATTTAAGGAGGATACATATAATCGTGCCGACTGGATGTATTTGATTCCGGTATTCGGGATATTGTACCCCAAAGTGATGTTGTCGATTTTCCAGTAGTCGCCGTCTTCGATGTAGTAGCTGTTAAATTCCTGCGGGGATTTAAGCTGTGTTTTCCCATAGACTGGTTTGAAAGCTGATTTCAACAGATTATACTGGGTATAAGTTGGGTTCTCGTACATCATACGCTGGAAGTTGGCAACCTGGAAATCAAAAGCACCACGTTGGGAGATGCTCAAATCCCAGTTTTTGTACTTGAAGTTATTTACCCATCCGGCGTAAAATTTGGGAAGGCCGTTCCCGATCACTTTCTTGTCGCCGAAAGAGTGTTTGAAGTCGGAATATTTGACGGCTTCACCATCGGCGCCTTCGTAAATCCATTGGCCGTAATTACCTACATCGGTGGGATCGTTACCAATATCAATGACTTTGAAGCCGTAGAAATTACCGATCGGCTCACCTACCTTAACAATATGGGTAAAGGTTTGTACCGGTGGGCCGGTGTACCCGGTGGTAAAATAGTCGCTCGATGTTTTATATACATCGTTGGTTAAGCTTATCAGCTTATTGGTATTGGTCGAATAGGTAAAGCTGGTGGTCCATTCAAAGTCATCTGTTTTTACAGGTGTAGCATTGATCAGAATTTCCAAACCTTTGTTTTCCATTTTACCTACATTGGCGCGGGTGGTGGAATAGAGGTTCGGGGGACTAGGTACTGCAAAGTCAAAGAGCAAGCCGTCGATTTTGCGGACATAATAATCGATTGTTCCGCTGATCCGGTTGTTCAGCATACTAAAGTCAGCGCCAAAGTCGGTTTCACGTTTTTCTTCCCATCTCAAATCCGGATTCGAGTTTTGGGTCGGGATTAAGGTACGAACCCATTTCCCATTCGAAAGGACATATTCCGAATATCCAATCATCCCAACACCTCTGAAGAGGTCAGATGGCTGAGTACCGGTAACCCCGTACCCTGCGCGTAATTTAATATCGTTGAAAAGGGTCTGTTTCTTCATGAAAGATTCGTGGGTCAATCTCCATCCGATTGAGACTGCCGGGAATAGACCCCAGGGATCTTTTGTTCCGACCAACTGGCTGGCTTCTTCGCGGCGAAGGCTGGCCATCAACAGGTATTTGTCACTATAGTTGTAAGTTAACCTTCCGAAGAATCCGATCAGGTTCGTTTCGGAATGGTAGCTGGATTGAGGATTGGTTACCTTCCCGTTTTTCGTTGCTTCACCGAGCCCGATGTTGTAATATCCGAACTGGTCAGTCGGGAAGTCCCAGTTTTCCATTGACATGCTGGTATAGATATTTTCCTGGTAGCTATACCCAAACAAACCTTTGAACTGATGTTTGTCAACTGTTTTTGAATATTCGGCGGTCAATTCAGCCAGCTTGTCGGCAGATTCGGAGGCTCCGATGTTAGCATATCCGTTTCGGCTGTCGCGCAGGGTGGAGACGTGTTGTTTTGTTTCCGAGTAGCCGTTATTCTGATTCCATTTGGAATAGGACAACACACTGGAAAGTTTCATGCCTTCAAGAGGGGTAAAAGTAATGGTGGTGTTGAACCTTGAGAGGTGCTGGTTGGTACGGCCATCACTTTCCATCAAATCGGAGACCGGGTTTTCGTATTCAAATTTGGAGAGTTCCTGGAACCAGGTACCATCTTCATTTTTTACCGGTGCGGTAGGGTTTTGAAGTATGGCCTGACGGTAGATGTACCCATTGAATCCATTCAGTTTACTGGTAGAATTCAAGAGGTTCATGTTGAGTTTTAATTTGTCGTTGAACATGTTGTGGTTAATGTCAGCGCGTCCGGAAAAGACTTCGTTGTACGATTTCAGGAATACCCCTTCAGATGAATTGTAGTTGATATTCAAAAGATAATTGGTGGTGTTGTTGCCACCTCTGAAGGTGATATTGTGAACATGGTTGACTGGGTGGCGGGATATTTCGTCGAGCCAATCGGTAGTGGTCCCCAGGTCGGTATTTGCAGCGCGGAATCCATCGTCAATTTGTTGACGGAAATCGGCGGCTGTTGAGAGATCGAGTTTTCTGGCGAATGACTGGATACTGGCATAACTGCTGTATTCAACGCTGCTCTTGTAACTTCCGCTAGCCCGTCGCGTGGTGATCAGAACCACGCCGTTGGTGGCGCGTGAACCGTAAATAGCGGCGGCAGAACCATCTTTCAGCACGTCGATGGATTCGATATCCTGAGGCGCGACGGTTTTCATATCGCCGGGGATCCCGTCAATCAGGATCAGCGGGTTCATGCTGGCGCCCAGCAAGGTTGTATTTCCCCTGAGAATGATCTGAGAGGTGCCGGTCGGGTCGCCGCTTGGGGAAACCACCGTTAATCCGGCTACTTTACCCTGGATCAATTGTCCGGCATCCTTGATATTGCCTTTTAAGAAATCGGTTGATTTTACCGTAGCGACAGAGCTGGTCACATCGGCTTTACGCTGGATACCGTAGCCAATAGCCACCACTTCTTCCAGGCCAATGGTCTCTTCGGCCAGAGCGGCATTGATCACGGTCTGAGTCCCGATTTTCACCTCCTGGGTTCTCATTCCGACAAAGGAGAAGGATAGTATTTCAGCGCCTTCAGGAACTGTAAGCGTGTAGTTTCCATCCATGTCGGTGACAACCCCGATGTTGGATCCCTTTACCAGAACCGTTGCCCCCGGGATAGGTGCGCCGCTTTGATCGGTGATCTTTCCGGTGATAGCTCTCTGGGGTTGGCTATTCGGGTTAGCCGAATCTTTTTGGGAAAGAATAATCTGACGGTTATTGATGGTATATTGGATGTCGGTCCCTTCGAATAAGACATCCAAGACCTCATCAATCGTTTTGTTTTTCAGGTCGACCGAGATTTTCTTGTCGAGGTTGACCACTTTGTTGTTGTAAAAGAAGAAAAATTCGGATTGTGCCTCGATTTTTTCCAGTGCGGAGACCACGCCCGATTCTTCAATTTTAACGTCCAGTCGTTTGGTTTGTGCGTAATTGTCCAATGCAAGGGCTTGCATGCAGGCAAAGACAATGATGAAAATAGTGATTTTCATAATTTTCAAGGTTTTTTCGATCCAGGCAAATAAATGCCTGTGATTCGTTAAGAGCCATCTTTTTTTCATACTTTTGAAATTCTTGTGTGAGTTAATTATTAAATGATTGATTCACGAAGGGTAGTGGTGCGAACACTGCCCTTTTTTCGTATATATTGTTCAGTTTCTGCCGTTCATGTACACCTCCCTTTTTTCAATTTTGGTTTTTATTTTTGTGGATATTTCCATCATTTTCAACACCTCAATCAGGGTCTCATCCTGAATGGTGGCGGTATAGGTCAGGCCGGACTTCAGCAGGTTGGGGTCAAGATGAATATTACAGTTGAACCATCGTTCAAGCTGCATCGTGACCAGCGGAAATGGGGTATCCCTGAAGATCAGTTTCCCGTCTTTCCATGAAGTGCTTAACCTCGTATCTACATCTTTGACGAACAGGGTATTGGTCGCTTTGTCGAGTACAGCCATCTGACCGGGCTGGATTCGGGTCACCTCATTTCCTTTATGGTCGATCAGGGCGATGGATCCTTCTTCGAGGGTGGAGCTGATGTGCTGATCGTCGGCATAGCCGGAGACGTCGAAGGCCGTTCCCAACGCTTTAATCGACAGGAGGTCGGTCTCAACGATGAAGGGGTGCGCCGCATCGTGGGCTACTTTGAAATAGCCCTGCCCGGATAGTTTTACCCTGCGGGTGGATTGGAGGCCGAGGGCTATCGGATATTCCAGTTTGCTGTCCGAATTGAGCCAGACCTCGGTGTGATCGGGTAGGGTGAAATGAACCCTGGAGCCTGGATTGGCCTCCACGCGTTGAACGTCGGAATTGGTGGTTAACTGATCCAACTGATTATTGATCCTGCTCATCCGGTTGACAAGGAGGAGAGAGGTAATCAGGAGCGGAATAAACAGCACAGCGGCTGTGCGCAACAGGTAATTTTTCCAATGGGGGACAGTCAATCCTGACTTCTTTTTCGGAGATGTTGCCGTTTGATTGATTTTGGCAAGGATCCTGTTTTTCAGGATAAGGAGCTGCATCTCGTCGACTATCAACTCTTTGTTTTTCAGGTCTTGCCAATGATCGTGCATCGATGCGTTTAAGGACTCATCTTTAAAGGTGTGCCTGATATAGGTTTGAAGATCCTCTTTTTCGGTGTCGGATAATGTGCCGGAGCGAAGCCGGTTAAGGAGATAATGATAATCTATGTTGTGATTTTGACCCATTCTGTTTTACTTTTCAAACAGGTATACACGCAACGATAGAAAAACCCCTATTGGGGTCCAAAATTTTCCTATAAAAATAATTCAAAGAAGATGATTCCCGAAAAGCCGAGGGAGCGAAGGTTTTTCCGGATCTCGGATAATGCCGATGTCATCTGGTTTTCTACTGTTTTTACCGAGATGTTCATTTTCTTAGCAATAGCTTCATTTGAAATCGCTTGCTCTCGGCTGAGCAGAAAAATTTCTTTTCTTCGGGGGCTTAATTGTTCGATGGCCTGATAATAGGCTTTCTCCAGTTCGCTGAAATTCAATTCGTCATCCAGCAGGACCTGTTTCCCCGTATTGATTATTGAATAGTTCAGATAAGCCTGTTCCGATTTTGATTTTCGGATCGTATTCAATATCCCGTTTCTTGCAATGGTGAACAGGAAGGATTCCAGCGATTTTTGGGCGGACAATTCCTGTCGGTGGTCCCATATCTTCAGGAATACTTCCTGCACGATCTCCTCTGCATCCGAAGCTGATTTCAAATAACTGAGTGAAAAATGGTACAACCGTTTCCCATATTGGTCAAACAGCTCATTAAAAGCCTGAAGATTTCCCTCTTTCAAGGCAAGAATCCATTCACCTTCTGAGATGTACGCAGCTTTCATCAGTAAATTTAAGGAAGTTAGTTCGTTAATGCAAATAAAGCCAAATTTTATTGAATCCGATTTTATAACCATAAAAATAGTAAATCATCTCTATTTTGTTGAGGATAGGCAACTTTTTTGGAAGGGTTAATCTACCCTTTTAATGCGAATAGGATGAGGAGACCGGAAGATAGGTCATTCCGAGAGGTCACCCCAAAAAAAATGGGGCATGATGCAAGAATGACAGGGTAAAACTTGATAGTCGCACTCCGACTTACTGTGGACCTATTTCTGTCATTGGTAATGAAGCCAATTTATTGGCCCCCCCTCGGGCGCTGTTCCGGGTCGGGTCAAATCCGGGGTTCTTCCTAGGTTGCTCTTAGGTTCCTCCAAGGTTCCTGTTACCTACCTAAGAGAAACCATAGAGGAGCCTAAGAAAAAGGATAGTGTAACACCGGCCTTGGCCCTGTGACGAACAGAGATTGGGGGGCCGTAGACAGGGATAAAATGAGGATGTCTAAAAAGTCAATTGCTCCGATTTTCAACTTTCAGATTGTAAGCTGACCCCTCTCAACCTCCCCTTTTCGATAACGATCGGAAGGGGCGGCTTTTAAGTCCCCTTCAGGGGATTTAGGGGTTTAATCGACAGCGTTACTTATAATTTACAAACTTCTGAAAACATTTCGTTTATTTTTAGGCACCCTCACTGAGTTTATCATTGGTCTTGTATGGATTTGATTGGGAGAATCTTTTCCAAATTTCGCCGGTAGTGTCTGATAGAGTCCTTTATCATTCAATTGTTTGAACATTGATGGAAAAAGATCTCAATCTCGCGTCAGACCGTTTCGGAATAAGACTACCGGTATATCTGAAATGATCAGATCCTTTTGCATTTGCCCGACCATTGTCCGATCTGTAGGCGGATCATCTCGGTCTGATTGAATGCCTTGCGGGCATAATTCATCCCCACCGTTTTATCCTGCGGAGAGTATTTATCGAGGATCAGTTCAAATGCTTTCATCCGTTCTTCTTCCGGCAGGTGCCTGGAGGCCGTGCAGGTGAGGATAATGCTTTCGTATTCGGTGGTAAATTGTTTAGGGATAACCTTGGTTTGACCTATCACACAGAAGGAGATCCGGTTACAGCGGTCGATCAGCCGCAGTTTTTTCCCCTCTGTCGCGCAATGGAGATAGATGTTTTGATCGCCGTCCCAGGCATAGCTGATTGGCAGGCCATAAGCGTCGTCATCGTCGCCCTGCATGGAGAGGATCCCGTAGTCGCTGTTTTTCAGTAGGTCGAGAGCGGTAGCTTCGTCGAGCAGGCGGTCTTGCCGCCGAACAGTTTCATTGTTGTAGTTCATACTTTTTATCGTTTAAATCTTCGCCAGCGCAAGGAACGCGGCATGAAGGGTTATTGTCAAAAAAAGGTACAGATTCCTGGAAGCCTGCGGAGAGAGCCTGAAGAATTTATATTTAATGGAGCTGTGAGGACAGGCGGTGAGGCAGTCGCCGCAGTAGGTGCAGCCGAATCCGGGATTTTTGTTTTTGATATCCTGCAGGTTCAGCGCATCATATTTGCAATGGCCGGAGCATCTCATGCAGAGGTCGCAGCTCGAATCGATAAACATCCGGAAGGGGTTTGCCGGTTTGGTCAGGCTCACGATCGTGCCAATCGGGCAGTAGAGAGCACAGTGGACCATTTTTTTCCGTTTGCGTGAAAACCAGATCATCACCCCAATCCCGACAAGGCCAAAGGCGACGGCCATGAGCGTCGTGGTCCGGGTGGGAACATTGAACCATCGCAGCAGTAGAGCCATCGCGATCACCAGTATCAGGATAGTCGATTTGATGGCCACCTTGTGTTTTAATTTGGTCATCTTCGTTTTCCCCCGGGCAGCTAGATTATCCATTGCCCCGAGATAACAGAGCTGGCTGCACCAGGCCGGACCGGTCAGAACGATGGTACTTATAAAGAGGATGGTCATAAACGAGAGTTGGAAACGGTGCAACGGTCCGGCCAGAATCATCATCGGAATCGGGATGTGCAGTTTTCCGGTCATCAGGAATTTTTCGGCGCCCAGTAATCCCAGCAACAGCTGACCGAAGAAGACCACAGAGAAGAGGGTCCAGGTGAGGTTACGCCAGTAGGGCACGTTCTTCGGGTCCTGCATCTTCCAGCTCACGAAGCCGCCGTAGAAGGCGATCAGTGTTAATTGGATCCATCCGGCTCCGGTCCAGAAACGTTCGGCCATCAGGATCGGACGGTCAGCCATTTTCCATTGCACCATGGCTAAGAGGGCGAAGGTGGCAGAAAAGACAGCCAGAGGCAAGCGTATTTTGGACGATAAAACCATGGTTCAGCTATTGGATACTTTAAAGGATAGATTGTTTTTACGGGCCAGGCTTTGAATGGTCTCCCGGCTCACCAATTCGTTGATGGAATCGCGGATTGGCCCGTACTGATCGTGAAGCGGACAGGGGTTGGCCGAATCGCAATGTTTCATTCCGAAGCCGCAGCCCTCGAAGATCTTCCCTCCTTCAGTGGCCACGATCAGCTCTTTAAGGGTCAGTTCCGGTTTGGTGTTGTCAAAAAAGAAGCCGCCCCCTTTCCCTTTTACTGAATTGACGAACCCCATTCGGACCAGCCGCTGGAGTATTTTGGCGGTGAAGGCCTGCGGGGCCTCGATCTCTTTGGCGATCTCGTCGATGCCGGGGCGCAGTTGCCGGTCGTTCTGAAGTTGGATATATACCAGGCTGCGTAGCGCGTATTCGGTCTCTTTATTGAACATGGTGTCGATCTGATCTTGTTTGTACTTCCCGTTTTGCTTCGCGGCGTCCGATGGTGGTCGCCAGACAAAAGTAGGAAATATTTTTAAGATCATTAAAAGACCTTTTTGTCCTTTAATAAAACTTTTCTACATTTGTCACCGTAAAGAAGATGAGAACCGATCCCGCTGAGGCGGGTCACCCGTAAACGAGAGACCTGATGCATAAGCCAATCGGTATAAAATGTAAATATAAAAAGAATAGAGTTATGGCAGCACAGGTAACAGATCAACGAACCATAGGAGAGATCGTCGCGGATGATTACCGCGCGGCGGCAGTATTTAAAAAAGCAGGCATCGATTTTTGCTGCGGAGGCAACAAGAGTTTGGAGAAGGCCTGTAACGAGAAAAATATCGATCCTCAACCGATCGAAGAGGAGCTGGCCGGGTTGGCGACGAGCAATGCCGGACCGGAGCGTGATTTTAAGAGCTGGGATTTGGGCTTTCTCTCCGACTATATTGTCAATCCCCATCACCGTTATGTGGTAAAGACCCTTCCGGAACTGATGTTCTATACGAAGAAGATTGCCGATGTTCACGGCGTGAACCATCCTGAGTTGCAGGAGGTGGCTTCACTTTTCGCAGAGATCAACCGTGAATTGACACAGCATCTTCGCAATGAGGAGGAGGTGCTCTTCCCCGCTCTTAAAGAGGTGATGAAAAACGGAACGAGGGGAGCAAAATCGACGATCGTGATGGAAATTTCCCGTATGAGTGGCGAACATGAGTTTGCCGGCGGGGCGATGGACAAGATCAACGTGATCACCAACGGGTATGCGCTTCCCGAGGATGCCTGCAACACCTACAGGGTGGCCTTTAAGCTGCTGGAAGAGTTTGAAGATGATCTGCACACGCATGTCCATCTGGAAAACAATATCTTATATCCAAAAGCATTACAATTAGCCAACAATTAATTATGAACCGAGCGACACAAAATCTGGAGGACGATCATGTCCATATACTCCGGCTGACCGATACGATGCTGGCCATGGTCAGGCAGCAGAGCAATAATGCCGAACATTTTGAGCTGGTGGTCAACCTGATCCGAAAATTTGCCGACGGGTTACATCATGCCAAGGAGGAGGATCTTCTTTTCCCGCTGATGGGGGAGAAGGGCTTTTCGCCCGAACAGGGGCCGGTGGCGGTCATGCTCCATGAGCATATACAGGGACGGAACTTTGTGAGAGGGATCGCCGAGGGGATTACCGCACTGCGCGACGGCGACGAGGGCGCTCTTTTACAGATCTACGAAAACATGGAAGGATATGCCACCCTGTTGCAAAATCATATTGGAAAGGAAAATAACGTTCTCTTCCGGATGGCCGACCAGGTGTTCAGCGCCGAAGAACAGCAGGAGTTGCTGGTTCAGTTTGCCGGGGTAGAGCTTCAGGCCGATCCTGAGTTTAATGCCGAAGCTTCGGTGGTAAAGATTAACCATCTGGCTTCTGTCTATCTGAAATAATTTATCTGTTTTTGTTTTTTCGGGTGTCCTTTTGGTAAATTTGCCATAGGACACTTTTTTTATAAAAACAATTCATCATGTCAGAACAGATCCGGAACCATAACGACCGTTACCAGCGCCTCCTGGAATTTTCGCGTTACCTGATTCAAACAGGCAATGCCAAAGCGATCTATGCCGATTATCAGTCGCTGACCGATACGGTGACCGATCGGGAGACGATGCAGTTGCTCGATCAGCTGCTGCAAGAGGAGATTCCTTTTGAACAGGTGAAATCCAATCTGGGCAAGCTGCTCAATGTCTTTCATAAATCGCTGAAGGGCCATAGCTGGGAGCGCCCCGGGAAGGGCCATTTCCTTTATTACCTGATGCAGGAGAACCGGGCCGTGGAGGCACGATTGGCTGAGATAAAGGCGCTGATTAAACCGGGCTCCGGCGGAGTGGCGAAAAACAGGTTGGCCTTGCAAGGGCTGATCGGCTCACTGGAGAGTTATGAGCTGCATTACATCAAGAAGGAAAATATCCTGTTCCCATCGATCGAGAAGGTCTTTCCGCAATACCGTTGCCTGCAGCTGATGTGGTCGTTTCATGACGATTTCAGGTGGTTGCTGAAGCGGTTAAATGGATTGCTTGAACAGCAGGAGATCGATGAGGCGGTGTTCAACAAGGCGTTGGGTGATCTCTTCTTTGTGGTGCTGCCGGTCATCTTCCGCGAAGAGCAGATCCTTTACCCGGTGGCCTATCAGGCCATTCCCGAAAAAGGGTGGCACGAGATGTTGCGGCAGAGTGAAGAGGTGGGGTGGTGTTACATCGAATCGCCCGATTACCGGCGGTTGGAAGCCGACGAGCCGGCGATGACTGATGGGTTGGTCGATCTGGGAACCGGTCAGCTCTCTCCCGCCCAGCTGATGCTGATGCTTGAGCATCTGCCGGTCGATATTACTTTTGTGGATGAGAACGATGAGGTGCGTTATTTTTCGGGCGCCAAACACCGGATCTTCCCGCGATCGAACGCGATCATTGGCCGTAAGGTACAGAATTGCCATCCCAAGGAGAGTGTTCACGTGGTCAATGAGATCGTGGCGGCTTTCCGCGACGGGAGCCGCGACCAGGCTGAGTTCTGGATACAGATGAAGGGGCGGTTTATCCATATCCGCTATTACGCGCTGCGCGACGGGGCGGGAACCTATAAAGGGACCATCGAGGTGAGCCAGGATGTGACCGGTATCCGCGGGCTACAGGGCGAGCGGCGCCTGCTCGACTGGAGGTAAAGTTGGGGGCACTAATGGTCATTGATAGTCACTTTTGGTCATTGATGGTCAATAATAGTCATTAATAGTCACTTATTTTCATTAAGTGGATAAACCAATCAATGGCAACAGATGACAACCCATGACTATCAGTGACAGAGTTTTCAGCCGAAATTGTAGCATATGGTCTTTTTTTGGCATATTGTAGAAATAACATGAGAAAATTCTATTTAGAATACTGAATAATAGGTTTTTGAGATTTCTCATTCCGCTTCGCTCCATTACCAATGACAGAATTATGCAACCTGCTCATTTTCTTCGATTTTTACATTAAGCTCTTTAGCGAGCTTGTTTAATGATTTCACCTTATTTGCTAATATTTGTTCTTCATAATGATGAATCCCTTGTTCTGCATAATCAAGTCCTTTTACCATCACGCGCCAATAAAGTATCGCCAATTTTCGAGCCATCGCTTTTATCGCGATACGTGGACCTTTTTTCCCTCTCAGCCTTCGGCCGAATGAACCTATTGCAACGTTTTTACTGTTGATCAAACCTTGCGCAATCACTCGGAATATCTGCCCGGCTACCGGATGTCCCTTTTTTTGGCACTCCTTCGCATTTTGCCTGAGTTGTGCTGCCCTGGCGACAACCCAAGCCAGCTTGTAAAAT
Organism: uncultured Prolixibacteraceae bacterium; assembly: GCA_964632305.1. GTDB lineage: Bacteria > Bacteroidota > Bacteroidia > Bacteroidales > Prolixibacteraceae > CAZWBR01. The sequence continues at coordinate 21,666 of CAZWBR010000051.1, forward strand.
GTTTTTCAGTAGGCCATTTTTTCAGGTCAGGACCTATTTCAGCCAGTAGTTGCATCCATGTATAATCGGTAATCCCGGATATGACTGTTGCATCCTTCCCATCAAATACATTTAAAAGGTTTGGGGCTAGTTTATTAACAGTCGGGGTATGGTGCCGGACCGCTTTTCGTTTTTTTTTAAGTCCTGCCCTTTGCCTGATTGTCCAATCCGGTTGATGACCGTATTGATTTGTTTGTCGCACTCCTCAATTTGCCGCAAATAAAACATATAGCCATCATATGCCTGTTTTAATGCAAAAAGGCCTGCTTGAGTGTATTTCCCTTCCAAGGCTTTTAAAATAGATTCCTTTTTAGTTTTTAATACACTATTATGACACAAACCAACAAGGACATACTTGTCCCTTTCTCCATTCAAAATGGCTTCAATTATGGCTAAACCACTTACGCCATGTATTTGGCTCAATACCTCTTTAAGCCTGATATTCATTAGTGTCAAGGCCTTTTGCATGTGATTAATATGCATTGAAGAACTACTGATATGATCTTCTCTTAGACGTATATAACTTCTAAGTTCTTTAATGTCGGCATCAACCACCAAACATCTGTTGAGAAGTCCGAAACTGTGAAGTTCCTGTATCCACTGGCAGTCCTTGACATCAGTCTTACGACCGGGAACCTGTTTGGTTTGGCGCCCGTCCACAAGCCATACATCAATCCTTGCTTCTTGCAGTATCTCATACAGGATAACCCAGTAAACTCCGGTAGCTTCCATGGCGACCGAGCTTACTTTGTGTTTAAGCAGATAATCCCGTAAGTTGTAAAAATCCTCAGTGAAAGTAAAATGGCTTACTACAGGTTGTCCTTCAACTGAGGTAAATACTTTTTTGGCACCGATATCAATGCCCGCAACGTTTGTTCTGATCTTTTCCATACTAAATAATTTTACAGGTAAAAATCTACACCCAAAAGGGACATTGTAAACTAAACGTTGGCAGACTACCAATCGGACATTCCCCAAAGGGAAGTACCATACATCATGCCCAAATCTTTTGGAACCATACTCGGAAACAGGTAAGAACACTATATGAAGGCCGGTCAAACTGTGTAGATTTGTGCTATCGTAAAGGTAGGCATCTCCCCCTGTCATTCCGACGCGAAGCGAGGAATCTCAGCACGAATACTATTGTACAGATTTTGATGAAAAATAATAATATAAAAAAATGAAATGGGTCACTGGTACGTTGTACTCCCGTGCTGTTAGGCACGAAACATCGGTAGAAGAGAACGTATCTAAATGAATCTCCCGCCCCGGCCGGGGCGGAACAAAGGAACGATCCATTATTTTCTACCGATATCTTGCCCCCAGCGGGGCAATTCCGGTAAACAAAGTTAATTGCACCGCAAAAAATGCAATGCAAATGCTTTACCACTTTCCTCTAGTTTCAAAAAGGAGTAGTACAGGAGAACAATCTCGGGTGATTTTTTGATTTTTCGGCTCCCTTTAGGGTTTGGGGTCATCCGAAAAATCAAGATGAACGTAATCTAAACAACCGGTTAATAATTGTTTCTATGGACATATGCCCGTGCTGTTAGGCACGAAACATCGGTAGAAGAGAACGTATCTAAATGAATCTCCCGCCCCGGCCGGGGCGGAACAAAGGAACGATCCATTATTTTCTACCGATATCTTGCCCCCAGCGGGGCAATTCCGGTAAACAAAGTTAATTGCACCGCAAAAAATGCAATGCAAATGCTTTACCACTTTCCTCTAGTTTCAAAAAGGAGTAGTACAGGAGAACAATCTCGGGTGATTTTTTGATTTTTCGGCTCCCTTTAGGGTTTGGGGTCATCCGAAAAATCAAGACAAATAGAATCTAAACAGCCGGTTAATAATTGTTTCTATGGACATACTCCCGTGCCGTTAGACACGAAATATTGGTAGAAGAAATTGTACGAGATGATTCGCCAGCCCCGAATGGGGCTGAACAAAGGTACGATCCATTATTTTCTACCGATATCTTGCCCCCAGCGGGGCAATTCCGGCAAACAAAAATTATTGCACTGCAAAAAATGCATTGCAAATGCTTTACCACTTCCTTCTAGTTTCAAACAGGGGTAGGGCAGGAGAACAATCTCGAGAGATTTTTTGATTTTTCGGCACCCTTAAGGGTTTGGGGTCATCCGAAAAATCAAGATGAGCGTAATCTAAACAGCCGGTTAATAATTGTTTCTATGGACATACTCCCGTGCCGTTAGGCACGAAACATCGGTAGAAGAGAACGTATCTAAATGATTCTCCCGCCCCGTCCGGGGCGGAACAAAAGAACGATCCATTATTTTCAACCGATATCTTGCCCTCAGCGGGGCAATTAAAAAATTATTGCACAGCAGAAATGCATGGCCAACTTGAGGGAGGATGGTCGTATTTACAAACAGAAAGCGGCAACGCTGTTGTTCAACGTTGCCGCTTGATTGGTCTCCGGTGTCGGGCCTAAACGCAATGATCCGGCCTATCCGGCTCCTCTATTAATTCGATTTCTTTACAAACTTGGTCAGGATAACGATCTGCTGGCCATTGACGCGCCCTTCTATATGTTCGGGATTATCGGCTACCAGCGAGATACCGCGCACGGCTGTTCCCCGCTTGGCGGTAAAACCGCCGCCTTTCACATCCAGATCCTTGATCAGCACCACGGTATCGCCCGACTGGAGCTGTACCCCGTTACTGTCGATATGGCGAACGATATCCTCCTCGGCCATACCCTCGCCGGTCGATTGGGCCCAGGTCAGGGTCTCCTCGTCAAGGTAAAGCATATCGAGCAGGTCGTGCGACCAGTCCTCGTTCTTCAGACGGTGAAGCAACCGCCACGCCATCACCTGTACCGCGGGCACCGGGCTCCACATGCTGTCGTTCAGACAACGCCAGTGATTGGCCTCCATCATCTCCGGGTTTTCGATCTGCTCAAGGCAGGCCTCGCAAACCAGCACACACTCATCAGCTTTTCCTTTCGGGGTTGGCGGAACCTCATAAACATTCAACGCATCGCTTGCTCCGCAGAGTTCACATTTCGAACCGCCGCGGGTTTGCAATTCCTTCAATACACTCATCTATATTCTTTTTGATTCAGGCCGCAAAGCTAAGGTTTAATCCGAAACAACGGCAACCCGGAAAAAAGATAAGAATTGGCTGCACTGATTCGCAACAGCGGGAATTACCAATCATTGAAAATAGCGCACCGGTCCGGTCAGCTCAGTATAAAGGATTTCATAAAAACCAGGATCACGGCAGCCCACAGGAAAACATTATATATCAATCCAATGCCAATCATCTTGGTGATCACCTTCCCGTAGCTTTGTCCGTAAAACCGATGGAGCGCTACACTAAAATAAACCGGGACTGCGAGCATCAATATCCCGTTGATCACGGTCAACCCTGAATCGAACAGCAGTTGCAGACTGGTAATAATAATCAGGATAAAGAACAGATAGGAATGCAGGTGTATCGAAAAAATAAGATGACGGATATAAAACTGGAGGCTGTAAACTGAACTCTGTCTAATACAAAAAACCATTATACTTGTATTAG
>CAZWBR010000052.1:0-23913 GCA_964632305.1 uncultured Prolixibacteraceae bacterium
GTAGTTTTGAATTGAAGGAATAAAAAATCAGACAGAGTTTAATTTACACTCCCTTTTCCCGGGAAACGATTCCAATTTGTACTCCCCCTTTCCTGGCATGGAAAACATCGGTTCAAATCCATAGTTTCTCTTAGATTCCTCATAGGTTCCTGTTACGTTTCTGTATGCCAGGTTACAGGAACCATATAGGAACCATAGAGGAACCATACAGAAAGCATGAGGGAAACATGATTTTGGTATAGCTATGGCCACCGGTTCCTGATGGCACCACAAAGGAGGTGCCCAAAAAGTTCTTAGGTTCTTCAGATAACGTACAAATCAAAATCTGTATGATAGTTTCCCGCAGATCACGCGGATTATCGCGGAAAAATCTGCGTTCATCCGTGCAATCAGCGGGAAACAGATACTCATTTGAGAGTAGTTGTAAGTTTTGGACTGTAATTCGGACATCCTCTTGATCTGTAGTGGCTTAAGCCTTGCGAAAAAGAGAAGGCTTGTCGCTTAAGCATTGGATTAAAATTTATACTCCAGCGATAGCCAGAAACTTCTGGGGAGCAGAGCCCTTCCGATCATGGGCTGACCAATGGTAAGATTATCGACATTGATAAATTGCTCGCCCATTGTATTCCCATCGATAAGGTTCCGATTGTTGAACAGGTTGTTTACCCACGTTCTGAGGCCGTATCGTTTGAGAAAATTGTAATTGAAGCCAACGGAGACTTCAGTATACGCCGGTAACGTGTAACTGTCGGCATCGGTGGTATAGATTCTGCCCGTGGTATTGGCTTTAGAATATAACCCGATGTTTTTGTAGTTATAATTCAGGGAATACTGAAGGATTACCGATGGCATGCTCCCCGGGGTGTTGCCTTTCCAATCGACTTCCTTCCCGCTATACTCGGGGGCAGCAGTTTCTTTCACCTTAAACTTATATTCGGTGAACCGGACATCCTGTAATGTTGAGGTCAGTTGGGCTTTAAGGCCGGAGAGTATTTGCCAGGTCGCTTCCATCTCAAAGCTGTAGGTCCTTGACGAGGCAAAGGTTGATTGGGAAACCACTGATCCACCCGCGTTGGGGATATTCACCGTTAACAGCAGGTTGTCAATCGAAGTATAGGCCAGCGATTGGGAAAACCGAAAACGGTCCCTGTTGTATTTACTGCCCAATTCGAATGAATAAACGGTCCTGTTTTTCAGATTATCCTTATTCACGTCAACAGCCCCTAAATCATCAATATTAATGGAATTGTAGGCCCTTGTCGCACGAAGGAACAGTGACAAATTATTCGTTTTAGTATAGTTTAAGCCCGTAGAAGCTGACCAATAGACCCTGTTGTCGGAAAATTTGTCCATTCCAACTATCATGAACCCTTCACCGCCATTCCTGACCGATGAGCCCTGGAATCGGGCTTTTTCCCCTGAAATATTCTGGTCATCGATCCTTGCCGCGATATTCAGGTTGATTTTTTCTTTAACCTGGATATCCGTATTTACGAATAACGAGCTGGTCGCCGTTAGTCCCGAGTAGATATTGTGTCCTGACGGATCGTATCTTGAGGCAAGGTTGGTCACTGTACGGTTATATCCGGTTAAGACGCGGGGCTGATTGGCCAGTTCTGACTTGAACGAATAATTCACGTTTTCGCTGTTCATATTATACAGGTAGATGCCGGCCCCTATTTCGACAGAGTGTTTTCCATATTTACGTTTGAAGTTTATAAAATCGGTAAACTGCTGGTCATCCCGGCTGACATCCTTCATCGAGTGGTTTAAATAGTAACCATTGGAAGAAGTAAATATTCTGCCGTCAAGGAGATAAAGCTTTGTGGTATCGATGGAGACAACCCCGGTAATGGCATCTGCTACTACCCGCGATTTGGCCGATTGAAATCGGGCCCTGTTGTTCATGGTCCATTGGCCCAGGGTTAGGTTTATCAGAAATCCGCCATAAAACAATTTGTTGTGGTACTGTTCGCTTAAATCACTTCGGTATTTTTTATTTTCGGGCAGATCAATCAGAAAGCTATAATCGCTTGGGACGAGTGTCTGGGTAAACAGATCGAAACCAGGCATGGGCTTGGCAAGATGATCGTTGTTGTAAGAATATATCCCTCTCATCGAGTTCATTACTTTATCATCCAGATATTTGCCATAAAACCGGATAAACCCTTTCCCCGAATTAAGCTGTCGGGTTGCATTGAACTTAAACTGCCCTCCTTTGTTCCCTGTAAAAGCGGCAGGAATTATCCCGTTATCGATCCTGAAAAATCCTCCCAGGTTATATTGCCACTGCGAATTAATCTTGCCGCCGGTGTTGGCATCGAGACGGTGGCTCATTTGCGAAAGGCCGGTGGTGTATTTGAATTGTCCGTATGGCTTTTCGGCGCCGGTCTGACTAATATTGTCGATCAGGGCCCCGGGGGTATTGGAGAGCAGAATCGGGGCATTCCCTCCGCGGGTCCCTTCAACGGTCTTGATGGTCAAATCCGATTTGAAATACTGGTCAGCCGAAGGCGTAGAATAGAAGCCGGTAGGCAATACCGGCAGACCATCTTCCATATAACCTACATACCGGTATCCTCCGCCGGGTAAACCCCGTACCCTGATACTTGCCGGACCATCGCTGTTGGAAACAACCGACAATCCCGGAATGGACTTTAAGTTTTGTGCCCCTCCGCCCTGCTTGTTCAGCTCTTCATTCGAGAGTTCCGACTTTGACACGCTGTTGGTGATATTTGTTGCTTTTTTATCTGGTCCATCAAGATCAGAATAAGCCAGGGTGTCGCGTTGAGCGTTCAATTCTTTTTTGGTGAGTATTTTACCTTTATTTGATGCCGATGTTTTGCCCCGGTCGGACAATAAACAGCACTCGTTATATCTGTCCTCTTTAGCCGTCTGTTCCTGTGTTTTCGGATTGTTGATTGGTACATCAGTATCCTGAACCGATTCGGATTTCATATCCGTAACCACGGCCGGTTCAATCCCGGACTGAGCAATAACAGGCAACGCTATAAATCCAGACATAGCACAGAAAACTATATTCATTAAAAGAGCAGAGGGCTTAATTTTCATAAAAGAAGAGCGGTTAAAAATTAAAGGGCGTAAAGGTATTGTTTTTTAGGATAAGTAACCAGTTGGATCAGTTGCACAAAATACATCCGGAACTTACATGAGGCATAGAATCTGAATAATCTGGATGACATAGAAATTTTACCAATGAGCCTTAACTTATAGACAGTCATTACTGTTTGGAAAAATGAAGGAGATTCTTCGTTTCGTTACTTATGAGAGAGCTTCAATTCTTTAAATCAATTTGGCCATAGCATGCTGCATTAGGGCAGATAGAGGGAAGAGCTAATAATAAAAAATAAGCAGTTCAAAGGGCCGAAGGTCCGACGTGTGAAAGCACAGGCTGCAAAGCCTGTGGAAACGGTCAAAGACAAACCACTAAAGGCCTGTAAGGCCGGCATGTATTGAATCGGCACAAAACCAATTCATCAAATCCGTCCAATACATACCGGTCTTTCAGACCTCCAATTTCCTCTATATCTCCTTTTCACAGGGCTCACGCCCTGTGCTGCCACATGTCGACCTTACAGGTCTGCCGTTACAAATACAGAATTCATCCCTTCTGCCGAAAACCGGCATTTTTTGTGGCATTGTCAAAAAAAAGCAGTAATGAATTCATTACTGCTTGATTAAAAATCGGGTTAGTTTGTTTTTTAATGTTTGAGGTTCAACGATGGTGTATTACAATGTTTTGTTATTAATGATAATTTACCGATTTTATAAGTGACATCAATGCCCGGTCATGGTTGTGGACCACCGTACATTTGTTGTCAAAAAACATGGTTGAACCGTTTTCAGGGGTGTAGGCTTCCCATTCGGGTAGCTTATCTTTTACATTGGGATTGCCGGTTTTGGCGAAATTGATCCAGGCCGAACTCATTTTATCGGCCAGATCATAAGGCTCCTGTCCATGTCCGGTTGAACTTTCTGACAGGTCAATGTTGTTAAATACAAACGGTAGTTCAAGTCCGTGGAAGGATCCTCTTGTACTATCGTTAACCGGGGTTTTCCAGGCATATAAGTAGGTATAAACCGGTGCGCCTTTCTTTAAAGCTCTGGCATCGGCGGCTATTATTGTATTTGGGCGAAACACGGTATCAACCGAAAGAAGATCCTGTGGTGTAAAATCGGGATAGGTTTTACCAAAAAGCTCAATATACTTATCCGTTTTATCCCCGTATGCTTTTAAGAGCCTTTCCTTTGCCTGTTCGAGGGTTAAATTTTTCTCATTATAACTGTTTTTGATCAGTTCATTAAAAGTAGTTCCGATCATTAACGGAATGTCATCGGATATTTCAGAGAAACCGGGAGAAAACGGTTGCTGAAGCAGATCTATACTATCTTTCACAGGGGCAAATCCCATGACGATACCTGACCCGACTTTTCTGATTCCTACCGTTTTGGCACATGCGCTGTCACCGACAGCAACAAGTTTGGCATAAGGAATGGAGTCCAGCTTACCGACCTCATCTTTCTTTAAACCAAGTTCATCCAAAAGAGCGAGCCCGATCGACCGGGATTTCTCTTTGTTCATGATATTGATCAGTGTCCCGCTCATGATAATTGCCTTATGGTACAGGCCCTTTGCTTCCGGCATACACAGTAACGTTCCCACTTTACCACCGCCACCGGATTCCCCGAATATGGTGACATTATCTGAATCTCCGCCAAAGTTTTTAATATTCTTGTTGATCCATTTTAACGAGGCAACAAGATCGAGCATTCCTACATTGCCCGATTTGGCATATTTCTCTCCACAGGCCGACAAATCAAGAAACCCAAGGATATTGAGCCGGTGATTGACCGAAACAACAACGACATCACCTTTTTTAGCAAGCGATTTACCGTCAAAAATTACATCCATATCGCTGGAGCCTGACGCGAATCCTCCGCCATGAATCCATAGCATTACCGGCCGTTTCTTGCCATCGTTCAATCCCGGGGTCCAGACGTTCACACAGAATGAGTTTTTCTCATCCATATTCACCTCTTTCGATCGGTTGAGCTGCATGGCTATTGGCCCATACTCAGTACAATTGCGGACCCCTTCCCAAGAGTCGGGCTCCCGGGGAGGCATAAACCTTTCTGCTTTCGCATAAGGGATGCCCTTAAAGGCATAAATATCTTCATTAAGGGTTCCTTCTATCTCCCCCGAGGTGGTTGAGGCAACAGGATTCTTCCCCTGACTGTCAGGTTTGTTGTTACATCCTTCGAAGCACAGGAAAATTGTTAGTAAGCAGATGAATACGGGAATGATTGATTTTTTCATAGTTTTTATCGTTAATACGCAAATTTAGAAAACTTTATACAATTCTCTGCTTTACAAAATTCTTCCATCTCCAGGATTGAATAATTAGTTTCCAAGAACATGAGATTTTTGGGAGATACAGGTTGTGGATTGAGTCGCAGAGCAGTTTTTTATCTCTGTCAGAGCAGTTTTCTTATAAACTATACAGGTAAATTGCTTTGTTTTTAGTAAATTTTCAGTGAAGGCAGATGATGTCGGAGGATTGGTGTTTCGGAGGATTGTTTGTGTTGTGCCTTTGAATACCAATATGTTATGAGATGTGTGGTTTTAACAGGGTGACGGTTCATCACGATGAAAAGATTAAAAATTCGCGGATATGAGCTGAAACGGATCGGATATACTGATGATCAGGCGATTTCTTTGGCCCTGAAGCTGATACATGGCTATATCCATGGCGGAGAAAGGCCAGATAAGGTTTCTCTGCTTGAGCTGTTGGAGAAGATTAAACTTCGTCCCGGGTTGTATGTTAATGATGCTTTTTTTGGTGAATTGGCCAAAAAGTTGATTCATAAAGCCGAACCGATCCGGAAGGATAAGGTTGCCGTAAAAAAATCGTCGGTGGGGTTTAAGATATTCGGTGAGGAGATCATTGACCCGGAGGCAATTCAGCAGATGAAAACCGCCATGAGCTTGCCTGTCTCAGTTACAGGTGCGTTAATGGCCGATGCTCATGTGGGTTACGGACTTCCCATCGGCGGGGTATTGGCAACCTATAATGCGGTAATACCTTATGGGGTTGGCTTGGATATCGGTTGCCGAATGTGTTTGTCGGTATTTTCGCTTCCCCCGGCGATCATTGATCAGCAGAGGGATCGTATCAGGAAGATACTGATGAGTGAGACCCGTTTTGGAGTGGCTGAGTTTAATGACCTGGAGGAGTATGAAATACTGGAACGCAAGGAGTTTAAGGAGATCCGCTTTTTAAAGACGTTGCAGCAGAAGTTTGCTGATCAGCTTGGCTCTTCCGGGCACGGGAACCATTTTGTCGATGTAGGGGAGGTCGAGATAAAAGATTACTCCAGCATGATCGGACTTCAGCCGGGGAGGTATTTTGCGGTGTTGAGCCACTCGGGATCCCGGAATTTTGGGGCCGAGGTTTGCCGGCATTACACGGAGTTGGCCCAGAGAAAACTTGGTCTTAAGGGAGAAACGGGGCGGTTGGCCTGGCTTGATCTTGATTCGGAGGAGGGACAGGAGTATTGGGCAGCCATGCAACTGGCCGGGGATTATTCACATACGAATCACCGTATCATTCATCAGCGGTTAGCACAGGTTTTGGGCGAGAAACCGCTGACCATTCTGGAGAACCACCATAATTTTGCCTGGAAGGAAAGATTACGCGAAGGGGAGGATCTGATCATTCACCGCAAAGGGGCAACGCCAACCAAGATAGGTGATATCGGGATAATTCCGGGAACGATGGCTTCTCCCGCCTTTATTGTCTCCGGGAAAGGGAATGAAGAATCGTTATGTTCTGCGGCCCATGGAGCGGGACGCTTGGTTTCGCGTCACAAAGCCAGAAAAAACTATTCGGAAAGCCAGTTAAGAAGTTATCTTAAAGAACAGGACGTTGAACTTATCGGAGGGGGGGCCGATGAAACGCCGTTTGCTTATAAGGATATTTTCCAGGTGATGAAACAGCAGAAGGATTTGGTGGATGTACTGGGGCTGTTTTATCCCCGTATTGTACGGATGGAATGATCTGGTTTACAGAGATTGTTAATCCTCCATCTGGTCGGGGATGCAAACGGATGAGGCAGATCAGAAGGGCAAAAAGGGTTTCTCCGGTATAGCCGGAAAAGGATAACAGAAACAGGGAATGGGCTGTATTAAAACTCAGTTGTGAATAGCCGTTTGCATTTTCCCATTAAATGAGCTTCTCCTATTATGTGATCGTGCATTGCCTTCAGCAAATCGGGACGGGTGATTTCTGATTCGGCTTTCAGTTCAATATCCAGGGCGAAGATTTTGAAAGAGTAGTGGTGTGTGCCCATTGGGGGACAAGGACCGCCATAGCCTATTTTCCTGAAATCGTTTCGTCCCTGGATGGCCCCGTTGGGTAGATTCTTTATAGGCGGGACATTTTCAGGCATTTCACGAATGCTCTCGGGTATGTTGTAAATAAGCCAATGGACCCAGGTTCCCATTGGAGCGTCGGGGTCTTCGCAGAGCAAGGCAAAACTTTTGGTGGCTTTGGGTACATCAGACCATTTGAGCGGTGGTGAGACGTTGAGGCTGTCGCAGGTGTGTTTTACGGGGATCCAATCACCTTCATCAAAAGCGGGACTGATTATTTTCATGTTAAGCTCCTCCACTTTTTAAATTATTAAGAAGTAATCAGGTTTCCTTTCTACAGGGGAAGTCCTGAGGATTTCAAAAAGGACGGTAAGGATCAGGAATGTTGAGCGTATGGAAAATATAATTATGGTGTAACGAATTCACGCTATCGGGTCAAATTTTATTGAAATTGATCCCGGAACCGAATGGATACCGGCATGTTGATCTCCTTGGCGTTCCCTTTTTGCTTATCCTCTTTTTCAACGAACGAACCGGCGCTGATTGCTTTTATTCAACATTCTTGATTCCTCAATATATGATGGATTTTTGAGTGATAATTTACGACTTATTGTGCAAAAACACAATAAATTAACTGGTTTTAATTCGTGAAAGGTCGTTCTTATTTAAGATGAATGGTCTTAATTGTCAGGCATCTTAAGAAGAGAATTTAAATATTATCAGTTTGATATTATGGCATGGGATTACCGATCAATTATTCCATAGCGCAATTTAGGATCGGTTAGGCCTGGCCTCAAATTTATGGAGCAACTCATTGCGAAGGTGCAGTAGCTTCTCGGAGATGCCCACCTTATAGATATGGGGCATGATGAAACGTTTGTGGCCGTCGGGCAATTGTTCAGCGCGTTTGATCAGGTATTGGGAACATTCTATCGGGGAAGACAGAGGATGGGTCAGTTCTCCGGCTTCGAAGACGGTTTGATGGAGTAGTTCACGTTTCAGGTCTTTTATCCGGGTCCGTTTTTCGGGGTACATGGGATGGACAATGAATTCGCTGGAATTAAGGTCTTCCGTATCAAGGAAAAGGCCATCCCTGAAAAAATTCCCTTCATCGTCGAAGAAGCGGTAGAGTGATTTTTTCCCGGGGAGGGTCACTTTCTCGATGTTTTCCGATATTTTCATCCGGGGGATATTATTGCATTCGGCTAATTTGTAAACACCATCGAGGGCGGCATCGGGCTTGCCGGTAACCAGTTCTGTTCCGATCCCAAATCCGTCGATCATCGCCCCTTGTTCTTCGAGACTTTTGACCACTATCTCGTTCAATTGATTGGAGGCAATGATTTTTACATAAGAGAGTCCAGCTTTATCCAACAAAAGACGTGCTTTTTTGCTTAGATAAGCCAGGTCGCCACTGTCGAGGCGTATGGCGATCAGTCGGTGGCCTTGGCTTTCCATCTCTTTCGCCACGAGAATTGCATTTGGAACCCCACTGTTCAGGGTGTCGTAAGTGTCGACCAACAAGGTGGTGTGTTCGGGATTGAATCTGGCATAGGTACGAAAGGCATCCAATTCAGAATCGAAACTTTGGATCCAGCTATGGGCCATTGTTCCGCTAACCGGAAGGTCGTAAAGGAACCCGGCCAGGACATTGGATGTGGCCGAGGCGCCTCCGATAATGCAAGCCCTGCTGGCCTGGAGTCCCCCGTATCCGTGGGCGCGGCGTAATCCAAAATCGGTAAAGAGTTTGTCCTTAGCCACCAATTTTATCCGAAAAGCTTTTGTGGCAATCAGTGACTCGAAGTTAAGTATATTCAACAGCAGGGTTTCGATCAATTGGGCTTCAATGAGAGTCCCTTCAACCCGGACTAATGTTTCGTAAGGAAAGACAATTTCTCCCTCGCGGACAGAGACAATTCTCCCGTTAAAACGGAAATCGCCCAGGAAAGCGATGAAATCGGGATGAAAATTGTTCTTTTTCAGATAATCCAGTTCTTCGCGTTCGTAACGGAATCCGGCGATTGCCTCAAGCAGGTCGGCCAGACCGGCAAAGACCATAAAACCGCCTTCATAAGGATTGGTACGGAAGAAATAGTCGAAGACCGCTTTCTCATCCTTCTTCCCGTCCAGGAAATAACCCTGAGCCATTGAGAGCTCATAATAGTCGGTATATAATCCGATATTCTTAAATCTGCCGTTTTTCATATTGAAAGAGTTGAGAGTGAAAGCATGAGATTAAAGATAGGTAAAACGTTGGAAATAAAAAATCCCGGCTTGTAAGCCGGGATTTGAAATATGGACAGAAGTATCTTTAAAGTACGATGGTCTGCGAACGATTTGGACCGACAGAGACCACAGAAATTGGGACACCCAGTTTGTTTTCGATGAACTTGATGTATTGATCCAGTTGTTTCGGGAATTTGGCAGCCTGATCGACACTGGTCAGATCGCAGTTCCAGCCCGGGAGTTCTTCGTAAACAGGGATCACTGTTTCGTCGAGTTCGTAAGGGAACTCGTCAGTTAATTTGCCGTTAACCTGATAAGCAGTGCAGACTTTGATCGTATCGAACTGGTCGAGCACATCGGCTTTCATCATGATGAGCTCTGTTACCCCGTCAATCATGATGGCATATTTAAGGGCAACCAGGTCGAGCCAACCGCAACGGCGGGGACGTCCGGTGGTTGAGCCGTATTCATGGCCCAGGTCGCGTAACTTTTGACCTGTTTCGTCATGTAATTCAGTAGGGAAAGGGCCACTGCCCACGCGGGTACAATAGGCTTTGAAAATTCCAATAACCTTACCGATCTTGTTTGGGGCAACGCCCAGACCTGTACATGCACCGGCGGTGATGGTGTTTGATGACGTTACAAAGGGGTATGAGCCAAAATCGATGTCAAGCAAGGTTCCCTGGGCACCTTCGGCGATCACCGACTTCCCTTGGAGTAACTGATTGTTAATAAAATGTTCGCTGTCGATAAGCTTGAATTTCTTGATGGTTTCAATTCCTGCGAACCACTCTTTTTCGTATTCAGCCAATGCAGCTTCGTAATCGAAGTTGTAAAATTTCGAAAGAATTTCAGTGTGTTGTTTAACCCTGGTTTTATACTTTTCTTCGAAATTGAGCAGGATATCACCTACGCGAAGGCCTTCGCGTCCGATTTTATCGCGGTAAGTCGGGCCGATCCCTTTAAGGGTTGAACCAATCTTGGCATCTCCTTTGGCGGCTTCGGAAGCCGCGTCAAGCAGACGGTGGGTTGGCAAAATAAGGTGTGCTTTTTTCGAAATGTACAATGTTTCAGTCAGATCGAAACCAATATTTTTCAAGGAGTCGATTTCTTTCTTGAAGATCAGCGGGTCGATAACCACACCATTGCCGATGACGTTGATTTTATCACCGCGGAAGATCCCGGAGGGGATGGTATGCAAGACATGCTTGATATTATTAAATTCAAGGGTGTGTCCGGCGTTTGGGCCGCCTTGGAATCGGGTAATCACATCATAACGGGGGGTTAACACATCCACAACTTTTCCTTTACCTTCGTCTCCCCACTGAAGGCCTAACAACACATCTACTTTCACTTTTATATTTATTTTAAGTATTACAGACTGCTTCAGGTTCAAAGCTCGCAATCCTGAATATCCCCTTACCAGGGGGCAAATCCGGCAATTATTAATCTTCTGCTCGAGAGTCTTGGTGAATTGCCGAAGAGGTTCATTTAAAGTATCGATGAACGATGCCGCCCCATCTATTCTGCGTTGATGAACTCCGAAAAATAACCCATGAGACGGACAGCCAAAAAACGACCAAAATTAACGTTTTTTTTCAAAAAAGCCATAAAAAAACCTCCGAATAGGGAGGTTGAGAATTATTTTGGAGAATAACAGCTTTTAATCCTCGTTGAACTCGCCGTAGAGATAGAGCGAATGGTGCGAAAGCTTAAAATTATAAGCGGCACAGGCATCCTCAATAATCTGGCGAATGCGCGGATCCTGGAATTCTATGACTTTTCCGGTGCGGGTATCGATCAGATGGTCGTGTTGAATATTGGCGAGGGTCTTTTCGAACTGAGCGATGTTTTTCCCAAATTGGTGTTTTACGACTAACTTGCATTCGAGTAATAACTCAATAGTGTTGTAAAGCGTAGCTCTGCTAACCCTGTAATTCTTGTTTTTCATCGAGATATACAGGGTTTCAATGTCGAAGTGGCCGTCCCTTGAATAAATTTCATCGAGGATAGCAAACCTTTCAGGGGTTTTTCGGTGCCCCTTTTGTTCAAGGTATTCGGTAAAGAGATTTTTGACTGTTTCTTTATATTTATTTACGCTATTCATACTTAAACTAAGTTTAAATAGAACGTAAAGATAAAAATATTTTAAAAAATATTGATTTGAGAAATAAAGAATTGTCAGAATATTTTAATTCTCTTTGCGGCTTACGGTATCTATTCCTTTGATATCAAGCAGTTTTTCGATCAGGGTGTCCAGATTGTCTGTATGATGAACATAGAGGTAAAGATTGCCCTCAAAAATCCCGTCGTGGGCATCGAGACTGATAGAACGCATATTAATCCCGTAATCGTTTGAAATGATGTTGGTTATCTTGTTTGCAATTCCCTGCTGGTCGAAGCCGCGGATGTAGAGGTGGATTAGATAGGAGAGGACTTTGAATTTAGTCCAGTTTGCCTCGATGATATCATCGCCGTGGCTCGACATCAATTTCATGGCTTCCTCGCATGATTTTTTATGAATTTGAATTGGCCCCTCCTCAGTCATAAAACCGACCACATCGTCGCCAGGGATAGGGTTACAACATTCTGCGAGTTGGTAGCTGGAGTCTTTTGAGTTTTCCTTTAGTAAGAAAGGTTTTCTTTTGTCAATTTTTTGCTGTTCGCTTTTTTTATCGGAAGAGAAGTTCAATTTCCAGAACTTGACAAATTTGTTCTCTGATTTTTTCTGCAATACGGTTTCGAGGTTCTCAAGGGAGACCATTCCCATTCCAATTTCGGCGTAGAGTTGTTCTTTTGTATGCAGGCCGAAATTGTTAATCAGTTTTTTAAGGGTGTTGGAAGCTGGCTTGATATTAAGATTTTCCAACTGGGTGTTAAGTTTAGTCCGACCTTCCTCGATATGTTTCTTTTGTTCCTGTTTGAAGGAGTCCCTGATTTTATTTTTTGCCCTTGCCGTTACTGCGATGTCGATCCAGGCGGGTTTAGGACTTTGTTTGTCAGAAGTAAGGATTTCGACCTGATCGCCGCTTTTCAGTACGTGGCTCATCGGCACGAGCAGGTGATTCACTTTAGCCCCGATGCAGTGATTTCCCAACTGGGTATGGATGTCGTAAGCACAATCGAGAACAGTGGCATCTTTGGGAAGCATTTTCATTTCACCTTTAGGGGTGAAGACAACGATTTCCTGAGAGTAAAGATTTAGTTTGAATTCGTCGAGAAAATCGAGGGCGTCGGATTCGGGGTTTTGAAGCAGTTCCCTGATCTTATTCAACCATTTATCCAGTTCACTTTCCGAGGAACCTTCGCCTTTGTATTTGTAATGGGCGGCAAAACCCCGTTCGTCGATCTCATCCATCCGGTCGGTTCTAATCTGAACCTCAACCCACTGTCCTTTGGGTCCCATCACCGTCACATGGAGGGCTTCATAACCATTCGCCTTAGGTATGGTGATCCAATCCCGTATTCTGTCTGGCTTTGGTGTGTAAATATCGGTAATTAGCGAAAGAATATCGAAACACTGTCGTTTTTCCGATATTCCCTCTTTGGGTTTGAAGACAATCCGAACGGCCAACAGATCATAGATCTCGTCGAAGGTAACGTTCTTGGCCTGCATTTTATTATAAATCGAATAAATCGATTTCGGGCGGCCGCTTATCGTAAAGTCAAAGTTCTCGGCGTATAGTTTTTTCTGGATCGGTTTAGCGAAATCGTACACTAAATAGTTGATACGTTCCTGTTCGCTATGAAGTTTTAGTTCAATCTGTTGGTATATCTCAGGATGTTTGTATTTCAGGCTGAGATCTTCGAGTTCGGTTTTAATGGCATAGAGGCCAAGACGATGGGCGAGGGGAGCAAATATGTAGAGTGTTTCAGAGGTAATCTTCAGTTGTTTGTTTTGCGGCATCGACTCCAGGGTGCGCATATTGTGAAGACGATCCGCCAGCTTGATGAGGATAACCCTAACGTCATCGGAAAGGGTGAGCAACATTTTACGGAAGTTGGTCGCTTGTTTGGAGTCATAAGCCCCGGATAATTTAGTCAATCCATCGACCAGGGTAGCTACTTTAGCTCCGAACATGTTTTCGATATCCTGAAGGGTATAATCGGTGTCTTCCACCACATCGTGGAGAATAGCCGCGATGGCTGATTTGGTGCCTAACCCGATTTCACTCACAACGATTTTGGCTACCGAAAGAGGATGTATAATATATGGCTCCCCTGATTTTCGCCGTACCCCCATGTGCGCGGAACTGGCAAACTGGTATGCTTTTCTGATGAGTTGTTCGTTTTCGGGGGTTAACGGCCGGGTAAACGATTTCATCAGATCCTCAAAAAGATCCTCTATCTCCCTTTTTTCTATTTCAGTCTGCAGATCCATCGTCAAATAATGAAATATTAACTTTTAAACTTTCGGATTGTAAAAGTAATTTTTTACCCTCACCCTTTTTCGGATACGGAATATGTTTTATTATTTATTGTATCAAAGATACAAATAGCAAGGTCTTAAGGTTTATTTAATGTGTAAATCTTCTATTATTTCTCAATTAAATCGTAGATTTCATCAATGGTTTCGACCATACGTCGCCAGGAAAATTTTTCCTTTTCGTTGGCTATATTCGATTTGAAAGTTTCCGCCCGATTGTTTTCGAAGAAATCGAAAATGGCGTTCGATATGGAATCCGGTTCCGGGTCAACCGCATATCCCACTTTCCCATCCAAAACGATTTCACTTAGTCCTCCTACGTTGGTGACCAACATTGGAGTACAGAAATGGTAGGCGATTTGAGTGACTCCACTCTGGGTGGCTGTTTTATAGGGTTGGACGACCATATCTGTCGCCCCAAAATAATAAGCCACCTCGTTGTCGGCAATAAAATCGGTTCGTAATATTACCTGATCCTCGATATTTTTTTCCTTGATGATCTGATGATATTTCTGAGAAGAGGTATAAAATTCACCGGCAACGATGAGTTTGACCGGGAAGCGTCGCAAGGCCGGATTGCCAAAAGCGGTGAGTAACCAATCGAGTCCTTTGTAATCGCGAATAAAACCGAAAAAGAGCAAGTACCGATAATTGGGATCAAGTCCCAGTTTTTCGATGGCTTTCTCGCGTGGTACCATTTTCCCAAAATTGTCATAAAGAGGGTGGGGTGTGTAAATTGCAGGGGCTTTTGGCCGAAAATGTTTCAATTCGGCTTTAACGCTGCGCGAAAGGGTAATGAACCCATCCACACTTTTTACAAAGTATTTGGTCAGCAGGGTATCGCCGAAGCGTTTTTCGTGCGGAATGATATTGTCAGCTACTGCAA
The DNA here is from genome assembly GCA_964632305.1 of uncultured Prolixibacteraceae bacterium. Classification (GTDB taxonomy): domain Bacteria; phylum Bacteroidota; class Bacteroidia; order Bacteroidales; family Prolixibacteraceae; genus CAZWBR01. Next base: position 14,932 of record CAZWBR010000052.1, read on the forward strand.
TAATTCGGGTATGTTTGTTTCTTTTTGCAATTCGGGCTATGGTTCCCAATGCGGGAGCCATGAAAGGGATCCAATAACGCAAGATTAGGAGATCCGGTTTGATTTCCCGTATTTCTTTACCTATTTTCAACCAATTAAACGGGTTAACCGAGTTTACTTTGACATGAATATTCAAATCTTCAGGAGCTGGCTCCTCAGAGTATTGAGTTTTTCCAGGGAAAAGAAATCCCGGATATTGCAGTGTAAAGGTATATATATCAACTTCATTCCCGTCTTCTATTAAAGCGCGGGCCAATCGTTCGTTAAATGTCGCGATGCCACCTCCCCGAAAAGGCCAGGTAGTCCCCAATAAAATGATCTTCTTTTTCAAAATTGGTCAGTTTTTTAGACAAATGTACAATTTTCGTATTGATGCCAAACAGCGAAACAGATCTTGGGATTAAAAATAGCGATCGGATGGAAAGTATTCATTTTTTCATCAGAAAATATGGCTGAAAAATAAAGTAAAAGATGCTTTTATTTATGTTGATAGGCCTTTTTTCCTGTCGATCGATTATCTTTGGCGCAAAGTGTAACTGAAAATTTGAAACCTATGGACGACCGGCCTTTAATTTTGATTTCCAATGATGATGGCGTTTATGCCAAAGGATTGAGCGAATTGATAGAGGTAATGCGGCTCTTTGGTGATATTGTGGTGGTAGCCCCTGATAGTCCGCGTTCAGGGATGTCGCACGCGATAACGGTGGATCGTCCGTTACGAATCACCAAGCTTGAAGATACGGAGGGATTGATAATCTATTCCTGCAATGGGACCCCTGTTGATTGTATAAAGCTGGCATGTAATCAGTTGCTAAGTCGTTTGCCTGATTTTGTCATCTCGGGAATCAATCATGGATCCAATACGTCCGTTTCGATTATCTATTCAGGAACGATGGGAGCTGCCCTGGAAGGTTGCATTCATGGCATTCCTTCAATTGGTTTCTCATTGAGCGATTATGATCCCGATGCTGATTTCTCAAGGTCCAAGAAAGTCGTTGCGCGGATATTTCAGACCGTTGCTGAACACGGTCTGCCTGAAGGGATATGTTTAAATGTCAATATTCCCAAAGGGGAAGTTAAAGGCATCAAATTTTGTCGTCAGACTCGGGGTAAATGGGTTGAGGAGTTTGAGCAACGCACTGATCCGCATGGACGTGATTATTTTTGGTTGACCGGTTATTTTAATAATGCGGAGACCGAAGCAAGGGACACCGATGATTATGCTTTAATGGAGGGGTTTGTTTCGGTAGTTCCGGTGAGCACCGATATGACGGCTTACAATGTATTTCAGTTTATGCAAAAATGGAAATTTTAACGTCATGGTACTTTACACACAACCTGCTTCGTTTAATAAAACCTCAATCGGCCTGGTAATCGGTTTTGGATTGCCATTGATATTCTTTGTTCTATATTTCCTATTCCGTTTTAAAGGAATTGAATTTGACGATTATTTTGGAATATTGATGAAATCCGGCAAGGTTGTTCATGTGATTAGTCTTTCGGTTTTCCCGAATCTTATCCCATTTATGTGGTTTATCAGGACCGACCGATATCTTTCTGCAAAAGGGATTTTAGCCGCCACGGTGATTTTAGGACTTTTGATGTTTATTCTTAAATTTTTATCATAAGTCAGTCGTTACTGTTTTTGAAACAATGAAATGGTGATTTTAATCGTTTAAAATGAGATATTTCATAATTGCAGGTGAAGCCTCGGGCGATTTACATGCCTCTTATTTAATGAGAGAATTAAAGGTACAGGATCCCGATGCCCGGTTTTGTTACTTCGGCGGAGATCTGATGGCTGCCGAGGGGGGAACTCTTTTGAAACATTACCGGGAGATGGCTTTTATGGGTTTTCTGACAGTGGTTCTAAACCTTCGCTCGATCCGGAAAAATTTCAGGTTAGCTGAAAAAAAATTGTTGGAATTCAATCCTGATGTATTAATCCTGGTCGATTATCCCGGATTTAATCTGAGGATGGCTGAATTTGCCAAGCTGAATCATATAAAAACTTTTTACTATATATCTCCGAAGATCTGGGCCTGGAAGACAGGACGGGTCCGTCAGGTGAAGCGGTATATCGATGAGTTGTTTACAATTTTCCCTTTTGAAACTGATTTTTATAAAAAGTACAATTATAACGTTCGCTATGTCGGGAACCCGACGGTTGATGAATTAGCGCTACGGCCAGGGCAGGATCAGTCTTTTTATGAGTTTATCGCACAGAACGATCTTGAAGAGAAACCGATCATCGCTTTACTTGCAGGGAGCCGGAAACAGGAAATAAAACTGATATTACCTGTATTTTCAGATGTGGCTGCACGTTTCCCCGATTATCAATTCGTAATTGCCGGGGCTCCTTCCCAATCGATCTCTTTTTACCGGGAGATTTTGAAATCAAACGATATCCCGGTTGTTTTTGATCAAACCTATTCTCTGTTGCAACAATCAACGGCAGCTTTGGTGGCCTCGGGAACAGCTACCCTTGAGACTGCGGTGATTATGGTACCGCAGGTAGTATGTTACAAAATTGAACTGGGACGAGTGGCCAGTTTCCTGAAGAAATATTTTCTGAAGATCCCCTGGTTTTCATTAGTCAACCTGGTTATGGGAAGGGAGATCGTGAAGGAGTTTTTCCAGGAAGGCTGCACTGCTGAGGTGGTCGAGGCGGAGCTGCGACACATTTTGGGAGATTCTCAATACCGGGAGGAGATGGTGAATAATTACGGGATTATGCTAGAGAAGTTAGGTGGCCCTGGCTGTGCTTCACGTGCCGCCCGGGAGATGGTTCAATTATTAAAGTCCAAATAAGTAGATCATGTTTAGCCTGTTTAAAAAGGAGATTTTACAATTCTTCGGTTCCTTGACCGGGTATGTGGTTATAGCCGTTTTTCTGATTGTTACGGCCCTTTTCCTATGGGTCTTTGAGGGAAATTACAATATTCCGGATGGGGGATACGCCACATTGGGCGGATTGTTTGATCTTGCTCCCTGGATCTATTTATTTCTAATTCCGGCAATCACGATGCGAATGTTTTCGGAGGAGACGCGGGGAGGGACAATGGAACTTCTGTTAACCAGGCCGATATCGGAACTGAACCTCGTGTTGGCTAAGTTCCTTGCCTCGCTTGTCGTCGTTCTTTTAACGTTGATCCCAACGTTGCTCTATTTCCTGTCGGTTTATTTTTTAGGGAGCCCTGTCGGATCGATCGATGTTGGTGCCACCTGGGCCAGTTATGTCGGATTGTTTCTTTTGGCCTTAATCTATCTGGCTATTGGGATTTTCGCCTCCTCAGTTACCGAGAATCAGATCGTGGCATTCTTAATAGCTGTTTTCCTTTCTTTCTTTTGGTTCTCCGGTTTTGATTTTATAGCAGAATTATTGACCTTCACCGGTTTATCTTCGTTTTTTACGTCTTTGGGGATCAATTCTCATTATGAGTCGGTTAGCCGTGGGGTTTTGGACAGTCGCGACTTGTTTTATTTTCTCTGTATGGCCGGATTCTTTGTCTTGTTAACACGGATAATGATTATGCGAAAGCGTCGGTCTGTTAAACGGGCCAGCCTTTCGTTTATGGCCTATTGCTTTGCTCTATTGATACTTGCATCACTTGTCGATCGCCAGTTCTTCCGCATTGACTTTACTCAGGAGAGACGATATACCCTTTCCGATCTTTCCATTGATCTTATGGGGAAAGCTGAAGCACCCATCGCGGCTGAAGTCTATTTATCGGGGGACTTGCCCTCAGGTTTCAGAAAATTGCAAATCGCTATCACTGATAAGCTCAACGATTTTAAACGCTATTCAAGCAAGCAGATATTCATTGAAATTAAAGATCCCTACAATGAAGTCAAGGCTGAAAAGAGAACAGCCTATTTTGAGTCGTTAATGCAGCGGGGGGTCATGCCCACTGACTTAAGGATCAAAACCGATGAGGGCACCACGACTAAATGGATTTTCCCTTCGGTGATCCTTCGGTCGGGGGATGAGGAGGTGGCTGTTAATCTGTTGAAATACGACCCTTCATTGCCCGACGAAGTTAATCTGAACCGGTCAGTGGAGATGTTGGAGTATGAGTTTGCAAGGGCTTTTAAGGTCTTATTTCAAAAGAAAAAAGAAAAGGTAGCCTTCCTGGATGGGCATCAGGAATTGGATCAGTGGCAGGTCAAAGATTTCACAACCACCCTGTCGGAGAATTTTGACGTCTCTTTTTTAGATATCAATGAGTTTGAACACCAAGCTGACAGTATTAAATCGCTGGTGATAGCGCGTCCGGAAAACCGTTTTTCGGAGAAGGATAAATTTGTAATTGATCAATATCTGATGAAAGGCGGCAATATCATGTGGCTGATCGATCCGGTCCAGGTGAGTCTGGACAGTCTCTCGGAAGGAATGACTACCCTCGCATTTCCGTCCGATTTGAACCTGACCGACCAGTTGTTTCATTACGGAATCCGGTTGGGCAATACCTTGTTGCAGGATGTGGATTGTGTCAGGATTAAGATTACTACGGCTTTAGCCGGCCAATCCCCGAAATATTCACTCGCCCCCTGGTATTTTTCCCCCTTGCTCCAACCTGTTCAGAACCATCCTGTCGGGAGAAATGTCAATCGGGTCATGTCGGAATTTGTCAGTTCAATAGAATTGGTAGGGGAGAAGAAGGATGAGATTAGAAGTTCTGTTCTGTTAACCACATCACCCTATGCCCGAATCAATGAAGCGCCTATGATTGTGAGCCTTTCGATGACCGATGCCCCGCCGGCGAAAGAATTGTTCAATAAATCGGATATCCCGGTTGGAGTTCTGGTAGAGGGTAAATTCACCTCCGTGTTCAGGAACAGGATGGTTGAAGGATTGGGCCTGCCCGCGGGTACTTCGGTTATAGGCGAAGGGAAACCTGCCAGGATGATGGTTTTCGCCGACGGAGGACTTATCGCCAATAAGGTGAACCGATCGTCGCAGGGAAATAAAATATTGCCCTTGGGATTCGACCGTGTTTCGAATCTGACTTACGGGAATAAAGAGTTTTTTGTTAACGCGATACACTATCTTTGTGATGATTCAGGGATAATGGAGCTGCGTTCGCGAATCATGCAAATTCGTTTGCTGGATAAAGTTAAATTACGGGATCAAAAGATCTACTGGCAACTCCTTAATGTGGTGGTTCCGGTACTTTTAGTGATAATGGGGGGCTTGATCTTTGCTTTTTACCGTAAGCGCCACAGTCGGCTGGAATACGATAATCCTGTTGACTAATTTAGGGCTGACTGTTTGATGATTAGCCGGTTGATATAATTGTTGGTTAAAAAAATAGGTTAACCATGAATAAAGTTGGTGAATGTTTGTATATTCGTGTCAAATCGCAGAGCTGACATCAGACTGTAACAAATGATATAAAATCTAATTAAAGCATAACATCCATGAGGTTTGTCGTTTCAAGTACCGAATTGCTGAGACATCTTAATGCCATCAGCAGGGTCATCAGCAGCAAAAATACTTTACCAATTTTGGACAATTTCTTGTTCAAGCTTGAAGGAAGAACTCTCCAGGTAACCGCTTCAGACCTGGAAACAACGCTTATCACCAGGATCGAACTGGAGAATGCTGAAGAGGAAGGAACTATAGCTATTCAGGCCAAGATCATTCTTGATACCCTGAAAGAGTTTCCCGAACAACCACTCACCTTTAAAATCGATTCGGAATCGATGGCCGTTGATATCTTATCGATCAACGGTAAGTTCTCGATTGTCGGACAGAATGGCGAAGATTTCCCGACCTTACCAGTACTGAATGAATCTTCCAAAAACAGCATTAGTGTTCCCCATGATGTGCTTTTGAACGGGATCAATAAAACACTGTTCGCCACGGCCGATGATGAACTTCGGCCGGTAATGAACGGGATCTTTATAGAGATCTCCCCCGAAGAGATGACTTTTGTGGCTTCCGATGCGCATAAACTGGTTCGTTACAAACGATCGGATGTTAAATCGGAAAACGAAGCCTCTTTTATTCTTCCCAAGAAGCCGGCTTCCTTGCTGAAGAACCTTCTCCCCAAGGAAGATTTTGATGTGAAGCTCGAATTTGACGAAAAGAACGCCTTCTTCACCTTGACCGGGTTTAAGATGGTAAGCCGACTGGTCGAAGGGAAATATCCTGCATACAATTCGGTTATTCCGCTAAACAACCCAAATAAGCTGATTATCGACCGGTTGGAGTTTTATAATACCCTTAAACGGGTATCGGTTTTTGCCAACCAGGCAAGCAACCTGGTCCGGTTGAAACTGACGCCCAATCAGATGATTGTTTCGGCGCAGGATATCGATTTCGCGATTTCGGCTGTTGAAACCATCAAATGTGAGTACGATGGGCAGGATATGGAGATCGGCTTTAAATCGACCTTCCTGGTCGAGATACTGTCGAATCTATCCTCAGGTGATATTCGGATGGCGCTCTCCGATCCGTCGCGTGCAGGGCTTCTGCTTCCCGCGGAAAAGGAATTTGATCAGGAAGATATCCTGATGCTGCTGATGCCCATGATGATCAACGCGTAATAAATGAAAATATTCAATTGGAAGGCCTGGCGGTGAATGACTGCCGGGTCTTTTGTTTGATAAGAGAATCAATATTGTAAATCAGAAGGAATGAACCTTAATTTAAAAAACCCAATTGTTTTTCTCGATCTGGAAACCACCGGAATTAATATAGTGACCGATCGGATAGTCGAAATTGCACTGTTGAAGATCCATCCAGACGGACGTGAGGAAGAAAAGCTGCAAAGAATAAACCCGGGCATGCCGATTCCCCCCCAGTCATCGGCCATTCATGGTATTTATGATGAGGATGTGAAGGACGCCCCAACGTTTAAGGAGATGGCCAAAACATTTGCCAGGTTCCTGGAAGGATGTGATCTGGCTGGATATAACTCCAATCGTTTCGACATTCCGTTGTTGACCGAAGAGTTCCTCCGTGCAGAGGTGGATATCGATTTGAAGAAACGCAAGTTCATTGATGTTCAGACCATCTTTCACCGGATGGAGAAAAGGACCCTTGCAGCCGCCTATAAGTTCTATCTCGAAAAGGAACTGACCAATGCGCATAGCGCTATGGCAGATACCCGGGCGACCTACGATGTTTTGAAGGCACAGCTCGATCGTTATGAGGGGGTTGAATTCGAGGAGGGCGGTAAAAAATCGTTCCCGGTAGTCAATGATATCGACCAGCTTTCTTCTTTTTCCTCTTTCGATCGTAATGTCGATTATGCAGGCAGGATTGTGTTGAACGAGAAGGGAGTTGAAGTGTTTAATTTCGGGAAGCATAAAGGCAAACCCGTCGAGCAGGTATTGCGTGATGAACCGGCCTATTTTGGTTGGATGATGCAGGGCGAGTTTCCGCTTTATACCAAAAAAATATTGACCAATATTAAGTTGCGCGAATTGAAAAACAAATTCTAAGAAGTCAGGGGTAATTGATTTAAAAGGAAAACTGGCCATAAGCTGTTCAGAAAGCCGACGCGGCCGGCCGATGTTTCCCTTTTCAGGCATTACCCCTGGTTCAATTTTTTAATTGCCATTAATCGGAAGGGTGAAATGAAAGTAATTTGTATCGGCCGGAATTATGTGATGCATGTCAGCGAATTGAAGAATGAAGTGCCCGATGAGCCGGTCTTCTTTATGAAGCCTGATTCGGCCTTGCTGTTGAGCAATAAGCCGTTCTACATTCCTGACTTTTCAAATGAGGTTCATTACGAAGCGGAGCTGATCCTGAAGATCTGCCGACTGGGGAAAAATATTGAAGCCCGGTTTGCTCACCGTTATTACGATGAAGTGGGGCTGGGGATAGATTTTACGGCCCGCGATGTGCAACGAAAGCTATCCGAAAAGGGATTACCATGGGAAAAGGCCAAGGCCTTCGACTCATCGGCTGTGGTCGGCGATTTCCTCCCGAAGGAAGAGCTGGGCGATTTACAGCAGATCGCGTTCTCATTGAATAAAAACGGACAATGCGTCCAGAAGGGAAATTCGCAGGATATGATCTTTCCCTTCGATTCCATCATCGAGCACGTCTCGAAATATGTGACCCTGAAAATTGGCGACCTGATTTATACCGGAACCCCTGTCGGGGTTGGTCCTGTAACGATTGGCGACCAGTTGGAAGGCTATATCGGCGAAAGAAAGATGTTCGACTTCCAGATAAAATAGCTGTTTTGGCAGTGTCGTAAAGTAACAATGACAGAATTGCAACTAAGATTATTACACACAATCTGTCTTCTTCAGAAAATACTCATATTTAATGGAATATCAACTTACTGAAGGGATTTCTTCAATAATGTTGATATTCCTCATTCCGATGCGCAGCGAGGAATCTCTGCATGAATAGTGTTGCTTAGACATTGACGAAAAAGATGATAAAAAAGAAAAATATCACTGGAACGTTATTCCCCAGTGCCGTTAGGCACAAAATATCGGTAGAAGAAATGGTACGAAAGTGATTCGCCCGCCCCGGACGGGGCGGAACAAATGTATGAACCATTATTTTCTACCGATGTTTTACCCTTACAGGGTCAATGATCGCAACACTTTTCAAATCCCAAAAGAGTTTCTTTTATATGGTAATCTCCAAGTTGTACTAATTGATCTAAAGGCGGACGATTACAGATTTTCAAGGGGAAGGAAAGTGGCGCTACCTAGAGGAGAGCACTTTGAAGAAAGGATTGCTATGCGCTGGTTGAAGATCGGTGTGTCTGCCCCGGGTTACGCTGTGCTCCACCCGGGGTTATTGAGATTTGGCCCCCTCAGGGACGGAGAAGGATTACAGCAAAAGGCCGGGCATTACAAATTCTGTCTCTGAAGTCCCCGAATAGTCTATCTGGGGATGTATTTTCCCTGTCAGGGAGTATTCAAATAAGTGTGTCATTTTCTCTTTCTCTGTTTCCTTCCAAGGAT
>CAZWBR010000053.1:0-21876 GCA_964632305.1 uncultured Prolixibacteraceae bacterium
TTCCCCTACTCCCCTGATAAAAAATGTGTTGTAGAACATGTTTTTTGTGAAAAAACTTACAAAACAATCAGAAACGTTGCTGGAAAGCTAAAAAACGGGGCAAAAATTGATCTCAACAGACTTCAGAATTTTGCACTGCTAAGAGGTGAAAACATATTTCCGATACGATTGTTGAGCAAATTTTCAACAATAAATCAAATCATGTTCTATGAAAATCTTTAAAAATATCATTGCCGGGTCCCTGTTATTCCTTCTTCCCGGTTGTGATACCGTCAGTAAAGTTGCCCAGGTGGCTCTTGAAACCTATAATACGACCACCACTCCGACAACATTTGAGACAACATCAGGGCTAAAAGAGGCGCTTAATAATAGTGTCCTCACTTCGGTCGGGCTGCTTAGCCAGGAAAATGGCTTCCTAAAAGACAACCTGGTAAAGATCGCCTTCCCCGCAGAAATCATCAAAGTCGATAAAGCTCTACGCAGCGCCGGTCTGGGAAAACTCTCCGATTCCTTTATCGAACAGATGAACCGTGGCGCCGAAAAAGCAGTAGCCGAAGCCACACCGATATTCAAAGAAGCGATCCGGTCGATGACTTTCGAGGATGCGATGAAAATATTGCTGGGAAATGACAATGCAGCGACCCAATATTTTGAAAATAAAACGACACAGAATCTTTACAATGCCTTTAAACCAAACGTAAAGGTCGTCCTCGACAAATACGGCGTATCGGATTCGTACAGTTCCCTGATGTCAAAATACAATACTTTGCCTTTTGTAACACCGGTAAATGCTGACTTACCCGATTACGTTACCAAACAGACCCTGAAAGGGCTATTTGTCAAGATGGCGCTCGAAGAGGCTAAAATAAGAACGGATGCCTCTCTCCGCACATCTTCGTTACTTAAAAAGGTGTTTGGATATGCCGATCAACAAAAACAGAGCAATCAATAGAGCATAAAAAAACCGGGAATGTCTTCCCGGTTTTTTTATGTGGTAATATTCACGATCAGAATTTATACTGACCAATGTCTTCAAGCGATGAAGCGCGGATGAACTCAGCCCTTGCTTTAACCTCGCCTTTAGCCATTTTATTGAATACCTGTGCAGAGCGAAGGTTGCTGATATCGCGGTTGGCATCCAGGATCAGGAGGTAACTCATGATGATGTAACCAGCCATCTCAACCATCCTGCGGGCATGGAAGTCAATAAACTCATTGTCGTTTACAGCCACCACTTTTTCTACGGCTTCTTCGTAATCCTGAGTCAGAGAGATCAAGGTCCGGCGGAATTTCTCCAGTTCCGGTTTTAATTCGGCTTTCTCATAAACACGGATTTGTTTCAGGTATCCGCCGGTGGTAACCCCGCGAATGGCTGCGACAACCTGAAGCTGTGTAGTCCCTTCATAAATGGAGGTGATACGGGCATCGCGGTAGATCCGTTCGACCGGGTAATCCTTCATGAAACCTGAACCACCGTGGATCTGTACCGCATCATAAGCATTCTGGTTACAGAATTCCGATGAAGTTCCCTTAACCAGCGGAGTATAAAGGTCAGCCAGACGCTGGAATTCCTTCATCTCGTTCCGTTCGTTGGCATCGAGCTTCCGTTCTTCGGAAATATGCTCGTAAGTCTTGTAGATATCAACAAAACGGGAGGTCTCATATAATAAGGTGCGTGAAGCATCCAGTTTGGCTTTCATAACCGAAAGCATTTCATAAACAGCCGGGAATTCGATGATCGGTTTCCCGAACTGCTGACGCTCTTTGGCATATTGCAAAGCCTCGCGGTAAGCCGCTTCAGAAACACCGACCGACTGGGCAGCAATTCCTAAACGAGCGCCGTTCATCAAGGCCATCACATATTTGATCAAACCCATTTTACGAGAACCGATCAGCTCGGCAGGAGCATCTTTGAAAACCAGTTCGCAGGTTGGTGAACCTATAATCCCCATTTTATGCTCGATACGGCGAACGGTCACTCCTCCGTGGCGTTTGTCGTAAACGAACATCGAAAGACCGCGACCATCGCGGGTTCCCTCTTCCGAACGGGCCAAAACCAGGGCAATATCGCCATCGCCATTGGTGATGAAGCGTTTAACACCATTCAGAATCCAGATTCCTTTTTTATCATCGTAATGTGCTTTCAGTTGGACAGCCTGAAGGTCAGAACCGGCATCCGGCTCAGTGAGGTCCATGGCCATCGTCTCACCCTGCACCACACGGGTGAGGTAACGTTCTTTTTGTTCTTCCGATGCAAACTCGTTCAACGTCTCGGCACAGTCCTGAAGGCCCCATATATTCACGAAACCAGCGTCGGCACGCGAAACAATGTCGGCGGCCATGATATAAGGAACGATCGAGAAGTTCAACCCTCCGAAACGGCGTGGCAGGGTAATCCCCATCAAACCAGCCTTAATCAGGGCGTCGATATTCTGCTGGGTTCCCCTGGCATATTTCACCCGACCGTCGATCACTTCCGGTCCTTCAGCATCAATGCTTTCGGCGTTGGGAGCAATAATATCACTGCATATTTCTCCAACAACCTCAAGGACACGTTCATAACTATCCATTGCATCCTCGAAATCAATCGGGGCGTAATCGTATTTCTCTTTATCAGTAAAATTCCGTTCTTTCAACGTCACCAACTTTTGCATCATTGGATGGTTGAGATGGAATTTCAAACTACTGTTATCATTATAAAAATTTGCCATTATCTTTCAAATTATCGCGGTTAAACCTGCTGATTACTTAGTATTTAACTTATAATACTTGATCATCTTCGGAACGATTTCCGAGATATCGCCAATAATCACAACATCGGCAATCGAATTGATCGGAGCTTCCGGATCAGTATTAATCGAAATGATCTGGGCCGACTCTTCCATCCCGGCCCGGTGCTGTACCTGGCCGGAAATACCGCAGGCAATATAAAGTTTCGGACGAACGGTAACCCCCGTCTGCCCGATCTGACGATCATGCTCTGTATAACCGGCATCAACAGCAGCCCGCGAGGCTCCAACTTCGCCACCTAAAACGGTAGCCAATTCATGGAGCAATTTGAAGTTTTCCTTTGAGCCAACCCCATATCCTCCTGCAACCACAATTGAAGCGCCTTTGATATTGACCTTTTTCTTCTCCATGTGACGATCGATGACCTGGATCGCAAAATCGGTTTCCGAAACATATTTCGCAACCTCAAGATTATTGACTTCACCGGTATAATTGGGATTAACGACTACTTTTTTCATTACCCCTTCGCGAACCGTGGCCATCTGCGGACGGCAGTCAGGGTTGATAATGGTGGCAATAATGTTACCGCCGAAAGCCGGACGGATCTGGTACAACAGGTTTTCGTAAACCTTACCAGCCTTTTTGTCTTCGTGTTCGCCAATCTCGAGGCTGGTACAGTCGGCTGTTAAGCCGCTGTGCAGGGCCGAGGAGACGCGTGGCCCGAGGTCGCGGCCAATCGGGGTGGCACCCATCAGGGCGATCTGCGGCTTCTCTTCACTGATGAGCTTGATCAGGATGGAGGAATGCGGTAAAGTGGTATAAGGTTCCAACCTCGGATCATCGGCGATATGAATCACATCGGCTCCATATGGGAAAACCTGTTTTTCAACACCCTTCAATCCGGAGCCAATGACCACTGCTTCAAGTTTGCATTTCAGTTCGTTGGCAAGGCTACGGCCCTTCGTCAGAAGTTCGAGGCTGACATCGGCCACTACCCCTTCTTCAACTTCACAATAAACAAAAATATTATTCATCTGTTTTTTTCTTTTTCGTAAGAACCGTTAGCCAATCACATGGCTTTCAATTAACTCTTTCATCAATTCATTAATTCCCTCATCGGCAGCCGTCAATTTTTTAGCATCTTTAGCCTGAAGGATCACGTTATCGATCTTTTTCACCTTGGTGGGAGAACCCGACAGACCTAATTGTTCAGGATCAGCCTGGATATCGCGAACCGTGATTTCCGGAATATTCAGGAAAGGACGCGAATCGTAAAGGTGGGTATAGTCTTCAGTAGCTTCCTGACGTTCGGAAACCGTACGGGCATGTTTGAATTTCATCAGTAATCTGGCATTGCGCGAACGACACTCGGGAGCGCTTCCGTTAACAGTCAACAGCAGCGGGAAAGAGGCTTTTACCGTTTCAACACCATTATCGAGCCGGCGACGCAGCGTGATTTTCGATTTCTCGACCTTGGCAACCTCTTCGACATAAGTCACCTGGGGCAGGTTCAGCTTCTCGGCCACCTGAGGTCCAACCTGTGCGGTATCCCCGTCAATAGCCTGACGCCCTGCAACAATCAGGTCAAACTCGCCCAACTCTTTGATAGTCTGTGCCAAAGCATAGGAGGTAGCAAGGGTATCCGATCCGGCAAAAGCCCTGTCAGTCAACAGGTAGCCATTGTCAGCCCCGCGATACAAACCTTCGCGGATGATCTCGGCTGCACGACCCGGTCCCATGGTCAGGATCGTAATCGTCGTGCCGGGAACCTCATCTTTCAGGCGCAGGGCAATCTCCAGCGCGTTAAGGTCCTCGGGATTAAAAATTGCAGGAAGGGCGGCACGGTTAACGGTACCGTCAGCTTTCATGGCATCTTTCCCGACGTTTCGAGTATCGGGAACCTGCTTAGCCAATACAATTATTCTCAAACCTTTCATCTATTATTAATTTGTTTACATGATTCCACGCGGTTGGCAACAAAGCTGCCCAATTTTCATAAGTGTCATTTTTCTCATTCAAGCATGGATAGATCATTAGTATTCTTAAGGAAAACAATCTCTTTGGAAGGCAAATATAAAATTTAGCGAAGTGCTTACCAACTAAAAAATGAGGATTGAAATGAAGCGCTCCATCTCCAAAACCGCTGAACAAGCCCAATACAGGGCAAAAACAGCTCCCTGAACCTCCGGTAGTTCAATTGCGTCAAGACATTAGAACAAAAAAATATAACGGTCGAAAAGAGGAATTTCAAAGTAACCCCCAGTAATTTAGAATGATTTTTTATAAATCGGTTGCCGGTTATCCCACTCCTATATGGCATACTCCCAAACTTTTACAACGACCGGCGATTTCATTCGCGCCGTTTCATGCTCCCACGCTTCAGTTGGGTCATATGAATTGCAAACTCTTCGTACCCGTTACTTTTTATAAACTCAATTCCCTTTGCGCGATCTGAGTTCAGGAAGAGTCCGAACAATTTTGAAATAAAATTATTATGCTTCTTACACTCCTTCACATCGGGAAACTCATCGCATCCGGCACAACTCCCCAGTCCCTTCGCCAGGCAACAGCTTCTTACCTTACACCAGGAGGCTTTGACATTTTGGGCACAACCCGGACATTTCTGTTTCTTATAGGAAGGGCATTCCCCGCAATAGAGGCCGCAAAAGCTGATTAACGAGAGGTTGGATGACATAATTGATAAGGTTTATTTGTTTCATCAAAATTAATAAACCAAAAACAAATGACAAACATAATTTTCAGTCCCGGCCCTTCCCCGCCAATCCTGTTCACAGACAGAAAACAAACGCTACCATTCTTTTTGAAATGCCACCCCCAACCCTGCCGGATATCGGAACGAATTATTTGTCCTAACTCTTTTCAGCTTAATCGCCCTACCAACACGATACCAGGATCGGGGTTTCTTCGTAGTTTCTTCGTACTTTGTTCGTACTTTGTTCGTATATAGATATATATTCTACGTTGTTAATACTGTGAAAATACCCTAAAAACATGGCGTTGACCCGGCCTAGAACAGACCTATATCAGGGCAACAATCGTCGGTGGAGATAAAATCAGGACTTTTCTGTAAAGTGTGTTGTCCTGAAATCGGTTGACCAAATCCCCCCTGCCCCTCTTTAGAAACGGGGGACTTTACCCTGCTAAAAACTTGTTGAATAAATGCTCAAAACCTTAATTATTTATACTATATCTGATAAAAGAACTGTCTCCCCCTTTGTAAAGGGGGACTAAGGGGGATTTAGAACGGAAAGATGTTACTATTCACATCATTATAAATCCTCAATCCACAATAATACCATTGAAAGTTTTAACCCTGTCATTATTGCATCATGGCCCATTTTTATAGGGAAGTCTCTTAAAATGAATAAAATGATGGTCGGTCAAGATCTATAAAATCCCCTTTCATCGGAGTATAAAAACAAAGAGACGTTTCCTGCCGGGGCAAGAAACGTCTCTTTATAGTTACGATTTTCAGTTTTACATCAGGAAAGCCATCAAAACCCCGGCAGCGACGGCAGAGCCGATGACCCCGGATATATTGCTCGACATGGCATACTGAAGAATATGGTTGCCCGGATCCTGCTTTAAGGCTAATTCGTTGGCAACACGTGAGGCCATAGGCACGGCACTCAGGCCTGTTGCCCCGATCAGCGGATTGATCTTCTTTTTCGAGAACATGTTGTAGATTTTCACCGCGAATATTCCCCCGGCAATCGAGATGGCAAAGGCAAGAAAACCACCGGCTACAATTCCCAAAGTTTGCGGGTTCAGGAAAACTTCCGAGGTCATGGTTGCGCCGACACTTAATCCCAGGAAGATCGTTGAAGCATTAAGGATAGTAGTGGTAGCGGCATCGGTCAATCGACCTACAGATGTTCCAACCTCTTTAACCAGGTTTCCGAAGAACAACATACCCAAAAGCGGCGTTGCAGTCGGAACCAGTATGGCGATCACGATAATCATCGCGATGGGGAAAACGATCTTCACCACCTTAAGATTTTTGATCTTAACTTTTGGAGGATAAAGTTTGTCCTGCTCCTTCATGTTGATCTTCATCTCCTTTTCTGTAATTAATAATCGGGAGACAAGAGGGATGATCACGGGGACCAACGCCATGTAAGAATAGGCGGCAATGGCGATCGGGCCCAGAAGATGGGGCGCCAGTTTGATCGTGGTATAGATAGCGGTTGGGCCGTCGGCGCCGCCGATGATCCCGAGCGAAGCTGCTTCTTTAGGGGTGAACCCGAGAAAAATAGCGGATAATAACACGATAAATATCCCGATCTGGGCAGCCGCCCCAAAATAGGCCAACCTCAGGTTTCGTAACATAGGTCCGAAATCGGTCAGGGCTCCGACCCCCATGAAGATCAGCGGGGGAAGCAGACCGGTCTTGATCAGACCATAGTAGAGGTAGTTCATGATCCCGTATTCGGAGGCAATCTCCAGGAGGTTTTTATAGCGATCGCCCTCGAGATGTACCAGATCGGCCGATACAACCCCCATTCCCCCTCCGGGAAGGTTGGCCAGCACCACGCCAAAGGCGATGGGGACCAGCAACAACGGTTCATATTGTTTTTTGATTCCAAGATAGAGAAGCAGCGAACCGATCGCCAGCATCAGCAATGAGGATGGATCGGCGATGATCGACTGCAGCGCAGTCATCCGGTATAATTGGTCAAATATTCCCATCGGCTTTCTTTTACATCAGTTTAACGATGATATCATCCTCTTCAACATCGGCACCGGAGGCATGGACGATTTCCACGACTTTACCGCTTATATCCGATTTAATGGCGTTGAAGGTTTTCATAGCTTCGATATACCCGATCAGATCGCCTTCGCGGATTTGGTCCCCGACTTTAATGGGCGATTCGGATGAATCTTTGGTGAAGTAGAATTTTCCTTCGAGGGGAGCTAAGATCTCCTTCATCTTTCCGTCGGTTGGCGCCACAACGATCGGGGCAGCGGATGAAACAGCCTGGCTGGCCGCCGATCCCTGGGCTTCCTGTGCCGGGGTATCGCCATAGCTGACCAGGACCCGGTAAGTTTCGCCGTTAACCGTGATATTCATGGAGGTAGGTTGCAGAGGCGCAGCCGGGGCTGAGGTGGTCGGAGCCGGTGCAGGGGCCGGTGTTTTTTTGATTAAGCCACCACCTTCGGCACGACGTTTGGCCAGATCGGCTTCGAAATCCTGTTTGGCTTTTCCTGATTTGTACTGACGGTACTGCTCGGGATGCATTGCCAGTTCGAAGAGTTCTTCATCATCCTGCCCGTAATCCCAACCTTTTTCGTCCATTTCTTTCCGGAAAGAATCGAGCACATCTGTGAACGGATCCTGGGGATGACCGGTATAGAAATCTTTTCCTGCCTTTTTAGCCAACTCAACCACCTCGGGGGCCAGTTTACCGGGCACTTTACCTGAGTTGCCCAGTATCATGTCCCAGATATTGTCGGCGATCATGCTCCAGCGCTCTTTCCCTTTTTCCATCTGGAGAACGTTCATCAGCGCCAGGTTTTTCACATATTGGCTGAATGGGGTGACCAATGGCGGGTAGCCCAGTTTAGGCCATATATATTTCACCTCATCGAAGAGTTTGATCAGTAAATCGTCCTGCGAAAGCTGAGGTTCGTTGGCTTTTTCTTTCCATTTGTTCAGACTGGAGAGGTTATTTTCCAAATCGGCCATCAGGCTTCCCATCATACCGCCGGGAAGGCCGGGGCCTACCAGCATAGAGCTGACGAAACGGTTTTTAGGATCGATATAATAGCCTAAGAAATCGTCGATGAACTCCTGGGTCAGGCTACGAACCTTCATGTATTCCTTCATGTTGATCTCCGGTACGTCGAAACCGGCATCATTCAGCATCTCCCGGACAGAGATTAGGTCGGGGTGACCAGTTCCCCAGGAAAGCGGCTCCATGCCGACATCAATAATATCGACACCTGCACGACAAACCTCAAGGATAGTAGCCATAGCAAAACCGGGTGTGGTATGGCTGTGATACTGCATGATAATATCGGGATGTTTGGCACGGATGCCTTCGACGATCGATCCCAACCAGGCGGGACGGGCGATACCGGCCATGTCTTTCAGACAGATTTCATCGGCACCGGCGGCGATCAGTTGTTCAGCGAGGTTCACGTAATACTCAACGGTATGAACCTCAGAATAAGTTAAAGATAGGGCTGCCTGCGCAATCATTCCCCCCTCTTTGGCGTATTTGATCGAATCGATGATATTTCGTGGATCGTTCAGTCCGCAAAAAGAACGGGCGATATCGGTCCCCTGTTTCTTTTTCACCTTGAACATCAGTTTACGGACATCGGCGGGAACAGGGCTCATGCGCAAACCATTCAGCGAACGCTCGAGCATATGGGTTTTGATACCGGCATCATTAAAAGGCTGTGTCCATTCGCGGACGCTCTTGTTGGGATTTTCCCCAAAGAGCAGATTGATCTGTTCGAACCCACCGCCGTTGGTTTCGACGCGTGAGAAACAACCCATATTGACGATATGCGGGGCAACCTTCACCAACTGGTCCACACGAGGGACATACTTCCCGGAGGATTGCCACATATCGCGATAAACTAATGAAAACTGAATCTTTTTTTTCATAAATAAAAATTTATCCCTATGAAAGGGGGATTAATCCATACTCTATATATTTCCTCTTTTAAAATCTTAAATCTTCTCGATTTTGGACACTTGTCCTTTACCTCCCGTTACAGCGCTCACGGTTGCCGCAATAACGCCTACAATTTTCGCATCAATAGACGCTTTTTTGGTTGGAGAGAGAGATTCGCCAACCTGTTCCGGGATATATTTATTAACCAGTCGAATAATGAGCCCACCAATTGAAACCACTAAGAAAAGGACGAAAAAAACCGTAATCATCCCCACTCCGAGCAGCTCCAATGCGATAAATATTTCATCTTCCATAATTATAAAAATTTATTAGTAACTATTACACAGTATCATATTTCCCCATTAACGGCAATTTTAGTTATATTTTTTAAATTTTTAAAGGATTTTTGATACATATCGATTAGTATAGCTATGAAAATACGAAAGCCCCTCATAATCAGAGGGGCTTTCGCCAAAATATAGAATGATTCAATTAAGCTTCACCGGTCATTCCCGGGAAAGGGATAGAGACAATCGGGTCATTTCCGCCCTGAATATGGATCGGACCGTGTAATGCTTCGTACTTACTGATGTTTTCCTGAAGCGCTTTCATCAGTCGTTTAGCATGTTCGGGGGTGAGGATGATCCTCGATTTCACTTTAGCCTTTGGAGTTCCGGGCATGATTCGAACAAAATCGACCACGAACTCCGAAGGTGAATGGGTGATAATGGCCAGATTGGAATAAGTACCCTGGGCAATGTCATCACTCAGTTCAATGTTCAACTGATGTGGATTTTGTTGTTCGTCATTCATCGTTTTAAAGTTTATTCGTCATCTTCATTGATCATCTCGAACTTTTTCGGTTCGACAAGACGATCGTATTCATCGCGCGAGCCCACCACGATGTTACGGAACATCGGGTTACCGGTACCGGCAGGGATCAAGTGACCGCAGATCACATTTTCCTTCAGTCCTTCGAGATAATCGACCTTACCATTGATGGCTGCTTCGTTAAGCACCTTGGTGGTTTCCTGGAAGGAGGCGGCAGACATCCACGATTTGGTTTGAAGAGCTGCACGGGTAATCCCCTGAAGGACCTGGCTCGATGTTGCAGAAACCGCATCGCGAGCTTCGCAAGGTTTTTTATCGCGACGTCTCAGCATGGAGTTTTCATCTCTCAGACGACGGGCTGTAATAATCTGACCGGCCCTCAAGCTTTCGGAATCTCCTGCATCGGTAACGATTTTCTTACCAAAGATCCAGTCGTTTTCCTGGTTGAACTCGCTCTTGTCGACGATCTGTTTTTCAAGGAAACGGGTATCTCCCGGATCTTCGATATCGACTTTACGCATCATCTGGCGAACGATTACCTCAAAGTGTTTATCGTTGATTTTAACCCCCTGCATCCGGTAAACGTCTTGAACTTCGTTCACAATATATTCCTGAACTTTGGTCGGACCTTTGATAGCAAGGATATCGGCCGGAGTGATGGCACCGTCGGAAAGCGGTGTGCCTGCACGGACATAGTCATTCTCCTGGACCAGGATCTGACGGGACAGCGGGACGAGGTATTTTTTAACTTCACCGGTACGGGAAGTAATAACGATCTCGCGGTTACCACGTTTGATTTTGCCAAGAGTGACTTCACCGTCGATTTCAGAAACGACGGCGGGGTTGGATGGATTACGGGCTTCGAAGAGCTCTGTAACACGGGGAAGACCCCCGGTGATGTCACCGGCTTTACCGGAAGCACGCGGAATTTTCACCAATACATCCCCGGCTTTAACCATCTGACCTTCTTCAACGCTCAAGTGACCACCTACCGGAAGGTTGTAAGAACGGACATCCATATCGTTCTCGTCGACAATCCGTAAGGTTGGGTTCTTCGTTTTATCCCTAGTTTCGATGACCACTTTTTCGCGGTAACCGGTCTGTTCGTCCGATTCTTCACGATAAGTTACCCCATCGACAAAATCCTGGAACGATACCCTACCATTGAATTCAGTGATAATAACACCATTATAGGGGTCCCATTCGCAGACAACCTTATCCTTCTTCACATCGGCACCGTTTTTCACGAACAGTTTAGAACCGTATGGAAGAGAATTGGTTGACAACTGAATGCCTGTATTTTTATCGATAATTTTCAATTCTGCCAAACGACTGACCACAATATCAACCATTTCGCCCTTTTCGTCCTGCCATTCGACGGTACGTAATTCTTCAATCTCAGCGATACCGTCATAACGGGCCACCACGGTTGATTGAGTAGAAACGTTGCCTGCAATACCCCCAACGTGGAAGGTACGAAGAGTCAACTGAGTACCAGGTTCACCGATAGACTGCGCGGCGATTACACCAACCGCTTCGCCCATCTGAACCATCTTACCTGTGGCCAGGTTACGTCCGTAACATTTCGCACAAACGCCGTTTTCAGCTTCACAGGTCAATACGGAGCGGATTTCAACGCGCTCGATCGGTGAGTTTTCAATCTGATCGGCAATCTCTTCCGTAATCTGTTCACCTGCTTTAATGATAAGCTTACCGGTAAGCGGATGATAGATATCATGAACCGTTGTACGTCCAAGAATACGTTCAGAAAGTGATGCTACAACCTCCTCATTATTCTTCAGAGCAGTAGCGACCAGACCGCGAAGAGTTCCACAGTCGGGCTCATTAATAATCACATCCTGAGCCACATCGACCAAACGACGGGTTAAGTAACCAGCGTCGGCTGTTTTAAGCGCGGTATCGGCCAACCCTTTACGGGCACCGTGGGTAGAGATAAAGTACTCCAAAACCGACAGACCTTCTTTAAAGTTAGCCAAAATTGGGTTCTCGATAATCTGTGATCCGGTAGAACCTGACTTCTGAGGTTTTGCCATCAAACCACGCATCCCGCACAACTGGCGGATCTGTTCCTTAGAACCACGGGCACCGGAATCAAGCATCATATAGATAGAGTTGAAACCTTGCTTGTCGCTGCTAAGGGTTTTCATTACATTCTGGGTCAACTTGGCATTAACATGTGTCCAGATATCGATAACCCCGTTGTAACGTTCGTTATTGGTAATGAAACCCATGTTGTAGTTGTTTAAAACTTCCTCAACCCCGGCATAACCCTCATTAACCATTTCGGTTTTTGCTTCCGGGATGATCACATCATCAAGGTTGAAGGAAAGTCCCCCACGGTAGGCCATCTTATACCCCAGATCCTTGATATCATCGAGGAACTGAGCAGTAACGGCATTATTGGTACGTTTCAGAATATCTGCAATAATATCCCTAAGCGCTTTCTTGGTCAATATCTTATTGATATAACCGGCAGCTTTCGGAACATATTCGTTGAACAGGATTCGTCCAAGAGTAGTTTCAATGGTCTTGACAACCAACTCTCCGTTTTCATCCAGGTCCTGAACTTTACAGTTGACGATAGCGTGCATGTCGACCTTACCTTCGTTGTAAGCGATTATCGCTTCTTCAGAAGAGTAGAATGATAATCCTTCGCCTTTGGCGCCCTTACGATGTTTGGTCATATAATAGAGACCCAAAACCATGTCCTGTGAAGGTACAGTGATAGGAGCACCATTGGCCGGATTCAACAAGTTATGCGAAGAAAGCATCAACAACTGAGCTTCAAGAATTGCCGCGTTACCCAGCGGAAGGTGAACCGCCATCTGGTCACCGTCGAAGTCGGCGTTAAAACCGGTACATACGAGCGGGTGAAGGCGGATGGCCTTTCCTTCGACGAGTACCGGCTGGAAAGCCTGAATAGACAGACGGTGAAGCGTAGGAGCACGGTTTAGCATTACCGGATGCCCTTTCATCACGTTCTCAAGGATATCCCATACTACAGGATCCTTACGGTCAACGATTTTTTTGGCTGACTTAACCGTTTTTACAATTCCACGTTCGATCAGTTTCCTGATGACAAATGGTTTGTAAAGTTCGGCAGCCATATCTTTAGGGATACCACATTCATGGATCTTCAGGTTCGGGCCAACGACGATCACCGAACGGGCAGAATAGTCGACACGTTTACCGAGCAAGTTTTGACGGAAACGTCCCTGTTTACCTTTCAAAGAATCGGAAAGAGATTTCAGGGCACGGTTGCTATCTGTTTTAACGGCATTCGATTTACGGCTGTTGTCGAACAATGAATCGACAGCTTCCTGCAACATACGTTTCTCGTTACGGAGAATCACTTCAGGAGCTTTAATCTCGATCAGTCGTTTCAAACGGTTGTTACGGATGATAACCCGACGGTACAGGTCGTTCAGGTCGGAGGTGGCAAAACGTCCGCCATCCAACGGCACCAAAGGACGGAGATCGGGCGGGATGACCGGTACAACTTTGACAATCATCCATTCCGGTTTATTCCTTCCTTTCGATGCACGGAAAGCCTCAACAACCTGAAGGCGTTTTAACGCCTCATTTTTACGCTGTTGAGAAGTTTCATTGCCTGCTTTATTACGAAGATCGTAAGAAAGCTCATCGAGATCGATGCGTTCGAGCAACTTATAAAGTGCTTCAGCACCCATATCGGCAATGAACTTATCGGGATGATCGTCTTCAAGTAACTGATTATCTTTAGGAAGGGATTCAAGAATATCAATATACTCTTCTTCGGTCAGAAAATCGAGGTACTTGACGCCATCGTTCCGTTTAATCCCGGGATTGATGACAACAAAACGTTCGTAATAGATAATGGAATCGAGCTTTTTGGTGGGTAAACCCAACAGATAGCCGATTTTATTTGGCAGAGATTTAAAATACCAAATGTGAACCACCGGGACAACCAGTGATATATGTCCCATCCTTTCGCGACGAACTTTCTTCTCGGTAACTTCAACACCACAGCGGTCGCAAACGATTCCGCGATAACGGATACGTTTATATTTACCGCAATGGCATTCATAGTCCTTTACAGGACCGAATATTCTTTCACAGAAGAGCCCATCCCGTTCGGGTTTATAGGTACGATAATTGATGGTTTCAGGTTTGAGCACTTCGCCATGCGAGCGTTCAAGTATTTCTTCCGGGGAAGCAAGACTAATGCTGATCTTGGAAAAACTACTTTTAACCTTGTTATCTCGTCTGAATGCCATAATTTTTATTAATAATTGATAATATCAACTGATAATTAAACGCAAATATTCGGCCGGGGAGATACTCCCCTGCCGAAAATATCATTTATTCGAGGTTCACACTTAAACCAAGCCCCCTCAATTCGTGCAACAACACGTTGAGTGATTCGGGGATACCCGGAGTTGGCAGCGGATCACCTTTCACGATTGCCTCATAAGCTTTTGCACGTCCCATAACATCATCAGATTTGACGGTAAGGATCTCCTGCAAAATATTTGAAGCGCCGAAAGCTTCCAAAGCCCAAACCTCCATCTCACCGAAACGCTGACCACCAAATTGTGCTTTACCACCAAGAGGTTGCTGCGTGATCAAAGAATAAGGCCCAATGGAACGGGCATGCATCTTATCTTCAACCATGTGGCCCAATTTCAACATGTAAATTACCCCAACAGTAGCTGGTTGGTCAAATGGTTCACCGGTTTCGCCATCGAAAAGACGAGTGGTACCGAAACGGGGCACACCAGCCTTATTGGTATATTCAGTAATTTGATCAAGTGTAGCACCATCGAAGATAGGAGTTGCGAAAGTTAATCCCAGTTCTTTACCGGCCCACCCCAAGACAGTTTCGTAGATCTGTCCAAGGTTCATACGAGAAGGCACACCCAGAGGGTTCAGTACAATATCTACCGGGGTTCCGTCAGCCAGGAACGGCATATCTTCGTCGCGAACGATTCGGGATACAATACCCTTGTTACCGTGACGACCAGCCATCTTATCCCCGATCTGCAGTTTGCGCTTCTTGGCGATATAGACTTTGGCTAACTGAAGAATACCGGCAGGAAGTTCATCACCGATTGTTACATTGTAACGTTTACGACGAGCAACTGCTTCTGCTTCCTTGTATTTCATGATGAAATTATTCACAAGGGCATAGATCATATCATTCTTATCTTTATCCGTGGTCCATTTTCCGGGATTCACGTTAAGATAGTCGATACCCTGCAATTGTTTCAGAGTAAACTTGTTACCTTTAGCAATGAGATCGGTATTATAATAATCTTTTACTCCTTGAGAAGTTTTCCCATTGACGAGATTGAATAATTTGTCGATCAAAATATCGCGCAGCTTATTAGTCTCATTTTCAAACTCCTGATCAATCTGTTCCAGCAATGGTTTTGTAGCGACTTTGCCTTTTTTCTCTTTTACGACGCGAGAGAAAAGCTTCTTGTCGATTACCACACCATTAAGCGAAGGAGAAGCCTTCAGAGAAGCATCTTTTACATCGCCGGCTTTATCACCAAAGATAGCACGAAGCAGTTTTTCTTCAGGAGAAGGATCCGATTCACCCTTCGGGGTGATCTTACCTATGAGAATATCGCCGGGTTTAACGACAGCCCCAATACGGATCAAACCATTCTCATCGAGATTGCGGGTAGCCTCTTCACTAACATTCGGGATATCCGAGGTGAACTCTTCCGATCCGCGTTTGGTATCGCGAACTTCGAGAGAATACTCGTCAACATGAATAGAGGTGAAGATATCTTCACGAACGATACGTTCATTAATAACGATCGCATCCTCATAGTTATACCCTTGCCATGGCATGAAGGCTACTTTCAGGTTACGCCCTAAAGCCAGCTCCCCTTTCGAGGTAGCATAACCTTCAGTCATAATATCACCGGTATTGACACGCTGGCCTTTAGTGACCATCGGTTTAAGGTCGACACAGGTTCCCTGATTGGTTTTCTTGTATTTCGGAAGATAATAAGCTTTAGTATCCGGATCGAAACTTACATAACGTTCCTCCTCTGTCTTATCGTACCGGACAACAATTTTGTTGGCATCGACATAATCGATTACCCCAGGGCCTTCAGCAACAATATTTATACGTGCATCACGGGCGATATTTCCTTCGAGACCTGTTCCAACAATTGGGGCTTCAGGGCGAAGCAGCGGTACTGCCTGACGCATCATGTTCGATCCCATCAAAGCACGGTTTGCATCGTCATGTTCAAGGAACGTGATCAACGAAGCGGCAATCGAAGCGATCTGGTTAGGGCCAACATCCATCAAATTGGCCTCTTCCTTATCAGCCAATGGATAGTCAGCATCCAAACGAGCCTTAACTCTCAGGTTTACAAACGTTCCATCTTCATTGACAGGAGCATTTGCCTGAGCAATAATTTTACCTTCTTCTTCCTCGGCTGTCAGATAGACTACATCGTCATTGGAAAGATTTACTTTCCCGTTCTCAACATTCCGGTAAGGAGTCGAGATAAAGCCAAGTTCCGTGATTTTAGCAAATACACAGAGCGAAGAGATCAGACCGATATTCGGTCCTTCAGGAGTTTCAATTGGACAGAGACGTCCGTAGTGTGTATAGTGTACGTCACGAACTTCGAAACCAGCACGTTCGCGTGAAAGACCTCCAGGCCCCAAAGCCGACATACGGCGTTTGTGAGTCATTTCGGCCAGCGGGTTGGTCTGGTCCATAAATTGCGATAACGCATTAGTTCCAAAGAAGGAATTAATAACTGAAGAGAGTGTTTTTGAATTGATCAGGTCAATCGGCGTAAACACCTCATTATCCCTAACATTCATACGCTCACGGATGGTCCTGGCCATACGGGCTAACCCAACGCCAAACTGTGAGAACATCTGTTCACCGACAGTACGCACGCGGCGGTTAGACAAGTGGTCGATATCATCCACATCAGTCTTCGAGTTAACCAACTGGATCAGGTATTTTATAATCTCTATAATATCCTGGTTGGTCAACACACGGGTTGTCATTTCGATGTTCAACCCTAATTTTCTATTGATTCGGTAACGCCCTACTTCGCCTAAGTCATAACGTACTTCAGAGAAGAATAATTTTTCAATTATATCACGGGCAGTAGCCTCATCCGGTGGTTCCGAATTCCTTAACTGTCTGTAGATGTGCAGTACGGCCTCTTTTTCTGAGTTACACGGGTCTTTTTGCAAAGTATTATAGATAATTGCAAAATCACCGGTACCGACATCTTCCTTGTGCAGAAGGATTGTTTTGGCACCAGATTCAAGAATCTCATCGACATGATCATTTTCGATGACCACTTCGCGGTCCACAATCACTTCATTACGTTCAATCGATACTACCTCGCCAGTATCCTCATCGACAAAGTCCTCGACCCATGTCTTTAAGACACGGGCAGCTAATCTGCGTCCAACTACTTTCTTGAGTGCGGTCTTCGAAATTTTAATTTCGTCAGCCAAATCGAAGATTTCAAGAATATCTTTATCGCTTTCGTACCCAATAGCGCGTAGAAGTGTAGTAACCGGTAATTTCTTTTTACGATCGATATATGCATACATCACATTATTGATGTCGGTAGCAAATTCGATCCATGATCCTTTGAACGGAATGATTCGTGCAGAGTATAATTTAGTTCCGTTGGCGTGGACACTCTGTCCAAAGAATACGCCGGGAGAACGATGCAACTGAGATACGACCACCCGTTCAGCCCCATTGATTACAAATGAGCCGGCAGGGGTCATATAGGGAACCGTTCCGAGGTAAACATCCTGAACGACAGTATCAAAATCTTCGTGTTCAGGATCCGTACAGAACAGTTTCAATTTAGCTTTCAACGGAACGCTGAAAGTAAGCCCTCGCTCAATACACTCTTCGATGCTATACCTGGGTGGATCAACCTGGTAATCGATAAATTCGAGGACAAAATTGTTTCTTGTGTCGGATATCGGGAAGTTCTCCTGAAAAACCTTGAAAAGACCTTCATTTTTGCGGTCTTCCGGAGAGGTTCCCAACTGGAAAAATTCTTTAAAAGATTTAATCTGCACCTCCAAAAAATCGGGGTACTCAAGCTTGCTTCGGGTGGATGCAAAACTAATCCTTTGATTTACATTATTTGAGGACATTATCAACCAAATTAAGGAACCAAAACTAAAAACATAAAAAGGCTTAGAATCCCTTTTCGGGATTCTAAACCATATATAACCCAGTAGTACTGGTCAAAATCCTATTTGATTTCAACTTCAGCTCCTGCTTCTTCAAGTTGAGCTTTAAGAGACTCAGCCTCTTCTTTGGAAACTTTTTCTTTGATCGGTTTCGGTGCATTGTCAACTACTTCCTTAGCTTCTTTCAAACCTAATCCTGTAAGGTCTTTAACCAGTTTTACAACAGCAAGTTTAGACTGACCGCCGAACTTCAAGATAACGTCAAATTCGGTTTTCTCAGCGGCTGCTTCTGATTCAGCTGCTGCTGCAGGTGCTGCTACTGCTACTGCGGCTGCAGCGGGTTCAATACCATATTCTGATTTGAGGATGCCTGCGAGTTCGTTAACTTCTTTGACAGTCAGGTTAACAAGTTCTTCTGCAAGTTTTTTAAGATCTGCCATTTTACTTGAGATTTAAATATTAATTGTTTCTTTTTTCTTTACTCTTAACAACTGATAACTTACGCGTTTTTCTCTTCCAGGGTCTTCAACACGCCACAGATAGTCTGACCTCCTGATTGAAGAGCAGAGATAACGTTTTTGGCTGGTGATTGAAGCATGGCGATAATACCACCGATAAGTTCTTCTTTTGATTTTACATCGACTAATGCATCAAGCTGATTTTCTCCAACGTAAGCACATTCTTCTACGTAGGCGCCTTTGAGTACCGGTTTTTTGTATTTCTTACTAAACTCTTTGATCAGTTTAGCAGGAACATTACCGGTGTTGGAAAGCAGAATTGATGTATTATTTTTAAGTACATCGTAAAGTTCTTCGGAATTCTTCTGAGAATTCGCGATGGCTTTACGGAGTAAGGTGTTCTTTACTACAACCAGTTTTACTTCGCGCTTGTTGCACAACCTTCTGAGCTCGCTCGTCACCTCAGCATTGAGGCTAGAGATATCGGCAAGGTAATAATGGTTGTATGAATTGATCTCATTGGTCAATTGTTCAATAACCTCTAATTTGTCTGATCTTTTCATTTCAACAATTATTTACTTATTCAAGGCAGGTTTTTGGCTCTACCTGAATGCCGGGGCTCATGGTACTGGATACATAAATACTTTTTATGTATGTACCTTTTGCAGCAGCGGGTTTTAATTTTTGTATAGTATGAACAAATTCTTTCGCGTTCTCCGCAATCTTCTGCGGATCAAACGATACTTTACCAATGGAGGTGTGTACTATCCCGAACTTGTCAACTTTGAAATCGATTTTACCCATCTTCACTTCTTTGATGGCTTTACCGACTTCCATGGTAACCGTTCCACTTTTCGGGTTAGGCATCAGACCACGTGGGCCCAATATACGTCCTAACGCACCTACTTTTCCCATTACCGGAGGCATAGTGATGATGACATCAACATCTGTCCAACCACCTTTGATCTTGTCAATATAATTGTCAAGACCTACATAATCGGCACCTGCTTCTGTTGCTTCAGCTTCCTTATCGGGAGTAACCAAAGCTAAAACACGTACCTCTTTCCCGGTACCATGGGGCAAAGTTACAACACCACGAACCATCTGGTTAGCTTTTCGCGGATCAACACCAAGCCTTACATCTATGTCTACTGAAGCATCGAACTTAGTAAAAGTGATATCTTTTACCAGATTTGCAGCCTCGTGAAGGTCATAGATCTTTCCGGCCTCGAGTTTTTCCAATGCAGCTTTTTTATTCTTGGTAACTTTTGCCATTTCAACCTAACTTTAAATTAGTTTTTTAACGGTGATTTGCCTGTTACGGTAATCCCCATACTTCTTGCAGTTCCGGCAACCATGCTCATCGCTGATTCTACTGTAAAGCAGTTAAGGTCTTGCATTTTGATTTCTGCAATCTCCTTTACCTGATCCCAAGAAACCGATCCTACCTTATTGACATGAGGCTCAGCCGATCCTTTTTTGACCTTCGAGGCTTCCATCAATTGAATAGCTACCGGAGGAGTCTTAACCACGAAGTCGAATGACTTATCACCGTAAACAGTGATTACAACGGGTAAAACCTTACCGGCCTGATCTTGTGTCTTGGCATTGAACGCTTTACAGAACTGCATGATGTTCACCCCTTTCGAACCCAATGCGGGCCCTACCGGAGGTGAGGGATTTGCTGCACCACCTTTGATCTGTAACTTGATAAATCCAGCAATTTCTTTAGCCATAACGTTTTATAAAAAAAATTACTTTACTCCTTTTCAACCTGCATAAAGCTAAGTTCCAAGGGTGTTTTACGACCGAAAATCTTGACCATTACTTTCAGCTTCTTCTTCTCCACATTGATTTCCTCAATGGTACCGTTGAAACCGTTGAATGGACCGTCGGTCACTTTTACTGTCTCTCCCACCACGAATGGTGTATCAAACTCTTCTCCGCTCTCCTGAAGCTCATCTACCTTACCAAGAATCCGGTTTACCTCGGATTGACGCATGGGAACAGGCTCGCCCCCTTTGGTGTCACCCAAAAAACCGATCACATTGGTAATGTTGCGTAACATATGGGCGATTTCACCCACCAATGCAGCTTCAACAAGTACGTATCCCGGGAAAAAATTGCGCTCTTTGGCCACTTTTTTCCCGTTCCGAATCTGATATACTTTTTCGGTAGGGATTAAGACTTGGGAAATAAATTCCTGAAGCCCAGAATTCGCTACCTCATTCTCGATATATTCTTTCACCTTCTTCTCTTTACCTCCGATGGTTCTAAGAACATACCATTTTCTTTGATTATCGCTCATCTCGGACCCTCAAGAAAAAATTAATAGAAAAAACTGTAAATTACTTTCATCAATCCCCTGAAAGAGAAATCAATGAAGAAAATCAACAGTGCGATTATAAAGGAAGCAACCATTACTACGATAGCACTACTTCGCAACTCATTCCAGGTAGGCCATGAAACCTTCTGAACAAGCTCGGTGTAGGATTCACTAAAATAATTAGTCAATTTCATTTGTGAATATTCATTTAATAATAGCCGGATATTAAGAATCGAACTTAACATGCCCCCCAACCGGGTTTATCCGTAATGCAGTCCCGAACCTGCGCCCGGGACTGCTTTATGGTGTTCTTTAGGAACTTCTTACTTGATAATTTCAGTAACCTGACCTGCACCAACTGTACGTCCACCTTCGCGGATAGCGAAACGAAGACCAAGGTTAAGAGCAACAGGGTAGATCAATTCAACAGTAATGGTAACATTGTCACCTGGCATAACCATTTCAGTTCCTTCAGGAAGGTTGATCTCACCAGTGATATCCAATGTACGGATGTAGAACTGAGGACGGTATTTGTTGTGGAATGGGGTATGACGACCACCTTCTTCTTTTTTCAGGATATAAACCTCTGCTTTGAAAGAAGTGTGAGGAGTGATTGAACCTGGTTTTGCAAGAATCATACCACGTTTGATTTCTTTCTTGTCAACACCAC
>CAZWBR010000054.1:0-20666 GCA_964632305.1 uncultured Prolixibacteraceae bacterium
CTTTGGTTTTAACCATAGTATCTGTATGGTTCCTGTATGCTAACATAGAGAAACCTAACGGCAGGATAACGGAAACGATGGGGATACCCTTCCCTTGACCCGAGGGGAGGAAGGAGAGGCCCCGGTTTTTCCCGGATATCAATGCAATCCCCGCGTTGACCGGCTTTACCTGTCGTTATTTTCCCACTCTGCCGTATAAATAAATACAATATAAGTATCCGATGGGAATTGCTGGGTGCAAACAAATGCAAATGATAGTTAAGTAGGTGGATATCAAATATCAGCAGGTGAGAAGTGTTGGTTTGTTTAGAATAATAGTATAGATTTGAGTGATCGGTCCGGGGCTTGTTCCTGATCGGTTATCGGAAACAGTGGATTGTGAGATCCGTGATCTTTCCCCGCGCGAGGGGCCGGAGGGGGCCGTGAAGGGGGAGTTACCTGAGGGAGAAGGAGCGGTGGTTTCAGGAGAGGATGAGGCGTTGGCCGATCGGACCGGATTGATCGTTACAGGAGAATAACCATTAAACCTAATAATATGGCACGAACAAATCTGTTACCTGAATTGATGTTAAGTGGTCGGATCGGGAACCTGGTCTTTGCCCGTAGCGGGGAAGAGGTGATTGTACGGACCGCGCAAGCCCGACGCGATAAAGGAAGCTGGAGCGAACGGCAACAGCGGCACCGCGACCGTTTTAAAGCCGCCGTCGCCTATTACCGGTCGATGCGCGACCGGGTGGTGGCGCCTATCTGGGACTTATCGGCCACCCAAAGAGTGACCGGTTATAACCTTTTCTTGAAAGCTAATTTTCCGGCTTTTGACTCCAACGGCGTGCTGGCCGACTATTCGCTGCTTCATTTCTCCACGGGGCCTTTGCCGCTGCCGCAGTTGTTGACTGCTGTCCGTGAGGCCGATCCTCCGCGGACGATCGTGATCAGTTGGAGCAGTGAGCCGGTAACGCTGGCGGAGCTGCCCGACGACGGGCTCTGGTACGTGCTGGCGGGCAACGCGACGATCATCGGGCCCGTGGCCACGGGGGCCGTTCGGCAGGACGGGCAGTTTGTCCTTGAACACCCGATCCTTGTGACCGGTGAGCCACTTCACCTCTATCTCTTTTTCGGTAATCAGGCCAGTACCGGCTATTCGGAGGACCGGTATTTCGGGGTGTAGCCCGGCGGGAGAGCAACGGGTGTTGCGGGTTAGACACGAAAGACGCACCTATTGACGATTGACGATAGACGAAAGACAATTGACGATTTATCTGACGGTTGGGGATGAGTTGTTTTGCCTGAGGTTCTGTTGTGCTTCACTCGTGGTTATTGAGGTTCACCCCCTTTGGGGATGAGGTAACTTTCCTGGGACTATTCCGTGGGTTGCACCAACGGTTATTGAGATTTAGCTACTTCATGGCTATGTGGTAGCGATAGATCTACCGGGAGAGGTTGCACGCACCTCATTTGCTATTGATTTTCATTAGCATAAATTTAGTGGATTTTGGCAGTCGATGGCGTTTGTCCGGATTGCAAATCAGCACCAGCGTCCGTTTGGGGAGCTGGGTGACGCAATATCCTATCGCGTAAGGGATGAAGACATGGAGCCTCACTGCAACCATGATGAAGGGCGATCGGAACATCCGCCGAGGGTTCACTTAACTTTCTCCGTCCATACCTTAGGATCACGACTGGTACTAATTATTGCCAAAACTTCAACGGTATGGTTTTCATTGTTTAAAAAGAAATGAATCATGTACGGAAATTTCTTGATCATCACACAACGGATCTCCTGGTAACGAATAGCGTGAATTTCCGGGTCTTTGCCAAGTGAGTTGACCTGCCTGATCGCTGCTCTTTGAAACCTTCCTCCAAGTCCGGTCTGTTGCTGATTATACCAGTTGGTAATTTCCCGGATATCGGCAAGGGCTTCTGGTTCAATTTTAATATTGAACCTTTTCATCAGGGTTCCAATGATTTTTTGGCTTGCTCCCAATCCTGAAGCCTATCGGGATCTTTACGAACCCGATCAAAACGTTCCATCACCAGCTTTTGGTCAGCTTCATGAACGATAAGATTATCCCGTTCTTTTTTCAAAGCATAATCGAGCATGTTCCTGATGGCATGAATCAGGTCAGCATCATTAATCAGCTTGAATTGCTCTATGATTATGGCTTTTTCAGCTTGTATGTTCATAATTCTTTTTTTCTGGTTAAAACAATCCAATCGTTTTCAATATAGCGCCATTTGTTGGAACACTTTCTTTTCAAAAATACAAAACAAATATTGTTTCGGATAATTTTTCCGGGATTAATATCCTGTGGAACGAATTTGTTCGACTACGGATTTTAAAAATTTTGAAAGAGTCGCTGGATCATGGTACACTCAAAAATAGGCTGACTGATCTGACGGTGTAGGGACAGTGATTGAATATTAATGGTTAATTGGCGGGTGCGACCTGATGCCATCGCTGCGGGATAAGATCTGCGTCTCGCCCCGACTTATAATTAATACCAGTCCCCTCGGGTGCCGGCGGACGGATTATAAATACGTCCCTACAAGATGATCCGAGCCTACGGCTCTGCAAGGAAGACTTACTTCGTAATGCATTAGAAAATAGTAGTTTGTAATATGCGAGTCCCATCGGGATGAAAGGTGTTGTAGCGCCGGGTTTCAACCCGGCGTAACGGTGCCTCCCTCCAATAGGAGTCCTGTAGGGACGTCCCATATCATCACGGAAGAAAGGAAGCTCCCTCCAAGGGAATTACAAATTCTCTCGCTAAAGCCACCTGGATATCATTTTCTGGGGGAGCGGGTTTTTGAGGTTCACCCCCTTCGGGGATGAATTTTGCTATTGGGTTGTCTTCCGTGGGTTGCACCCACGGTTATTAAGGTAAAGCCACTTCGCGGCTTTACATACGGGTAGTGAGGTCTACCCCTTCCGGGGATGGATTTGCCTGGTGGTTAAAGTCCGCAGGTTGCACCGTTCTACTGAGCTCACGGCGAAGGCCTCGGTTATTGAGATTTGGACCCTTTAGGGCCGGGAGGAGAAGGATTACAGCAAGAAGTATAGAATTACAAATTCCAGATCTGAGGCTCCTGGATGGCGGATGGTGGAGAGGTGAGTGCCGGGTTGGTTCAATAGCCCAGTGTTTCTCCGATCAGGAATACATTAATCCGGTCTTTGATCATGCTTGATTCGATAATGACCTGTTGGCAGCAAATCCTGTTTGGAGGAAAACAATGCGGTTCGTTGCAGATTCCCGTATGAAAACAGGGCGTTTCCCGGTTTACCCGGATGGAATTTAACGGGGCGGCTTTTCGTTTAATGCGTTTTATCGCGTCGTCAACGGTTGGAACGATCTTGTTGACTCCGGCAATGATGATGACTTTTTTAGGCCCGTAGATCATGCAGGCGACCCTGTTGCCCGTGCCGTCCTGATTAACCAGCTTCCCGTCGGTGGTAATGGCGTTGGTGGATGAGATAAAGACATCGGAGAGAAGGCTTTCCCGCCTCATCCGATCGACCTCCTCTTTGGAGACCCCTTCTTTATACCGGTCGAGCAGATTAATGTTCAGTTTTCTTAATTCACCGATCAGTCCGGTTTGCAGTATGGTCTCTGAACCTCCCATTCCAACGATGTCCCCCTCACGGATCATATCACAAATGGCCTTAACCGCCTCCTGCGAGGTCTCGAAATAGAAGCCTTTCATAAATCGTTTCTCTAAATTTCGGATGGTCTTTGTTGCGAGAGCTTCATGGTATTTTGCAAACTCGGGAGAGGAATTCATGCCTAATAGTTTTTAAGGTTATTATTAGCGTTACAGATCTTTGTATAGATTGAATGCCGGAGATCCGGTAGCGTCGGAGGCGGGTTTTGGTTGCCAAACGACTGAGCATGGGGTTAAATCACGAATCGCGGTTGTCCTCCGTGATCACCTGTATCCAGCCTGTGTCAGGGTTTAATTGCCGGGAGTTTGTTTAGCCGGGGCTTACTGCCTGACAGAAAGCCCCGGTTATTGATTGTTGTTTCTTATCCTAATTACAATACTTTATAGACACCGATCACCACGTAAGGCTCTTCCCCCGGTTTAATGGCCGGCATGGTCAGTGTGCCGAGAAAGATTGCATGATTGAGATAGTCGTACGGGCTGTTTACCGGCGCTTCCAGGTCAACGACCGACTTGATATAGGGTTGTCCTTTTTCGTCTTTTGATGGCATGTGTATCAGAACCTGATTGATCACCTGGATGATATGGCCATCATCGGTTTTGAGCAGGTACCGGGCATTAAGTTCAGTATCTCCGTCGGGACGAACATTTTGCCAGTCTTCGCCACCAGGCAGTACTTCTCCTTTAATTTTGGGACCGCTAAATGTTCCGCCAAGGATCGGGATCACTCGCCGGAGGCCGCGTTTACTTTCACCAAGAACAATAACATTGGCAATCTTAACCTTTGCATCCCAGACATGCTCGGTTTTAAAATCTTTGTAGGGTTCTTCCTGATTGGAGTCAACCGACTGGGCCATTGCTATATTTGCGAAAAAACAGGCTATGATTAAGGTTGTTAAAAAACGGGGTTGAAGGGTTCTTTTCATGATTTAAATTGTTATGATTATTCAAGGATAAAAATACTTTCTTTTTTATAACACGGTGGCAGGATCCCGGGTTTTTGTCGAAGGCGGCTTCGTTTGTCTTGCTCTGGGATGGGTTAAGATGAAGAATACATATCAACTTAATACAGGATTAGGTAAGACATAGAAATTTGGTTCTTGTACCTCAATTTTTTCAGGGCATTTCTTTCGATTTGGAATACCCCTGTTTAATGTAACCAGTACAACAAAATCAGTGTCCATATTATTAATGATAAATCCGTCCCAGTTCGTTTGATATCGACATTTAATCTGAATTCTTTCTGAACTGTTTTTGTCAGGATTGGTTGCAACCAGATCACTGCCAGGCATATTGGTGTAAGTTTTATAGGTGGGAATACCTTGGATAAGAAGATTTCCTAATAATAGAAACTCAGCACCTTCTGATTTCAATTTTGTATCCATCCGCTTAGGTTACTTTGCTTCCATGTTTTGTTTTAAATTATTGTTTTCATTGTTAGGGTATCTTTAGCCAAAATGGCTATGATAATCTGGATCATTCAATTCAAATTTATCAATCATTATTTGCTTTCCAATTTCATGAACCCAATATTGTAAACAATCTTTTCGCTGAACCCTTTCCTTGAGATAGTTATGTTGAAAGATCTTGAATCTGTGTTTTTTTCAATTGTAGTTAATGTGTCATCATATTTACTCTTGATACTAATATTTTGCTCGGTTGGTTCATTATTCCAAATCACTAAATTATAGCTTCTGGTTGGAGACCCATTGTTTGAACCGAGTATTAAAAAAGAGTCGCTGTTGATTTCAGGAATCCCAAAGGAATCTAAAGTTATCTCTGTTTCGTCGATCGTTATCTTCTCTAATCCTAATACAGAAAAGTCGTAGGTAATATTGGTCTCTTTCTCATTGCAACTCATTAATAATATCAGCAGGGTAGAAAGGAAAAAATGTTTCGTCTTCATAAACAATAAATTAGTTATTACATAATTAAATCTCTTAATTGAAATCATCGTGGCCACGTTCTTCGGTTTAATAATCTCTTTTTGTTTGTGATACTGCCTTCTTTGCTGAACCAACAGGTGGTTCACAATTTTTAGACTCTTTTATGATTGGCCGCGGATAATCAACAATTTGGAGTAATCTCTTAAAATATGATAACTGTCTATTTAATTGTAATCCTGATAGATTGCTTTATTTTGTCAACAAGGTCTTGGAGAGCTTTCTCCTGTGAGTCTGTATTATTTTTAATTCTTTGTAAACCACTTATCGATCATGGTCTCCACTTCTGACAACCAAATTTGTCTTTGTTTTAAATCGCTTGTTACAACAATCCGGAAAATCTTTCGGTCAAATTGCTGAACGCCGCAGAAATCGAAGATGCAGTTTTTCCATATCGTTTCAAGCGGGTCTTTAAATAGACTGTTTTCTCTCTCTTCACTGGTATTGGAGGTGTTAAAGACGATCGCGGTCTTTGCTCTTAGCAGACCGATCGGAGTTCCCTCGCCATTATCGCCTTCCTTAAATTCGTAAGCGATACCGGGTCGGATAACCCGGTCGATCCAGCCTTTCAGAATTGCAGGGGGTTGTCCCCACCAATTGGGGTGAATGATAATAATGCCGTTGCTGTTGGTTAGATCGTTGCAATGATTTTGAATAACCGCATCAATCGGGGCATGTTTTGGTATTTCGGATGATTCAATTGAGGGGTTGAAGTTCTCTTCGTACAGATCGTGAAAAGAGATGGAATGGCCATTCATTTTCAATCTCTTTTGACAGGTGTCCGCGATAGCATGATTGAAGCTGTTTTTGTCGGGATGTGCAAGGATTAGTAGTATCTTCATTTTTCGGTTTTATTGATAGGGTCTGTGATCTATTGTTTATTAATATGCTATTTCATTATTTTCTATCTGCCGGGTTTGATCATTATTTAAGTCCCATCTCTGTTTTACCCTACCTCGTTTCAGGAATCGATCCTGTTTCATGTGGATAAGCGTTAATCAGTAAAACGATATTCTGTTCGGTTTATTTTTATATAAATTCAAACCGAAGGTTATTTAATTCTTTGTGTAATATAGAACGTAAAACTTCTTAAAGAATTTGTTTTGTAAAGGTTTCTCACGGCTCTGCCCATTCAGTCAGCACGATATGACCAACACCGGAGCCATTCATTCATTCCGGACAGCTAAATCTGAGGAAGGTTAACGGGGCAGATTCAGGATGATTAGGAAAGAATAATTATCAAAAATAGGGAAAATTATTTATTATGTTTTAATAGATGTGGTTTATTTTACCTGATCCCACAATAGAAGAGTCTGAGTTGTTGTAAAGCATATTTTCTCGTCGATAACTTGGCGGATAATAGATTATAGGCTACTGACCTGTAATTGAACTTAAGCTGTTTCATTAATGGGAGAGAGGGGAAGGAGCAATATGAAACTTACCCAATCCAGCGTGACCTGATTCGATTGACCCGGTCTTTGGATGGGTAAGTGATTATTTGGGGAACATAAGACACAATTGGCGTGGCCTCCGTGGATTCCCGCCGATCCCGCAGATTTTCGCGGAATAATCTGCGATGATCCGCGAAATCTGCGGGAGATAGATCCTTTTATTTCAGATCGAACCGGTCGAGATTCATCACTTTGTTCCAGGCGGAGACAAAGTCATTGACAAATTTCTCCTTTGCATCGAAACTACCGTATACTTCAGACAAAGCCCTTAGCTCGGAGTTAGACCCAAAAACCAGATCGACACGGGTGGCTTTCCATTTGAGTTCGCCCGTCTTGCGGTCGCGGCCATCAAACTTTTCCTTGTCGTCGGAGGCTGGCATCCAGGCAGTTCCCATATCGAGCAGGTTAACGAAGAAGTCGTTGGTCAACGCTTCCGCCTGTGTGGTGAACACCCCGTATTCGGAGCCATCGAAATTGGTATTCAATACGCGCATTCCGCCAATCAGAACTGTCATTTCCGGAACAGTTAGGGTCAACAGTTGTGCTTTATCGATCAATAGTTCCTCGGCCGAGACACTGTATTTTTTCTTCAGATAGTTGCGGAAACCGTCGGCAGCAGGCTCCAGCACTTTAAAGGATTCCACATCGGTTTGTTCAGCGGAAGCATCCATACGTCCGGGGGTGAAAGGAACATGCACCGCGAACCCAGCGTCTTTGGCCGCTTTCTCTATTCCGGCACAACCGGCCAATACGATCAGGTCGGCCAGTGTGACCTTCTTCCCGTCGGTCTGGGCTTTGTTGAATTTCTGCTGAATCGCTTCCAGTTTTTCGAGAACTATCTTCAACTGGGAAGGATTGTTTACAGCCCAATCTTTTTGCGGGGCAAGACGGATACGTGCTCCGTTGGCACCGCCCCGTTTATCAGATCCCCGGAAGGTTGAAGCGGCAGCCCAGGCGGTGGAAACCACCTGAGAGACCGTTAATCCCTCAGTCAGGATTTTCTCCTTCAAACCGGCGATATCTTTTTCATCGATCAGCGGATAATTCACGGCTGGGATCGGGTCTTGCCAGATCAGCTCCTCGGCAGGGACTTCAGGACCTAAATAGCGCGAGCGTGGTCCCATATCACGATGGGTTAGCTTGAACCAAGCACGGGCAAAGGCATCGGCAAATTCGAGCGGGTGTTCGTAGTAACGTCGGGATATTTTCTCATAGGCAGGATCGAAGCGAAGAGAAAGGTCAGTGGTCAACATCGAAGGAGCATGTTTTTTCGACGGATCGTGAGCATCGGGGACCACGTTACCGGCATTTTTAGCGACCCACTGTTTTGCTCCTGCGGGACTTGTGGTCAGTTCCCAATCGTAACGGAAGAGGTTATCGAAGAAGTAATAACTCCATTTCACCGGGGTCTGAGTCCAGATCACTTCCAGACCGCTGGTAATGGTGTCGCCCCCTTTACCTGTGCCGAAGGAGTTTTTCCATCCCAGACCCTGTTCTTCGAGACCAGTTGCTTCAGGTTCCGGCCCCAGATGAGCAGCATCGCCGGCGCCGTGTGTCTTTCCAAAAGTATGTCCGCCGGCAATCAGTGCCACCGTCTCCTCATCATTCATCGCCATCCGGGCAAAGGTGTTGCGGATATCGTGTGCTGCCGCAAGCGGATCGGGGTTTCCGCCGGGACCTTCCGGGTTGACATAGATCAGTCCCATCTGGATGGCGGCCAGAGGATTGTCTGCTTCACTCTTATCCAGCTTGCGTTCGTCGTTTTCGAGCCATTTGGCTTCGGAGCCCCAGTACACATCCTCGTCGGGCTCCCAGACATCTTCGCGACCGCCGGCAAATCCGAAGGTTTTAAATCCCATCGATTCGAGGGCAACGTTTCCGGCAAGGATCATCAGGTCGGCCCAGGATATTTTCTTTCCGTATTTCTGTTTGATGGGCCAGAGAAGTCGGCGGGCTTTATCCAGGTTGACATTATCGGGCCAGCTATTCAGCGGGGCAAAGCGTTGCTGTCCGTGTCCGGCACCCCCGCGTCCGTCGCCTGTGCGGTAGGTTCCGGCGCTGTGCCACGCCATCCGGATAAAGAGAGGACCATAATGGCCGAAATCGGCAGGCCACCAATCCTGCGAGTCGGTCATCAGTCGGTGCAGATCATCCTTGACGGCTTTAAGATTGAGGCTCTTAAACTCTTTTGCGTAATCAAACTCCCTGCCCATCGGGTCCGACTTGGAGGAGTGCTGACGAAGAATATTCAGGTTCAAACGGTTCGGCCACCAGTTGATATTCCTGGTCCCGCTCATCCCGACAGTATGCTTGCCTACAGCTCCTGTTACCGGGCATTTACTGACATTTTCCGATTTGTTTTCCATGCTCTGTTATTTTAAAATATACAATTGGATTGAATCGATTGATAGTAGGAGTGATAACTCTATAATAATTTACTCATGATAACTTTATAAGTTAATGTTATTTTGCTTATTAGTCAAGATGATAGGGCGTTTTTTTTTCAGAATGCATGACCAGGCAAACGAAGAGATTTGGTCATCCCCGTAAAGTGTATCTAAATATATTATAGATAACGGGATTAAAAATGTTGCTCTAAAAGCAGGTTAAGCAGTCGGTTGAAAGGCTGATAGGACTGTTAGTTCCGCAATATGTCCCATTGCCGTTTTGATCTTTATTTTTTCTTTTGATATGCTATCAACTGAAGGGTCGGGGTGGATCATTTTCTGCCGATCAAGCAGATTTTCGATGAAAGATCTGCGATGATTTGAGCAATCTGAGGGAGATGGGTTCTGATTTGAATGAATTTTGATTTTACTTCTCCATGATTCAAATTCAGATAATGCAATCTGTCTTGGTTTTATCCACGTTGGTCGGATTTATCTGCTTATAATAGACCGGATTAAAAGGTCATAGCGGCATAAAATCCCCAGTGCGTATTTTCATAGACAGCCGGCGATAGGGTAAGGTTGTATTTTTTTGCAAAAGGCCGGGTAAATAAGCAGGTGCTTCCAATTCCAATAGCTGCCCCTGAAAGAACATCGAGACAGTCGTGCCTCTTGGAATAGATGCGTCCCCAGGCGACATAACTTGAGACCAGATAAGCCGGCAGACCGTATTTCCACCCGTACCTGAGGTGAATGAATGATGCTCCCTGAAAAGCCATAGCGGTATGATTGGAAGGGAATGAGTGATTGTCACTCTTGTCGGGCCGTTGTTTTTTTACCGTGTACTTCAATAAGTAAGAGGTTGCCAGACTGGTAGTCCCTGCCAGGAGCAGTTGTTTCGTCCCCTGGTAATCCTTAATGGCCAAGGTTGAAATAAGTCCTGCAACAGGCGTTGCAAACATTAAAATATCGGTCGATGTTTTTACCCCTTCGTGGTTTTGTGCCGGAGCAACATGCACTACTGAGAATATGAAAAATAGTAAAAGAAAAAGAGGTCTTTTCATGGCTCTAAGGTAATGTTATTTATTTAACAAAAAGTGGACCATATGAAACTGAAATATGTAAGGTGAAATTTAGTTCCCTGCAAGTCCGGGTTCCAGCAGATAATTTATCTGGATAACGGATCTGTCGATAAATTCGGAATAGGACTCAGGAATTCTTCGGTTAAGGTAGAGCAATAACATTCCTGGTACTGAATACCTCAGTTGAGATTTTAGGAGGTCTACTTTATCATTGGTTATCAAATTTTGATTTATACAGTATTCCCATTCCTGTTCACAGGCCTGATCCAATGATTTGCCGATCAAATCGATTGTCGATTGCTTATTTCCAAAATCGCCAACCCTGGTCAGATAGAACAAATCGAAAATCCCGGGATATTCGACAAAGTAATACATATAGGCCAAAACGGAGGCTTTAAGCTTATCAATTCCATTGGCTTTATTACGGGTTTGATCTGCAACAAACTGATTGCATTCCTCCTGAAAATCATGAACACATAAAAATACCAGATCGTTGACATCTTTAAAATAGTTATACAGAGTAGCATAAGAATAACCTGCCTGGTCAGCAATGTTACGAACACTCAAACTTTTAATGCCTTCACTTTTCAGGATTTCTTTCGTGGCCTGAATGAAATACTCTTTCATTCTTTTTTCCTGTATTTCTTTGTTTTTCATAATGACAAGATACTAAAATTAACACTGCAAATATAATTAACAATGTTCAAAAAAGCAAATGCTGTAAAATATATTGTGGCGGGATTGAAAACCCGGGAAACGGAGTAGGGGTAATCGATTATTCAACGAGGGATTATTTTAAGGGGATCAAACCCGCAGCCTGGATATGGCGCCAGTCATTTCAGGATTGGGAGGTTGTATTTTCCCAATTGATTGGTACAAAAAAAAGGTTCAGATCTGATCGATCTGAACCCTAAAGATTTCCTTTCAATAAAAATATTGAGGAGTTGAAGAACAAAGCCTTTAATACAAAAAACGGTATTGTTCTTCGTTGTTTGTATTGTTTTATTCAAAAAACGGTATGCCCTTGGTGGCATATTTTTTCATTGCCTCCAGGTTAAGGTCCACACCGATACCTGGTTTATTCGATACCTGGAGAAAGCCATCTTTCACCCAGTTCTCTTGATCAAAAATTACAATCTCTTTATACATCTCGTTGGTGTGGAAGTAGGATTGCCATTCCATAATATGGAAGTTAGGTACCGACACACAGACGTGAGCGCAGGCCATGGCTCCAAGTAACGAAGCAACCATATGGGGTGAGAACGGGACATAATAGAGGTTCGCAAGATTCGCGATACGTTGGCCCTCGCCCAATCCACCGCATTTCTGCAGGTCGGGCATAACAAAATCGACTGCCCCTATTTCAAGGAGTTGTTTGAAGCCATAAGCCAGATATACGTTTTCACCTCCGGCAATTGGTGTATTGGTTTCTTCCGCAATTTTACGGTAAGCATCGAAATCTTCAGCCGGAACAGGTTCTTCCAGCCAGCACAGGTTCAGAGGCTCAACTTTTTTGGCGATAGCCTGCGCTGTAACATAATCATAACGTCCGTGCATATCGACACAGAGGTCAATTTTTGGGCCTACGGCTTCACGTACAGCAGCCAACTGGTCGTACATCCTGGAAATTTCACCCGGGCTGGCGGTCCAGTTGTAGCGGTCGTATTTATCGGGGTCGGCAGCATAATCCAGGTCGAATTTCAACGCGTTGAAGTTCCAGTTCTTAATGGCTTCCTTTGCCGCGTTGGCAAAATCCTCCGGTTTGGGGAATCTGACGCGGTAAAGGGCGGTATCGCAATACACTCTGATCTTGTCGCGGAACTTGCCGCCTAAAAGCTGATAAACAGGTATTCCCAGTGCTTTACCGGTTAGATCCCACAGTGCGGTTTCAAGAGCCGAGAGAACGGCCACATACATCCCTGACTGACCTCCGCCGAAGTGTCCCCCTCTGCGAATATCTTCAAAGATCCGATGGATATTGAATGGACTCTGACCAATCAATCTTCTTCCCATACTCTGAACCAGGTAATATGTTCCTGCAATGGCATCTACGCCTTCGCCCAATCCGTAAATATCCTGATT
The DNA here is from genome assembly GCA_964632305.1 of uncultured Prolixibacteraceae bacterium. Classification (GTDB taxonomy): domain Bacteria; phylum Bacteroidota; class Bacteroidia; order Bacteroidales; family Prolixibacteraceae; genus CAZWBR01. The sequence goes on from CAZWBR010000054.1 coordinate 12,606, forward strand.
GGTAAATACTTTCACAAAAAGACTTCCCCCGATGTATCCACACTTAACATCAGTGATTTTCAGATCAGACGGAGCGGAAGCTTTCGATGTTCCCTCAACGGCTGTTTCTAAACCATTACCAAATCCAGCCATAGGGGCCACAGTTGCAGCTGCGGCAGCCAGACCAGCTTTACCTAAAAATGCTCTTCTTGAATTCATGTTCTTCATTGCTTTGGTTTAATTATTTATCTATTACCATTAGTTGTTTAAAAAAGATTCCAAATTCCGACTCGTTGATCTTCAGGTAGAAGAGTTTAGGCATAAGGCGGAAAAATGGACCTGTAAAAAAATAATAATTGAAAGTTTAGCTGATTAAATAACGCCCCAATATACAAAAAAAAGCAGATAATCAATTTACCTGTATGAATTTCTAAATATTTAGGCTTTTAGCCGTTTCTGAAAAAAGAACCCCTAAGTCAAGAGTCGTTTTCTGCTTTTTCCACTTCGTCAATTTTATAGAGAAATCATGCAATATGTTTACCCGGATATGGACAAATCTTTATTGTTGCCGCGTAACTGAATGCTGATTTTAAGTTGATCAGGAAAAAGGTGGGGTGTCGTATATTGCTCGGAATTTAAGGTTGACCTCAATGAGCGACAGGGTTTTGTGAGGAGGATAGTCTGAAAGTACGATTGATGGTTTTTGTGATTGATGTGTGCAGTCGAAGAGCGGTTGTCGGGAAAGTTCACTGTTTAATTTAATACACAATTTAAGATTATAGAATTGGAGAATATGGCAAAGTATTACGGGGCGTATTAAAACAGAACGGGGGTATGGCCAGTGTATTAACTACCATATCCTCCATTCTGTTGATTGGAACTTTCCGTTGCGACTGTTTAAGTCGTAATGTTGATGCAACGTCTGTTTTCATCGGGAGATCCCTGTGTGGTCTTTTCTCCCCGGTTTTTGTGAAATGTCCGCCGGATATATGATTCCTTACGGTGGATTCAAATTCTGTTGCCGGTTTAGTTTTGCATTTTCGTTCCGGTGAAGATAAGAGGCTCCGGTTGTTGCATCGGTTGAGGGCCCTGGGGACCTGCTGAACCTGGTCGGCGAACGGTGGCAGGTCTCACGATCTCCATCTTCAGTTGTTCCCCTTCGAACGTAAACCGGAAAGTTTCCGTTGATCCGGGATTGAACATTGAGAGATAGAAGGCCGATAACTGATTGGCGGCTGTCCAGGTACAGATCCCCGCGGTACGTACCGGGGTGACCCCCATCGCGTTGGGATAGACAGTCCGGGCTACGGAGAGGGTGCGGTCGGTCATTCCATACAACCAACTGTCCAGACCGAAGGGGATATTGTGGATGGCGCCGGCCGAAATTAAGGTCAGATAACAGTTGCCGGAGGCATCAAAACGAAACAGGACAGAACGAATGCCCAGTGGGTTCTCTTCCATCTGGAAACGGCGGGTGCTCATCGTCACTTTCGAGGTGGTGGTTCCTTCAAAGGGCCGCTTAATCTCGTAGCCTGCAATCGCTGCTTTCAGGTCAAAAGAGGTATTGGCTTTGAGTTTCTTATCGCTCATTGAAGGGAGCATGTCGTAGATTAGTTTGTTGAATCCGGCTTCGTCCCCTATCTGACTATGACATACCAGTATAAAATCGTATTCAGGGATTACCATGATCAGTTGGTTCTGGCCGCCAATAGCCCGGTAGGAGTGGTGTCGTCCCATCCATATCTGGTAACCATAGCCTTGTGAACCATCATCCGCAACCTTTTCATTTTCCTCCGGGGTCCGTTCAGGATGCTGGAGGATCTGAGGAGTCGTTGCCGCTTCAATCCAAGCCGGATCCAATAGTTGCTGTCCGTTCCATTTGCCTTTATTGATCAGGAACAGGCCCATTTTGGCAAGATCGGAGGTCTTCATATGGGAACCGCCGTTCCCCATGTTATAACCGTCGTTATCCATCTCCCAGATCACGTCTTTAATACCCAGAGGATCGAGCAGACGGGGTTTAAGATACTCGTAAAGCGTTACTCCGCTCACCTTCGAGATGATGTGTGAAAGCATGTGAGAAGCCGTGATATTATAGGCGAAAGAGGTTCCCGGCTCATGGGCGAAAGGGGTGGCCAGGAACGAACGCACCTGGCTGAGGCCTGAGCCGGCGTAGGAAGTCGTGGCATGACCGACCGACATGGTCAGCAGGTGCTTGACCGTGAGTGCGGCCATCTGGGGAGAGATGGTATCGGGAAGAAGATCGGGGAAAAAAGAGGTCACTTTATCATCGATCTTCAGCAGACCTTCCTGGACTGCAAAACCGACTGCCACGCCGGTGAAGGTCTTCGTGGCTGAATACATGGCATGTTGGTACTGAGGGGTGTAAGGCGACCACCAGTGTTCGGCGATCACCTTTCCGTGACGGATCATCATCAGTCCGTGAACATCATAACCTTTCTCTTCAATCCTCTGAAAGAACCGGGCAATAGTATCGGATGATACCCCCTGTTCCTCGGGAGTACTTCTCAGTAATCCGTCTTCGTATACGATAGTATTCTGTACTGGTTGGGAACATCCGATGAAAAACAGGCACCCAAGAAGCATGGCCATCAGAGACCCAAAATGTTTGAAAGTGATTTTCATAGTATAATACTGTTGTTTAGTTAATGTCAGATGATCACCCGGAATAAGACGAAAAGCTATTGATATAAAGGGAACTTGTCGTGATTACCCTTTTCAAAGACTATGTTACGTCAGTCTGGTTTTGTCAAGTCCGAAGATAGGTAAAAATGTTAAATGATTTCCTTGAAAGGGGAAAAATAAACCTGGCCTCAGATAAAACAGCCCACGGATGAATTGCCGTTTCACACAATCGGCTTTTTAATCAACGGATATTTTACTTCATAACTTATGTATCTGTTTAATCAGGTTTTTCGAATATCCGTTTAAGTTGTCATAAGTAGTCATTGGTTGTCAATGATGGTCATTGATAGTCAAGGATTGTCTTTTGTTGCCACTTTTAGTTTTTCTGCATAATAACTTACACTGATACCTAATGACTATCGATGACCATAAATGACCATAGCTGACCATCAATGACCTGTTCCCTAACTTATCGGATACTCATTAACGGTTTTTCTGAGCTCTGTTGGATGAACCTGGAATTCTTCAGGTAGTTTTCGTCTTTGGCATAGATGAAAAGGCAGCTCCCGTGGGCAATAACATCAATGATTTTTTTGTTTAGATTGAGTGGCAAAGCCGGACAGCCCCAGCTTTTCCCCAGACGGCCATACATTTTGGCATATTCCTGGCTTACATAATCGGCTCCGTGGATGACGATTGCCCTTTTCCGGGCATTATCGTTAAACCCTTCCTCAAGGCCATCCAGTCTGAGCGATAAACCATACTTGCCTTGATAGGTCTCCGCAGTGACGAAAAATCCCAGACAACTCTTCAGTGAACGGTTCTGGTTAGAGAAATTTTTAGCATAATACTCGCCCGAGTTTTTACCATGTGCCACCAGACTTTGATACAAAAGGGCCTTTTGCTCAAGATTGATCACGTAAAACCTTTTCTCAGCCGAAGGTTTGGTATAATCGATAATGGTTAGTATCTTTTTATTCTTAATCTGGTCTATTTGAATATAGCCGTTCATTGCCATCTTAAAGAGGTCTAAAGAAAGGACTTTTTCCAATCCGCATTCCTTCCAGAGTTGTTCTGTATTAACGGTTGAATCGATGGGTTCGACAGGATGATATTCGGGTTGAAAGGGAGTGAAAAGAAAGATAAATGTCAACAATAAACTCATAAAATCAGAAGGTTAAAGTTTTGCCAATTGCCATACGAAAACTAATTCCCATAACGGGAGATACCTTGCAAAGGTAATGTTAATGTTTATTTTCGATTATCGGTAGTCGACAAAGATTTTTGTTTTTTTGAATTTCTCTCTATGCTGCAGGGAGAGTGGGAAGGGTGGGTTTATTTTTTGACAGCGTCTCTTTTTACCGGACAGGGAACGAGTATTCCATCAATTGCGACGGTGTTGGAATACCGGGTTTCTGTAATAGGAAAGTGAAACGGGGGAAAATGAGGAGGATGCTCCCGTGAAACACAATAATCCCGGCATATTCCACATCCTGATTATTAAGCTGAGGAATGAAAACAACAGAATTTTCAGTGTTAATGTCGATTGAGTAGATGCATTGGGTTGGTCTGATCGATTGGAGCTATCAAAGAATAATCCGGCTGAAAAAAAGGGGATTTTTCTCAAACCGGATTATATATTTTTAGTCTTCCTGAAGAAACGGGCTGACAATTCAGCCGCTCACCAGACTTGGACGGTTCTGTCACAGAAGTGGCTACACCGGTTTCCCGGTGGATGTAAGCCGTTTGTCTGAGGCGGTATCCGTCTGTCGGGCGTTGAAAAGTATTCTGTTAACTTTCTCTCTTGGTCTCTTTCAGAATAACATCATGGGCGCCACCTTCGATAATGCTTGTGGAAGAAACCAAAGTTATTTTAGCGGTCTGTTTCAATTCAGATATTGATAAAGAACCACAACTGCACATGGTCGATTTAATCTTTCCTAACGTTACATCCAGGTTATCCTTCAGTTTTCCGGCATAAGGCACGTAGCTGTCGACCCCTTCCTCAAACTTCAGGGCAGCGTTACCTCCCATGTCGTATCGTTGCCAGTTACGGGCACGATTTGAACCTTCTCCCCAATACTCTTTTACGTAATTTCCGCCGACCATTAATTTTTTTGTCGGACTCTCGTCGAACCTTGCGAAATATCTTCCCATCATCAGGAAGTCAGCCCCCATGGCCAGTGCCAGAACCATATGATAGTCCTGAACAATACCGCCGTCCGAGCAGATTGGAATGTAAATCCCTGTTTTTGCAAAATAATCATCACGTGCTTTAGCCACTTCGATCAACGCGGTAGCCTGTCCGCGTCCGATACCTTTCTGTTCCCTGGTGATACAAATTGACCCTCCGCCAATTCCCACTTTGATAAAGTCGGCTCCGGCATCGGCCAGGTAATTAAAACCCTCCAGGTCAACGATATTTCCGGCTCCGATTTTCACCTTATCGCCATAGTTTTCCCTGACAAACTGAATGGTTTCCTTTTGATATTCAGAGAACCCGTCCGAGGAATCGATACAGAGAATATCAACCCCTGCTTCTACCAATCGTGGAATCCGTTCGGCATAATCACGGGTATTAATCCCTGCACCTACCATTAGCCTTTTTTGGCTGTCCAGCAGTTCGTCGGGATTATTTTTGTGATTATCGTAGTCTTTTCTGAAAACGAAATATTTCAAACGTTGCTCGTCATCGATGATCGGAAGCGTGTTTAGTTTATGGTCCCAAATAATATCATTTGCTTCATCCAGGCCAATGCCGTATCTCCCGGTCACCAGCTTGGCGAAGGGGGTCATGAAATCCTGAATTTTCATATCAAGATTGTCGCGGCCCGGACGGTAATCCCTGCTGGTGACGATTCCAAGTAATTGGCCGCCTGAAGTCCCGTCGCGGGTTATTCCGATGGTCGAAAAGCCCTTGTTGTTTTTCAGCTCAATGACATCTCTCAGCGTCTGTTCAGGTTTCAGATTCGCATCGCTGACGACAAATCCGGCTTTGAATTTCTTTACCTTTTTAACCATCTCTGCCTGGTCTTCAATCGTTTGAGAGCCGAAGATAAAGGATAATCCTCCGTTCCTGGCCAGGGCGATAGCCATATTGGAGTCTGATACCGACTGCATTATAGCTGATACAAAAGGTGTATTCAAAACAATTTCTGAATTACTCCCTTTTGAATATTTGACTAAAGGTGTCTTTAAGTTAATTTTATCCGGAATACAATCTTTTGTTGTAAGACCAGGGACAAGCAAATATTCGTTGAATGTCCTCGAGATATCATTGATGATTTGTGCCATTAGAGAGTATTTTAAAAATTTGGCAAATTTAATTAAAATCAACCTAAAAGGAGTCGTCTCGCCGCAGTTTTTAATCATGATGTAATTACATCCTTTAAATTAGTGTTTTACTGATTTATTACCCCGTTTGTCACAAGACGATAGATAACCTGCATTTAGGTGATCCTATTTCAGTGCCGTTGACAAACCCGCAGGAGTCCCTTATAATCGAATTGGCCTCCTAAAGATATAGTTTTGTGTAGGGAAGTGATTGTAAAAGAGGTATTTACGAAATACGAGTGCGGGGTTGTCGGTGGGGTGAATTATAAAGAATTAACAGTCAGTGGGTTTTAGCAATTTATTAATACAGTATATCCCATAAATTGCTTATTTTTACACTCAGTAGGTCTTCAAAGAAGGAAAAATGTAAAATATTTCTCCTGCAAAAGAAACCTATTCAATTAATGAGAGTCTAACTTCAAGTTAAAACAATCACAAATGAAACGAACTCTACTTTATCTGCTTGTCTTCACCTTCATTTTTTCAACGAGCGCAATTGCCCAAAACAGTGGGAAAAAAATAACCATTACCGGGATTGTTACCGATATAAATAACCAACCGATTTCGAATGCTGTGATATTGGTTGATACGAAAAATACCGGCATCATGACCGATATTAATGGGGTGTACAAAGTTAAGGTTAAACCCGGAGCTGCCAGAATTTCAGTCTTAACACTGACCGGAGGTCAAGCTGAAGAAGCAATAGCCGGCAGAACCGATATTAATATCCAACTCGGTGTGATTAAAGCCCCTGATGCAAATGTCCAACCCGGAAGTGAACTTGTGAATATAGGTTATGGCAACACGACAAAGGATGACATGACAACCAGTACACGCAAAATAAAATCCAATAAAGATAAGAATGCGACTTACAGCACTATTTACGAGATGCTTAGAGCCGATCCAAGCGTGCAGGTAAGTGGCAGTAATGTGGTGATCAGAGGCGTGGGCTCGAATAGCTCAACCGTACCGCTTTTCCTGATCGATGGTGTAGTGGTTCCAAGTTTGGATAATGTCAGCCCCCAATTGGTGAAGTCGATCGAAATTCTTAAAGGTGCCGATGCCACGATTTACGGAGCGAGGGGTGCCAATGGAGTGATCCTGGTTACTCTGATCGGGAAAGATTGAAAATCACTACTGTACGATTAAATCCCGACTATTGTTTTCAGGGTGAGATTTCTTACTTCGTTCGAGATGACAATCAGTTAGATATATTAAGAACGTAGAGTTGAGGGGGGTTGATTCGCGGCACAGCAGCGAATCAACCCCCCTCAACTCTGTACAACACCGTAATGGTCTGTTATTCTGAGAGACTACCCAAAAAAAATGGGGCATGGGGCAATAATGACAGGGAAAAAAGTTGATAGTCGGGGTGCGATTAGACGCAAACCTATATTCGGGGCGTGAACATAGAGTTGCACCCCGACTTCTTGCATTCAGTGTGAAGGAATGTGGCGCAACCGGGAGGAGAGCACATTGAAGTAAGGACTGCGATGCGCCGGTTGAAGATCAGTGTCTTTGCCCCGGGTTACGCCAGGCTTCACCCGGGGTTATTGAGATTTGGCCCCTCCAGGGCCTGAGAAGGATTACAACAAGAGGTAGAGAAGTACAATTTTTGTCTCTGAAGTCACCGGATGGTCTATCCGGGAGAGCATTTTCACTATCATTAGTAGCGAAGCGAAGTATCCCCTGCATTTTTCCGTACAGTAATGATTGAAAATGTTTCTCTGAATCGATGAGGGTGTCCCGAAAGTCATCCTGAACTTTCCGCTAACTTAAAATCAGAATCTGTTTCCCGCGGAATAAGCTGATCAATACAGAGCTTTCCGCGAAAATCAGCGTGAACAGCAGGGAAACAATCATAAAGCTTTTAATTCGTTAATCAATTGAAGGACTAACGGACCTTATCAGATACTATCTGCTAGCACAGGGGAAAGCTTCTTCCAATCAGCTCAATACAATATCGATGATAAACATAGTGACCGGGTGACTTTGAGTCACCCGGTCACTTAATATAAGTCACCCGGTCACTTTATTCATATCTCCGGCGGAGGCTGTAAACTGAACTCTGTCTAATACAAAAAACCATTATACTTGTATTAG
>CAZWBR010000055.1:0-20544 GCA_964632305.1 uncultured Prolixibacteraceae bacterium
AGCCAAATTTGTTTAATTTTTAATAACGTCCCAATTTTAATGGGACACTAGTGATCCTATATACTAAGTTTTATGTCACAGGATTTAATAATAGCGGCAGTAGAGAGAGTTTATCAGGAGCTTGACGAACATCTTAACAAGGTGGCTGAAAAGACTGGATTGACCTGTCCTATTCATTGCAATGCTTGTTGTCATAAAACAGATATTGAAGCCAGTCCGGTCGAATTCCTTCCCCTGGCAGCTTGGCTATATAAAACCGATCAGGTTGATGAGTATCTTGAGCTATTGGAAAAGAAAACCGATGGACTATGCGTTAACTTCTCACTCGAGTCTCAGTCAAAAGGAGAATGGGGTTGCCGGCATTATCCGTACAGAGGACTGATATGCAGACTGTTTGGATATGGCTTTAGGTTAAACCGCGAGGGTTTACCCGGACTGGTTACCTGTAAGATCATGAAAAACACCATCCCGGAGGCTGTTGGTCTGGCCAACTCAATGGCAGCTTCAGACCCCGATAATATGCCTGTATTTAGGAATTATTTTATGCAGCTTTATGCCATCGATCCCGAAATGGCATTAAAACAGATGCATATAAACGATGCAATAAAAAGAGCAATTGAAATCCTCTATTTTCACTTTGCCCACCTTCACGATATAGAACAACAAGAAAAATAACGATCAAACGATTGGGTTATCGCCTGTCCGATGAGATATTAAATTGCGTTTCATATAATTAAGAATACGCCGGGCATGGTTTTTATCCTCACCGTTTAGCATCTGGAAAACCTTATCAACCACTGATTCCGAACGATTAGTCATTAATCGCTGGTAATGAATCTCCCCGACAGAAGTCTCCAGTTCAAAAGCAAGATTGAAAGCAGTTTCGCGCGATGGAACATTCTCCCTAAACTCTTCAATTCTTTTCGCTATCAATACATTATGCTTCCTTATCAATTCTGTATGTTCGGCGATAGTACCATGGGGAAGGATTTTCTCCGTCAGGAATTGTTCATTGATTGTCCGAATTAAAGCAGCATGATTGACCTCCTCCATCGAAATGATCCTCCAAAATTCAGCATCTTGCGGTAGTTTTACCGAAAAAAGTTGATACAATTCAGATATGTTTAATTCAAGTCTGATCGACTCATCCAAAAAAAACCTGGTTTCTTCCTTCATAAAATCATTGCTTTTCCCTTAAATACAGGATCAAAATCCGTTAATAACCACAATGAGAGCTTTAATCTCAAATTACTGATCCTGTACGTCTGATCTGATTATAAAATGCATTGGCCATGGTTTTTCCCCTGAACTTTGCTCTTTCAGCAATCTCTCCCTCATACATCTCATCTATGGTTTCGGTCCATATCATAAGCCATTGATCGAAATGATCCCTGGTCAATGCCATATTCAAATGCATCGGAACCGGATCACCAAAATAATCAGGACGGCGCAACAATACTGTATGCCAAAACCGGTATAATTTCCGGTGATGCATCTCCCACCTTCCCTCCAGACGTGAATTGAAAAACGGACCTATAAAAGAATCCAATTTCACCTTAGCATAGAAAGCATCCACCAGATATTGAATGTCTTTCAGATTCTCGATATCCTTTTTCATTCGATTACATATTTCTTCAGGCTGAAAACAATATTCCCTTCTCAAAAATGGCAAATAATGATCAGGTAGGCAAATGAAAAGCAATGAAAGTTTTCCCGCGAACGCCTCATCCTAACTAAATACGATAGAATCAAAAAAAACAGGAATAATGGAATTCAAGATTCCAATAGTCATTTTTGACTTATATATCAGGTTAAGGATACCTAATCTGGAATTCATTGTTCTCAAGACTAACAATATCTTAGCCAGCTCTTTTACTCCTTCAATTAACGACTACCATGTTTTTAGGGGCTCTCCGACGATTAACCCAATAATAATACCGATATAATTATTGGGTTTAATTATCTTTGCTCTGATCCTTAATAAAGAAATTATGCAAATTACGGATATCAATGGCCGTGTAAGATTAAACAATGGAATTGAAATACCCTATCTTGGTTTAGGAGTTTACGGGGCTAGCGAAGGACGTGAAGTCCAAAATACAGTCACCTGGGCCTTAGAAGCCGGTTATCGGCATATTGATACAGCATCGTTCTACGGGAACGAAAAAGGGGTTGGAACGGCCGTTAAAAACAGTGGAATCCCACGTGAAGAGATCTTCGTTACCACCAAAATCTGGAATGACGATCAACGCACCGGGAATGTAACAAAAGCCTTTGAAGAGAGCCTCCGAAAATTGCAAACCGAATATATCGACCTTTATCTGGTACACTGGCCTGTAAAAGAAAAATACATCGATACCTGGAAAATACTGGAAGAGATCTACCGCTCAGGGAAAATAAAAGCTATCGGAGTCAGCAACTTTTTAAAACACCACCTTGAAGATCTCTTGGAGAATGCAACAATTGTTCCGGCAGTGAATCAAATGGAATGTCATCCCTATCTTGTACAACAAGATTTGCAGGATTATTGCAAAGAAAAAGGGATCAGTTACGAAGCCTGGAGCCCGATCATGAGAGGAAGGGTTAAGGAAATACCCTTATTGATCGACCTTGCAAAAAAATACGGTAAGAATCCCTTTCAAATCACTTTAAGATGGGAACTTCAAAAAGGAATTGTGACAATTCCCAAATCAGGTAAAAAAGAACGGATCATTGATAACAGCAACCTGTTCGATTTTGAGATAGAAGATAGCGATATGCAAAAGATTGATGCCCTCGACCGGAATGAACGAATTGATGCCCACCCCGATACATTTACATTCTGATTTTATTATTCAATACAGTTGATTCATATAAATTTGAGATCTCCCCTTATGATGAAAAATAGGTTACTACTTTTTTTGGGCATCTTCATGATGGCCTGCTCTACCGGACAAAAAGCTTACGAACGCGGGAATTATTTCCAGGCCGTATTGACTTCTATTGATCGCCTGCGCTCCAACCCGGATCATAACCGGGCTTCCAATGTTTTAAAGTCGAGTTACCCAATGGCTATTAAATGGGTTCAGGATGAAATTGACCTCACCCTTTCCTCGAACGAGCCTTTAAAATGGGACAAAACAGTCACATTAATGCAACAAGTCAACGATCTTGCCTACTCAATACGGCAATGCCCGGCCGCACTACAGATCGTGAATAATCCAAAGGTTTACTCTTCAGAACTTACTATGGCCAAAGAAAAAGCTGCTGAAGAAAACTATCAAAATGGATTATCTCTTCTCAACCAAAAAACATGTGAAGCGGCCAAACAGGCCTATTATCTCTTTGCCCGCAGCAATAATCTGATTCAAGGCTATAAAGAAAGCATTAAAAGGATGAAGGAAGCCAAAGAAATGGCCACAACTTATGTAGTGGTCGAACCGTTCCCGGTCCATTCTTTACTCTTTCAACTTTCCGCCGACTTCTTTTACAACCAGATATTTGAATTTGTAAACAACAGATTTCCAACACAGGGTTTTGTCGAATTCTTTTCTCCCGATGAACTGGAAAAATCGGGAATTGGCAATCCTGACATGATTCTCCGTTTAGAGTTTTACGATTTTGTTGTTGGGAACACTCAACGATCTGATTCGGAAAAAGAGGTTTCACGAACCTTTAAGGTTGAGACTAAAGACAGTTTAAAAACCCCGACCATCACCTATCGTGCAAAACTGAAAATATTCACGGAAAAAGTGACTTCTGGTGGAGTGGTCGATCTAAAAATTATTGATTACCCAACCGGAAAGCTATTGGTTAATGACCGCGTACCCGGGGAATATATCTGGATAAACCAGTTTGCCATGTTTGTCGGCGACGAAAAAGCGCTTTCTGATGAAGAATTTCGTTTAACAAAACAAAAAGCGCTAACCCCTCCCCCTCCGCAAGCCCTGTTTATCGAGTTTACAAAACCAATCTATGACAGACTGACCGGTAGAATTTTAAGCTTTTTCAAACAGTACAATTAAGAACCATAATTGATCAAAATTCTTCTCCCAATAGAGTGACCCTTTTACATATATTGTAAAGGGTCACTCTACTCATTATTCTTTTTTTGATTATTTTTTCGCACAAAATAATATCCAATTGAGATAGACACGATCAATAAAGCTATAGCAATGATCATTATGGGATTTTCATTGCTATAGTCCAGGACGATGACTTTACGGGAAATAGCAATTAACCCCACCATGAGAATAACTTCGCCATGAAGAATACTTTCTTTTAGGTAAAGCTTCACAGTCTCAAATAATTCCAATCCTATCAAAACATTCAGAAAAACTCCAAATATCTTTACAAGGTTATTTATATCGAAAATTACGCCTTTACCCTTCGAAAGAGTAACCAATTCGCTGAAAATAATTAGTCCCAATTCAACAGTTGCCACTATTATGACGAGGGCCATAAAAACCAGCAATGAATAAATGACCAGACGTTCGATCCACCTGAATATTTTGTTGATAGAATCCATGGCTTACCCGATTTTCCTCACATTTGTACCTTTTAAAATATCATCTCAACAAACTAAATCCGGTAGTATTTCCTAACCTCTTTGCTAAGATCCTCACCCCAAATACGTAATAATAAATCCAATGCAATATCCTCATAATATTTACCCTTTTCCTCTTCTCCTAAAATACGGTATAGCTGAGCGATCTTGAAATAGGATGGAATATACATACTGTTAATTTGAATGCAATTCAAATAATGGACCAAAGCATCCTGATACAACTTTTTTTCAAACAAGTCATTCGCCAGACGGAAATATTCTTCTATTTTCACAATCTCGCTGATAACCTGAAGATTAACAATATTTGTCGATTTCGTTGTTATTACCGAGCAGGGGAATTCGCGGGTAACCCGCTCTGTAACACTCCCCATAAAAACCCGACTCAAACCTGTTCGTCCGGTGGTTCCCATGATCAACAAATCATGTCCCATCAATTGAACCTCATGCAGGATTTCCTCATGCGCAACCCCTTGTTTTACCTTTGCAATTACATTTACCTCGCTTAAATCATACTCCTCTAAAAAATCATCCAGTTTTTCTTGCTGTTCATGTAAATGCTTTTTATTCTCTTTCTCCGACAACTTACCAAACCTGAAGGAACTGTTCGCTAAAGGTTCATAGACAGATAAAACCGTTAGGGAGGCATTAAAACGTTTCGAAAGTTGAATAGCATTTCTAAATGCTCTGACCGATGGATCAGAAAAATCAACCGGACAAAGAATTCTGGAAATTTTCATCTCCGACGAAGGCTTCACAATCCATATCGGCTTTTCCGATTTGCGGATTAAATGCTCTGCCGTACGTCCCAACTTATAACTTGCTTGAGTAGTAACACCTGCCGAGCCAACAACAATCAGATTAACATCATGATCCATTGCTATTTTAATTATCCGGTCATAAGGTGTGCCATAATCAACAATAGATTTCAAAACAGCCACACCTTGAGACGTTAATGAATCAGTTATCAAGGATAATTTCGCATCTACCATTTCCCTAATTAAATCTTTGATCGAATCAAGCTGGGCATCGACCGGAAGAATATAAACCGGAATTACGATCGAATTAAAAGCTTTGGCAATAAATGCCACCATCTCCAACTGATAGTGATATTCACTGTGAATATCTATAGGCATTAATATTTGCTCTACCAACCTCATGGATTTCAATTTATAGTATAACAATCAATTACGCCCGATGTTCAAATTAACAGGCTCTCTATTTCTTTCCAAAGATGCGCATGATCGATTTCTTTAAATCAGATAATTTCTCAATATCTTCTTTTAGGGGTTCAAGTGTTGAAGGATAACGAAATTCAAATCCCTCTTCATCCGATTCCCTATCCTGGAATGGATAAATCAGAAGGAAATTATTTTTGGTGAAATATTCGTTCTGGTACCCTGGAATCTTCTGCATAGATTCATGATAAGATACACAATCTTTGCGGCTCATTACAATCACCAGGTTATCATCCGGCTTAATCTCCCGTGACAAAATCAGGAAATCTTCCCAATCATAAAACTGATAAAAGTCGGCATCGATCGGATATTTTTGATGAATATCGCGATGTATTAGTTCCGCCTCTTCATTTGAATGAAAAACCAGTTTGGATCCCGCATTGCGGCCAATGTTCCAGATTTTCATTAACCGAAATCATTAATGTCCCATTACAATTGAGACACTAAGAAGATTCAATCAATAAAAAAGGATTACATTTCTGTAATCCTTTTATTAACAGCAATTAAATTACACTTGATTATATTCCTAAAAGATATTTGATCAGGTAGAGCACAGCGAAAAGTGCCACGATCCCCAATACCATTAACATGATATCTTTTCCGAATTTACCTTTTTTATTTTCAGTCTGTTCCATTTTTATTCCAATTAATCAGTTAATAATTAAATACAACCGGGAAACCATTCATCATTGACACGGCAGTTGATTTTTGTAGCCTGATGCTGTATTATTCCCGGAACCATACCGCCGGTAATTGTTCAGCCGAACAGGATGGAGTAAAAACAATAATAGAAGGGGAACTAACCGCTAAATACGGAAGCAATCTACCCAGATATAGATAGGAAAACGGCAGTCAACAACATATTCGGTTACTGCGCTTTCACAATACTCTTTAATCGGCAGATTGCTGAAACTCGAATGAAAGATTGGAGTATTATAAAAATCGATGCGGAAGGTGGTGCCACTACGGCTATCCTTCTCTTTATAATTAATGGCTGGTGGAAGACTTAGAGCAGAAAACTGCTCCTGATGATGCTCATCCTCTATCCATACCTGCTCCTGGAAGCAATAATTGTTTGTTCCAAGCAGGTAGATCAAAAAGAAGATCAACAACACTATATTTCCACTCGCTTTCTTCATTGAAAATTATTGTACGAATATAATAAATCCACAATAAAAAACGCTGCCAAGGTAAAGACCTGACAGCGTTTTTTTATTTTAATTCTAATATAATCAATAAATTGAGGACTGCTCAAATGTTTTTGGCTGAAAGAACTTTAAAAGGAATGATTTTGGACTCTGCTGATCGGTGGTATTCAATAATTTTTCAACAATGCTTGATTGTTTAACCAAATTTACCGGATCCTGAACCTTGACCGTATTTACCGAATCTGTACGAGGCGACCAGAAGTTAAAACTCAAAAGTTTTTCATACACTTGTTTATGCTGGCTTAACAACCACTCATACACCCCCTCATCGGAATATACTTTATGAATATCATGCCCTTGACCTTTCAACACCGAGAATTTTGGCCTTGAACCAAGTTCCTGCATTGCATTCACCATTTGTACTGAACGATTCACGTTAACCAACCGGTCTTTATCTCCGTGAAACACCCAAGTGGGCAAGTCTTTTATCGTTTGTGCCATATCGGGACGTCCCCCACCGCAGAGCGGCATAATAGCGGCAAAATATTCAGGATAACGGGAAGCCAGATCCCAGGTTCCAAAACCACCAAGGCTCATCCCGGTTAAATAGACTCTCGAAGGATCTATATGATATTTCTCAGTAAGTTCTTTATAAAAAGATTCAAACCAGTTACCCGAAGTCCAGTTTCTGTTTGATGGACATTGAGGTGAAATCACGATGGCATCGACCTGCATCCCGCGATCGAGATAAAACGGAGGACCATATTTTTTCAAACGATCGAGGTTATTCCCTTTGCATGAACTACCGTGAAGATAAATAATTAAAGGCCACTCTTTACTCATGGATTTCTCGTATCCGTTTGGCAGATAAACTAAATAAGGATATGTTTTGGACTTTTCCGCCTTTTGTTGGGGATTACTCCCAAATGTTTTGTTAAAAATCGACAGGGCAAGACCTACCAATAATGTTAGTGCAATTATTCTCATTATTTGTCCCGTTTTTTATGAAGTCTTTGACAAAATTAGTTTAATATTTGAAAAAAACGGATTATAAACACTTTTTAACACACCTGTTTAACTATTTTAATTGAGTATATCGCAAACTTACAACAAGATATGCCACAATTTCAATTGGGGATATTTACAAAAGAATCTGTTGTGATTTGTTCTCTTTATCCTATTCGTGAGTTTCTCTAGTCAGATGATAAAGGATATCAAGACAAGGAAAACTCCCAATGAGATGTATAAACAAATCTCAACAGATCTTTATATGGCAACAATTTCAAATCTAAACGATGCCCTTCTTCTGAAGAAGTTGGAACATTTCATCCCGAGTCTCACGTGCTGCTTCTGTAGCCTTTCGGGCAAAATCTTCACCGGTAGAGGCATAGATGATCGCTCTTGACGAATTGACCAGCAATCCGCATTGGCTGTTTAATCCATATTTTGCCACTTCCTGCAAGCTTCCCCCCTGGGCGCCCACTCCGGGAACCAAAAGAAAATGATCGGGAACAATCTTACGTATTCCTTCCAATTCTTCGGCTTTCGTAGCGCCAACCACATACATCAGATTTTCCTCTGTCCCCCATTTTTGTGAGGTCTTCAGCACCCTTTCGAACAGTTTTTCGCCACTGGTCCCATCCAGTATAAACTGAAAATCAAATGCCCCTTTATTGGAGGTCAGCGCGAGAATGATGACCCACCGATCAAGATAGCTTAGGAATGGAGAAACGGAATCTTCTCCCATATAAGGAGCAACGGTCACTGCATCGAAATCGAACTTTTCGAAAAAAGCACGGGCATACATCAGCGAAGTATTTCCTATATCTCCGCGCTTGGCATCAGCAATTAAAAAGATATCCGGGTACTTTTCCCTGATATACTTCACTGTTTTGGAAAGACTGTTCCAGCCATCTATGCCGTTGGATTCATAAAATGCCAGATTGGGTTTATAGGCCACGGCATATTCAGCCGTTGCATCAATGATTTCCTTGTTAAAAGAGAAAACCGGATCGGAGGTGTCCAACAGAAAGGATGGGATTTTTTGAATATCGGTATCGAGTCCGACACAAAGAAATGATCCTTTCTTCCTGATGTTTTCGAAAAGTTCCTGCTTATTCATAATTATATTTTGATTGAGATGATTATCGCTTTAAAATGATGCCCGATTGCAAAACCGGGCATCATTTTTATAAAATTATACTTTTCTATATAGAATTACAATTCCGTCTCTTTCAACCTTTCGGCATTCTCCTCAATACGGAGTTTTTCAATCACCTCGCCGATATCTCCATCCATAATAGCTGCAAGGTTATACAGTGTCAAACCAATACGATGATCGGTTAAACGGCCTTGCGGATAGTTGTAGGTCCTGATTTTAGCCGATCGGTCTCCGGTAGAAACCATGGTTTTCCTTTTGGATGAGATCTCATCAAGGTATTTTTGATATTCCATATTGTAAATACGGGTCCTCAACTCGGTCATAGCCTTTGCCAGGTTCTTTAACTGCGACTTTTCATCCTGACAGGTCACAACGATTCCCGTTGGGATATGGGTTAACCGGATGGCTGAATAAGTCGTATTCACACTCTGTCCGCCGGGACCGGATGAACAGTAGGTATCCTTACGAATATCGCTCTCTTTCAGATCAACATCGAACTCTTCAGCCTCCGGAAGAACTGCTACCGTAGCGGCTGAGGTATGGACACGCCCCTGGGTCTCGGTCTGAGGAACCCTCTGTACCCGATGAACCCCTGACTCATATTTCAGGATTCCATAGACATTTTCACCGGTGACTTTAGCCACAATTTCCTTAAAACCACCCGAAGTTCCCTCCGTACAACTGGTCACCTCGATACGCCAACCCACACGATCGCAAAATTTGGAATACATACGGTAGAGGTCTCCTGCAAAAATGGCAGCTTCATCGCCTCCTGTCCCGCCTCGTATCTCCAGAATAGCATTCTTGCCATCCTCCGGATCAGCAGGCACCAACAACATCTTGATCTCATCCTCAAAAGCTGAAACTTTCTCCTCACTTTCGGACAGTTCCTCACGAGCCATCTCCCTCATATCCTCGTCAGTTTCCATCTCGAGAATCTCTTTGGCCTCATCAATATTGTGCAAAAGATTCCTGTAACGTGTGAAGGACTGGACCAATGCATCCAACTGTTTGTATTCCTGGTTTAGTTTCACATACCGTTTCATATCCGACATCACACCGGGATCGGTAATCTGCTGTGACACTTCTTCAAAACGGATCTGAATACCTTCAAATTTATCTAAAAGCGAATTATCTGACATATAGAATCATGAAAATGAATAATGAACGACTAACTTTTATTAACCTCTTCCCGGAGGATTTCCTATCGATATTAGTCCGGCTAATACTCGAAAGTTCCGTATTCAGAATGAATGGTAACCTTTTTCCCGTTAAACGGTTCTACCCGTCCGATAATTTTGGCATCCATATTGAAAGACCGGGCAATCGTCAATATTCCTTCGGCGGTCTGCTCATCGGTATAAATTTCGAAGCGATGCCCCATATTAAACACTTTATACATCTCCTGCCAGTCGGTCCCGCTTTGTTCGCGAATCAGACTGAAAAGTGGAGGATTATCAAACATATTGTCTTTGATCACATGTACATTATCCACGAAATGAAGAACTTTAGTCTGAGCTCCGCCTGAACAATGGATCATCCCGGAAATATTTCCACGATAACTATCCAAGACCCTTTTAATCACCGGAGCATAAGTTCTGGTCGGTGAAAGGACCAGTTTCCCGGCGTCAAGACCAAGACCGGTGATCTCATCGGTCAGCTTTTTGTTACCTGAATAAACTAAATCATACGGTACTGACGGATCGTAACTCTCAGGATATTTCTCAGCCAGATATTTGGCAAAGACATCGTGACGGGCCGAAGTCAAACCATTACTCCCCATTCCACCGTTATACTCCCTTTCATAGGTTGTCTGACCGGATGAAGAAAGGCCAACTATGACATTCCCCGCCTGAATACGATCGGCAGAGATTACCTCTGAACGTTTCATACGGCAGGTAACCGTTGAATCGACAATTATCGTTCGGACCAAATCGCCCACATCGGCTGTTTCACCGCCGGTGGGGTAAATATTAATACCCAAATCGCGGAGTTCGCTGCATAATTCTTCAGTTCCGCTGATAATTGCCGAGATCACCTCTCCGGGGATATTACTCTTATTCCGTCCAATCGTTGAAGAAAGCAGGATATTATCGACGGCCCCGACACAAAGCAGATCGTCCAGGTTCATGACCACAGCATCCTGTGCAATTCCTTTCCAGACTGACAAGTCGCCCGTTTCTTTCCAGTAGAGGTAAGCTAATGAAGATTTGGTTCCCGCCCCGTCGGCGTGCATGATATTACAGTAATTCGGATCGCTCCCCAGAATATCGGGGACAATCTTACAAAAAGCTTTGGGATAAAGCCCCTTGTCAATATTCTTAATAGCGTTATGCACATCCTCCTTCGATGCCGAAACACCTCTAAGGTTATATCTGTTATCGCTGCTCATACTGAATTAGAATAATTATAAAACCGGATTTAATGCCCATACAGGACATCACTGATCCAAAAAGTTGTGCAAAATTAATAACTTTTTGACAACTTTAGGCCATAAGAAAGAGTGATCCCAATCGGTTACTGATCAAATTTCTCCCGATAATCGGAAGAGAGCACCCGGAATTCGGTGCGACGGTTGATCTGATGACAGATCTCACGCTGAGCTTCATCTTTAAGTGCATCGATAAAACTGCAAGTAAGATCGGTGCCCTGTTTAAGGAAAGGATATTCTTTTGCGATGTTTTTGGTTACTGTTTTTGGAGCGGTCTCCCCATATCCTTTAGCCACCAATCGGCCCGGTTGAATGCCCTTCGAGATCAAATAACTGACTACCGACTGAGCCCGTCGCTGCGAAAGGGTAAAATTGTCGGCATCGTTTCCTATACAGTCAGTGTGAGCCATTAATTCAATCACGATCGTCGGATTGAGGTTAAGCAGATCGACTAAACTATCGAGCGCCGTAACCGAATTGGGTAACAAATCCCACTTCCCAAACTCATAGTAAATATTGTCAACATTCACCGGAACATCCACAGGGGTCAAATCGAGCCGGAACTTAAACTCATTACCCGCTTCCAATCCAATGGTCGATGCTGCTGCCTTAGCATTCAGAAAACCCTTTTTATAGGCAGCCACCACATATTCCACTTCAGGTTTGAGCTTGAATTTAAACTTCCCGTTATCCGCGTTCATTCGAAGCATCGTCCCGTCTGTGCCTATCAGCCTGACCGAGGCATCATCAATCCGTGCTCCGGTTTCTTTATTGAAAATGTCCCCTTCCATCTCGTAGACCTTGGGAGGAAGTACAAATGAATAAATATCATCTCTTCTGCTCCCTTCGCGGTTACTGGTAAAAAGACCCTTCTCTTCTCCAGGATAAAAACAGATCGCAAAATCATCTCCCACCGAATTAACGGGTGATTTCATATTTTCAACCACCCATTTACCCTGCCCGTTCTTTACAGCTTTGAAAATATCCAAGCCTCCCATCCCCGGATGGGCATTCGAAGCGAAATAAAGTTCACCATTATCGCGGATACAGGGAAACAGCTCGTCCCCCGAAGTATTTATTTCTGCCCCGAGGTTTTCCGGCTTCCCCCATTTGTCCCCGGTGTTCTCCGCCATCCAAATATCCTTTCCTCCAAACCCTCCGATTCGGTCGGAGACAAAAAACAGCGTCTTGCCATCCGATGATATGGAAGGATGAGCAGCCATTAAACTGTCCTTCCCAATTTCCAACCGAACGGGACTACCCCAAAGACCGGCGACCTGGGTACTGGTGAAAATCTCGGCGCTCATCTCCTGTGATTTGTCATAACGGCACCGGGTAAAAAACATGGTTGTACCCCTGGCGTCAAACGATGCGGCGCCATCTTCCTCGTATCCGTTGATGGCAAGCAGCTCATCGAGTTTTTGCGGCTTATCCCATCTGCTTTTTTGAAGGTTAAACTTAGCCCTGAATAAATCGGTATAATATTCTCCGGTAATCGGATTGGTTTTTTTCCCGGTAACCCCCTTACGGGACGTGGTAAAAATAATCTCATTCTCCACCACTCCGGCATAAGCACCGGCAAAATCAGCCCAACGGGAATTGATATCCTTCAGGTTCTCTATTTTATAACGGGTCGGCGCCTGTATCCACTCCGGGGTTTTCCGGCACGACTCAAGGCCATTAAGAGCCCGCTGGTCACCGGGCACCGAATCGAGATAGACCTGATAGTTGGTCTCAGCCTCTTTGTATTTACCATTTGCCCTAAGGACGTCTGCATAATGAAGATAGGTCACTGCCCCGCCCATATTTCTGATCAGTGCACTCTTGTAGTAATTCTCTGCCGTGCGGTATTGCCCGATCCGGTAGTAAGCCTCGGCGATCTTAAACTGTATCTCGGCTTTCCGGTTTCGGTCACTCACTTCGCGATAAACCTTACGGTAAGCAGCAACGCTCTTATAATACTCCCCGATCTCAAAAGTCCGGGCGGCTTGACGGTAACGATGCGAAACCGAACAGGATTGCACAAAAAAAACCACAACCAGGAAGACTGCTATTTGAAAATTACGTCGGATCATCATCGTTTCTGCTGTTTACCCGCGAACATTCGATCTTCGGGAAAAATTATTAAGGATTTGACTAATCACAAATATAATCCTTATTTGATCAGAAATGAATATTATTGTCAGTGATGCTCAAAAGATTTCAAAAATTATAACTGTTAAACAAATATACTTTCAACCGGATCACTCTTTAAAATGAATTCGACAATTCAACTGAAAGATTGTAACTTTGCACAAACAAATAACTTGAATAATTATGTTGAAAGCAGAAATTCATACCGCGAAAGGCATTATGAAGGTTAATTTCTTTGAAGAGGATGCCCCCAACACCGTCGCCAACTTTGTAAAGCTTGCAAGAGAAGGGTTCTACGACGGATTGACTTTCCACCGTGTGATCCCCGACTTTGTCATCCAGGGCGGTTGTCCTAAGGGAACAGGCGTCGGCGGACCTGGCTATACCATTAAATGCGAACTCGATGGAGGCAACCAGTACCACGACCGCGGCGTATTGTCTATGGCCCATGCAGGACGCGATACGGGCGGCTCTCAATTCTTTATCTGCCATAACCGTCGCAACACACAGCACCTCGACCGTCGCCATACCTGTTTCGGTAAGGTTTACGAAGGATTGGAAGTTATCGACGCCATCCGTCAGGGCGATAAAATCGAGAAGATCGTGATTATTGAAGAATAAGAATTTATTCAGACCCGAAACATGGAAAGGCTGTTCGTTGAAAAAACGGGCAGCCTATCTTTTTCTCCGGTCAAGGCGGAACAAGTAAGCCAGGGTGATTTGAGCCCCGTTGCTCTGCGACGCTTTATAGCTGTAATTATCCGAATCAAAAAGGTTGGGCAATGAATAAAAAACCCGGCTCTCAAGACACAGGGCACTGCCCTCTTTTATATGATACTCTATTCCCAACCCTCCGGTAAAGAGAAAGTCAAATTTCGAATCAATGGGCTGGTTCCAGTACTCTTCGGCATATTCACTTTCCGAAGGAAACTCACCGGCGGGTTTAAAACCCTGATCTTCACTGTAAAGAAACGACATGGCCGGACCAAGGTTTATCGTGAAACGGAGCGCTCTCTTTCCCAGATTGATGTGTGTCATTACCGGGATATCAATATAGTTTAACCTGTGAAAATATTGTTTCTCCGGCTCGGTGGACAATGGTTTCTCCTGCCATCCCTTTTCAAGATAATTCACCTCAACCTGTATTCCGATATGCGGCTCCGAAATCATCCTGAAAACCATTCCCCCTGTATTTCCCTGTAAAAAAGATTGCTGCACATTAGGATAGAACCTCACCTGGGTAGCGGTTACTCCGCCTTTAGCCCCTATATAAAAGGCTTTCTTAAATTCAGTCTGTGCCTTAGCCGACCAAATACCCACAAAAAAAAGAATTATCAACAAGCTCCTTTTCATAAAATATCAGTGTTGGACTCAATATTATTGCCCGGGGGTAAAGTTATAAAAAAGTAGAACTTCCAAAGGTTAAAACCAAACCTTAAAACTTCGCCATTGAACCCAACAGCTCCGATGTTAATCTTCAAACGATTAAACGAAAAACAGTATTCGTCGGAGCCAAACCTTGAACCTGTAAGAAAAATTCAGATTTGAGCCTGTCAGGAATCATCCTCTTTTGCTAAATTTGGAGGTTAATTTTTTCCAAATGACAATCGCGAAGAATCTCCAGGATATCCTGAAAAGCTTACCCGAAAAGGTTAAGCTGGTGGCTGTCTCCAAAACAAGAAGTGAGGAGGAAATAATGGAAGCCTATCAAACAGGGCAACGCCGTTTCGGTGAGAACAAAGTACAGGAAATGGCTCGCAAACAGGCAAATCTGCCCAATGACATTGAATGGCACCTTATCGGGCATCTGCAAACCAACAAGGTGAAATACATTGTCCCTTTTGTTTCAATGATCCATGCCGTCGACAGTTTAAAACTTCTGAAAACCATCGACACCGAAGCTGAAAAAGTGAACCGGATCATTCCTTGTTTGTTACAATTTCATATTGCCGAAGAAGAGACCAAATTCGGGCTTACCATCGAAGAAGCGATGGCGCTTTTATCCTCCCCTGAATATGCAGCGTTAAAAAACGCACAAATCGTCGGGGTGATGGGAATGGCCACTTTCACGGACGATAAAGATCAGGTCGGGCGCGAATTTTATGAGCTTAACCGGATATTTAAACTACTGAAAGATCGTTATTTTAACGAAAATGATAACTTTCGGGAAATTTCGATGGGTATGTCCGACGACTATACCATCGCGGTTGAAAAAGGCAGTACCATGGTCCGAATCGGCAGCCATATTTTTGGCGCCCGGTCATACACAAACTAAGAATAACTATTGATAAACTATTAAAACCCCTGATATGCCAAACTTCCAAACTACCTATATGGGTCTGACCCTCAAGAATCCAATCGTAGTCGCCAGTTCCGGCCTGACCAATTCAGTTGAAAAAATCGTTCAACTGGAAAAGAAAGGCGTTGGGGCCATCGTACTGAAATCGCTTTTTGAGGAACAGATCAACAATGAGGTCAACTCGATCATTGACAAAGAGGCACAATACAATGCCTATCCCGAAGCCAGCGACTATATCACAGGTTATATCCGCGAAAATTCAGTACAGAAACATCTTGAATTTATCCGTAAGGTAAAAGAATCAGTTTCCATCCCCGTGATTGCCAGCGTCAATTGTGTCTCAAGCAACGAATGGATTGCCTTTGCCCGTCAGCTTCAGGAGGCTGGTGCCGATGCCCTCGAAATAAACGCCTTCATCGTTCCTACCGACCGGAAAGCCTCGTCGAACGATATCGAATACCGCTATCTCGACATCCTGACCGAAGTTAAAAAAGCGGTCAGGATCCCTGTGGCCATGAAGATTGGAAGCAACTTTACCAATCTTGTGGGGTTCGTCGATAAGCTTTATGCCAACGGCGCTTCGGCGGTGGTCCTGTTTAACCGCTTCTACGAACCCGATATTAATGTGGAAGATCTGAATTTTACCTCCTCCAACATCTACAGCTCCCCCTCCGATATTCGTCATTCGCTGAGATGGGTCGGTATCGTTTCGGGCAAAGTGCGCAACATCGATATTGCCGCCTCAACCGGCGTTCACGACGGCGAGGCGATGGTCAAACAATTGCTGGCAGGCGCCAAAGTAACACAGCTTTGTTCAACCCTTTACCTGAATGGCTTTAACCAAATCGATGAGATGCTCGATTATCTCCGAAGTTTCATGAACAAATGGAATTTCAAACAGATCAGCGATTTCAGGGGCCGGCTCAGCTATACCAGCCTTCCCAATCCGGGTATGTACGAACGTGCCCAATTCATGAAATATTTTTCGGGGCACAACCAGTGAGAAAACCATTACTTATTCTTTGCAGTGTTCTTGCAACACTCCTTTCGGCAAACGGCGAGGAATCACCACTCTCGATTAAAACAAATCAGGACGGAGCGGTTCAGTATTGTACCGAAGCTTTTAACATTGTCCCGAACCTCACCATTGAAGGGACTCCAACGTTAACCAGCTTGAAAATCTCTGTCAGCGAAGGGTACATCCAGGGACAGGACACTTTGTTCATCGAGGGAAGTACCGGAAATATCAAAAGCCAATGGTACGACTATCAGGGCTATTTAACTCTTTCGGGAAATGCCGGCGTGAAGGAATTTGAAGAGGCGGTTCGGTTAATCCGGTACCGGAATAACAGCGCCACCCCTACCGTAGGTTCGCGCAAAATAACGATCTCGCTCAACGACGCCGATTATCTGCCGAAAACAGGCCATTTTTACCGGTACATTCCAAAGCCGGGGATCTACTGGACCGATGCAAAGGCCGAAGCCGAATCGGACGAGATGAAATTATTCGGGTTAAAAGGCTACCTGGCCACCATAACCCTAAAGGAAGAAGATGACTTTATCCGGCTAAAGACCAACGGGATGGGCTGGATTGGAGCTTCCGATACCGAAACAGAAAATCTGTGGAAATGGGTTACCGGGCCTGAAGGGTTGAACGGAGGGATGCTGTTCTGGAGAGGAACCGGGGAAATGGCAAAAAGAGACCCTGCCAATAACGGCATTATAGAAGGTTTTTACCATAACTGGCATAAATGGAATGACTCAAACCCCACCAATGGTTACGAACCAAATCAAAACGGAGATGAAGATTATGGCCACATCTCTATGTTTACCGATAATACTTTCGGATGGAATGATTTACCCAATGTCGGACACTTAAATCCCGTTGATAACAGTGGAAAAAAAGATCCCTATTATCCCCAGGGCTATATTATCGAATATGGCGATATGCCGGGCGACCCGGAGGTAAATTTAACTGCCACCATTGAACTCCAGGTCAATACGGTTTCATTCAGTTCAAAACGGGATTTCACCACCTGCAGTGGCGACACCATCCGTTTAAATCAAAAAGATTATCCGGCTGTTTATCAGTGGCTGCCCAACGATGGGACCTTATCGGACCCTACGCTCTCCAATCCGGTAGCTAAAGCACTCGTCCCAACGGTCTATTCGGTGGTTGCCACCCGGGGAATCTGCCAAGGCTCGGCAGAATTTACCGTTAACGCCAATCCGTTGCCGGTATCGCTGCTCCGCGAAACCGAAAATATCTGCAAAGGGGACATTCTCACGCTTGATCCCGGAACCCACACCGGCTATGCCTGGAGCACCGGGGCCAGTACCCGGACGATTGAGGTAAATGAGCCGGGAAAATACCTGGTCCGATTAACCACCGATAAAAACTGTACGCTAAAGGATTCGGTTCAGGTGTCGGTCCACGAATACCCCAAGCTCGATCTCACCCAACTCGACACGTTGATCTGCGGAGAGAAAATGACCACCCTGGCTGTCACGGCCGACAAAGGTGTGCTCTCTCTCGAAAGCCCGTTAGCCACTATTGACGGGCTGAAGGTTACCGTGAATAACTATGGAACCTACCCTATCCTGTTGAAAGCTACCGACCAGTATTCCTGCACCACAGACACGGCTTTTACGGTCGGCTTTCACAAAACGCCCACCGTCGGTCTGATGGTCGATGCCGAAAAATGCCAGGGTTATAACCTCGATGCCCTCTACCAGGGTGATGCAGATCTTGATATCACACGGTTTATCTGGATCTTTGGCAACGACACCGTCAAAAATGAAGTCGGGGCCCATCACGAGATCATCCCCCTGGGTATAAACAAAGCCGATCGCAACCTGGAACTAAAAGTGGTGCAACAAGGTTGCGAGAACAAGACAACGCTCAGCAATCTTAAAGTCATCCCCTTGTTAAGCCTAACGGGAACAGACACCCTGGGCTGCGAACCCTTCACCGCCTCGATACTGGCCACCAACACGGAGAATGTCGCTGAATACAACTGGGAATGGGGCGACAACACGAACCCGGAAAAGAAAACCGATGGAAACGGGAGCCATACCTATATGAACGATGGGTTCTATAATGTCAAGCTGACCGTGACCACCGATGAAGGCTGTTCCAACTGGGTGAAGATCGACAGCATGGTCTATGTGGCCCCGATCCCCACGGCAGGGTTCTCCCTTTCGCCGGATGAATGCCTCAATGCAGGCGAAAACCAGGTCTCTTATCTTGGTTCAGCCGACGATCAAGACCACTATCAATGGGATCTGTCGGCTTTCGATGCGGATGAGATTATCACCGATCCGCTAACCACGCAGGGACCTTTTATCTTCGACCTGAAAAACAAACCCCAGGCCACAATCGGGTTGCAGGTCATCTCAAAATACAACTGTGTCTCCAAACCGGCGACAATCCTGGTTAAAAGGAAACCCATCTTCGATTTTACCGCTTCTTCCCTGCTGGGATGCACCCCGCTTCAGGTTAATTTTGAAGCGGCAGCCATCGATCCAATCGATCAGCTGGACTTTAACTGGGATTTTGGTGACGGGGCAACCGACATCGGTTCGGAAACCGATCACATCTATCGTACACCCGCTCAGGAGTTCGCCATCGCGCTGCGGGCCACCTCAACCCTAACCGGTTGCAGTAACCAGACCGACAAGCCGGAGCTGATCACGACCCATCCAAACCCGGTGGCCGCGTTCGAACTCGATCATCCGATCGTTTACAACGACAATCCGGTAGTGAAGTTCACCAATCTAAGCAGTTCAGCGACAGACTATTTGTGGAATTTCAGCGACCAGGGTTCTTCCACGGAAGAAAACCCTGAACACCGGTTCGCCGGGACCGGAGCTCAGCACGCCCTGCTGACCGCTTATAATGAATTTCTCTGCTCCGATACCCTATCACAAAGCATCCTGGTCGCCTTTAATAAAATCTTCCCACCCAACGCTTTCTCGCCCAACGCTCCCAAGGAGATTGACCGCCAATTCCGGCTTTACTCCCCGGGAATCAAAGACGAGGGGTACCACCTGCGAATCATGAGCCGTTGGAACGATATTGTCTTCGAAACCGAAAACGAAATAGTGGGATGGGACGGCAAAACGAAGAATGGACAAAACGCTTCACCCGGCAACTATATCTGGGTACTGGAATATGTCGATTTCCTGGATCGGAGACACCGACAAAGCGGAGCCGTCACCCTGATCTACTAAATACGACCGGGCCAGGACCTGTAATAATCCACGATTATTCAGTCATCCGACCAATAGTTACAGGTTGAACTTAATAAAAACACAACCGGAAGATCCCCCCAAAGAGGATCTTCCGGTTATTTTCAGGGAATTCACAGATATCAGGCTGAAAGAGCATCTCCCTTTTCCCGGTCATCTCCTTTATCCGGCCGATCCAATAAAGAAGGAGAAAAATCCTGACCTCACATTTAATCCGATCCAATCGCCTCACGAAAGGGGGATAATCCTCGTACCATCTCCGGGGTATCTCTATGGTTTCTCTAAGGTTCCTCGTATGTTTGCCATCATATTCTTAAGGTTTATTATCGCAAGAGAAAAT
>CAZWBR010000056.1:0-20207 GCA_964632305.1 uncultured Prolixibacteraceae bacterium
GCCAAAGTTATTTTTTTATTATTCTTAACTCTGACACACTTTATTGAACATACTCGCCGCGAAGGGGGAATGTACTCTTACCTGGGATAGAAATACAAGAAGTCGGGGTGTGACTCGATGCTCGGGCCACGGACAAAGGCTTGTGTCCAGTCGCACCCCGACGTACTGCAACCCCTTTTTATGTTATTGGTATGCGAAGCGAGGAATCTCTGCTGGGAAAGTGTTTTTTCGACATTGGAGAAAAAGAGGATAAAAAATGGAATTATCTCTGGAACGTTATACCCTCGTGCCGTTAGGCACGAAATATCGGTAGAAGAAATGGTACGAAAATGATTCGCCCGCCCCGGACGGGGTGGAACAAATGAACGAACCATTATTTTCTGCCAATATTTTGTCCTTCCCGAAACAATGACCTAAACCCTTTTCAAATTTCAAAAGAGTTTCTGTTCATAGTACTCTCCAAGATGTGCTAACTGATCTAAAGGTAGACGATTACAGATTTTCAGGGGGGAGGAAATTGGCGCAATCCCGAATTCACTCCGTTACTCGGGACAGGGCGAGGAGAGCACATTGAAGGAAGGACTACGATGCGCCGGTTGAAGATTAGTGTCTTTGCCCCGGGTTACGCTATGCTACACCCGGGGTTATTGAGATTTGGCCCCGTCAGTTATACCGTAGAAAGATTACAGCAAAAGGTAGGGAATTGCAAATTTCGTCTCTGAAGTCCCCGGATGGTCTATCCTGGGAAGCATTTTCTCTGTCATTAACGCATCATGCCCATTTTTGGGAGTATACTTATTGATTGACAGTTGTTTAGGAGCGTTTTTGAAAAATAAGGAGAAGCCCCTGTCATGAGCAATAAACCGATCAAAGGGCCGAAGGTCCGATAGGTGAAAGCACAGGCCGTCAGGCCTGTGGGAACGGTCAGCGATAGTACCTCAAAGGCCTGAAAGGCCGGTGTGTATTGAACCGACACAAAACAAATTCATCAAATCCGGTCAACACATGCCGGTCTTTCAGACCTCCGGTTTCCTCTGTCGCTCCTTTTCACAGGGCTCACACCCTATGCTGTCACATGCCGACCTTTCAGGCCTGCCGTAACATATGGTTGTCCAGATAGAACTCTTCCAAAGTTTGAAACTTTGGAAAAGCTTATCAGATTCTTTGCACTAACGATCGGACAAACAGGCCGGATTTGTGCTTCGCGATCGCCTCCTGATCATTTTTCTCAGACAAGATAATTAATAAGCATTCGCTTTTATAATCCCAAATAGTATTTATTCCTGAGATTACTCATTCCACTTCGCGCCTAACCAATGACATAAATGCAGGAAGTCGGGGTGCGACTCTATGCTCGCTCCGCGGACAAAGGCTTGCGTCCAGTCGCGCCCCGACGATCAAGTACGCCCCTGTCATTAACGCATCATACCCCGTTTTTTTGGAGGTGGGTCCCCGGAAGGAGATAACAAGAGGGAACCGGTGGTTGGACCTTTCGGTGAGGCACAACCCTTCCGGAGAAAGGTGGGCAACAATGCCGGTCGTTTCTCTTGCAACGATTTACAAAAAAAGGATGGAGGTTACGGTTCGATGCGGATCTGTTCGCCGAAGATGCCGACCACGTCGCCCGCGCGGAGCTTGGCCCGTTTGCGACTCTCGGGTTGCCCGTTCAGGGTTACCTCCCCCTCGTCGACCATCATCTTAGCCTGGCCTCCCGATTCGGCAATCCTGAGTAGTTTCAGCAATTTGATCAGCTCGATAAATTCGGCGCCGTTTAATTGATATTTCTTCATCTCTAATTGTCTGTTGTTTCAATCTCTTCTCTCGTTTTACGCGGCAATGATGCAAAGACCAACTGATAAGAATGGTCGATCAGCTCCCTGATCAGCACATCGGGAAGGGGGCTGTCGAGCTGAACCGTGTTCCAGTGTCTCTTATTCATATGATAACCGGGAATAATGGAAGGGTAAGTCTCCCTCAGCCCGATGGCCCGTTCAGGATCACATTTCAAATTAGCGGTAGCGCTCCCGTCGAGGCTCAGCAAGGCAAAGATCTTACCGCCCACCTTCAGGACCAGGGTATCGTCGCCGAAAGGAAAATCTTCGGCGGCACCCTTTTCAGCGAGACAATACTCGCGAAACTCCTCAATATTCATCGCGTGAAAATAAAATTACTTTATTTTTATCAAGGACTGAAATTAATATTTTTTAGTCAAACTGCATTTTTTGTATATTGCGGCTCCTAAAATTCTGAACTAAAGAGTATGTTTAAAAAAATCCTGTTGGCCGAAGACAATCTGATGAATTGTAAACTGGTGATACTCGGATTGAAACAGTATGAAATCGACGTGGCCTACGATGGACAGGAAGCAATCGATCACTTCAGCAAGAACCATTATGATCTCATCCTGATGGATCTTCAGATGCCCGTCAAGACAGGCATTGAGGCGACGCGGGAGATACGCGCGATTGAAGAGGCCGAACGCCGCGAACCGAAGGCAGTGATCCTCGGGATGACGGCCGACTGGATCCCTGCCGTTGAAGAGGAGTGCAAGGCTGCCGGAATTGATGATTTTCTGCCAAAACCCTTTTTACCGTCTCAGATGGTGAGTATCCTTGAGGAGTCGTTTAAACGGATCAGCGATAGCCGGATTTTTCAACAATAAAGGGCCGACTAATTGACCGGAGGGGTAAAAGCGCCCTGGAAGTGGGTCAGTTCGTATTGATTGTCGCGGGTGAAGATGATGGAGATCACATCGAAACGGGTTTCCAGATCGATCTCGTTTTTCAGCAGCCAGACTTCGGTAGCCTCGACGATATTGCGGATCTTACGCAGGGAGACCGCCTCCCACGGCTCTTCAAAATAATCGCCTTCGCGGGTTTTTACCTCCACCACCACGATCTCGTCATTGAACCTGGAGATGATATCGATCTCCTTATGGTCGCAGAACCAGTTCCGGGCCAGAATTTTATACCCCTGTTTTATCAGATATTCGCGGGCAATCGCCTCTCCCTTTTTTCCAAGTTCCTCAGATTCAGTCATGGCTTCAGCGCGATGTATGAAATCTTACCCCGTCGTCAGTTACTTCAAGCTTAACCTTCCCGCCCATCAGCAACGGCAGGTTAGGCAGTTCGTGACCGGCCGGAAAGTCAAAGACCACCGGGTAATGGTAAGGTTCGACGGCTTCGCGGATGATCTCGTAGGCTGTTTTCCCGAAAGGGGCCTCCCCCTCTTTCATGTCGGTAAAATAACCGACCACCAGACCGGCGATCTCCTCCAGCACTTTCCCGGTTTTCAGGTTCATCATCATCCGGTCGAGATGGTAATTATATTCGCCAATATCCTCGATAAACAGGATTTTCCCGGCAGGATTCAGATCGAGTGGTGTTCCCCTCATGCTCTGAATAATCGAGAGGTTTCCCCCGACCAGCCTTCCCGAGGCCAGGCCAGGGCGGTTCAGCGGGTGGGGTTGAAGCTGATAATCGGTGAATTGGCCTTTCAGCAGACCGATCATCTGCCGGTAGCTGTCGGTTTTTACCCCCTCTTTCTCGAAGAAGGCAGTCATCACCCCGTGGAGGGAAGCAATATGGTGTTTATTGGCAAAGGCATGAAAAACGGTGATGTCGCTGAAACCGATCAGCCATTTGGGGTTACGCAGAAAATTGCTCCAGTCGATCAGTTGCCAGGTGCGGATGCTTCCGTATCCCCCGCGGGAGAAGAAGATGGCTTTAATATCGGGATGATCGAGGGCCCATTGCAGGTCGGCGGCACGGCAGGCATCGTCGCCGGCAAAGACACCACACTGTTCGAAGGCGTTAGGGCCGATGACCGGGAGGAAACCCTCCTCTTTCAGGATCGCGGCACCCCGTTCGACCAGTTCGCGGTCGATTTTCCCGGCTGCCGAGACCAGTGCTACGTAATCGCCTTGCTGAAGATAGGGTGGATATTTCATGGACGGAATCTGTTTAATTTAATTATCCGTTTTCTTTTCGTCAGCGGTTGTCAGTGATCGTCATGGATAGTCACTGATTGTCATTTATTGTCACTGATCGTCATTTATGGTCTTATCCGCCTAATGACCACTTAATGACTATCAATGACTATTAGTGACTATTAGTTCCCCCTTTGTGGCACATTCAGTTTCTGATCAGGTAATCTAACGGATACTCGTTTAATCTATTCCCCTTGGGTCAGATAATCTTCAATGGCTTTGGGGAAGAACTCGTATTCGAGCTGATGGATGCGGGCAGCCAGTGTTTGGGGGGTGTCGTCGGGCAGGACCGGACATTTAGCCTGCAGGAGAGTAATCCCCCGGTCGTAATGTTCGTCGACGAGGTGGACGGTGATGCCCGACTCTTTCTCGCCGTTTTCGATCACCGCCTGGTGGACGAAATCGCCGTACATTCCTTTTCCGCCGTAGTTAGGGAGCAGGGCCGGATGGATGTTGACGATTTTAAATTCGCGGATAAAGACGGGTGGCACCAGCCAGAGGAATCCGGCCAGCACGATCAGGTCAATCTCTCTTTTTTTCAGTTCATCGGCAAGGGTGGTTGAGCCGGAGAAATCGTGGCGGGAGAAGGCATGAGCCTCGACACCGAGACGTTTGGCTCTTTCGAGGGCGAAAGCCCCTTTATTATTCGACCAAACCGAGTCGATCCGCACCGAGGGGTGGTTTTGGAAATGGCGGATGATATTTTCGGCGTTAGAGCCAGACCCGGAGGCAAAGATTGCTATATTCTTCATTATCTTTTAGTTACAATCATTAAAAATTTGAATATTCGAACAATAAATTCCAAGTCGATCGAAATGAGGAGATTTTAAGCTCCGATTGGATACAATTTCGGACAAATATTTGGAAGTTCAATTTCTTTCTTTGTTACTTTGCACACGCTTGGATAAAAATCCAGTGTACAAATTTAATAAATAGTATTAACAGTAAAATTTAAAATTATGTCTGACATTTCGGCTAAAGTTAAAGCGATCATTGTTGACAAATTAGGTGTTGACGAAAGCGAAGTTACTCCAGAAGCTTCATTCACTAACGACCTTGGCGCAGATTCACTCGACACTGTTGAGTTGATTATGGAATTCGAAAAAGAATTCAACATTGCCATCCCCGATGATCAAGCTGAAAAAATCGGCACAGTAGGTGATGCCATCAACTACATCACAGAAAACGCGAAGTAATTTTCCAGTTACGTAATAACGGTCTTATAACTGACTATGGAATTAAAACGAGTTGTTGTAACCGGATTAGGCACAATCAACCCGCTGGGTAAGAACATAGACGAATTCTGGGAAGGCCTGGTTAATGGGGTTAGCGGTGCCGGCCCCATTACTCGTTTTGACGCATCAAAGTTCAAAACGCAGTTTGCCTGTGAAATCAAGAATTTCGATCCGAATGATTACCTGGACCGGAAAGAAGTCCGCAAACACGACATGTATGCCCAATTTGCCTATATTGCTGCCGGTCAGGCCATCAAACACTCGGGGCTGGATCTGGAGAAGATAGACAAGGACGAAGTAGGCGTGATTTGGGGAGCCGGTATTGGCGGATTGGACACTTTCTTACAGGAAGTGACTGAATACAACAAGACCCCTGAGACCCCCAGATTTTCTCCGTTCTTTATTCCCAAGATGATTGCCAATATGGCCAGCGGGAATATTGCGCTGCAATATGGTTTCAGAGGACCGACCATGACTACGGTAACGGCGTGTGCGTCTTCGACCCATGCGATGATTGAGGCAGCCACCTTGATCCGTTTGGGGAAAGCCAATATCGTTGTTGCCGGAGGATCGGAGTCGGCGATTAATCAAGCTGGTGTGGGCGGTTTCAATTCAATGAAAGCGTTATCCACCCGCAATGATGATCCGAAGACCGCTTCCCGCCCTTTCGACAAAGATCGTGACGGGTTTGTGATGGCCGAAGGCGGAGGAGCCTTGATCCTGGAAGAGTATGAACATGCGGTAAAACGCGGTGCAACCATCTACGCCGAATTAATTGGCGGAGGCATGTCGACCGATGCTTATCACATGACAGCTCCAGATCCGGAGGGATACGGCGCTGCCCTGGTGATGAAACGGGCGCTGGCCGATGCCGGCATCCAGCCTTCGGAAGTGGATTATATCAATGTTCACGGCACCTCGACCGGTCTGGGTGATATTGCAGAGCCAAAGGCTATTAAGAAAGTCTTTGGGGATCATATCTACGAGATGAGCATCAGCTCAACCAAATCGATGACCGGGCACCTGCTGGGCGCCGCCGGAGCTGTCGAAGCCATCGCTTCGATCATGGCCATGCAGAATGGCATAGTCCCCCCGACGATCAACCAGTTTGAACTCGACCCGGAAATTGACCCCAAAATTGATTTCACGTTCAACAAAGCCAAGAAGCGCGAGCTCAACATCGTGATGAGTAACACTTTCGGTTTTGGAGGACACAACGGAACAGTAATCTTCAAAAAACTATCATAGTACGTGATAAGAAATTTGAGGTATCAAATAAAACTCTTTTCTACACCAAGAAAGGAGTTTTATTCATTTATCAAAGCGTTGACCGGTTTCAGTCCGTTAAAGTTCAAGCTTTACGATATGGCCTTTATCCACAAATCGGCCTCCACGGTCGATGCGATGGGGAATACGGTCAACAATGAAAGGCTTGAATACCTGGGCGATGCGATCCTGGGAGCCGTTGTCGCGGATTATCTGTACAACCGTTTCCCGGGGAAGGATGAAGGATTCCTGACCCAGCTCCGATCGCGCATCGTGAACAGGAGTTATATGACCCAACTGACCTTTCGTATGGGATTGAACCGTTTCGTCCTGTCGAACACCAACTCGGTTAACGAAAGCAGCCATATCTACGGCGACGTGCTGGAAGCCTTTATCGGCGCCATTTACCTGGACAACGGCTATTCAGCAGCCAAACATTTCATCACCAAAAAGATCTTCTCCGAATTTATCGACATCAACGAACTGGAGAAGAGCGACTCCAACTACAAGAGCCAACTGATCGAGTGGGGGCAGAAGAACAAGAAGAACGTCGAATTCAACACGGTGGCCAGGACAGACGGTGGCAGCGAGAAGGCTCCGTTTCGTTCAGAGGTAGTGATCGACGGAGAGAAGAAAAGCAGCGGTGAGGGGTACTCGAAGAAAGAGGCCCAGCAGAACGCGGCTAAAGCAGCGATGCTGAAGCTCCCCGATACTGAACAATGAAAGGGGTTTTACCCCCCTCCCCTATCCTGACTAATTAAGGGCAGTCTTTGACGGCCCTGGGGCTGGCAGATCACCGTCTGGCCAAATCCTATCATTTTTCAGAATCGAATAAAAAAATCACTCTTTTTTCGTCGCGGCTCACGCGCTGTTGTTAAATATTGTTAAGGATCAGCGCCGTAACAGATTATAAAATATATCTTTGCGTTATGAGCAGAAGGATGATCTACACACTTGGTTTCGTGATGGCAATTGCAGTTGCAGCAATGGTTTGGGTACAGTTGAGGACTATACGAAAGACGGCACAACTGCAGGAAAGGAACTTCAGTTTTCTGGTTAACCGGGCGTTGAATGATGTCAATGACTGGATCGATTATCAGGAGATAGAGTTGTTTTACAAGCTGGATGCCGAGCACAATGTCCCGGATGTTATTCCCGGGCTGGGAATGGGGTATTTCCCTTATTCAGATCCCTCCGAATCGTTAAGTAAACTTGGGCAGACGGGTGAGATATCGGTTACCTACAACAACTACACTCAACAAAATATTAACGGGCAAGATTTCAGGCAATCGCGCAGCTCAACACAGATCCAGATACAGAGCATGCAAAGCTCATACGACCGGAAGAATGCCCAGCGTGCCCAGAAGCTGCGGTTTCAGGGTTACATGCAGGAACGCTCGGAGATGCCAATAACGGAGAGGATCTCGCCTGATTTTCTCTCTTTTCTGAAAGAGCAGTTGGACATTGAATTAAAGAGTAAGGAGATTCTATTGGATTACAAGTTTTCGATCCAATCGCAGGTTGACAAAGAATCGCTTTACGTGATGGGCGATGTGGATTATAATCCGAACCAGAAGAGGGTTTATAAACGCCTCTTGTTTCAGGATGAAAATCAGTTGAAGCCCAATTACCTGTGCATCTATTTCCCCGAACAACAGAGCGAGATGCTGAAAGCTACGGCTTACCTGGTATTTCCGTCGATCATGCTGACGGTGATCATTATCAGTATCTTTGTGGTCACGCTTCAGATCATCCTAAGACAGAAAAAGCTATCGCAGATTAAGAACGATTTTATTAACAATATGACCCACGAGTTGAAGACTCCGATCTCGACGATCTCTCTGGCCTCGCAGATGTTGAAGGACAATTCGGTGAGTCATACCCCTCGAACCATTGACCATATTTCTGGCGTGATTTTTGATGAGAGTAAAAGGTTGAGCAACCAGGTGGAGAAGGTTTTACAGATGGCGGTATTCAACGAAGGAAGGTTAAAGCTGAAATTTTCGCAAATTGACATCAACCAGTTAGTATCGACAGTCGCCGCTAACTTTGAGATCAGGGTCACCACCGAACAGGGTGAAATACACACCCAATTATTGGCGGAAAATTCGTATATTAAAGGGGATGAAGTTCATATCACCAATGTCATCTTCAACTTACTGGACAATGCAGTAAAATACAGTAAAGAGAAGCCGGTCATCGAGTTGTTGACCGAGAACAAAAACAACTGGGTGGTGGTACAGGTGAAAGACCACGGGATTGGGATCCCGAAGGAACACCAGAGTCAGATTTTTGAGCGTTTTTACCGGGTTCCTACCGGTAACGTGCATAATGTAAAAGGATTCGGGTTGGGTTTATCGTATGTTAAGCGTATCGTTGATGTGCACAATGGAAAGATAAAGGTAGAAAGTACAATCGGGAAAGGGACCCGTTTTAGGATCTATTTCCCGGTAAAAAATAGTCAGTAACTATGGAAAAGAACATTAAAGTAATTCTTGCAGAGGATGATGAAAATCTCGGGTTATTGCTTCGCGAATACCTGATTGCCAAAGGGTACGACACGGATCTTTTTCCTGATGGGGAAGCCGCATACAAAGGGTTTCAGAAAAACCTTTATGATCTTTGCATCTTCGATGTGATGATGCCCAAGAAAGATGGGTTTACCCTTGCCAAGGATATCCGGATGATTAATACTGAGATTCCGATTATTTTCCTGACTGCCAAAAATATGAAAGAGGATGTGATCGAGGGGTTCCGGATCGGGGCCGACGATTATATGACCAAGCCGTTCAGCATGGAAGAGCTGATCTTCCGCATTGAAGCGATACTTCGCAGGATAGGCAGTGAGGGCGACACCTCGCAATCGGTCTTCAAACTGGGCAGGTTCACGTTTGATGCCCGGAAACAGACTTTATCGGATGCGACCGATACCACCAAACTGACCACTAAGGAGTCGGAATTGCTTCGTCTGCTGTGCGTCAACGCCAATAAGGTGCTGGAGCGCAACTTCGCACTGAAGACCATCTGGGTCGATGACAATTATTTTAATGCCCGCAGCATGGATGTGTACATCACCAAACTAAGGAAACATCTGAGAGATGAAGAGGGGATTGAGATCATCAATGTTCATGGCAAAGGATATAAGCTGATCATGTAAGAAAGATCAATAATTGATATACAACAAAACCGCCCGGAAACACCGGGCGGTTTTGTTGTATATCATCAGTAATTAATCCAGTTTCAGTACGGCGAGGAAGGCTTTTTGAGGCACCTCGACATTACCCACCTGTTTCATCCGTTTCTTCCCTTTCTTCTGTTTCTCGAGCAGTTTACGTTTACGCGAGATATCGCCACCGTAACATTTGGCCGTTACGTCCTTACGGACGGCTTTCACTGTTTCGCGGGCAATGATCTTGGCACCGATGGCCGCCTGGATCGCCACGTCGTATTGCTGACGGGGAATTAACTCCTGCAATTTTTCGCACATGCGGCGCCCGAAATTGTAGGCGTTATCGAAATGGATCAGCGTGGAGAGGGCATCGACCGGCTCACTGTTGAGCAGAATATCGAGCTTCACCAGCTTGGCCGGGCGGTATCCCGTGATATGGTAGTCGAAAGAGGCATAGCCTTTCGAAATACTTTTCAGTTTATCGTAGAAGTCGAAGACGATCTCGCCAAGGGGCATATCGAAGGTGAGCTCGGCTCGGTCGGCTGTCAGGTAATCCTGTTTTTTCAGGATACCACGTTTATCGAGGCAGAGGGTCATAATCGCGCCAATGAACTCGGAGCGGGTGATGATCTGGGCCTTGATATAGGGCTCTTCGATCAGATCGATCAATGTTGCATCGGGCATGCCCGACGGGTTGTAGACCTCCATCAACTCTCCACCCTTAGTGTGGATCAGGTAGGATACGTTGGGGACGGTGGTAATCACGTTCATGTCGAACTCACGGTCCAACCGTTCCTGGATGATCTCCATGTGGAGCAGCCCGAGGAATCCGCAGCGGAAGCCAAAGCCGAGCGCCATGGAGGATTCGGGGACATAGGTTAACGAGGCATCGTTGAGCTGCAGTTTTTCCATGGCTGAGCGCAGATCTTCGTAATCCTCACTATCGATCGGATAGACACCGGCAAAGACCATCGGCTTCACCTCTTCGAAACCGGAGATGGCGTAGTCGCAGGGCTGTTTCACGGTAGTGATCGTATCGCCCACCTTGATCTCGCGGGCGGTTTTGATGCCGGAGATGATGTAGCCCACCGCACCGGCACTGAGCGATTCGCGGGGTTCCAGTCCCATCTTCAGCACACCCACCTCATCGACGTAATATTGTTTATCGGTAGCCAGAAATTTGACCAGGTCGCCTTTCCGTACCGTGCCGTTGGCAATCTTAAAATAGGCAATGACGCCGCGGAACTGGTTAAAGACCGAATCAAAGATCAGCCCTTGCAGCGGGGCATCGGGATCACCTTTAGGAGCCGGAACTTCATTGATAATGCGGTCGAGGATAGTTTCGATGCCCTCGCCTGTTTTCCCGGAGGCGCGGATGATGGTCTCGCGTTTGCAGCCGATCAGTTCGATAATCTGGTCTTCGACCACTTCGGGCATCGCATTGGGAAGGTCCATCTTGTTGAGCACCGGGATGATCTCCAGGTTGTGCTCGATAGCCAGATAGAGGTTGGAGATGGTCTGGGCCTGAATCCCTTGTGTGGCATCGATGATCAGCAACGCCCCTTCGCAGGCTGCGATGGAACGGGATACTTCGTAGGAGAAGTCGACGTGCCCGGGGGTATCGATCAGGTTGAGCAGGTATTTCTCGCCGTTATGGAAATACTCCATCTGGATGGCGTGGCTCTTGATGGTGATGCCGCGTTCTTTTTCGAGGTCCATATTGTCAAGCACCTGGGCTTCCATATCTCGTTCGCTGATGGTCTGCGTCTTTTCGAGCAGACGATCAGCCAGCGTGCTCTTTCCGTGGTCAATGTGGGCAATGATGCAAAAGTTCCTGGTGTTCTTCATGGACAATTTCCGTAATATCTTTAATCTGTTTAAAACTGAATTTCTTTTGCAAAGATACTCAAAATTTGTTTGTCCCGAAGGGGGTGATTTTGCTAATCTGGACTGTATAATGCAATTAGACCAAGCCGTTTCATGTTCCCCGAACATTTGTTAATACACTGTAAATCTAAGCATTAAAATTAATAATCAAAATATATAGCTCTTTGTATATATTCTTATATTTGCAAAGCATTTGATTATGCCTTGATTTCAATTTATGAATGAACAATTAACGCTCACCATTATTGTCCCCGTGTATAACGAAGAGGATAATCTTCAACGGGTTGGACAAGAGTTATCCGATTATCTCAACCGCACTGCAACAGGTGCAAAAATTCTTTTTGTCAACGACGGATCGACCGACCGGAGCGGGGAGATGATTGAAACCCTTTGTGAGCAGAACCCACTATTCAGCTATATCCATCTGGCAAAGAACTCCGGGTTAAGTGCCGCGATGAAAGCGGGATTCGATCATGTGGATACTAAATTTGCAGGTTATATCGATTCTGACCTGCAGACCTCGCCGCAGGATTTTGATCTGCTGATGGCATATGCCGATGATTATGAGATGGTGACCGGGATCCGGGTGAACCGCAAAGATTCCTTCGTAAAAAACCTCTCCTCGAAGATAGCCAACTCGGTCAGGCGATCGTTCACCCACGACGGGGTGTCCGATACCGGTTGCCCATTGAAGGTGATCCGGACCGACATCGCGAAGAAGATCCCTTTCTTTAAGGGGATGCACCGTTTTCTGGCGGCGCTGGTACAGTTAGAAGGGGGTAAAGTCAAAGAGGTGCCGGTGCGCCATTTTCCGCGGGTAGCCGGGAAATCGAAATACCATATGTGGAACAGGTTGCTTGGACCGACAGCCGACCTCTTCGCCTACCGGTGGATGAGCAACCGTTATATACGCTATCAAATCGCTAAAAAAGGATGATGCAAAACCATCTTTTGATCTTTTCTGTTGGGATCATCGCCCAACTCCTGTTTGCCGCCCGGATGATTGTCCAGTGGTTTCAATCGGAAAAGGCGGGTAGGCCCCTCTCGCCGGTGCTGTTCTGGCAACTGAGCCTGATGGGTGCTATAATCTTTTTTATCTACGGGATCCTGCGCAAAGATTTTGCCATCGTTTTGGGTCAACTGATCGTCTATTTCATCTATATCCGCAATCTCCATCTGAAGAAACAGTGGCAGACCTTAATGCCTGTATTCCGGTGGGTGGTTTATTTAGTTCCGGTCGCGAGCCTGGCTTATCTTTTTTCAAGTGCGCCGGGCAACCTGAAAGAGATCATCAGCAACAGCGATATCCCGTTGTGGCTAAAGATCTGGGGGACCTTGGGACAGATCATCTTTACCTTCCGTTTTATCCTGCAATGGATCGATTCGGAATCGCAGAAGGAGTCGGTGTTGTCGAACAGATTCTGGATCATCAGTCTCATCGGATCGGGGATGATCATTATCTATGCCGCCTTCCGGCTTGACCCTATTCTCTTTCTCGGACAGGCAGGCGGGGCCATTGTCTATTTAAGGAATCTGGTCCTTGGCTTTCGCCACCAGAAACAATTGACCAACGGTTAACAGTGATTAAACAAAAAGCACCTAAGACATGAAACGTGCAACCATCCATCTGCTCCTACTCTTTGTCCTAACCCTTTTCACTTTTATTGCCAACAACGGCGCTTTGGAAGCCAATATCATGGAGGCGCGCAACCTGACCACGGCCCGGGAGATGCTGGATAAAGGCAACTGGTTTGAGCCTACGATGAACGGGGAGCTGCGTTTCGAGAAACCACCGCTACCCACCTGGGCTACCGCGGTTACGATGATGGTATTTGGTCAGGATAATCTTTCACTGTTACGACTGCCCTCGGCATTGGCGGCCATGCTGCTGATCTTTTTCCTCTTCAAACTGACGGAAGAGCTGACCGGTGACGATAAACTCCCGCTGATCGTGGGGGGAACTGCAGCTACCTCTTTTTATATCTTCTTTATGGCCCGCGACATCAGTTGGGATATTTTCTGCCACAGTTTTATGATCGGGGCGATCTGGCAACTGCACCGGGGATTGAACAAGGAGAAGGATAATTATGGTAACTTCACAGCCTCTGCCTTGTTGATGGGACTCTCCTTCCTGAGTAAAGGTCCGGTGGCTTTCTTTGCCCTGTTATTGCCTTACCTGATTGCCCGGATGGTCGCTTTCGGCTTTGCCCCGTTCAAGGCCAATTATAAACCGCTATTCCTATTAATCGCGATTGTACTGGTCATCAGTACTGTCTGGCCATTATATATCTACCTCAAACATCCCGATTTTTCGGCTTATGTCGCAGCGAAAGAGTCGGCTGCCTGGATGAACCGCAGTGTCAAGCCCTTCTATCACTATGCCAGTTTCCCGGCTCAATCGGGTATCTGGGCCATTCTGGCCACCATCGCGCTGATTTTTCCGTATGCCAAAAAGAGGATCGAACAGTTTGGAAGTTATAAATTTCTGACCATATGGGTATGGGCAGCCGTCTTTCTACTCTCGCTTTTCCCTGAGAAGAAGGAGCGCTACCTGCTGCCGGTTCTCCTCCCATTGGCCATGATTACCGCCTACTTTATCCGTTATCTGATTAAAGCCTATGAAGAGGGTACAGCCACAAAAGCCGACACTCTCCTGCTCCGCATCAATGGCGGCTTGATGGCGCTGATCAGTTTTATTGTTCCGATAGCCCTTCCACTGCTGATTCAGAAAAATGGCTTATCGCCCAACCCTTATATCACGATTCCCGCGTTTATACTTTTCTGGGGCATAGCCTTTTTGATAGGACATTCAGTCCTGAAGTTAAAACCGGCCGGGATGTGGGTGGGGATGGTATTACTGGTCGTTACAGCCTGTCTATTCGTTGTAAGACAGGCTCCAAAGATTATCACCAAGAACAAAGAGTTCAGACCTTATTACGAATTGCGTCACCGTCAGGAGCTAAACAATCTACCCTTTTTCAGGAACGAAGATGTAAGTGGAAAATTTCTTGAAGTAGTATGGGCCTGTGGTCGCGAAGTAAAGTATTGGGATCCCCAAAAGAGTGAGCAACTACCCGTAGACGCCCCGATTGTTTTTCTATCGGCTCAAAAAGCCGTGGAAGTCCTGAGCCCGGAAATCCTGCAAAATTACAGGGTCGAAGAGATCGGACTTTTCGATGCCAATTTGCAGGAACGATGGGGAAGCAACGTATTGAAAAACTATGTAACTTTAATCCAACCTAAAAATTAGCAGGTCATGCAGAAGATACTGGTTACCGGTTGTGCGGGTTTCATCGGTTCTCATTTATGCCGTTCCTTATTAGAGAAGGGGAATATTGTTTATGGTATCGACAATTTTGATCCGTTTTACCCTCGGGCGATCAAGGAACAAAACCTTGCAACCTTTCTGCATCATCCCAATTTCAGGTTCTCAGAGTTCGATCTGGCGGATAAGAGCCGTCTCGACAATTATCCTTATGCCTCCGGGATCGGAATGATAGTCCATCTGGCCGGAAAAGCGGGAGTCAGGCCATCGATCGACGATCCGGCAGGATATATCAGGGCCAATATTGTGGCCACCCAGAATATCCTGGATATGATGAAAACGAAGGGGATCAAGAAGATGGCCTTTGCCTCCTCCTCTTCGGTTTATGGTAACTGCCAGACAGTCCCCTTCAGGGAAGACGCCGATGTATCTTCGCCTGTCTCACCCTATGCCTTCACGAAGAAGGCGTGCGAACTGATCAATTACACCTATCACCACCTCTATCAGCTCGACATTATCAACCTTCGTTTCTTCACCGTCTATGGTCCCGGGCAACGTCCCGACCTGGCCATACACAAATTCATGAAGCTGATACGCAACGGCGGGGAGATCCCTATGTTTGGCGACGGATCGACGGCCCGTGATTATACCTTCGTGGAAGACACCATCGCGGGTATCGAGGGAGCGATCGGATATCTGGTCAACCATGATTCCGTTTTCGAGACCATCAACCTGGGGAATAACCATCCGGTGAAACTGAACGAGATGATCGGCGTCCTTGCCGAAGCGGCTCAGGTCACCCCTACAATCAGGCAGTTGCCCGAACAGCCTGGCGACGTGACCATCACCTATGCCGATATTACCAGGGCAGAGCAACTGTTGGGCTATCGTCCCATGACTCCTTTCCGGGAAGGGGTAAAGCGGTTCGTGGAGTGGTTTGACCATAGCTAACCTGTAATCCCTCTCTTCCATGATTAGAGGTGCAATTTGGTTAGCGTGGAAACGGGTAAGCATTCACAGCAATTAACCCAATTGCCGGTCCGGCTTCATTTCACCCGGATCATTTACCGGGCAACCTGTTCCAGGTAGGAAGACAAACAAGCCGATGATGCCCGGTATTAATAAGCCGTATTACGGGAACATTCAACGGGGCTGGCTGCCATCACAGTCCGGGGCTATTGGATTGGGTTTAACCGAATAACCGACACTGGCTTCGAAAACAAAGAAGAAATTGATTTTTAATATATTTGCCATATCCAAACACGACAAACTGCCATGAGACGAAAAAATTTACTATTCCTGTTTATTGTCCCTGCCGTGTTCCTGTTGTCGGCTTTTACCGGGAAAGAACAAAACAAGACGCTGCTAAAGGATGAAAACTGGC
Source organism: uncultured Prolixibacteraceae bacterium (assembly GCA_964632305.1). Taxonomy (GTDB): domain Bacteria; phylum Bacteroidota; class Bacteroidia; order Bacteroidales; family Prolixibacteraceae; genus CAZWBR01. The sequence goes on from CAZWBR010000056.1 coordinate 16,195, forward strand.
TAAAGGACCCGGACGATCAGATTGTCAACCAGAAGGGGGACACGGTTTATCTGCGCGGTTCTGGACTGGGCGGGATGTTGCACCTGGAAAATTTTATCGTTGGTTACCCGGGCAATGAAAAGTCAATGAGGGATGGACTGAAGAAAATATTGAGTGAAGAAAAATGCAACCTGTTCAAAGATCTGACCAATGAACAACTGGTCGGGATTGCCCGTTCCTTCCGGTTTGAAACTATGAAAAACGGGACAGACTGGAAGCTATTCCGACAGGTCGTGAGAAATATATACAGTAAATAATCGTAAAGAAATGAAGAAAAAAGTACTTGGAAAAACAGGATTTGAGATTACTGAAATTGGGATAGGCACCTGGCAGGTTGGCGGAAAATGGGGAGACCCATTCAGCCACAGCAATGCCGACCGGATATTAAATACCGCCATCGATAACGGCATCAATTTTATTGATACGGCCGATGTTTACGGTGATGGCGAGAGCGAGAAAGCCGTGGGCCGCGTGGTCCGTTCCCGAAAGGAAAGGCTCTATGTCGCGACCAAATGCGGCAGACGATTCTCGCCCCATACCGATCAGGCCTACCAGCCCAAAGAGCTGCGAAAATTTGTGGAAGAGAGTTTGACAAATATGGGATTGGAGACCATCGACCTGATCCAGTTGCATTGTCCCCCCACCGAGACCTACTACCGGCCGGAGATCTTCGACCTGTTCACCACGCTAAAACAGGAGGGAAAGATACAGAACCTGGGTGTTAGCGTTGAGAGGATCGATGAAGCGTTAAAGGCTATTGAATATGAAAATGTAACCACGGTACAGATCATTTTCAATATGCTCAGGCAGCGTCCGGCCGATCATTTTTTTGCCGAAGCCGCCAGGAGAAACATCGGGATCATTGCCCGTGTCCCCCTGGCCAGCGGACTGCTGACCGGTAAATTTACGCCCTCAACAACCTTTGGCAAGGACGATCACCGCACCTTTAACCGCCACGGCGAAGCTTTCGATAAAGGCGAGACATTTTCCGGTATTGATTACCTGAAGGGTCTGGAGACCGTCGAAGAGATAAAGAAAGTATTCCCGCCAACCGCCAGGCTATCGGCCCTCGCGTTAAGATGGATCCTGATGTTCAGGGAGGTCAGTTGCGTCATTCCGGGAGCCTCGGGTCCCGAACAGGTTCTCTCCAACATAGAAGCCTCCGAACTGCCCGAGTTAACCACGGAACAGATGTCCGAAATCAAACGGATCTACGATCAGTTGATCTGGCCCGATCTGGCAAAAGAAAAATGGTAATAATGAATAGCCCCGTTCACTCTCCCAAGGGAGTGATTTAGAACGTGGTTAACAGAAAGGATAATGGTTTAGCGGGAATCTTCATCGCTCCCCGCTAAACCAACAACTTTCCCAATCAAAACATGCCGGTCATTCAGCTCTGCCTTTGAAATAATTGGCGATCTATAAAACTGTGATGGCTTTGAGTCGGAACCCGGTTCAAAGCCATTTTTTTAAGGTAAGGATATAAGGCCATTTGAGGACAACCGTGTAATTCTCAAAACCGGTAAGCAGTCCGGGGTAGAGTGCCTGTTACCTTAACGGATTGAATTTCCCCAAGGGCTTCCTGATGAAAAAACACACATGTATTTCAACATAATTAATAATTTCTTTCTACTTTTAACCGTTATTTTCCCCCAACCAGCTAAATACTAATAACAATGAAAAAATCGATCCTAATTCTACTCTGCCTCCTGACTCTTAACTCATTTAGCCAGACACCCCGGGAGATTGAAGTAAAATCGGAAATAAGTGAGGTAACGGTTTATCTTAACGGAGCACAGGTAACAAGATCAAAAACGGTGGATATCCCTACCGGCAGAACAACCCTGAAGTTTGTCGGTCTTTCCCCCTACATTGATTCCAAAAGCATAAGCGTCAATGCAAAAGGCGATTTTAAAGTATTATCGGTTAATCTTCAGCAAAACTTCTTAACTCAACAAAATAAATCAAAAGAGAGTGAGGAATTGACAAACAGCAAGCTGGATATAGAAAAGAAGATCAAAACGGAGAGTGCTTACCTCGATGTCCTCACTGAGGAATACCTGTTCCTTAAAGCCAACAGCAGTATCGGCGGCGCGAATACGGGAACCAGCTTAACCTCATTAAAAGAGGCAAATACCTATTTCACCGAAAAAATAACATCGATCAAATTAAAACAGATAGAGCGCCAAAACTCAATAGATCAGTTATCCAAAGAGCTTGAAAAGATCGAAAGTCAGCTTTCCTCATTGGCAAATAAAAAGGAGCTGCCCACTGGAGAAATCATCGTCAACATTGAATCAACCAGTCCCACAAAGGCCGCTTTTGAGGTTAAATACATCGTTTCAAATGCGGGCTGGACCCCATCTTACGACATCAAAGTCAAAAACATAGAACTCCCCGCGGATTTAATCTACAAAGCAAATGTGCACCAATTCACGAATGAGGATTGGAAGAATATTAAACTGAAGCTCTCCTCCTCCGATCCGAATAGTTCAAATGCTTACAGGGAACTTCAGACTTATTTCCTAAACTACAACTCCGTACCCCCATCCTACAGGAATAACTTTGCCAACGTTTCCGGGCATATTTATGACAGTGAAACGAAAGAGCCGATAGCGGGTGCCGTAGTCGTGATAAAAGGAACCACCATTGGGACCTTTACAGACCTCAACGGGGCCTATTCCATTTCCGTGCCCCAAAATGGCAGAGTACTAAATATTTCATATATTGGGTATAGCCCGATTGAAGCGCCGATAAACAATCAGCAGATGGACTTCAGGATGGAAGAAGCGGCGCTTGCCCTACAGGATGTTGTAGTTCTTGGCTATGGCACCACCGAAAAAGCTTTGCAGGGACGCGTAGCAGGAGTTAATGCCACAGGCAGCAAAGCCGGTAAAACCATTGAACCGGCAAAGCCGAACAGCACCATCGTTGAAACGGAACAGGTGGCCAATCAAACGAGTGTCGAATTTGAGATCAAAACTCCCTATACCATTCCATCGGATGGCAAGAACCTTACCATTGATATTGACAGCTACTCCTTACCTGCCGATTATCAATATTTCTGCACCCCGAAAATCGACAAGAACGCCTATCTGACAGCCCGGATCGTGGAGTGGGAAGGATATAACCTGTTGGATGGCGAGGCAAATGTCTTTTTCGAAGATACCTATACGGGAAAAACACTGCTTGATGTTCGGAATATGTCCGATACCCTGACTATATCCCTTGGAAAGGACAAAGGCGTTAGCATCAAACGTGAGATCCAAAAACAATTCACCACGAAGCAATTCCTTGGCAGCAGGAAAGAGGAGACAAAATCCTGGTTAACAAGCATTAAAAACAACAAACAACAAAATATAAAGATAACGCTCTCCGATCAGATTCCCGTCTCCACCCTTGAAGAGATCGAGGTCAATCCGATCAATCTTTCAAACGGCAAATTAGACTCTGAAACCGGTATAATAAAGTGGGAATTTCAGTTAACCCCTTCCGGGAAAAAGGATATCGACCTGAAATATTCTGTAAAATATCCAAAGTTCAGGACTTTGATAATAGAATAACAGACGATGCACGTCGCCCCTTCACTGCACCCCCCGACAGACCATCCGGGGGGTGCAGCGGTACGGCCTGAAAAGACAATTAATCCGATTTGCAACTTTCACCCTGCAGGCAGCCCCCTCCCAACCTTCCCTTTCCGATAACGATCGGAAGGGGCGGCTTTAAGTCCTCCCCGGATAGCTGCCGGAAAGGGGATTCAGGAGTTTAACCAACATCGCCGTACAGCTACACCTGAAAACTTTTCGTTTATTCTTAGACTTCCTGCCTCTTGCCGTAACCCTACCCCAACAGCTCTGAAGGGCGCCTAAAAATCAAAGCATCACCACCTGCTCTTCCCGGGGCCAAAGCCGGGATAACACCATGCTTTTTCTATGGTTGCTCTATCGTTTCTCTATGTTAGCATACAGGAACCT
>CAZWBR010000057.1:0-18031 GCA_964632305.1 uncultured Prolixibacteraceae bacterium
TTCCCCTACTCCCCTGATAAAAAATGTGTTGTAGAACATGTTTTTTGTGAAAAAAATCGACAAACAAGAAATCTGATGCTCAAAAATCCCAATTATCGATTGATTTGTTTTACGAACAGGGATGCGACAAGGTTTAAAATACTTTCCAAAATTTTGCTTAATTGAAAATTAAAGGGGAATTTTATTTTTTAATTCAGCAAAGGAATCAGTTTTGGGTACTGCAACTATAAAATACTGTTTATTTACACTGATAATCTGTATACTATACAGCCAAGACGGTAAAACGATGAGTCATTCCGAAGCAAATATTTCATCGGGCTCATCGATAACTTCCTATGACTTTGCGATCGAAAAAATCCTCAAATACAGTGAAACGGAGTCGACCGATACAGCCAAAATTAACCAGACAAACAATAAATTTCCACTGCTAATCCCCATTCTTCCAAAGTTTTTAAACAACGGGGCAGACAGTTTAAAATCGGGAGGTAATGGGAACAAGCAGATCAAGAATGCAAATAATCTGAAAGGGATCGCTGAACGGTATTTCATCACCCGCAATCTCTTCTCATTTTTGATGACCGAACAGGGGACCGCAAAAGAGGAAGTTGGGGTAAAGAGTAAGTCCTATTTCGACAGTTATGCCGGAAAGAGAATTACCTCGATCCGGTTTAAAAGGCTCGATCCCTTCGGCCCGACCCTCTATGACACTGCTAAGGTTGCTACCGATTGGATCGGTAAAACCGGAAACCAACTTCATATGAACACGACTAAGAAGAAGTTAAGAATGCAGTTATTGTTTAAAGAAGGTGAAACTGTAAATCCACTCCTGATGGCCGAGAACGAAAAGATTATCCGGGACCTCCCTTTTATCGAAGATGTAGCCATTTTAATTGTTCCTTCAAAAATCGTTCCTGATGAGGTTGAGATAATCATTATTACCAAGGACCGTTTCGAATATGGCTTCGTGGCTGATATCAGTCCGAGACACTCGGACATCGAACTGTTCAATGAAAATATGTTTGGGATCGGACATCATATCGCCGCGGGTATAACCACAAATAATAATGTCGATCCAAAGATAGGTGCCTATGCTACATATAAAATCAACAACATTGACGGAAAATTCATCAATCTGTCGGTTTCCTATTTTGACACTTATCGTAAAAAAAGCTGGATTTTAAATGCAGATAAAAACTTCATCTCCTCGGAGACCGACTATGCTGGTGGAGTTTATATTGAAAAAGCCTTTCGCAACAACTTTATCACCGATCAGCACCCCATCAGACTGGATACTCCGGTTTCCTATTTTATCAGTGATTACTGGATGGGATTTATCCTCAATCCCGAACGGAATGCCGACCAGTGTCGAAATACATTATTCGGAAGGTACATGTACCAGGAATTTAGTACTGATCAATTCACTTTAGGTAACAAGTTTATCAGGGATCATCATTTTTTCATGACAAGTTTCAGTAATACCAAGCGAAATTTATTCAAAAATAACCTGGTATACAGTTTCGGAGTTACTGAGGATATTCCGTACGGGCATTTATTGGAGTTGAAAGCGGGAATCGACCGATCGCAATATGGCAACTGGCCTTATTTGGGGGTTTCATTTACGAAAGCTTCAATTTTAAAGGATAAAGCATATTTCAACTGGCAAGTAGCCTGTGATGGATTCTGGGAGCAGGAGAGAATCGCCCAGGGAACGATACTTTTCAAGACCAACTATTTCTCCGACCTGTTTTATATTAAAGGAAACCGATATCGACAGTTCGCCAATATTGAGTTTATTGGCGGAATTAACCGTTACAAACAAGAATACCTCACCATCAACAGGAAGTATGGAATCCGAGATTTCTTTTCCGATGAAGTTAGAGGTGTCAATAAGTTAAGGGTTAATCTCGAACTGGTAAAATTTTTAAACTGGAATTATTACGGTTTCCGATTTGCCAATTTCCTCTATTCCGATTTTGCCTTTCTTTCTAATGATTTAAAACATTTGTTCGAGCAGGATTTTTATGCCGGAATTGGAGTCGGATTTAGGGTTCATAATGAATCCCTTGTTTTCAATGTACTTGAAATTCGCCTCTCCTGGTTTCCGATGATTCCCAACGATGGATCCCACTTTTTTCTGAACTCCTTTGGCGTTCCCAAGACCCGATTCCCCGATTTCTTCGGACAGAAACCTGAACTGAACAGGTTTCAGTAAACCGGACTGATCAATTCTTCTTCCCGGATTTCGGTTCAGTTCAATTTAAAACTCATGACATCTTTGGGAGTGATATTCTTAACTGATTATTCCATATACATAATTTGATCCGGCACATATTAAATTTTCAGGAATTCATTTTTATACAGCAACCTATGGCAAAAGAGTTCTCAAAAACGAGGATATACCCCAATTATTGCTTGTGACACAACATCGGAAAAGCCTTTTAAATCCAGCACCTCTTCTCTAAAGCCAGAAACTCAAATCCACGAAGACAATAAACAGAGACTTTTTTCGGAACAGCATAATCTCACCGAATCACTTTTTGGATCCCGGATTCTACCGACATTTATAATACCATCAGGTAAGGTTTATAAATGCAAGAGCCCTGCCGTGATGGCAGGGCTAAGGAAACATTTACATTTAATATCTTACTTGTACTTGAGAAACATTTAAAAACTTCACTGATTAATATTCATCTTGCAAGGAACGAATAAAGAAAACCAGCATTGAAGTGTAGAAAACTTTATCTTAATTCTATTTGAGTCGTTTAAGTATTTTTTCTGAGCTCGCCTGATAATATCCATTGCTTGCGGCTATTTTCCTGAATTGCCGGACGGCTTTTTCACGCTCCTCATTATTCAGGTAGCAAAGTCCGAGATACCATTCCGATTGTTCGATGAAAAGGTTGTCGCCATGCGAGATAACTTTCGCGAAAGACTGAATAGCGTTGTTGTATTCACCTTTACCCTGATAAGATAAGCCAGAATAGAAGTTCCCTGTATAATTATTCTCATCTTCACTCAGGATGCCGTCCAATAATTTCAGTGCAGAATCATAATCTTGTTGATTGATACTGGCAATTGCCTCACCCATCAAATTATCGCCATCAGTTGATAAAGAACGTGAGGTATTGGCTATCCCACTGTATGGTTGATAAAACTCGGTATAAATCTGTTGATCGGTGTATGATCTGTTTTTCAGAATCCCGGTGATGCCTAATAATAAAACTATAGATGCTGCAGCATACCAAACTATTTGTTTCCGTTTTGGCATGGCAAGTCCCCGCTTTTCTTTACCGGATTCTTTCTCTGCCGCACTTATGGATTGTAATTTTCTTCTCAGCGACATTATTTCGCGTTCTCCGATGGCTTCATTGATCTCACCATTCAATTTAAGTTCAGCAGCCAGACCAGGATTCATCAGCAATTCTTCTTCGAACGAGGCAACAGCATCTTCAGCCAGGACTCCGTCAAGATAGTCGTCAATTTCTTCGACTGAACGGGTGTGGGAAGTTTCCGTACCCATGATTTGTTTCATGCTGCCTCTTAGACTCATCACATCTTCTTCCCCTATTGCAGAATCAATATCCCTGAACAGGTTGATTTCTTCAGCCAGATCGTCATTGACCAGGGCTTCCTCGGCAATGATCAGGCTCAGATCTTCATCCAGATCACCAGATATATAACCTTCGATGTCGGAGAAACTATGATCGTGTACAGAGATGGAATTTGCGATTGAATTGAGGTTTGCCCTCAAGTTGATAATATCTTTTTCTTTGACAGCCTGATGGATTTCGTCGAATATTTGTTCATCCTCGGCTGAAAGAAATTCAGTTTCGTTATCTGAAATGATTTCCTCCGGTTTATACATTTCATGGATCGTCTCTTTCGAGGCTTTCGCATGATTATAAATATGGAGTTTTTGGAGAAAGTTCCCCAGACCGCTAAGTTCGCTATCGTCAACATCGAGGTTGACTGCTTTGTCGATCTCATCGGCCAATCCAAAATAGGTATCAAGTTTTTGGTAGACTTCTTTTGGTTCGGAATATCCCTCTTCCACGGAAATCATTTGAAGTTTCTTCCGCAGGTTGATAATATCGTTTTCCTGCAAAGCTTCTTCAATTTCCATTGAAAGTTCAATATCCTTGCTCAATGACGGGTCGGAGAGTAAAAGATTTTGAAAATCATCCAGATCTTTACCTGTAAGGTCTTCGCTTACAAACCGTTCTACCATCGTGTATTTGGATTCAGGTTCCATCTCTAATTAATTTTTTATAGCTTAAGTCTTGCTTAATGCTTGTCACTAAATACTCTTTACATTTGAATTTCCGCTTTTTCACGTACTTTTCACTATTGAACCCCATGATCTGCGCGATCTGTTTCAGGGGTACTTTGTCGAAGAACAGCTGTAACAATTTTTGGCAATCGCTTCCCAGCATCTGGAAATGTTTCTGGTATAAGCGAAACCGCTCATTCTTATCAGCCATTTCGGTCAAGTCGTGGTCATATTCACTCTCGGAGAAAGAACTGTCGATAAGCACATCCTTTTCAGTCTTTTGTCGGGTCAGTTGCTTAAACCAAAGGAATTTACAGACCGAGAACAGATACGTTTCAAAAGCACAGTTTAAAACCAATTCGTTGGCTTTTAATTTCCGGTATATAACTATGATTGCTTCCTGGAATACATCGTTGGCATCATCGTCGTCACCGCTGTTCTTTTTGACGTACAAGTTGACTTTGTAATAAAAGTTCTTGTAGATGTGCTGCAGTATTACGTTGTCATTCCGTAGAATTCCATTGAGGAGTTCTTCGTTGGTGTAGTTTATCATTTTCAACAGTTAATACGGTTTATTCATAAAAGGTAACCCCTGAAATTGATTTTTTTTCAATTTTTTTTCTATCCTGAGCATTTTTCCCGGAAATCCAGGCCCCGACACAAACATAATTATTGTAATCGAATTTCAGCCATCATAATCAAAAAAGTTTGTCATACGACTATATATTACAGCAATTAAGCACTTTAAACAATCAGAAGACTCAAAAAACGCTCCAATATCCGGTTATTAAAGGTCTATTCAGATAATTGAAAATTACAGTTCCTTTTTACCTTTTCGCCTGATAAATAGCTTTTCAAAAACTATTGCTAATAAAACAAAAATAATCATTCCGGCAAAATATGGAACCTTCGTGCGGTATAAAGGCGATTGCGAACCCACACTAACATAGCCCAACCAATAATAAGGATGGGCTTTCAACGGGTCTGCCGACTGGATATGGCCAATCTTGGCTTTTCGAAGCGCCTCATCTTTTGACATGCCATTCTTGAGGTTTTGATAAAAGTTGATCATCAGCTCGGCGCTTGAAATATCCTCGACACTCCATAAGGTCATGATAATGCTTGGACAACCTGAATAAAGAAAAGCCCGGGCAAGGCTCATTACCCCTTCTCCACGCTGCAACCGGCCCGAACCGGTGTTACAGGCGCTCAGTACTGCCATCCGCGATTTCAGTTCAAGATTATATATCTCATAGGTATCCAACCATCCATCGCTATTGGTTTTTGTCTCCGGAGTAAACACCAGTTTCGAATACATTGGTAAACTATCGTTAATCACCGTATGCATGGCCAGGTGCAGGATATCGTACTGATTGGAGACCTGCTTGAATTTTTCTTCACTCGCTTCCGCTCCCATAAAGACATCCCCTGAAATCAATCCGGTAATGCCGGCTACTTCTTTTCTTGCTCCGGGTAAGGGGAACAACCGGTCACGGGGAGTCAGGTCCCTGACCTTATTCACATCAAAATCGGCCCCGTTATACTCCGGTGCAAAAGCTGCCAGATCTTTCGATGCCTCCCTGTTCTTTTTAAAGTAATAATATAATAGTGTAGCTGAATAGGTATAAGATACGGCATGATCATAAACCAAGTATTTCAGGTTGCGAAAATCCATCTTTGTGGTATCGGGCATCGAAGTAATAAAAGCATCAAAGGGCAGATACGCCAGTTTATCATCAGGCACCACGATCAAACGGTAATCCTGAAGTCCAGCGGAAAACGGAGCCAATAACCACTTATTCAAGCTAAATGCGTTATCCACATATTTTTGATAATCCCTCTTCCGGGTTTCGCTAACTGCACCGCTCTTTAAAAACCCAAGAAAATTGCTGACCGTCTCATCAAACATAGGCTCCAGTGGATGACGGTAAAGCTGATAATGGTTATTCTTGATGATAAAGGCGATCACCTCCCCGGGATTCCCGTTCTCAGGATCTTTAACGACATACTCGATGATCGCCTCTCTCGATTCCAGCCTATCCTGCACCTCATCCAACGAAACGATAGGATCGGCATATTTAAAATCGTAATAACGCGGATATTTATTTTCAAACAGGTCGATCAGTTGATCATACTCCTTATTTAAAGCGAAAATCTTATCTTTCCACAAACCCAATTTAGCCGGATCGGGGCTCCCACCGGCATTTTCATTGAATACAAAACTTTCATAAGCTGCAATCTCGCTCTTTAGCTCTTTTTCCTTTTGCAATAAGGAATCGGGCAACCCGCCAAATTGTTTGGCATGAAGGTCACGGATCATGGTCTGAAAATCTGTCGAGCGGCTTCGTTCGGAAAACTCGAATGCCTTTTCGAAATACTGTTTCTTCCCGGTCAACTGGTAAAGCCGGCTTGCGGCGTCGACCGCACCCAAATAGACAGGATGTTCATTCTCGGCCAGTTTCAGCCGGCTCTCCTGGTTCATAAAGCCGGTTCTGATCAGATGAATTACTTTTGAAGCCTCTTCAAAGGAGGCCAGTGAATTTTCAAAATACCGGATACTCTTCTCCCGATCCCCTCCTTTCTCTTCCAGGTCCGACATCATCCGCAACGCTTCCGCTTTGCTCTTCAACGCATCAAGCAGTTTCGTCTTATCCAGTACGTTAGCCGCAGTAGGAGGGTTTTGGGTAAAGTCCTTTGAAGAGAAACCCGGGGCAATGGCCATCAGCGCCTGCTGAAAATAATCTAACGCGACCAGGGTGTTCTTTCTCTTCTCCGCCAAAAAATTACCCAGATTACTGGCCTGCTCACTCTTCTTTAGATAGACCTGACCGGTCTCATTCAAACAATGTGCATAAACTGGATTTTGCTTTCCAATATTTTTTTCAATAAATAATCTGGCCTCATCATAATATTTTAATGAATTTTCAAAATCCGAAAGATTTAAACTTACCAATCCTAGATTTAAGTAAATGGTTTCTTTACCTAAAAAGTTTCCCCCATGATTAAACTCCCCAATTTTCAACGCTTCCTTAAAACAATTAAAACTTTGATTATAATCTTTCAACCGCAAATAAATCATTCCACGAGATGCCCATTTGCGGTATTCCAATTTGTCATTAGTACTTATCTTAAATGCTTTATTACAAAACTCAAACGCATCAGAGAATCTTGATGCTTCATAATAAAAAACAGTAAGATTAATAAGTAAATTCTCGTATTCTTTTCCTGATGTTGATTGTAAATCCCTATAAACACGATCCGCGCTCTCATAATAATTCAACGCTTTTTCAATGTCGCCGGTCTCACCGTAACAGATTCCCAAATTTTGACGAATACCGGCAATATTATTTAAACGCTCTTCACCCAATTGAAGGTAGATCTTCTCCGCCCGTTCATAATAGTTAATGGCCTGAGAATACAGACCAAGCTGGCTTTTAATGACCCCAATATTGCTCAAAACATTGGCGACCGGGGAAGAGTTTTCACCGTAATCAGCGATGCGAATAGTTAAGGTCGATTCAAAAAGGGTTAGAGCCAGGTCATAATTGCCATCCTTGAGTGCAGCAACTGCTCTCCTGAAACTATCCTTTTCAGAATCGGCCTGAACCGTTTCTGCCGGCAAAAAAAAGGGGACCAACAGAAAAACTGCCAGTAATGCGAACGCCAAAAATCTCCTGATACTGTATATTGAACCCGCCATAATGCATTTCTTCAGATAATGGATAAAGAAAATAAAAAAATGAGCTGTAAAACAAAAAAAAAGCAAGTTTTATATCGCTGACTTACTGTTGTTTAAAAAATATCTTAATCTTTTTGCGATTTTTTTTCTATAATGAGGGTAACCTTTTTATGAATTCCGGTATTAACTAGTGCAAGGAAACAATAAAGAAAACATTTAAAACTTACTACTATGAAAACTTTTGATTATCTTACTATTGAAGTGCTTTCTAACGAAGAATTATCATCTGTTAAAGGTGGAACTAATCCTGTTTCTCCGGTTATCGTTGAAGAATAATCAACTGCTCACTTTTTAGCATTCTACGATTTCTACGTTCATTGAGAAAATTGTGGTCGTGCAGGCGATATGTTGTGAGCGGTGTTGTTTATCATTTTCACTCGTTCTTTAAATCGTTCTTGACTGTGCCCATAATCCATAATTTCAACCTCTTGAACAAAATCATCGAATGACTTTCCTGATCAAAATTTTCTCTTTGCGGGAGCCTCTGAAAAGCTCAAAGCAACGATAGCTGCAAGCTAAAGCCCCGTTATATAATTCTATCTTTCTTGACGGTTTAAGACCTATACTCTTTAGCCCCTCATCGGAGCTGGATATTAGCCATGCGGTATAACCTGAAAATTTCTGTTTGAGGGTATCCCCGAATGAAGAGTACAAATCGATAAGTGATTTTGGTTTTAACCTTTCACCGTACGGTGGGTTGGTCACAATCAATCCCGACTCAAAAGGCGGTATCAACTCCATGAATTCTTTCTCATGCTCGGCATTATAGATATCGGCAAAAAGTTTCTCATCAAAATCGGGCCACAGTTCAAATCCAAACGACCTTCGGTACATACCGGGAGGAATTCCCATCGCGATCATCGCAGCCTCTATTAAAAATGTCACGGAACCGCACATCGGATTCCGAAAATTTATTTTTCTATCCCAGCCCGGAATCAAGATCATCCTGGCAGCTACTTCTCCTTGTCTCTTCCCTAATTTTAGTTACAAATCGATCCATTTATACTTATTCCTCACATTATTCGGTTATCCCTCACTTCAGTCGGAATAATACTCCTCAGGGTTGTAATGAAAAAAATGATTCAACACATTTCATTTTTAACATTGGGGCCTTCTTTGTGATCCTGGTGTTTAGTGCTGAATCCAACAATATTCTAATAAAAGGCAATTATAACCTTTAAACACAAAGAGCACAACGAAGGCACAGAATTCACAAAGTCGAAATAATAAACTATTGGACAAAATACAGAAGAGACTCGGCCTTTATCGCATTGATCGCTTTATCGTTTAATTTTTCCCCCATCCAGACCATCAGAGTCCGAATTAAATCTTGAATTACAGTTTTAATCTAAACATTCTTTCCTAAGGCCCATAAGGCTATTTATGATTTTTACCCTTCAAAGTCGTTTAAGCTTATTGAATCAAACAAGGTGAAATTGAAAAATATCTAATAATTTAGTTTTAATCGGAATCAGGAAAATTTCCAATAGGGTCTTTTCGGTATTCGATTAAATCTAAAATTCAGAGTATTCATTAATGGAATTCCCATTGGCTAAAGGAAACAAAATTGATCAAAAGTAAGAGTTAAACCTCCATCCGGAAGAAACTACTACGGCGATTCGGTTATTCAACATTAGCAGGGGATCTTGTCCTGTGTCGCTTCTCAAAATTGATCCGCTAAGACACTCTTCACCTAAAGCAATGTATTTCCTCATATTGATAAACATTACTGAATGACCAGGACTGACCATGGAAAATTTCGTCTCCGGGGCAAGCATTCCGACTGGTGGACTTGTCTGGTCATAAAATAAAAATAGCCGCGAATCCTGACCATGAATGCCGCCAACCGGATGTACAACTCACAAGACCATCCCCTTGGGAAAACCTTCTTTATATCTCAGATAATGGATCGCAAAAAAAGAATGGGGCATAAACATAAAAAACAGCAATTCCTATATTGCTGTTTTTTAGATATTTAAAAAATACTTTATTCTTTCTGCGAATTTTTTTCTAAAACGAGGGTAACCTTTTTATGAATTCCGGTATTAACTAGTGCAAGGAAACAATAAAGAAAACATTTAAAACTTACTACTATGAAAACTTTTGATTATCTTACTATTGAAGTGCTTTCTAACGAAGAATTATCATCTGTTAAAGGTGGAACTAATCCTGTTTCTCCGGTTATCGTTGAAGAATAATCAACTGCTCACTTTTTAGCATTCTACGATTTCTACGTTCATTGAGAAAATTGTGGTCGTGCAGGCGATATGTTGTGAGCGGTGTTGTTTATCATTTTCACTCGTTCTTTAAATCGTTCTTGACTGTGCCCATAATCCATAATTTCAACCTCTTGAACAAAATCATCGAATGACTTTCCTGATCAAAATTTTCTCTTTGCGGGAGCCTCTGAAAAGCTCAAAGCAACGATAGCTGCAAGCTAAAGCCCCGTTATATAATTCTATCTTTCTTGACGGTTTAAGACCTATACTCTTTAGCCCCTCATCGGAGCTGGATATTAGCCATGCGGTATAACCTGAAAATTTCTGTTTGAGGGTATCCCCGAATGAAGAGTACAAATCGATAAGTGATTTTGGTTTTAACCTTTCACCGTACGGCGGATTGGTCACAATCAATCCCGACTCAAAAGGCGGTACCAACTCCATGAAATCTTTCGTCTGGATTTCTATTTTTTTCGACAGCCCGGCATTTTTGATATTTGCCTTAGCTATCGCACAATTCCGAATGGAAATATCCGATCCGAAAATTTTGCCGGTAAACTCTTTCTCATACTCGGTATTATAGATATCGGCAAAAAGTTTCTCATCAAAATCGGGCCACAGTTCAAATCCAAAAGACTTTCGGTACATACCGGGAGGAATTCCCATCGCGATCATCGCAGCCTCTATTAAAAGTGTTCCGGAACCACACATCGGATCCAGGAAATTTGTTTTTCCATCCCATCCTGCCAATAAGAGCATTCCTGCGGCCAAAACCTCATTGAGCGGCGCATCACCCTGTCCGACCCGGTAGCCACGTTTGTGCAACGACTCCCCTGAACTATCGAGCGAAAGGATACATTTATCCCCCATCAGGTAAATATTGATGCGGATATCCGGATTTTCAACATTGACCGATGGGCGTTTCCCTGTTGCTTCACGAAAATGGTCTGCAATCGCATCTTTCACCTTCAATGAAGCGTACATCGAATTGACAAATATTTCTGACTGGACGGTGCTGTCGATGGCAAAGGTTTTTCCCAATGCAAGATAATCGGTCCAGTTGATCTCCTTGGTCTTACTATAAAGATCATCTCTATTCTTAACCGTAAATTCCGCAATTGGTTTTAACACCTTCAGGGCTGTTCTTAAACTGAAATTGGCTTTATAGAGGAGCTCTTTGTCGCCAATGAATGAAACCGCGCGTCGTTCCGGGGTAACTGATTCACCGCCCAGGGCAGTAATTTCATCAGCCAGGACCTGTTCCAGTCCGGCAAATGTTTTTGCAACTATTTTAAACTTATTCACAACCTATCATTTAAATTCTTCAACTCAATTCAACCGATCCTTTTCCATCATTTCATTCAATCAGTCTATCAAAGGATATCGGCCCAATTTTCAGCGCGTAAAAGTAATATATTAAAATTTACTACACAGGGTAAACTTAAATTCCTCCGCCAAAACTGAACTCGGCCATTTTCACCTTGTTTTGCAAGATCCTCGAATTAGGAGGTAAATCATTGGTTACCCAAACGTTTCCGCCGATAACCGAGTCATGACCGATGGTGATACGGCCAAGAATCGACGCATTGGAATAAACAATAACATTATCCTCCACAATCGGATGTCGCGGAATTCCCTTCACGGGATTGCCTGCTTCATCGAGAGGGAAGCTCTTTGCCCCAAGGGTTACTCCCTGATAAAGCTTCACATTGTTGCCAATTATGCAGGTAGATCCAATCACGACACCGGTTCCGTGGTCAATAGTAAAATACTCCCCGATGACAGCTTCCGGGTTGATATCGATTCCTGTTTCCGAATGGGCCATTTCCGTTATGATGCGGGGAATGAGTGGCACGCCCAATTTATAAAGGGAATGAGCAATCCGGTAACTTGATATGGCCCGAATAGCCGGGTAACAAAAGATAACCTCCCCAAAATTATTGGCCGCTGGGTCACCCAAATAGGCCGCTTCAACATCTGTGATCAGGATTCGGCGAAGTTCTGGAAGGGAAGTGATAAAGTCCGCGGTGATCAGATCGGCTTGCTTCTTTCGCTCAGAATGATCCTCGGGCATTTCCTTCTCACAGATAAAACAGAGCCCGGCCAGAACCTGTTCGGAGAGAGACTCATAAACCTCATCAACCAAAACCCCGATATAAAACTGGAAAGTTGAAGGGTGCAGATTTATCTCTCCAAAGTAACCGGGGAAAATAATCTGCCGTATCTTATCTACTATTGTTTTCAGCTTCTCGGTCGAGGGCATAGGCTCCCCGGCCCGATGATGATGGCAAACCTTTTCATTGACAGTTGCATCGGCCAAACAGCGAACCGATGAGGTCACCCACTCCTGAATCAGATCATTCTTATAGTTACCCATATAACTGATGGTTAATTTTTTTATCTGAACAAATCAATAACTCCGGGTTGCGGAACAATCTCACAAGGATAATCCCGATTAAAACCTAAAGTTACTTAAGTAATTCCATTTTTTCTTAATATTTCAAGGGCATTTTGAAGACGCTCTTCTCCAACACCCTCAACAATCTCATATTTAAATCCGAACGATAAAATTTCGGAACAATACTGCCGGAAAAGACCTTCCCGACGCTCACCCCCATTTTCCCTGACCCGATCGGCGACCCAAGGAAGATCGGTACTGCAAACCAGGAAAAGATCAATCTCCGAGGAGGAAATATGATCAATGATCCATTGGGGACAATGACCGTAAACCACATCGAACCACACCTTTGTTATGATGAACCAGGTATCGAAGAATAATATCCCGTTTGAAGCATTCTCAGCAAACTCAGTTTCCATGGCCGCCTGTACCCTGGCAATCATTTCAACATCATGAAAAGTATATGGCCGGTCAAGTCGCTCAATATATGATCTCGCGTATTCCGGGACACAGATCGTGCCTATTGCTTTGGCCAACGCTACCGACAACTCGGTCTTCCCGGTCGATTCGGGGCCAGAGATTACGATTCGCTTTAAGCGGCCTCTTCTATCCATTTTCTCTCTCTTAATTCTTTGTTCCATGTATTGTAGCCGGCAATCGCCAAAACCGTATATATCACAAAGAGCAACGTAGTCGGATACAATCCCTTAATAAAATATAGTATTAATGAAACAGCATCAACAATTACCCATAAAATCCAATGCTCAATTTTTTTCCGGGCCAGCATCCAGGTGGCAACAATACTGAGCGCCGTAGTAAAAGCATCCCAATAGGGAACCGGAGAATCGGTAAACCGCACCAAAACCCATGAGATAAATGCAAAAAGAAGGATATTGGCCAGAAACAACTTCATCCATAGGGTCCAATCGGTCCTTGAAATATGCAATTCGGCACCAGAGTTTCCACCGTGCTGCCAGTTCCACCAGCCATAAATACTGACAACGACATAATAAACCTGAAGTCCCATATCGGCATAAAACTTGGAAACAAAGAATACCGTGACATAGAATAGGGAGGTGATCAATCCCACCGGCCAGGTCAGATAATGCTGCCGGATTGAAAACCCGATGTACAACAGACCGGTTATTGCCCCGCAAACCTCAATCCAGTTCTTAAAAATCCAGTCGAATAACATGTTGAACAATTCTTTGCTGTTGAACAATTACTTACCCAACAACCTGTTGTAAAGTTTCGGGTCGCCCAACACTTCTATGGCCTTTAAAAGCTCATCATCATCTTCGAGCATTATTTGATAATAAGCGCCCGATTCATATAAGTCTCTTGCCAACAAGGCCTTTATCTGTTTTTTTATGATCGCTCCCGACACTTTTAGGCTCTCCTCATCCTTTTCAATCCCCTCCTTATCGCCGGCAGCAATCACCTCATCCATCATGCTTTGCGAGACCTCATATTTGTTCCTGAACGAAGACAAATCAGGATAGCGCGCTAATATATTGCCCCTGTTCTGATCAATATATTTGATCACATAAGGGAACAGAACGTTATTTCGCACCAGGTTATTGTAGTAACGGTAATAGATCGAAGTATCCATTGGGACAAAGACGTCAGGAACGATCCCTCCCCCACTGTATACTTTTCGTTTGGTCACCAGCGTCTCGGTCATCAACGAATCGGCCATATGAATGCTATCTTTACTGAACATCTCCCCTTTCTCAAACCGGTTGTAAAAGTCATTCCGGTAATCCTGAATATTATCCGTGTAAGGACGCTGAATATTCCGTCCGGCAGGGGTATAATAATGGGCTGTAGTTAACCTGATCATTGATCCGTCATTTAAGACGAAGGGTTGCTGAACCAGTCCTTTCCCGAAAGTACGACGTCCGATCAGCAAACCACGGTCCCAATCCTGGATGGCGCCGGCGACAATCTCGGAAGCCGAAGCCGTGCCATCATCGATCAGGATCACCAGGTTCCCGGCCATGAATGTCCCCCTGACCGTAGAGACGTAATTTCTTCTCGGATTATGAATCCCTTCGGTATAAACGATCAGCTTGTTTTGGTCGAGGAACTGGTTGGCCAATTCATAGGCTGCACCAAGAAATCCCCCCCCGTTTCCGCGGAGATCGAGGACCAGGTTTTTGATTTTGTTCTCCCGCGACAACAATTTCATTGCCTCGTTATACTCATCGATGGTGGTGGCCGAAAACCGGTTCAGCTTAATAAAAGCAGTCTCTTTATCCAGCATATATGCGGCATCCAGACTGTAAATCGGTATTTTATCCCTGACAATGGTAAACTCCATCGGACTCACCTCTCCTCGCCGGACCACGGCCAGTTTTACTGTGGTTCCTTTATCCCCCCGCAGCATTTCAAGAACATCCTGATTTTTCAATCCGGTCGATGCAATATTTTTCCCGTCCACCCTGATTATACGGTCACCCGGACGCAGCCCCACTTTCTCGGAAGGCCCGCCCGGTATGGTGGTCATTACGATCAGGGTATCCTGAAGAATGTTAAACGATATCCCAATCCCTTCAAAGTTGCCTTCCAACGGCTGGTTCATATCCTCCACTTCGCTCTTCGAGATATAGACTGAGTGGGGATCAAGCTTGGCCAACATCTCAACAATGGCATTCTCGGTCAATTGGTTCACATTCGCCGTATCGACATAGAAACTCTCGATCAAACGCAATACCCGACCAAATTTAATGGCCTGTCCCTGCACATCCTGCCCGGAGACAGATGCAGAAATCCCTATCCATAACACCACCAGAACAGATCTCAAAAAAGAAAAATTAAAACATCTCATACCTAACAGATTGACATTAAAATAGCTGCGAAGAAATTATCCCATAGCATTATCCGCATCCGAAATTTCCTCTATTACACAAATTTAAGAAGATATCTCCGATAAACGCCCATTTCGCAAGAAAAGTAACAATTTATTGCCCCAAACGGATGATCGTCCCGTGAAATTGCCGCCAAAACATAAAAAAACCTGCAATCCCGTTAGAGAGATCGCAGGTTCGATAGTATTTTAAATCCCCGGCTTCTCTTAGTAAGCAGCCAGACTCAATCTTGATTGAACCGCTTCATTAAATTCGGCAACCAACGAAGAGATCAGTTCTTTCACCGGGACAATCTTATCGGTTTTCCACACATTGCTCCCTGCAAAAGCATAGCCGTTCCTGAAATTACCCCTCAGGGCGGAAGTCAGCGACGCGATTATGCAATAAGGGGCGGTATTTACATCGCAGGTACGGATACAATTAACCGGACAAACGGAAGGCTTTTTATTCCCCGCCTCAACTTCATCGAGGAAAGAACAACTGATCGCGCGCCCGGGCATGCCGACAGGGCTCTTGATAATACGGACATCCTCCTTTTTGGCATTAATATAGGCCTGTTTGAAACCATCCGAAGCATCACACTCAACGGTAGTGACAAAGCGGGTTCCCATCTGGACCCCCGAGGCGCCTATCTCCATGATCTTAACAATGTCCTCACCGTTATAGATACCGCCGGCGGCAATCACCGGAATTGATTTTCCGTACTTCTCCCCAAATTCATTGGCGACGCTCACCACCTCAGGAATGATCTTTTCGAGGGAATAATCTTCATCAAACAATTGATTCTCTTTAAAACCTAAATGGCCTCCCGCCTTAGGTCCTTCAACGACGATCGCATCGGGCAGATAATCGAAATTAGTCTTCCACTTATTGCAGATCAATGTTGCTGCCCTTGCAGAAGAAACGATAGGAACCAACTTAGTCTTTGATTCCGGGGTAAGATATTTTGGAAGATCGAGGGGTAACCCGGCACCTGAAAAGATAACATCGATCTTTTCCCGTATGGAGGTTTCGACCAAATCGGCAAAATTCGATAATGCCACCATGATATTCACCCCGACAACACCGTCGGTCTGCCTCCTGGCATTACGGATCTCCTCCGTCAAGCCATAAATGCAGTTCTCCAGATAATCGTTCGAATGGCTTTTATACAACAGTCCGATGCCGGCCGGGGAGATAACCCCAATTCCGCCTTCATTTGCCACGGCCGATGCCAATCCCGAAAGTGAAACACCAACTCCCATTCCACCTTGAATAATAGGGAGCTTAATTTTCAATCCACCAATGTTTAAATTCTTCATCATTTCAATGCTGTTACAACAAAAAGTCATTTAGGGTCTATTACCCCTCCAAAAACTTTACAAGTGTAACAACAGATTCGGTAGTCTCAAAAAAAATGGGATATGTCACCGTGAAAAGGTAGAAAACATCAGTATTAGGGACGAAATGCAAATATTCAGGGACGAAAAAACGTGCCCCTGTGGGGGGAATTACGAGAGCCGGTCCCGAAATTCGGCAATATAATTCCTCGAAACGGGGATCGTCAGATCAGTCCCGCCGATCGACAACGAATACCCTTTCGAATTACCGTTCAAAGCTCCCACCCGGTTCATGTTCACCATCCAGCAACGATGGCATTTTTTAAACTCCTCCGAATCCTTCAGCATCTGTTCGACATGGGCCAACGATTGGCGAAAAAGCTTCTTCCGGTACCCCCCCTTGCTGTCGGCCCTGAAGATCTCAATATAGTTACCCGAAGAGTGGATCATTAAAATATTTTCGGCCCTCTCCTCAAAAATATCCTTGCCGTTTTCCGCCACAATCCGAATCTTCTTTTGGATTTGATTCTGATTCATCAAATGCTCCCTTTCCTCCCTCAGCCAGTTTTTCCCCGAATCAATCACGCTGACCACCTTATTACGGAGCATGATATTGTAACTGATGATATTAAACAGGATCAGGGGTAACAACGAAAGGGCGCCGGTGAGGAAAAGCGGCAGGTCGGTAAAAGAGGTCCGCCGGGCAACCCAGGCCATTAAAGAAAAAAGGGCAAAAAGATTGGCAAACATCCATATGTTCCAGATGATCTCCTTACGGATCGTCCAACGGGAGGGGTCAAAAAGCTTTGGAAATATCCCGGGCAGGATCAGCGTATTTATAAAGAGGGTGGCAGCATTCAACAAGCCTGCACCGAGCACGAAATAGCCGTCATGTTCCGACTTCAGGAAATTGATCCCGAAAGGCTGGATATAAAGCACGATCAACACGAAAGCCATACTCACCAGACCAATGGTCTTCATGTTGTGTTTAAAATTATTATTAAACGGATATGGTTGATCCAGATTCTCGAACATAACAGTGTTTTAATAGAACAAAGATGTAAAAAATAATGACTCGAAAAATCATCCCTGAACGATGGTTTCTCACTTAAGAATATTTTCGGCACACCCAAAAAAAAAGCTCCGAAGAAATCTTCGAAGCTTTGCGGTATGGACGGGACTCGAACCCGCGACCCCCTGCGTGACAGGCAGGTAT
>CAZWBR010000058.1:0-17640 GCA_964632305.1 uncultured Prolixibacteraceae bacterium
GTAGTTTTGAATTGAAGGAATAAAAAATCAGACAGAGTTTAATTTACACTCCCCTAAAAATAGGCATCATATCATAATAATCCTATATTTTACCTCATAATTTATTGAATATTCTCGAATTGCATTAAAAAAAGGGATTTCTGATTGACGAATAACTCTTCTATTGAATTCAGATGTCAATACAATTCCTCACAACAGGGAGGTTCATGTAGATTAAGGCAGACCCAACGTTAACAATGACATATCCAACCTTAACAATGACATATCCAACCTTAACAATGACATATCCAACGTTGACAATGACAGATCTATCGTTAACAATGACAGATCTATCGTTAACAATGGCAAATCCGTCGTTGACAATGGCAGATCCAACGTTGACAATGGCAGTTCCATCGTTGACAATGGCAGATCCATCATTGACAATGGCAGATCCAACGTTTACATTGGCAAATCCAACATTGACAATGGCAGATCCAGGTAATATATTGGAGTTATACGGTTTTACTTTGCGAAAAAAGGGTGAATAAAAATTGTATCAGGCTAAGGCATCTGTTTTTAAAGAAGTAATTGTAACTTTGATCTGTTCAAAAGCTAATTGGTTATGAAAGGGATTGCAAAAGGAGAGATTAATGTGGGAAGCGTGAGTTACAACGTCAGGTTACCCATCCTAATTTTCGAGGAAGACAATTCAACCGTAGTTTATTGCCCTCCGCTCGAACTTTCCGGGTATGGCAATAATGAAGCGGAAGCCAAAGAATCGTTCCGGATCTCCCTGGAGGAGTTCTTTCGCTATGCTACCCATAAAAACACCTTGCGGACAGAGCTGAAACGCCTGGGATGGAAAATGAAAAACCATCCTTCGAAACCGATGGTTCCTCCCACCATGGAAGAATTGCTCCGGGACAATGAAAACTTTTGCCGGGTTTTTAACCGTTACGATTTCAAAAAAACGGTTGAAACCATTCAGATGCCAGCTATTGCCTGATGTCGCCTTCCGCGAAAAATATTAATCTTAACGACTTTCGAAAATTTCTTGAGTACAAGGGATTAAAGAAAATAAGAACCAGGGCAGGCCATGAAATCTGGAGTAAAAAGGAACTTCTTCGTCCGGTAATTCTGCAAACCCATATCAACCCCATACCCGAATTTATCATCCGAAATAATCTCCGCACTATAGGAAGTACTACCAAGGAATTGCTTCAGTACCTTAACCGGCAATGATTCTTTTTATTGGGGCAATCAATTGTGAATTACAGGAGAGAAGAATCTGAGGATAATTCTTTTCAGTGCCACCCTCCCACTATCGCCCCCATTGCCACGTAAGCCAGCAGATCGAAACCGGCATGGAGCAGCCAGAGTTTTACGGGTTTATTTTCATACAACACCATGCTGGCCTTCGAGGTAGTGATCCAAAAAACAGCCACCAAAGCCCCGGCAATGGCGCCAAACAGCGCGTCGGATTCAGCGCCCAGGAACATGGCCAGCGAGAAGGCAGCCAGAAAAGCAAAAAGATAGGTGATCAGCATGATCTTCCAGATCGGTCGGGCCGACTTAAAATCCTCATCGGAAAACCCAATCAGCTTTACCCAGGTATTGCCCACCAACAGCGGCGAATACCATAAACTACCGATCACCAGGTAAACCAGGGCTGCCACTAACACAGCCCAAATATTGACATTCTGAATTGCAGTTGACAGATCCATAGCTGAGTAATTTTCTGATAAAGGTAACGATAATTCGATGAAAAAAGTATCAAGTATTGAGTATCAAGAATCAAGAGAAAAATGGAAAATTTAAAGATAAAAGTCGCGGGTCAGGGCACTGTATTCGGGGGTATAATTGGTCAGGTTGTGATGGATGATCAGTTCGGAGATTTCAGGGTAGCCGGGGAGCAGCGAAAATTCGAGCAGGACCCGTTTGGGCTGTTTGCCGACCTTGGGGATTACCCGAACTAAACGGCGTAAATAAAAACCTTCGAGGCGGGCCGTCTCGCGAAACTCTTCGAGACTATCGAACGGGATAATGACCGCCAATCGTCCGTCGGGGTTCAGCAACCGTTTCGCACCGTTGACCAATTCCGCGAAACCCAGGGTATCGGTATGGCGGGCGATGGCCAGATCGGGGTTGGCCGATTTAAGCGAATTGACAAAGAAAGGAGGATTACTGACCACGAGATCATACTTCGATGGAGAGGAGTGACTGAAGGTACGAAAATCGTCGTGAATAAGCGTTAACCGGTCGGGCCAGGGGGAACGGCGAAAATTATCGGCGGCATCGGCAGCAGCATCGGCATGAAGTTCCACCGCATCAATCAGGGCCGCAGAGCGCTGGGCCAGCATCAGCGCGATCAGACCGGTTCCGGCGCCAATATCGAGGATCCGTTCAGCCCCCTCCACGTTGGTCCAGGCGCCCAATAAAACGCCGTCGGTGCCTACCCGCATGGGCGACCGCGGTTGTTCGATCCTGAACTGCTTAAACTGGAACCAATCGTTCTTTGCCATAGCCTCAAAAATACAAACGGCTCAGAACTTTTCAAAAACTCCGAGCCCGAATAACGCGTAATCGTAGCGGACCGGGTCGTTTGGATCGAAGCGGCGAAGGTTCGAAGTTAATTCTTCCACCGCCTGCCAGTCGTTCTGCTTTCGCGAAAGCAATCCCAGTTTCCGGGCCACATTGCCCGAATGAACATCGATGGGCATCATCAAGGCGCTGGCTGGAATCGCTTTCCAGAGGCCAAAATCAACGCCGTGACCGTCATCGCGAACCATCCAGCGCAGGAACATATTAATTCGTTTGGCCGTGGAACCTTTTCCCGGATTGGCCAGATGCTTTTGGGTGCGGGTTTCAGGATAAAATGAGAGAAAGTTTTCGCGAAAGCGGATAATCGTTTCCTTAACGGAACCCGTCTGAAGATATCCCTCCGTGAAGAGTTGCTCCAATCCCACATGATGGCGGTAGATTTCTGAAAGGGCCAGGATGAAATAGCGGCAGTCGGCCTCGTTGAAGGTCCGGTGAACGAAACCGGCGAAGCGGGAAAGATCGGGAGGAACGCTTTCAGTTAAAAAATTGAAGGGTTGATGTTCCATCCTCTCCATCAGACTGATCGCGTTGCGGATGATGGTCGGGCGCTGGCCCCAGGCAATGGTAGCCGACAGAAAAGCGGCGATCTCGATATCTTCCTTCCGGGAAAAAAGATGAGGAATGGAAACGGGATCAGTACCGATAAAACTAAGATTGTTGTACTGGAGGTATTTTTCTTCGAGGAAATCTTTCAAATCACTACTTTTCATCGTTGCTCAGATCCTGACCACGCCGTCGCTGATATGGATCATCCGATCAGCGCGCGAGGCAAAATGTTCGTCGTGGGTAACGATGATAAACGACTGGCCGAACCGTTCACGCAGGTTAAAGAAGAGGGTGTAGAGCTCCTCCTGGTTGTGCGAATCGAGGTTGCCCGAAGGTTCATCAGCGAGGATGACCGCCGGGTTATTGATCAGGGCGCGGGCCACGGCGACCCGTTGTTTTTCACCACCCGAGAGCTGGGCCGGTTTATGATCGAGGCGATCGCTCAGATCGAGGATACCGAGTAGTTCGCGGGCTTGCTTTTCGACTTCGGAACGTTTGCGTTTGGCAATATAACCGGGGATGCAGACATTCTCGAAAGCGGTAAACTCGGGCAGCAGATGATGAAACTGGAAGACAAACCCAATCTCCTTGTTCCGAAAACGGGCGAGCTCCTTTTCATCGAGCGAGAAGACATCCTTCCCGTTGATCAGCACTTTACCCCCATCGGGTTTTCCCAGCGTTCCAAGGATTTGCAGAAGGGTGGTCTTCCCGGCCCCACTGGCCCCGACAATGGCCACGACCTCCCCCTTCCCCACTTCGAGAGAGATCCCTTTTAAAACACTCAGGTCGCCGAATGATTTGGTTATCTGTTCTGCCTTCAGCATTGTTTCTTGAATTTCAATAATGTTTTATACTTCCCTCACTGATCTTCGAAACCGTTCTTTGACAAAAGTAATGAAAAACCGACAGAAGAAGTTCCTGCACCGATAAAAGAAAGCGAGGATAAAAACAACCTGCGCTATTTCGGATGAACTTTTTCCATTCCAAGATTCCGGTAGGTCTGAATCAAGGCTTCTTCATCATCGGCGATCAGCAAAAGTTTATCGTCTTCAGAGAGTTGGGTATTCCCGGTTGGTACGAAATATTTGTTATTTCTTTTGACCAGGACAGCCAGTGTGTTTTCAGGAAGGGGCAGGTCCATCAGACGACTTCCCGATTGAAGCGACTGAGCAGTAATGGTGATCTCTGTCGTTACCGATTTGATTTCATCGGAAAACTCTAAATCGAACTCCTCCATTTTTCTTAACTCACGGGGCTTATCGGCCAATCCCAGCCGGAAAGCCACCCTGGCCAGTGAGCCTCCCTGAACCAACAGAGAGATCAGTGTCATGAAGAAGACCACATTAAAAATAAAACGGGCATGAGGGATCTCCGCGGCTAATGGGAGGATCGCGAAAATAATGGGAACCGCTCCGCGTAACCCTACCCATGAGATAAAGGTCTTATCTTTCAGTGTGATTGATTTAAACGGCAGCAGCGAGAGAAAAACGCTCAAAGGACGGGTCACCAGGGTCATGATTAAACTGATCAACAATCCGGGGATGATCACCGGGATCAGTTCATGAGGATTGACCAAAAGGCCTAAGGTTAAGAACATCAGGATCTGGCTTAACCAGGCCAATCCGTCGAAAAAACGGAGCGCCGAGCGTTTGTGTACAAATTTCGAATTCCCGATTACCAATCCACCGATATAGACCGCCAGATACCCATTCCCTTTCAAGAAATGGGTAAATGAGAAAATAAAGATACAACTGGTAAAGACAAGGATCGGGTAGAGTGAAACATTGTCAATCTTAATCCGGTTGATGATCAGAACGGTGAGCCTTCCAAACAAATATCCCAACGCTCCGCCTACAATCAACTGAAGCGACACCTGTCCCCCAACCAACCAGTAATTGGGCGAACCTGTCACCTTGATCAGGGAGATAAAGGTGATGGTCAGCATATAGGCCATCGGGTCATTGCTCCCGCTTTCCAATTCAAGTAAAGGGCGCAGATTATTCTTCAGGTTAACACCTTTCGATCTCAGAATGGAAAAGACGGACGCTGAATCGGTAGAGGACATTGTCGCCGCCAATAAAAGGGAGGTGAGCAGCCCTACCCCTGCTCCCGCAGAAGTGAAGCCGGAAACCCACCAGATGATTAGCCCGGTGAACAGGGTGGTCAACAAAACCCCGGCCGTGGCCAGGACAACCCCCGGAAAGATGACTGGTTTGATATCCGATATTTTAGTATCCAATCCACCGGAGAAGAGAATAATCGAAAGGGCTATTGTCCCGATGATTTGAGCGGCATGGTAATTTTCAAACTGGATCCCCAATCCATCGCTGCCACTGAGCATTCCAATCCCCAGAAAGAGCAACAGGACCGGGATCCCCAATCTGGATCCGGCTTTCCCCGCAAGGATGCTCAAAAAGAACAGGAAGGAAAGTACCAATAAAACTAATTCAACAGTGATTTGCATAGCTCTCTCATAAAGGAATCCACCGAAAAAAAACTTCAATCCCTTATCAGCGGATGATTCGGAAAAGCGTAAAATACAAAATATTCGGGAAAGGAGATTCGAAAAGGGAACACAAAACAATGAAATAACCGATCTATTTAGACTTTAAGGATAAAACAAATCCATAATCGGGACAATTGATCGGGGAATTAAAGAATGGATCGTTTATTCAGAACCCACACTATCCATCCAAACAACACTAAAAAGCCGGGGGGATTACCGCTATGCGATTATAACTCTTCTTCAATTTTACGGGTAATGTCGCGCGATTGTTTATCAACGCTGTCTGAAATATTACTAAGATCCTTCTTCACGTCAGCAGTATGATCGTTGATTTCCCGTTTAATATCCTCAGTAGCTTTTTGGAACTCCCTCATCCCTTTTCCAATCATACGGGCAATGCCGGGGATGGAGTCAGCCCCGAAAAATAGCAGAATAGCCAAAACCACCACAATCAATTCGCCCCCGCTGATAAAAAGAAGTAGATTACCCATATTCAGATCACTTTGCAGCAAAGATAATATTCCTGTAATAAATCTGTTTCAACTTCTTCAAACAAACCATAAAAAAACCCGGAACATCACAGCTCCGGGTTTCTTAAATATATTGAAATAATTATTTCTTCTCAGCTACCGTCTCTTTCTTTTTCCCCCACTTCAGCAGAGAATCATAAGCGACAGGTGTTGCAACCAATACTGAGGAGTATGTACCAATACCGATACCAATCATAAGGGCAAAGATAAAGCCTTTAATTGAGGTACCGCCGAAGATGAAGATCGCGAACAATACAACCAAAGTGGTCATAGAAGTGTTGAAGGTTCTTCTTAAAGTACTGTTCATTGCAGCGTTATAGGTCTTAATTGCTTCTTGTTTTGGATGCAGGTGCAGATACTCACGGATTCTGTCGAACACGATCACGGTATCGTTAATCGAATAACCAACCACAGTCAGAATAGCTGCAATAAAGGCTTGGTCGACAGAGAGCGAGAACGGCAATATCCCATCAAATAGGGAGAACATCCCAATAACTATGAGAACGTCGTGTGCCAAGGAGACCAAACCACCTAAACCAAACTGCCAGTTACTGAAACGGATCGCGATATAGATAAAAATGATAACCAAAGCAAAGAATATGGAGAGTACGGCATCTTTCTGGATATCGTCAGAAACTGTCGGACCAACCTTCTGAGAACTCATTCGGTTCTGGGTAAGGAATTGCTCTTCAGAAACATCAGCGCCCAGATAAGATTTCATCCCTGCATAAAGCTTCCCTTCGATTTCAGCATCTACTGCTTCACCTTCTTCGTCGATACGATAATCGGTTGTGATACGAACCTGATTATTTCCGCCAAAAGTTTTCACTTCAGGTGCTGAACCAAACGCAGTGGCTAATGAATTCGCAACACTTTCTACCTGAACATCGCGATCCAGACGGACCACATAAGTACGACCTCCCTTGAAGTCAACCGAGTAGTTCAGACCTTTGAAAGTCAAAGAGGCAATGGAGATCAGGATTAGGATACCTGATACAACATAGAATATTTTTCTTTTTTCGAGGAACGGAACCGTCATACCCCGCAACCAATCTTTAGTAGCCGCGGTAGCAAAAGTGATATCGCGGTTTTTATCCAATGAACGTTCAAAGATCAAACGGGTAATAAATATCGCGGTGAAAAGAGAAGTCAGGATACCGATGATCAATGTGGTAGCAAAACCCTTGATCGGACCGGAACCGAAAATATAAAGAATAATCCCCGTTAACAGGGTAGTGACCTGACCGTCGATAATGGCCGAGTAGGCGTTGTTGTAGCCATCTTTAACGGCCAAACGGGCGCCTTTGCCTGCCATGATCTCTTCCTGAATACGCTCGTAAATCAAAACGTTCGCATCGACCGCCATACCCATCGTCAAGACGATACCGGCGATACCGGGAAGGGTTAATACGGCGCCCAGCGAAGCCAGGATTCCAATCAGGAAGAACAGGTTCACGATCAGGGCCACGTTAGCGGCGAAACCGGCTCCCCTGCTATAGAAGAAGAACATATAAACCAATACCAGGATGAAGGCAATCGCGAATGAATACATACCACTCTGAATAGACTCTTTACCCAAGGTAGGACCAACAATCTCTTCCTGAACGATACGTGCCGGAGCAGGCATCTGACCCGATTTCAACATATTGGCAAGGTCCTTTGCTTCATCAACGGTAAAGTTACCGGAGATCTCTGTACGTCCTCCTGCGATTTCACCCTGAACAGTTGGGTACGACTGAACATAGTCGTCAAGTACAACAGCGACACTCTTACCAACGTTTTCGCGGGTCATACGCTGCCAGATTTTAGCTCCTTCAGCGTTCATATTCATGTTTACAACGCTGGTTGCACGGTTTTGTCCAAAATCGTCGCGGGCATCAACCACTGCGTCACCATCGAGGGGAGCACGTCCATCGCGGCTGGTAACCTTCAGGGCGATTAACTGGTAATAGTCACCTTCGTTCTCGGTAGGTTTAGCTGTCCAACGGAAAATCATGTTTCTCGGGAAGACCGCTTTAACCTGGGTCAGCTTCATATATTGATTTACAGTTGCAGTATCTTTGATATGAGCATAACCAACGACAGGTCCGCGGAACAACTGCCCGTCGCGTGAAGTACTGGGAGTAAGAACCGAGAAAAGCGGGAAGTTTTTCGCGATCTCTTCGGTCGATCCGGCAGCCAGAGAATCGGTCTCCTGTTTCTTCAGTTCGCTGACCAGGCTGTTGGCAGCCGCAGTAGAGTCAACCACTGCAGCAGTACTGTCGGTAACCGCGGGAAGGGTAATACCGGAAGCTTCCATAGCTTTAATCTCGCGAATACGGGTGTTGGCTTCAAGTAAATAAGGATAAACTTCGCTGTTTTCGTAGGTCTCCCAGAACTCAAGGTTCGCAGTTCCCTGGAGCAGTTTACGGACACGCTTGGCATCTTTCACCCCCGGAAGTTCAACCAGGATGCGGCCTTTGGTCTGCAACTGCTGAATATTGGGCTGAGCTACACCGAATCGGTCGATACGGGTGCGCAGGATCTGGAATGAGTTGTCGATCGCATTATCGGTCTCCTGACGAATGACCTTTAAAACATCGGCATTGGAGGAGTTATAGCTAACTTTCTCGCGAAGATCAAGGGTATTGAAAATAGCTGCCAGTTTTGCATTGGGATCAACCTGTTCGAATGATTTCCCGAATAAGGTTACAAAATCTTCCTGGCTATCTTTTTGCTTTTGCAATGCTAACTGAATGGCGGCATTGAATGTTGAATCGGTGCTGTATTCCGACATCGCCCTGATCAGGTCGACAACCGAAACTTCCAGGGTCACGTTCATCCCCCCCTTCAGGTCAAGACCCAACGGGAGCTGGTACTCTTTAACATCCCGGTAGGTGTATTTCTTCAAGCCCAAAAAATTGTAAACAGGCTGACCGGAAATGGAGTCCAAATAATAATTCTCATGTTTTTTCGACAGTTCCTCCAACTGAGTCCCTGTAGCGGCCGGATCCTCCAGTTTCGCTTGTGCGACACCGTATAAACGGCCATCCTTCTCTACTTGATACGCCTTGTACGTAAAGTAAAGTTGGTAAACACAAACCAGAGCCAGCATGATGGCTAGTAGCCTGATCAATCCTTTATTCTGCATTGCAAAATGGTTTAATTATCTGTTTTAAA
This sequence comes from uncultured Prolixibacteraceae bacterium, assembly GCA_964632305.1. Taxonomy (GTDB): domain Bacteria; phylum Bacteroidota; class Bacteroidia; order Bacteroidales; family Prolixibacteraceae; genus CAZWBR01. The sequence goes on from CAZWBR010000058.1 coordinate 9,325, forward strand.
TTATCTTAAATAATCGTAAAAAACGTAGGACGCAAAGATATTTATTTTTTTCAGAATAAAAAGATTTAGCTTTCCGAATAACACAGGTTAAAGAATCATTAAAAAATAGGGAAACACCCCGATCTGACTCTTCAACGATGTTTTTATTTTCAGATTATCAGCCGTTTTTCACCATAATCGATAACGGCTCTGTTTTGAAAAAGAAAGTCACCGCCCAATAATCCGATGATCTTTTTATCAGAAAATTTCGTGTATTCACAATTGATGTGGCGCAGATCGACCGTGGCCACCTCCAATGGACCAAAGGACTTCCCCCCAAGACTCATCTCTTTAATCCTGCCCGTTCCGGTCTCCACAACATCGGTCCCAATCCCTTTGGCGGTGATCCCACTGGAATCGTCAACCTGGTAGAGCTCTGTCAGGTTCTGATCAATCACACTCTTGGAGGCCCCGGTATCGATGACCCACCAACCGTTTTCCAGACCATCAAATTCGGCCTCGACCAGGATATGGTAATTCCCCTTCTCCAGCTCGACCAATTCAAGATTAAGTTTTGTTGTTGCCATTGGTATTAATTAAACAAAAAGGGGCATTAAGCCCCTTTTCCTGATAATATCGTTGAACAAATTATTGTTTATTCAAGTCATCGAGAACATCCATAACTTCACGAACAGCCTTTTCGCTTGATTTCATCATAGCCATTTCCTCGTCGTTCAGTTTAAGCTCTACAACCTTTTCAATACCGTTTTTGCCCAAAACAACCGGAACACCAAGGTAACAATTGTCGATGCCATACTCACCTTCCAGTTTGATACAAACCGGGAAGATACGACGCTGATCTTTTACGATAGCCTCAACCATCTGAGCAGCAGCTGAACCCGGAGCATACCAGGCTGAAGTACCCATCAGTTTAACCAATTCGCCGCCACCAACTTTGGTACGCTGTACGATTGCTTCCAGTTTATCGGCATCGATCAGCTCAGTTACCGGGATACCACCAACAGTGGTGTAACGCGTTAACGGAACCATGGTGTCGCCATGACCGCCCAGCAACATAGCCTGGATTTCTTTCTGAGAGATATTCAATGCTTCAGAAAGGAATGCACGGTAGCGGGCTGTATCAAGAATACCGGCCATACCCATCACCCGGTTACGCGGGAAGTTTGAGGCAAGGTGAGCCTGATAGGTCATTACATCGAGTGGGTTGGAAACGATAATAATGATCGCATTCGGAGAATATTTAACTACGTTCTCAGTAACAGATTTTACGATTCCGGCGTTAACCTGAATTAGGTCGTCGCGGCTCATCCCTGGTTTGCGGGGAAGACCAGAAGTGATCACCACAACATCTGAATCTGCAGTACGTGAGTAATCGTTAGTCACACCAATGGTACGGGTATCATAAGCATTGATTGGGGCTTTCTGCCAAATATCAAGTGCCTTTCCCTCGGCAATACCGTCTTTGATATCGAGAAGAATTACTTCATTGACCACTTCGCGATATGCCAACACATCAGCACATGTAGCACCGACATTTCCTGCGCCTACGACTGTAACTTTCATAAAATCTTAATTATTATTTTTAAGTTCAATATTCAATAGATCTTTTTTAAAATCGATTGCGAAGTTAAGCAGTTTAACCCGAATTAAAAAAGATTTTACTGAACCTTAACGTAAATTTTAAATATAAAACCTGTCTTTGAGACAAATATTAACTCATTGCCACTCAACCACCTCAAAATAACAGGGTTAAAAATATTAAGAAGCGCTTAATTTTTTCGGCAATTTGACCCCTTTACCGGATAAACCTCTTAATATCTTCTATAATCCGGGTGGCCAGTTTATCTGCTTTCTCAAGGGTCGAACTCTCCGCATAGATCCGGATAATCGGTTCGGTATTCGACTTTCTCAAATGAACCCACTCCCGGTCAAAATCGATCCTGACGCCATCCACATCGTTGACCTGTTCGTGACTGTATTTTTTCTTCACCTTCACCAGGATATCATCCACATTGATGCCTGCCGTCAACTCAATCTTATTTTTCGAGATAAAATAAGGCGGATAGGTGGCCCGTAATTGCGAACATTTCATCCCCTTCTTTGCCAGATGAGAAAGGAATAATCCAACGCCAACCAGGGCATCGCGTCCGTAATGGCTTGCCGGATAGATCACCCCGCCATTCCCTTCACCCCCGATCACCGCGCCGGTCGCTTTCATCATCGTGGTCACGTTCACTTCACCCACCGCGGCAGGCGTGTATTTCGCCCCGTATTTCTCGGTCACATCCCTCAAGGCTCTCGAGGAGGAGAGGTTCGAAACCGTGTTCCCGGGAGTTTTTGAGAGGACATAATCGGCCACAGCTACCAAAGTATATTCTTCGTTAAACATGCTCCCATCCTCATTAATAATGGCCAGACGGTCGACATCAGGGTCAACGACAAAACCGACATCCACCCCTTTCTCTTTTATGACCGCTGAAGTTTCAACCAGGTTTACGGGAATCGGCTCAGGCGTGTGGGCGAAATGTCCGGTTGCCTCACAGTTGATCTCAACAATATCATTGATTCCCAAAGCCTTCAGCAATGCGGGGATTACGATGCCCCCGACCGAATTGACCGCGTCGATGGCGACCTTGAAATTTGCCTTACGAATGGCCTCAACATCGACAAGATCCAGGGCAAGGACATGGTTAATATGATAATCGGTATAATCTTTCCGGGTCAGTTGGCCAAGATCATCCACAGCGGCAAACGAAAAATCGGACGCATCGGCCAGGGCCAGGACCCTTTTCCCCTCTGCATCATTCAGAAACTCCCCGCTCCCGTTCAGTAATTTAAGGGCATTCCACTGTTTAGGATTATGGCTGGCGGTAAGAATAATACCTCCTGAAGCCTTTTCGGCCACCACGGCCAGTTCGGTGGTGGGGGTAGTAGCTAAACCGATATCTACAACATCGGCGCCCATCCCAAGCAGTGTGCCGACCACCAGCGAGTTCACCATTTCGGCAGAAAGACGGGCATCGTGACCCACCACGATCTTCAGTTTTTCACCCTCCGGCTTTCCCTCCATGGCCCAGGCAGCATAAGCAGCCGTAAATTTTACGGTATCTAAAGGACTAAGACCTTCACCGGGTATTCCGCCAATAGTACCGCGAATCCCGGATATTGATTTGATAAGAGTCATTACTGTTTCTTCAAAAATTTAAGGCAGCAAATTTGTTAAAATATGACCGCTTTTCAAAGAATTCACCAAGTTAGATTTCAATGATTTAAAATTCTATTTTTTTTACGAACTTTGCAGCCGTTATAACTAATAAGTTGAGTTGAAATGATTAGAGAAAGAGGACAGGAGCGTCGTTCAAACCGCACCGTCGAAAACCGCGCAACAGGCAAAAGGCCGCGCATCAAAAAAGAGGACGTCACAGGAGCTACGTCAAGCCGCATTAAGAAAAACTTCCGCACCGAAAGCAACAACGCTTCAGAATCGGGGAAAAGAATCGGCAAGTCACGCCCCGCGTCATTAGAAAAGAAAACCTTCTCCACGGGAGGCTCCAAAAGAATTCTGAAAGAAAAGACCTCCGACATCTTCCGCCGGACCGTTATTGCCAAATCCTCTAAAAAACGGTTTGAAGGAGCCGACACCGACAACCTGCTCAACGAAAAGGGCGAGGTCATCCGTGGTCGTTTCGGAAAGAAAAACCTCTATAACGAGGCCACCGGGGAGAAAAAAACAGCTCCTGCAAGAACATCCAAAGCCAACGATTCGGTCCGTCTTAATCGTTTCATTGCCAATGCCGGATTGTGCTCACGCCGCGAAGCCGACACCTATATCTCTACCGGTTGTGTCACGGTAAACGGCAAACTGGTTTCCGAGATGGGTTACAAGATCAATCCCGGCGACCAGGTCAGCTTCAACGGACAAATCATCACCACCGAGAAAAAGGTTTACCTCTTGCTCAACAAACCGAAAGGATTTGTGACCACCGTCGATGACCCCCATGCCGAAAAAACAGTCATGGACCTGGTGAAGAACGCCTGTTTCGAGAGAATATACCCGGTCGGACGACTGGATAAAAACACGACCGGTCTGCTTCTCTTCACCAACGATGGCGATTTGACCAAACGTCTCACCCATCCCAAGTACAACCGCAAGAAAATCTATCATGCTCACCTTGATAATAAGGTTTCCAAGGCTCACCTCGAGGAAATCGTCGATGGGATAACCCTTGAAGATGGATTTGTCGCCGCTGACTCGGTGAGTTATGTCGATCCTGAAGATAAAAAACAGGTTGGGATCGAGATCCACTCCGGGAAAAACAAGATCGTCCGCCGTATCTTCGAACACCTGGGCTACAAGGTCATGAAACTCGACCGTGTCTATTTCTGCGGGCTGACCAAGAAAAACCTGCCCCGCGGCAAATGGCGTTTTCTAACTCAGGATGAAGTAAATATGCTTAAAATGAGCTCCCATTAACGGTACATTCGCCAAAGACCTGTAATTTTTCCAACAACCATACTACCTATTTAAAAACCGTGAAAGAGGAATTTCTGAAAAATATCACTGAAAATCAGGGTATCATCCACAAAGTCACAAGGATCTATTGTGACGATGTGGATGATCGGAAAGACCTCTTCCAGGAGATTCTCATCCAGCTTTGGAATTCCTACGGTTCGTTCAGGAATCAATCGAAGTTCTCGACCTGGATGTACCGTGTCGCAATTAACACGGCCATAACAGCTTACAAAAAAGAGACCCGCAAAGTCAAGAGCGCGCCTCTCTCAGTCGAGCTGAACACCATTATGGACGAAAGCTACAATTTCGAAACGGAAGAGAATACCCGACGGCTTTATCAGGCCATCGGCCAACTGACCGGAATCGAGAAGTCGATCATCCTGCTTTACCTGGAAGATAAACCCTACGAAGAAATTGCCGAAATTACCGGTATCACCCAGAATTATGTAAGGGTAAAGATGAACAGGATCAAGAAAAAACTCGAAATGCTTATAAAAAGAAATTAGTAAATGGATTTAAACGAACTGAAAAAAACCTGGTGCCAAGCCTCCGAAAACACGCCTGATGAGGTGAATATCGACGCGAAGAAAATCGACCAACTGCTTCAAAAGAGGGGGTCGGGCATTCTTTCCCGTCTCGACCGCAACGTGAAGATCGGCTTCTGGCTCCTGGGCTTGTTTTTAATCCTGACCCTGGCCGACCAATACTTACCTGTTGAAAAAATCTTACCCGCCACGCTGAACAGGGAAATCGAAATTCCCGTTTGGATCAGGGCACTCAGCCTCATCGTCAGCGCGATCGTGATGCTGACCTTTATCCTGTTTGTCATCCGTTACAATAATCTAAAAATAAAAACTTTAGCCGCACTGGATATGCCAACGGCCCTAAGAAAAGTACTTCGTTTGCTCGATACTTTCAAGAGAGAATTTTACCTCGCCCTGGCCGTTTTCCTCTCGGCCACCGTTACCGGCTTCCTCTACGGGGCATGGACAGGATTTGCCATCGCCACCGATTCTGAATCACTTACCCTCCAAACAAAAATCCTGGTCTTTCTTCTGATGCTGGCCATTTTATGCCTTTTTATTGGAATAATTTTCTATATCTTTCACAAAGGTTTTAATACCCTTTACGGGAAATACCGCGAACAACTAATCAAGACATTGGATGAACTGGAGGAGGTCGAAGAATAACCGGATCTTTTTTTTAGCGTTACTCTTTTTACTGCTGCTCATTGGCTTCCCTGCCTCAGCCCAACAGGGGGAGACAAAAGGACAGATTATCAACCAACTCAATCAGCAACCGGTCCCCTTTGCCAATATCTTCTTTTCGGGCTCCAAACAAGGGACAATCAGCGATATCAACGGGATTTTTACCCTCCCCAACCCGGTTAGATCTTTACTTATCAAGACCCCCGGATACAATCCGCTTAAGATCAAAACGATTGATCATATTTCCGATCCGATCCTCGTGAAAATAACTCCCGTAGAACAGAACACCTTGCGCGCTGACTCTGACAATCAAAAAACAGCCCGGCAACTGATGCAAAAAGCGGAGCAACTTCACGGACCGAATGGTTTCAACTCAGCACAAAACTATCAGTATATCGCTTTAAACAGGTATGAACGGTTATCCGCCTCCCCGAAATCGGACCAACCCGAAAAATATCAGTCCGAGATCCTTTATAGCCAAAAGCGCCTCTACCCTGCCATTGCAACGGAAGAGATTATAAATTCATCGGCTACCGGATCCCCCTTTTCTGCCGACTCTCTTCTGATCGGCCAACTGAAAAATATTTCCCTCCGCGATAAAGCACTCTCCATACTGGACAGAAAGGTTTCCTCACCGCTAAATACCGGCGATTATTCCTATTCGATCGAAGATACCTTACTGCTCTCCCCCTCCGACACCCTGTTCCTTCTCCGGTTCCGCCCCGCGGAAAACAGTCCGGCCAACGGGCTTCAGGGCTTTCTTCAAATCAACAGTAAAAATTATGCGATAGAGGCTTGCTATGCCCGATTCACCGACCGCTCCAATAACCTGTCGTTTATCTTGAAACAACAGTACCCCGCCCAATCTATACAACCCGGGGTCCCCGAATTATCAGAGGCAGAGCTGACTGCACTAATCCCCAATCCGGTCCCGAACAACCCGGAAACCAAAACAGAGGACCAGTTAAACTATAAAATCACGGTCCGAAACCGCACCAATATTTATCCGCAGGGAACCGGCCTTCCCCTCTCCCCAGGGAACCTTCCTAACCAACCAGCCCATAAAGAGAATCAACAGGAATTGAACGGTCAGAATCCGGGGGATTTTCTTTACCAGCCACTTGGCGAAAAGGATTCAGTCGCGATAGCTTTAATCGACAGTATCCAAAACGCTTCAATGCAGAGAAAAAGCAGGTTATTGAACAAACTCTCCGAGGGGAAGATCCCTACCCGTTATTTCGACATCGACCTTAATTATCTTTTCGGATACAATATTTATGAAGGGTATAAAGTTGGATTAGGCGCTGAGACCAATCAAAATATATCGAAATATTTCTCCGTCGGGGGATATATTATCTACGGGACGCGCGATAAGGCCATCCGGCATGGCGAATGGCTCAATATTTTCCCGAAAGGGAATGCCAACCTGAAGCTCAGTGTCGGTTACCGCGATATGAAGATGGAATTTGGAGAGCCCGAATTTCTCGAAAAACGCTCCCTCTTCAACCCCGAGCATTACCGCTTCCTGCTGGTCAATAACATGTACCGGGCGAAACGTTATTTCGTTTCCGCGGAGTTTAGGCCTTTACCCCAGCTGAACCTGCGCGGGTTCGCCGACCTCTCCGACAATTCGGCCCGAAGCCATCAGGACCAGGATTTCTCCTTTACCTCGCAAACCGTTAGCCGTGTAGGTCTGCAATTACGCTACACGCCAGGGGTGCTCCCGACCGAAGGGAGTGACACCCCACCCGGGGCAGCCTCTCCCCGCTCCGACTGGTTCCTGACCCTGATCCGGGGATTAAATCTTTGGGGAAGCGAATCGCGTTACACCAAAGTGGAGTTTAAGGGGAAGTTCAATCTGCCTGAAACGAAATGGGGAACCACCACCCTGATGCTTCGCGGAGGAAAAATCTTCAACGACGCTCCCACAACTGAATGGTTCAACGGCTATGGCAGCTACCCGGCGGCTCTCTCCATCGCGGCCCCCTACTCTTTCGCCACCATGCGGATGAACGAATTCACCGCCCAACAATTCTCGGCCCTTCATCTGCGCCATAATTTCAGCCCGCTCCTCTTCACCCCCGGGAGAAAATTCAGCCCCGAGCTTATCCTTGCCCAGAATATCGGCATTGGTTCGCACGACGGTTCGGTTGAAAACCAGCTCCCCGACTTTAGGAAAGGCTTTTTCGAAACCGGGATCGAAGCCAACAAACTCGTCCGGCTCAACCTCCTCTCGCTCGGCCTCGGCTCCTACTACCGCTACGGACCTTACCGTTTCCACTCCGCCAAAAATAATTTTGCGTGGAAAGTCGGGATTCAATTCAAGCTATAAAAAAGAGGCGGTCTACGAAGTCAATTGCTCGATCTCCAACCTTCAGAATGTAAGCTGATCCCTCCCAACCTCCCTTTCCGATAACGATCGGAAAGGGGATTTAGCCCAGTGTCATATAGTTAAGCATATATAACTCTTATTATTTTAACAATTATCAGGCTTACTTATTGATTTTAAATGGTTTTATCGAACTTGTGAACTGTATGGCCTGAGGAATGGTTTGATATTTATTAAGCACCCCTATTGCCGTGCATCCTACCCCG
>CAZWBR010000059.1:0-14179 GCA_964632305.1 uncultured Prolixibacteraceae bacterium
CTAATACAAGTATAATGGTTTTTTGTATTAGACAGAGTTCAGTTTACAGCCTCTCGTATTTAGCGTAGACTTTTCAAAAAACAAAAACACATGAAAACAAAATTACTATTCCTTTTTCTTCTGTTGATTGTTTTTACCGGATGTGTAAAGGAAGACGATGATTCCGATACTCCTCTTGCTGCTGGATACACTACAATCAGCGGGCAGGTTATAACATCGGGGAATAAACCATTAAAAGGCGTTTCATTGAAGATAAAGTATATCGAATCACACTATCTTGCCAGCTTCCGTTCCTGGTTAAAAAAGGAAGCAATAACTGATGGTAAAGGCATCTATAGCATGTCTTTCAATATAAAAGATAATGAAGTGGAAACTTATGAGGGAGGATTTAATTCCTACTTTCAGTTATTCTTTGACTTCAGCAAGTTAGACCCGGATAAGTATTTTCTTTCCTATTATTGTGTGGATGGTAACTCTTCATTTGATTTCAGGCCTTCATTAAAACAGGATACAAGCTATAGGATCTCTTTTTATATCCCGGCAAAAGATTACATCACAGTTAAGCTGAACAATTTTATCCCAGTGTTGGAAGGCGATTGTTTTGGAGTGGAAACATTCTTTTCGTGGGGAACAGAATCGGGGAATGTGGATAAAAGTAATCAGCTCCTGAATACCGAATATGGTATGTCTTCAAGCGGTTACGGTAATTTTGTGGCAAAAAGCGAAAATCAAACTTTTAGGGTTCCGGTAGCCCGAAACGATACCAATATTGTACGAATTATAAAAATGAAGAATGGTGTTGCTACTCCTGAAGACCATAAGCTGTTTATTCCCGAAGATAATGATATTGAATTGAGTTATGAATACTAAAATAATGAAAAACTGGATTAACCGATATGGCATTTTATTGCTTATCGTGAGTGGACTGATATATACATCATGCGACAAAGGAGACGATGATTTTCATCCCATCGAATTACAGTATGCCATATTCAACGACAAGCCCAATCCGGTAACCAACAATCAGGTCACGATTAATTTCCCGGACGAAACAAAAACCGAATTGGTTATTCTCGGGGGCGACGGAACGTATTCCATCAGTAACTCCGATGATAATAAGCTGAGCATCAGCCGCATCGATGGATGTCTGACACTTACGGCCCTTGCTCCCGGGAACGCAGTCGTTACGGTAAATGACAGCCGGAATAATTCCTACACCCTAAAGGTTCAAATTAAAAGTCAGTTGATAGTTAAGATGAATGCAAGAGAAAAGGCGGGAAATATATTCGACTTAATGGCATTCAATCTGTTTGCGTATTCAGACAAAGATGTTACACTTCTGGACTTGACCGAAGCGTACGATTCGCTTGTGTGGACTTGTTGCAATACGGATCAGCGTTTCCGAATTCTGGAACACTCCTCGAATAGCACACATTTTGTTTGGGAATGGTCGAATTGTTTCTTTCAGCCGGCAGAATATGAAACCTGTTTGCTGGGATACAAGAATAACCGGGTAATATCGGTCGATACGGTTAAGTTGAATATTACAAACAACAGGGATTTCCTCGGCTATAACTGGAAGGATTTTGTTCGTACAAGCAGGTACAATACCGGCTACCAGGATGTATTTCAGAAAGGGTATGATTTTGTAACATATTCTGCGGTGACAGAAGGTGTTCCTTCGGTATGTCTGTATCTTGCAGATAACAGTGATATCAGTAATCGTCCTATTGCTTCGAAAAGCAAACAAATTCTTTATGATTATATATGTTCTCTGTATTCGGCGCCAACTTATAGTCAGGATCACGTTACGCTTTCTGCGAAATACAATGAGCTGTTTCGGAATAAAAGAGATGGCGCAGTTCCAGAATGTATCTGGTTAACTCAAAAATCTAAAATAGTCCTGTTAAAAGAGTACGACGAATCGGCGAATAATCCGAAATATGAAATTTATGCAGAACCTGTTTGACCTTTAGCGTTATTAATGATGGACTGGAAACGGAAATTGTTGCTTACAGCCAATATTACAGGGCTTATCCTGGTAATCGTTATTGGATTGACCTGGGTGATGGGCTATTCGTCCCTTGTCGGTAATCTTACCAAATCGGTGATGGCTCACTCAGCCTCAGGTGGAGAGTTTGGAGGAAGTGATGGTCCGACGGCTGTTTTTTTATCGGGCGATTATGATTTATGTACTGTTGCGATTGTCTTGTTGCTGTCGTTAGTATTGATTGGCTTTTTATTTGTAGTGAACATTGTCTGGTTTGTTAGGAACAGATAAAAAGCTTATTTAAGGGTCGGGCAGAGAAGTTGTTGAGCAAATAAAAAAGCCTTTCTTGATTTACATCTTGAAAGGCTTTTATATTTCAGTGACCCCGGAGAGACTCGAACCCCCAACCTTCTGATCCGTAGTCAGATGCTCTATCCATTAAGCTACGGGGCCATTGCCTGAAAGCGGTGCAAAGATAAACAGAATTCTGAAATACAAAACCCCTTTAGACTGCTTTTTCTGAAAAAAATCAAATTTTTCTTGATTTGCACCCTTTGGGACTATTCGTATTTCTTCATTTTCTCCTCAATGACAGCGGGTTTACCGGCATGGCTCTCAATTTTGATGTAGGCCATCATATTTTCAGTCCCGGCCGCATAACAGGCTTCATGCACTTTGGCCACGATGGCCATCAACTCTTCGAAGGAGCCTTCCATCACTGTTTCGAAGGGGCAGACGCGGTATTTGACGCCTGAATCGCGGATAATGGTGATGGCCACATCGACCAGGTCGTAGCTGGTTTTCCCATCGGCCTGAGGGAGGACCTGAAGGGCCATGTTGATTGTCTTGTTCATCATAGTGAAAAGGTTTATAAAAATTTCGCGGTAAAGCTACATAATAAATCAGGAAGGATCCCGGATCGGATCGGTAAAGATTAAAGAAGGATTTGATCAGATATTTCGGAGGGTTTTTTTCGGAAATCGGATATAAAGAATATCTTTGTATTCTATTTTTATTTATTCTTAATAAGTTTAGAACTCGTGCGGTTATCGGAGGTAGGTGAAAATAAGACGGTGGTTATTTCGAAAGTGTTGGGTCACGGCTCTTTCCGGCGTCGGATCTCAGAGATGGGATTCGTGGCGGGAAAAGAAGTTACCGTGATGAAGAATGCCCCATTTAAAGATCCGGTGGAATACCGCCTTTTGGGATATAATGTATCGTTGCGCCGGGCTGAAGCCAACCTGATTGAGGTGGTGACCCAGGAGGAGGCTTTAACGCGTGTGGCGCCCAATTTTGACGGGACGATTGATATGGAGGTGCTCAAGACCTCGGCCCGTGAAAAAGGGAAGGAGATCCAGGTGGCCATCGTGGGAAACCCTAACTGCGGGAAGACCACCCTTTTTAACCGTTTCACCAACTCGAAAGAGCATGTGGGCAATTACAGCGGGGTGACCGTCGATGCCAAGATCGCCACGGTGGAGAAGGATGGCTATACTTTTAACATGGTCGATCTGCCGGGGACTTATTCACTGACCACCTATACCCCGGAAGAACTCTTCACCCGCAATTATATTATTGAGCAGGCCCCCGATATCGTGCTCAACGTGATTGATGCCTCGAACCTGGAACGGAACATGTATCTCACCACCCAGTTGATCGATATGGATATTAAGGTGGTCATCGCGCTGAACATGTACGATGATCTGATTAACAGCGGATCGAAGCTGGAGATTGAGAAGCTGGGCTCCCTGCTGGGGATTCCGATTGTGCCGACCACGGCCAGCAAAGGGATCGGGCTTGAGAAATTGCTTGACAAGCTGATCGAGGTTTATGAAGATCGCGATCCTGTAGTTCGTCATATCCATATCAACTATGGTGAAGAGATGGAGAAGTCGATTCGCGCCATTCGGAAGGAGATCAAGAAAGATAAGCCGGTGACGGCGGAGTTATCGTCACGTTATCTCTCGATACGGTTGCTCGATAAGGATGCCGAAGCCTTGAAGATACTGGAAGCTTCGTCGAATTACGGGAAGATTAAAGAGATGGCGGAGAGTGAGATTGCACGGCTCGAGTCGCGCCTGGGAGACGAGAGTTCGCACCTGATCACTGATGCCAAGTATGGATTTATTTCGGGGGCACTGAAGGAGACCTATTCAAAGGGATTTCAGAAAAGGTTCGAGACGACCGAGAAGATAGATAGGGTGATGACCCATAAGTTTCTGGGTTTCCCGATCTTTCTTTCGCTGATGTTTATTACTTTTTATTCCACCTTTAGCCTGGGCAGTATTCCGACCGATTGGATGGAACGCGGGTTTAGTCTGCTTTCGGGAGTTGTTACATCGCTTCTGCCTGAGGGGATGCTGAAAGATTTGCTGATAAATGGGGTCATCAGCGGGGTTGGCAGTGTTATTGTCTTTTTGCCCAATATACTTATTCTTTTCTTCTTTACCTCCCTGATGGAGGACACGGGTTACATGGCCCGGGCCGCCTTTATCATGGATAAGCTGATGCACAAGATCGGGTTGCACGGGCGTTCGTTTATTCCCATGGTGATGGGATTCGGGTGCAACGTACCGGCCATTATGGCGACCCGGACTATCCGCAACCGCGGCGACCGTTTACTGACCATGATGATCATCCCGTTCATGTCGTGCTCGGCGCGGCTCCCGGTTTATGTGGTGCTGATCTCTGCTTTTTTCAAGGATTACCCTGCCTTGGTGTTTATCGGTATTTACCTGCTTGGGATAATTGTGGCTGTGTTGATGGCCAATATTTTGAACAAGACGGTCTTTCGCCGGAAGGAGACCCCCTTTGTGATGGAGCTTCCCCCTTACCGGATGCCGGTTTTGCGAAATACGCTGCTCCACATGTGGGATAAGGGCAGTCAGTACCTCAAGAAGATCGGAGGGACCATCCTGATCGCGGTAGTGATTATATGGGCCCTGGAATATTTTCCAAGACCAACAGAGACGGTTGCGGGACAGACGATCATTGTTACTGAGTCGGGTGTTTCAGAATCGCAGATTGAGAATTCTTATCTTGGGCAGATAGGCCGATTTATAGAACCGGCCATTCGTCCGTTGGGATTTGACTGGAAGATGGGTATTAGCCTGTTGGCCGGGATTCCTGCCAAGGAGATTGTGGTCAGTACGATGGGTGTTCTTTACGAGACAGGTAAAAGCGGGCAACATGCCAATGATTATTTATCGGAATCGCTTCAGAAACAGGTTTATTCGTCCGGCGGAAAGATTGGTCAGCCAGTGTTTGATCAGTCAGTAGCCCTTTCATTCCTGGTTTTTGTATTGCTCTATTTTCCATGCATTGCCGTAATCGCGACCATTAAACGCGAATCGGGCAGTTGGAAATGGGCGCTCTTCACGATTGTTTATACTTCGGTGGCGGCCTGGGTCGGAGCTTTCCTGACTTATAATATTGCCACCTGGCTAATGAATTAAGGAGTTAATTATGCAAGAGTGGATTGTTGGGATCATCGTCGTCATTGCACTTTACTTTTTATGGCGGCGGATAGACCAGTATCGCAGGAGATTCAGCAAACAGAGTGATGCCTGCAACGGTTGCAACAGCTCGTGCGAGGGATGTCCGGTTGTGCCGGCTAACCGTAAAAAGAAATAACCGGGCACATATTGGATTGATTCTCAATCTTAAGTTAAAGCTAAATCATGTTTTTTGACAGCGTTAAATGATGGCAAATCATTTTTCATCTCCTATTTTTGAATCCTGACAGACAACAGTGAATTAGTATCTTAACCATTGGTATAACTATGCCTGGCCAACTTGTTTTATGAACAGATTTTTCTCCAATGAAGCTTTTGAAGTGATGCACAGCCGCAATTTCCGGTTGTTTCTGGCCTATCGTTTCCTGATGACCTCGGCCACGCTAATGCAATCGGTGGTGGTGGGTTGGTCGTTGTACAACATCACAAAGGATGTTCTTTCGCTTGGGATGATCGGGCTGACGGAGGTGATCCCTCAGGTGAGCATAGCCTTGTTTGCCGGCCATTTTGTCGATATCTGGGACCGGAAGAAAATTATTTTTCATACGACCTTTCTGTTGCTTTTCGGATCGGCCCTGCTGGTTGTTTATAGTGTCCCATCCACGAATCTTCAGCAATTGTACGGCGTGGTCCCGATTTTCGTGACAATCTTTCTGACCGGTCTGGTGCGGGGGATCCTGATGCCTGCCCATACGGCCTTGCTTGGTCAGTTGGTTCCGCGACGCTTATTGACCGGTGCGGCGACCTGGAGCAGCGCTGTCTGGCAGGTAGCGGCGGTGACGGGACCCGCGTTGGGCGGCTTGGTCTATGGCTTCTTTGGAGTTGTTCCGGCCTTCGCGTTAGTCTTTCTCTTTTATCTGGCCTGTACCCTTCTTTTAATCTTTATCAAGAGTCCCGGGAGGGTGGCGGTTCAAACCAAAAACACGGAAGGGATTATTGCCCGGATTAAAGAAGGAATTCACTACGTGTTTAACAGTCCGGTTTTATTGGGGGCTTTTGCCCTGGATATGTTTGCCGTTTTGTTTGGCGGAGCCGTGGCGATGCTTCCGGTTTTCGCATCCGATGTACTGAAGGTGGGGCCTGAAGGATTGGGGTTCTTGCGGGCTTGTCCGGCCATCGGGGCCATCCTGATGTCAATGATCCTGGCCTTTCATCCCCCGGTTCGCCGTTCCGGGCCACTGCTGCTCTACGGGGTAATGGGATTTGGAATCAGCATGATCGTCTTTGCCCTCTCAAAGAATTTCTTCCTTTCGGCATTCGCGCTTTTTATGAGTGGTGTTTTCGATAATGTAAGTGTGGTGATCAGGTCAAGTATCCTTCAGTTGTTTACTAGCGACGAGATGAAGGGGCGCGTAGCCTCTGTCAATAGCATTTTTATCGGTTCCTCCAATGAGCTAGGAGCTTTTGAGTCGGGGGTTGCGGCCCGTTTTATGGGGCTGATCCCGTCGGTCGTCTTTGGCGGGGCGATGACCCTGTTGGTGGTAGCTGTGGCCACACTAAAATCGCCGGCCTTGCGGCATTTGTCATTAAAAGAGAGCGCCAGACACTAAAGGATGTTGGGGTTCGGGGATAAGCCGGACCGGTGAAATATCTGAATGCCGGATCGGGATCGTATAGGTCCGGGTCATCGGCTGGTCTGTTAATAAAAATAAAAGGCGGGACTTTCCATAAGGTTAACCGAACAGGCCGGAGAGAACAAAGCCGTCCTGATGATTAAAAGGACGGCTTTGTTCATATTCTGAATAAAAAATCTCAGATCAATTGCATCTCCAAAATTTCGCCCACCTGATCGGGGGTAAGGTCGCCGCGTTCGCCGACGGCTAACATTCCACGTTTGATGAACCGCTCTTTGATCACGGGGATGATATCGGCGCCGACCCCGTAATCGGCCAGCTTCGTTTTCACGCCCAATGATTCGAAAAACTCCACTGTTTTATTGATTGTTTTTTCGATGCGTTCAGCTTCGGTTCCTTTGGTGATATTCCATACCCGTTCGCCGTATTGCAGGATCTTTTCTTTCTTGTTTTCCATTTTCACCCGCATCATACCTGGCAGTACGATAGCCAGAGAACGACCGTGGTCGATGCCATAGAAAGCGGTCAGTTCATGGCCGATCTGATGGGTGATCCAGTCCTGCGGGACCCCGGCCCCGATCAGGCCATTGAGGGCCATGGTAGCTGCCCACATAAAGTTGGCAGCCGCATCGTAATCGTTTCGGTCGGCTAAAACTTTGGGCCCCTCTTCAACCAGTGTCAGCAGAATGGCTTCGGAGAAGCGGTCCTGAATAGGTGCGTTGACCGGATAGGTGAGGTATTGTTCGATCACATGGATAAAGGCATCGACAACCCCGTTGGCCACTTGTTTTTCGGGAAGCGAGAAGACCACTTCGGGATCGAGGATCGAGAATTTGGGCATCACCAGCGGAGAGCCGAAACTTATTTTCTCTTTGGTTTCCCATTTCGTAATCACCGCGTTCCCGTTCATCTCCGAGCCGGTTGCCGGTAAGGTTAAAACGGTTCCCAAAGGGATCGCGTCGGTTACCCGGAGAAACATTTTTTTCCCAATGATATCCCATGGGTCATCGCCTTTGTATTTTGCTCCGGCTGCGATAAACTTTGTTCCGTCAAGAACCGAGCCTCCGCCGACGGCCAACAGGAAGCCGATCTCCTCTTTTTTCACGATATCGATGGCTTTCATCAATGTTTCGTAATGCGGATTAGGTTCGATCCCGCTAAACTCGATGATTTGGTACCCTTTAAGAGCAGCCATCACCTGGTCGTACACCCCGTTTTTTTTGATGCTTCCACTCCCGTAGGTCAACAGGATTTTCGTCCCGGAAGGGACCAAGGTAGGAAGTTTCGCGATCTGGCCTTTGCCAAATACGATATTCACCGGATTAAAAAATTCAAAGTTCTGCATGATGTTTCGCGTTTATTATATACAAAGAAAAACAATTATCGATCAATTTCCACCGGATGATACGCCAGATTTAGTAAGATGATTCATTCCTTGAAATAAAACGGAGGACGGTTAAATTATTGTTTATTCAACCGGCGCCGGAGTTTCCTTCACAGATTATAGTTGGATTCTTTGTTTTTTAAGCTCCCTGAAGGTCAATTCATTATGAGGGCGTGAAGTGCCCAGGGACCGGCCCGATTTATGGGCAATTAATCATCAGGTTTGAGAGCTCTGATCGGCTATTATTATCGGAGAAATGCCATCTTGATTTATGCTAGTCCTAATTTTATCACTATTTTTTCTGATAAAATGAAATTAAAATATACATTTGGAAAAGGGTTTGTAATAAATAGAAGATAAGTAGATATGCCAATCGACCGGAGAGGTAGGCCAGCAGGGTTTTTACTTGTTGGTCTTATTATGATATTGGGATTTTCATGCCGGCACAAGGACGTGAAGGTGATTGATGCTGCTTTATTGTTTTCGGCAGACTCGGCGCGAATTGATCAGTTGTTTGTAAAATACAAGAGCGATATCGATTCCAATTATACCGTTTCCCGAATGGACTTACGGGTTATGCTTGATGCGGTCGATTCACTTCCCGCGGACCATCAGAAGCTTTCCATTCAATTCTTTTCCAAGATCTCAATGTTCGAGCTGGGCGTCAGTAATTTTTCTCTGGCCGATAGTTTAAGCACACTCGCGCTTAAACGGGCTTATGATTCCGGGGATGAAGAGTATTACGATATTGCCCATCAGGGCAGGGGCGTTTATTTTTTCTATCAGGGGCAAAATGATTCGGCGGATTACCATTACCAAAAATCGCTGTTTTATGCCGAAAAAACCATGGATATTGACCAGATATTGTCGGCAAAAGGGAATCTGGCCACCCTGGGGATGCGCAATGAGGATCATCAAACCTCGATCGACAACTTTGCCGAAGTCATAGATCTTTGTGAGAAGTACGGGAAATGGAACTACATGGCCATCTCGTGCAATAATCTTGCAGGGGTTTATTATCATATGGGTGAGCTTTTTAATGCACTCAAGTATTACCTCGAAGCGATGGATATATTGGAAAAGATCAACTCGAAACAGGATTATCTGATGCCGATGAACAATGTGGCTGCCATCTATGAGGAGCTTGGGATGCAATCGCAGGCGCTTGACCAATTTGAGAAAGTTAAAGCATTGGCCTCTGAACTTAAGGACAATGATTCGTTCATCAATGCGTCGATCAATATTGCCCTGATCCAATGCGACAGGAAACAATATGACCGGTCAATATCGCTGCTTGATTCTGTTCTGATTTTTTTGAAGGAGAATGAATTCCCGTTATCCGAAGAGCATGTTGCCTGTTATTCCTCGCTGGGGAATTGCTATCTTGACAAGGGTGATCTGCGGAAAGCGAAGTCTTATTTGAAAAAAGCGATATCCCTTTCTGATTCCCTGGGTTTTAATCCCGAATTTGTGTATGCCTGCAACGCCATTTCGAAAGTTTATTTTCAGGAGAGTAACTACGACAGTCTTTCCTATTATGCCTCTCTCTCCAAAGAAATGGCCGCAAAACACAATATCAGGAGTAGTCTGATGACTTCGTCGTATTACCTGGCCAAGACGAATGAGAAAAGAAACAGGTTAAGGGAGGCCTTAAACTATTTTGATGATTATTACCAATATGCGAGCTCCGGCATTGATTCCTTATCCACCCAAAAGGCGAAAGATTTTGCTTATTACTATGAGCTCCAGCGGGCTGAAACAGAGAAAGAGCTCCTGCAAAAGGACAACCAGCTTAAAGAAGCGCAAAACCTCAAGGATGCCGCGCTCATCAGGGTTCAGCAAAATACCCTCATCTTTGGGGCTGTTTTGTTGGTTTCCTTGCTGGTTGTGGCCATTGTCTATGTGCGCCAATCCAGGAAGCTGGTCCGGTTGAATGCCCTGCTCAATGAGGAGAACGACTTTAAGAGTAACCTGATCTCGATTGTCTCTCACGATATCCGTAGCCCTTTGATCTCACTTTACAGCATGTTCCTTTTGTTGCGGGAGGAAAATCTTAACAAGGTTGACCGCGACAGGCTGGAAACCCAATTGCTGGAGCGAAGCGAAAAGACCATTAACCTGATCGATAATCTCCTTTTCTGGACTCATGAACAGTTGAGAGGCGGGAGCCTGAAGCCCGAGTCGTTCAATGTCCACGCGCTGGTGAAGAGTATCAGGGAAAATGAGGTAAACAAAAGGGTGCAAAATCAGATTTTGTTTGTTAATCATGTTCCCGAATCCCTGGTGATCAATTCCGACAAGAATGTCGTTCACCTGACCTTCCGAAACTTAATCGTGAATGCCTTTAAATTTACCCCTGTCGGTGGCCGGATTGAAGCCAGGGCTGAGGTCAGAGAAAAGGATTACCTCTTCTCGGTGTGCGATAATGGGGTGGGCATCAGTCCTGAAAATCAGGGTAAGGTGCTTAACGAATCGGAAGCGATCTCTGTGAAAGGGCTGCACGGCGAAAAGGGCAAGGGGTTTGGACTGTTGTTGTGCAAATATTTCGTGCAGAAATGTGGCGGCAACATATGGTTCGACAGCGAGCCCGGGAAAGGAACCAGTTTTTATTTCTCCATTCCCCGTCCTCCGGGCAAAGTATAAGCTCCATTTATCGGTGAGGATTCAGATACGCGCCACTACTCTGACAAGCGACCCATCGGCTTTGATCTTCAACGGGAAAGCCATGACTTCAAATTCTTCAATTCCCGTCAGTTGCTCCAGACCGGTCAGGTTTTCGAGGATCAGTACACTGTTCGAAAGCAGGAGTTTGTGCAGGGCGTAAGGGGCATGATCGGGCGAGGGGGTATCGAAGCCGGCAATTTTCACCTGTCGGTCGACCAGGAATTGGGCGCTTTCGGGTTCCAGGTCCGGGAAGCAGAAGAAATAATCCCCGTCGCCGAAGTGATGGTCCCAGCCGGTATGAAACAGGACGATCGATCCCGGTTCAATCCTTTGGCGGTCCGACGGGCTGAGCCGGATGGTTTCCGCACCGACCACATCGATTAATACTCCTTTCCCGATGAACTGATTCAGGGGCAGGTCGGCGACGAAGCGCGCGTCGGGGGTCATGTGCATGGGCCCGTCGAGGTGGGTGCCGATGTGCATGCTTCCCGAGAAGTGATATTGGTTGAAGCCCGAACTCCCGAACTGGTGTTCGTGTATCAGTTCGACGGGGCGGTCGCCGGGGAAGACGGGCGTGTCAGCTTCCAGTGTGTGGGTCAGATCGATCAGTTGCATTTGGTATAATCTTGTTTAGTAAAACAAAAATAACGAGAGGATTTGGAATAACAGCCCTTCCCGGGGAATAACTTTTGCGATGATCTTTTCCTTGTCGGGAACTTATTTCCCGGCCAGGTCTTTCAGCGTTTGACGCAGGATCTTTACCTCCATCTCCAGCATCTTTTTCCCAGATTCCAGTTGCCTGATCTGTTCGCCAAGCCGGCTGTTCTCTTCTCGTACTGCCTGAGTTTCGGTGGAAACTGGTTTGCCGTAAGGCAATTGATCGGCAATTTCCCTGAAGAAGTTGTATTTGTACACCGCCGACCGCTTAGTGTAAGGCGATGGAGGTCTCCGATTAATCAGGTTCTCTAGGTGTCGGTACCGAGTGGTTTAGTTTATGTTTAAACCAGAAGTAGGCCGGGATTCCGGAGAGCACGGTGAACAGCGCGATGGTCGATTCGAGCGGCCTTTCCATGTAGGCCAGGGTTAGCATCGCGACAGAGGCGAGGATAAAGAAGAAGTGGACCCATGGGTAGCCCGGCATCTTCACTTTGCTCTGTCCGGTCATCCGTAACTTGAAGACTCCTGAGACGGCCAATATCGGGAAGATACCCAGTGCAAAACCCATATAGACCAGAATCTGCTCAAAAGTCCCGGTGAGTACCATGATAATGGCGATGCCGCTCTGCAATAGAACAGCCCCTACCGGTACTTTGAAACGGGGATGGACCCTGGCCGCGAATCCGAAGAAATAGCCTTCCCTGGCCATCGAATAAAAGATTCGCGATCCCAAAAGGACAAAGGCGCTGAGCGAGGAGAAGAGCGCGAAGGAGATCAACAGTGAGACGATGTTGCCGGCGGTTTGCCCGAAGGCGTTTCCTGCGGCCATCCCTGCAATTTGCGGTTCTCCCGCGATCTGCGCCGGCGGAATGGCATAGACAAAGAAGAGGTTGAGCAGCAGGTAGAGGATCGCCACAACAATCGTCGAGAGGAGCAGCGACCAGGGGATCACGCTTCGCGGATTTTTTATCTCGGAGCCGATATAGGTGGCTGAATTCCATCCGCTATAAGCAAACATGATATAGAGCAGAGAGAGGCCAATCGATTTCCATCCCTGGAAATCGAAAATGAAGAGAGTCGATTCGCGGAGATGAGCGAAGTTTCCTTTCCCGAATGAAAATCCGGCAACGATCAACCCGGTTATCAGGAATACTTTGAGCAGGGTTAAGCTGTTCTGGACTCTCGACCCCAGGATGATCCCACGTGAATGAATCAAGGTGAAGAACAGAATAACTATGACAGATAGTAATTTGCTGAATGTGCCGGGGGCAAATAGTCCGTTGGTCTCCAATGCGGTCTGCAGGCCGGGGAAAGCCCAAAGGAAATATTTGGAGAACCCGATGGCCGAGGCAGCGATGGGAGCCGAGAAGCCAACGATAAGGGACAGCCATCCGGTCATGAAGCCCGGCAGCGGATGAAACAGTTTGGTTATAAAGATATATTCTCCTCCTGCCTCCGGGAAGGCAGCTCCCAATTCTCCAAAGGCTAAAGCCCCGCAGAAAGCAATGGCTCCGCCTACGAGCCACAAGGCCAGCATGAGGATTGGATGACCGAGCGCTTCCATCAAATACCCCGTCGAGGTGAAAATGCCGGCCCCAATGATATTGGCCACCACAATGTTGACTACGGGGAAAAGCCCCAGTTTTCGATTGAGATGAAGAGAGGTCGGTTGCAAGCTGAAACTGTTTTATTCTGTTTTATAACTCACGGAAATCCCGGCCCGGCTCTTGCGGATGATGGTCGTTTGGTAGTTTTTCTGCTTTTCGGCATAATCCAGAAATTCCCTGATCCCGGGTGTCCGGCTCGCCGTATTGTGGGCTGCAAAACAACCCCCAAATACCAGTTTCTGATCCATGTCGGAGAAGTAGTTCTTGTACCAGAGTTTATCGGCATCGCAAAAGACAAAGTCGTATTTGCCGGTGAGCTTGGGGATGAGTTCGTGCGCGTCGCCCAACCTGATATCGATGTACTTCGAAAGGCCGGCTTTCTCGAAATTCGCTTTAGCCTGGGCGTAACGGTCGGGGTCAATTTCGATGGTGATCAGTTTCACTCCGGTCTTGCTTAAGGCCCAGGCGATCCAGATGGCGGAATGCCCGGTGGAAGTGCCGATCTCTACGGCGTCTTTATAGCCATGTTCAATGATCAGGTCATAGAGGATTTTCCCATCCGAAAGAGGAACGTTCATATCGCGCCACTGCGGCTCCTTAACCTCCAGAAAAGATTTGACTTTCTGATCAAGAGCTGTTTCAATCCCGGGAAACTGGGCGAAGGATTCGCTGAAAATTACTAACAAAGACAATAGCATCAGTAGTCTAATCATCATCAGCGGTTATTCATGTGATTTCACTAGTGTCCCATTAAAATTGGGACGTTATTAAAAATTAAACAAATTTGG
>CAZWBR010000060.1:0-3472 GCA_964632305.1 uncultured Prolixibacteraceae bacterium
CATGGGAAATTTGTGCGTTTTTATTTGGATTACAACATAGAAGCTATCGGGACAAGAGGGGAGAAAGTTCTTTTAATCAAGGTGAAAGCTGATTATCATGTTTAGTTTTTCAAATGAGAAAAAGTTACCACAACCCACCACCGCGTCGCGCTGACCCGAAGGGTTCGCCGTAATCTTCAACCCTCAGTCTTCACTACCCTTGATTAAATGTTCTATTTCCCCTCTTGAGAGGGGATTAAGGGGTGTGTCAATGCGTTAATAGGTTATTGCGTTTGTACGTTGGTACGTTAATCGTATTTAAAATTCGTTTTCTTATCTCGTGTGCAGATTCTTCTGATTGGAGAAAGAGATCCTTTGGGTGAACTCCAGATGGTTTCTAATAGTGTGAATAGCACGAGATGATGATGATGGAGGTTTCAGTAATTTTATAGATCAGGCGATGTTCACGATCTATTCTTCTGCTCCAATATCCTTTAAACTGATGTTTCAGCGCCTCGGGTTTACCAATCCCGTCGCAGGGATCCCAAAGACTATCTTTAATCAGGTCGCCGATTCGTAGCGCGGTCTTTCGGTCAATTTCGATCCATTCCTAATATTCTTTAAAAGCGGCAGGAACAAATTCAATACTTCTCATAAAATCTCGTCGGCTTTTAAGGAGATGACCTCTTTTTTAGCTTCATATTCCGCGATACGCTCCATCAGGACCTGAGTGTAGACCGGGTTACTTAAGATGTAATCCGTTTCGTCAGCTGGCTGAATGGTAATTTCCACCGTTTTATGTGGGAAAAGCTTTTGAATCGCTTCGATGAATTCGGTGGAGATGGAATCAGTATTTATTTTGAAAGTTGTTTCCATACGGTAACGTTTGATACAAATATACAAAAAAACTGGGTGGCTTGCGCGATGCCTGTTCATTAAAAGTGATCGCCTGCGGTTGGGTTAATGCGTTTGTAAGTTTATGCGTTATTCGGTTTGTGGGTTTGTACGTTAATGCGTTTTTGATCAATCACATCAACCCGAAACGCCTCGCTCGATGGTGGTTGCCCTTTTTCTACCAATATTTGGTCCCTACGGGACCGGGGATATCGTTCCCATCACCTCATCACGTCATCACCTCATCTCCACATCCTCACATCTCCTTTACACCCCCTTCGGGGGCTTGGGGGCTTCATCCTCCGGACACCCTCCGGAGATACTCCGGAGACACTCCGGAAACGGTTAACATAAATATTTATCGGCCCGTTTTCCGTTGAAATTATTGAAATACTGCAAATTATACGTTTATGCAATGAAACAGATATTATCATCAACCTCTTCCAATTATGCACTCTCCCTGATTCGCTGTACAATTTCCCCTCTTGAGAGGGGATTAAGGGGTGTGTTTCCACTCTTGTCCCGATAGCTTTCAGGAGACTAATCGTAAATAGCCTGTCTGCCCCCCGGCGGATAAATAGTAAATCGATAATAGTCAATAATTGTTTTTCACTCCGCCAGGACCATAGCAGCATGTTTCACACCCCCTTCGGGGGCTGGGGGGCCTGTTATCGTTTCCCGTAACCCCCTGGTTTTTCCGGAGTGTAACAATTATTTGATACGCAATGTTAAAATAATATTAAAAAATGCTTGTATGTGTAAAAAATATTTTAAATATTTGCAGAGAGTCAAAGCGGAATTTTATTTATCAGACTTTGGTCTCGTTGATGGGTAATGACCATCATTCATTGTAATGTACAGCGCTACTGAATAAGCAGTGCTGAGATTGTAACAAATGATATGAAAAACTAACAGAAATCTCTTTCGGGAACGAAAGGGGTTAAGGTTGTCATATTGTTGACAATGGGATGGTCTAAATTAACATTAATGAGATTATAGTTATGATTAAAATTAAGATTTTCAGCCGGTTGGCTTCCGTAACACGAATCAGACACCTGCTTGAGCAGGCCCTCAGACCGATCCGGGCCGCTTTCATTAGCCCGGAGCCCATCCGGCTCTTCCATCCCCAACATCATCAAAAGAACAGATCCGCCGCGTTTTTCAGCGTGCCGCTGCCCGTTGCCGTCTTCAGGTTGCCCGGGCCCGATGGCGTTGCCACGCCGTGTCTTAACGATCTGATCTTCAAAAGAAATAGGGTAGTACATAAGATTGGTTTACTTCCGCGTGTCCGCGATGGTCCACCCCTGTCGCGTTCTCCTTTCAGGGGACTGCCACCACCGCTTCGGTGGCCGGTGCTCATCCCGCAAGGGGAAAAACA
This sequence comes from uncultured Prolixibacteraceae bacterium, assembly GCA_964632305.1. Lineage (GTDB taxonomy): Bacteria > Bacteroidota > Bacteroidia > Bacteroidales > Prolixibacteraceae > CAZWBR01. The sequence continues at coordinate 2,252 of CAZWBR010000060.1, forward strand.
ATCAGGTATTCTTTACTATAAATCAAATTTTTTCAATAATGTTAAAAATAAATACAATAAGTTATGTCAACATATATTTCAACCACGTTCGGTAAGATCTCCGGACGCCATGGCACTGCAGTAGCTGCCATTTATGAAGGTGAACCGGTATTGAAAGTGTTCACCCCGCCGTCGAACCCCCGCACCTCGGCCCAGGTGGCCAACCGTGCTAAGTTCGCATTTACCCAGCGGCATGTCTACCCGTTGCGCCCCGTGCTGAGCGTGACCTATGGTCGTACCGCCACCGGTTTTGGTCAGGCCTTTTCGGCTGCCTGGTACAACGCCGTAACCGGCTCTTATCCCGAGTTGACTTTCGAGTGGAGCCAGATGCCCGTCTCGTATGGTCTGATCGTCAGACCAATGAGCGTATCCGCCACACTGTCGGCCGGAAACCAGCTCGCTTTCGCGTGGAGCGACCAGGTCTACGACAACTGCGCCGAAGATGATAAACTCTTTATCGTGCTGTACGACGCCGACAGCAGTGCGCTGATGTTTCACCGCGCACTGGCTAATCGTGTCGATGGGTCTGTCGTGGTCACCCTCCCTGAGGAATGGCAGTTGGCCAACCTGAAAGTGTGGATGTTCTTCTCCACGGTAGACTTGCTGAAGTATTCACCCAGTGTTTACGTCACTGTCACCGAACAACCGTAACCGCTGAGTAGCACTCGTGGCCATCGCGCCCGTAGTACATTTTAAATTGTACTACCCGGCCCTGTGATCTGCACTGGTACTGCATTTCACGGGGCTTTTCTTTGGCGCCCAAACACAAGAACTTCACCAAATTACTGATCTTTTTCGCCCTAACCAAATTTTAAACCCATTTTAACAATCACTCGGGCATCACCGCTAGTGCCAATTTGCAATTGGCACTCCTAAGCTGCGGATCTGTGATCCGCTTTTCAGACTATACAAAACCCATTGATCATTTGCTATTGATTTTCATAAGCATAAATTTAGTGAATTTTGGCAGCCGATGGTGCTTATCCGGATTACAAATTAAGTGCTAATGAAGGGGTTGTCTCAAAAAGTGTAAATGAGCCTTTTTTTATTCGGGTAAGTATCTGAGGTAAAGAACAAATTTTGAAATCTCAGAACTTTTGATACAGCCCCCGGAATCAGCGAATCTTTATCTTTAGTCTTATATCTTTAGTCTTATATCTTTAGTCTTATATCTTTAGTCTT
>CAZWBR010000060.1:3572-12722 GCA_964632305.1 uncultured Prolixibacteraceae bacterium
TATCTTTAGTCTTATATCTTTAGTCTTATATCTTTAGTCTTATATCTTTAGTCTTGCTACTTGTCCTGATAGCAGCGCTTCAGCAGACCTGTAAGGTCGGCAGGTGACAGCACAGGGCGCCAGCCCTGTGAAAAATGTCGATAATCCAATTCGAAGGTCTGAAAGACCGGCATGTATTTTATTACCAACCTGGGTTTGCAATTCTGTAGCAGCGTAGGGGGTGGGGTAGGGTTTATTACAGTTTAAAAAATCAAGGTTTAGGATTCAAAGTGGCAGAACGCTAATCGGTTAATACATCTTCAATCTATCCTCTTTGGTCTTTCCTCACTACTGGTTTCAAGTTTCGTATTAAAGATGACTTATAATAATTTTTTGAGTTTATATTCAACCATTTGTTTTATTTCGAGCGCTATTTTTTTGTGTTCCAAAGTTTCTCCAATCGTTGGGGTATAAAAATCACCGGGATAGCGGATCTCTACACCATAATCGTTAAGATCTTTCGGATCGATCTGCGAAAATTCAGGATCGAACTCTTCACATTCAGCCAACAGGAATTCAATATTATGTGTTTTTTTGATCTCTACACCTTGCGCAATCAGATAAGCTTTTAAATATTTCTCGACCAGCTGTTGACAATGGAAACAGACGGCTGAAGTAGCCACGACCTCGAATTGAGTTAACTTCTCAATCACCATTAGATCATCTCCGGCTTTTTGTAGCCACTGCCGAATAAATTCCTTGGTCTCTTTGTTCATAATTTAATGCCTTCTCTTAACACCTGTCGCACGATATGTCCGGTAATCTTCTTTTTCAGTTCCACTTCCGCCTTGCTTTGGATAATAATATCGGCGGGAATTCTTTTTTGAGCCAATTTTTTGCGAATCAATGCCTTATAGTAACGAAGCTCTTTGGGTTCATGGTTATCGCTGGTGATGATCATTAAGTCAAAATCGCTCTCTTGGGCATTATCGTGTCGGGCCCTTGAGCCAAAGAGCAGGATTGAACTGTCGGGCAATAACTCGTTGACCGAATCTTTAATAATCTTATATGCTTCTTTTTGGTCCTGAATAACCATCCTGTTTTTATTTCAAAGATAACTAAATTTGATAATGGATCTTTAGTTTTATGATGAAATGTGAGGATATGAACCCGCAATTCCCATAATTGAAATCCACCATCCGCCAGTTCATCATTCCCCACTTTTTTCCCCGTGGGGTAGTGTTTTTGGCAGACCTGAAATGTCGGTAAGTGACAGCACAGGGCGCCAGCCCTGTGAAAAATGTCGATAATCCAATTCGGAGGTCTGAAAGACCGGCATGTATTTCCGGTAGCATTGACACATCGTCAATCCGTCCTTTTCTCCCCCTTCGGGGGCAGGGGGGCTGTCTCTACTGATCTTTTGTCCCTCCGCGACCGGAATCGGCAAATCGTTATCTTCTGTCTTATATCTTATATCTATTGTCTTGCTACTTGATACTTGCTACTTGATACTTGTCTTGATACTTGTCTTGATACTTGTGTCCTATTAGGACTTTTGATAAACAAAACATTATTGTTCAAAAAGATCCTTCGCACTCTTTTTTGAAACCAATCCATTAATGGCGTAATGGATTGAATCTTAGTATTTAAAATGTGAAAATTTCGCGAATTGAAAAAAGCTCCGCTTCCCTCAGTCACACAGGCCTTATCCCTGAGAATATTTTTTCTATGGCTCCTGATTGCAAAAGGTTATTTAAGCGGTTTAAGATTGAAATTTTTTAATTTCTCTTAAAAAAAACTCCACAAAGATATTTGATTATAGATAACTCACAAAGTTATAAAGTGGATTTCATCTGATTTTATGAACAATTTTATGTTGAAACTGTTTCGGGGCAACCTATTGATAAGAAAACCAGTTTGTTGCAGGATGATTGACGAATCTGTAAGTGAAAAATTTATTTCTGTTAATAAAAAGGAGTAATATGGAGCTATTTCAATACAGATTGTAAGAATTAAAAATCCAATCCACGAATATCAGAGGATGATAATGCCTGTCACTCCGTGTTGGGATGGGAAAAGGGCAAAAAAAATCAGTTAGCTGCACCCTAGGCAACTAACTGATTCGTGGAGCGGAAAACGAGACTCGAACTCGCGACCCTCAGCTTGGGAAGCTGATGCTCTACCGACTGAGCTACTTCCGCGTTGTATTACGATGCACAAAATTATTATTTTTTTGTCAAATGCAAAGGGGATAACGAAAAAAATAGCGCTTCTTCACGTGAAAGCAGGGACTATTCGGAGGTCATACTATTTTAAACGTGGTAGTTGACAACTTCATGGCTCCTAAATTTGTTTTTTCACATAATAATTAGTAATTTGCTAATCAATTAATTTCTAACATTTAATCAATTAATATTATGAAACCTATTGCTGACATTGAGGGCATTGGCCCTGTTTACGAAGAAAAACTGAAAGCTGCAGGAGTAAATTCTGTCGAAAAACTTCTCGAAGTTGGCGCGGGCCGAACAGGCCGCAAAAAACTGGCCGAAGAGACGGGTATCGATGAATCGAAGATACTGAACTGGGTCAACAAGGCCGATCTGTACCGTATCAAAGGGGTAGGGGCACAGTTCTCCGAACTGCTCGAAGCAGCCGGTGTCGACACCGTCAAAGAACTGAGAAACCGTAATGCCGAAAACCTACACGCCAAACTGGTAGAAGTTCAGGAAGCGAAAAAAATAACCAGGGCTGTTCCGGCTTTGTCACAGGTTGAAGATTTTATCAACCAGGCCAAAGAACTGCCCCCGATGGTCACCTATTAAACCCGGGGTAATATTTTGGAACTATTAATAAAGGCGCCTACTGTAAAGAGGCGCCTTTATCTGTTAATAGAAATTTCAACGGTTACTTCTTCGCATCCCGTTTTGCTTTTTTCTCAGCACGTTTTTCCTTCAACGATTTTTCAGGTTCTTTTTTAACCTTGTCTTTTACTGGACCTTTTTCTTTTGACATGGCTATTATTGTTTAGTTAATCATATGATATGAATACGAAAGGAAATATACAAAAAAATAAATAACCCCCAAACTAATTTGGGTAATATTTATGTTATTTGGTGCGTGATCTCCTTTTGCCGGGGGCGACAAAAAAAGCCCCCCGCGAAAGCGAAGGGCTTAATAAATGAATTTGAGCCATTTTGGGGACTCGAACCCCAGACCTGCTCATTACGAATGAGCTGCTCTACCAGCTGAGCTAAAATGGCCTGTTCGGGCACAAAATTAATAATTGTGATTAAACATAGAAATTCCCGGACCAAAAATATTACTCCCAATCTAAAATGATCTTCCCGCAATTGCCCTCTTCCATGATTTCGAAGGCTTTCCGGAACTCGGTATAATGAAACCGGTGGGTGATCACAGGCGAGATATCGAGCCCCGACAGGAGCATTTTCTCCATCTTGTACCAGGTCTCGTACATCTCGCGACCATAAATTCCCTTCATGGTCAGTCCTTTGAAGATCACTTTGTCCCATTCGATCTGGGTCGTGTCGGGTAAAATTCCCAGCAAGGAGATCTTCCCGCCATTGTACATATGTTTGATCATGGAATCGAAGGCAACCGGTGAGCCGGATACTTCGAGCCCGATATCAAACCCGGCCTTCATGTCGATCTGCTTCATCGCGGAAGAGATATCCTCCGCGATCGGGTCAATGACGAGGGTCGCACCCATCTTACGGGCCAGTTCTCTCCTGAAAGGGCTCACTTCCGAGCCGACAATATTACGCGCGCCGGCAAACCGGCAGATCGCGATAGCCATACACCCGATCGGGCCGCCCGCCCCGGTAACCAGCACATCTTCGCCGATCAGCGGGAAGGAGAGGGCGGTATGGGTGGCGTTCCCCAGTGGATCCATGATCGAGACGATCTCGTCGGAGATGCGGCTGTCGATATGCAGCACATTCTCGGCCGGCACACAGACATATTCGGCGAATCCCCCGTCACGATTAACCCCGATCCCCACGGTGTGATCGCAGATATGTCGTCTCCCCCGGCGGCAGTTGCGGCAGAAACCACAGGCAATATGCCCTTCGACGGTCACCCTCTCGCCCAGGTTGATCTTGGTCACCTCATCGCCCAGCTTCACCACCGTGCCGACATATTCATGCCCGATGGTCATGGGGGTTATAATGGTTTTCTGCGCCCAGGCATCCCATTTGTAGATATGCAGATCGGTACCGCAGATGGCCGACTTTTTGATTTTAATCAGGACTTCGTTCACCCCGGGTTCCGGGATGGGTACCTCTTCAAGCCATAAGCCTTTCGCGGGCTCTGATTTTCTGATTGCTTTCATCTCTTATTTGAAATAGTCGTTAGTCGAAAAATTGTTTTCATCGTTCCAAGTTACGCATTTTAACAGATTTTTCAGTCCGGATAACGAGCTTAAAGAGCTGTTTTTAACGCGCAACACTATTTTCTTATACAAAGAAACTCAAATAGAAGCTGAAAAATCCTAATTAAAATCAGCATCTTTTATGCAATTGAAGAAAAAGTGAACTTTCTTTTAGTTCAAATTGCAAGATATCGAATAACAGCAATTTGCGACAATCCGGGAAACGGAAAAGAGACAGGGAACCGAAGAATTGTTTTGAAGGATGGCGATCGTGGCGGAGTGCCTGCCAAAAACATGCTGTAAAACATGTCAATAGAAAATCGTTCTTATAGCACTGAAAATAAGAATTGTATAATGAGAGAGTCTCTTTTTTTAATAACATTTTCTTAATATTGGAGGGAGTGCATTAACAATTTTTAATAAAAAGATATATTTTAGCATCCAGTATTTGAAGGATGTTTTTTGAATTAATTATCGGACTTTTACTAAGACTAAGTTTTTAATCTGACTAGACTTTAAGAAGAGTTGACCCCCAGGTCAGCTCTTCTTGTTTTATACCAGGTTCCCATCTCCACATTGTAATTCATCCCAAATCGCGACAGCAGGTAAGAAAGTCAATCATTTAATTGGGTCAACTGTTTGCAGAAACCTAAAATATTTATACTTTTGCGCCACTCATTTATAAATGACAATTGTTTAATGTAAATTTTTAAAACATGTTGAACCAGTACGAAACCGTTTTCATTGCTACTCCCGTTTTATCTGAGGCTCAGATAAAGGAAGCGGTGGGAAAGTTCAAGGATTTGATCACTTCCAACGGATGTGAGATGATTCATGATGAACATTGGGGATTGAAGAAATTGGCCTACCCCATCCAAAAGAAATCAACAGGGTTCTATCAACTCTTTGAATTCAAGGCTGATCCGGCTTTCATTGGAAAACTCGAAACCGAGTATCGCCGTGACGAACGTATTATCCGTTTCATTACCGTGAAACTGGATAAGTATGCTGTTGAGTACAGCGACAAGAGACAAAAGAAAGTTAACGCTAAAACTCAAAAGGAGAACTAAGTCATGAGCCAAAATCCAAGTGAAATCAGATATCTGACTCCCCCGTCAGTGGAGATCAAAAAGAAAAAATATTGCCGTTTCCGGAAAAACGGGATCAAGTATGTCGATTACAAAGACCCTGAATTCCTTAAAAAATTCCTGAACGAGCAAGGTAAGATTTTGCCACGCCGCATTACCGGTACTTCTTTGAAATACCAGCGTAAAGTATCACAGGCTGTGAAACGCGCCCGTATGATCGCGTTGTTGCCTTATGTAACAGATTTGATGAAATAATAATTAAGGAGGAACGAAACATGGAAATTATCCTGCTTCAGGACGTGACAAATCTGGGTAGCAAAGACGACATCGTTACTGTAAAAAACGGATATGGTCGTAATTACCTTATCCCTCAGAGGTTCGCAGTTATTGCAACAGCGTCATCAAAGAAAGTACTGGCCGAAAACCAGAAACAGCGCGCTCACAAAGAAGCCAAGCTGAAAGAAGAAGCACTCAAACTGGCTGAAGGTCTGAAGACCCTCGCTATCGTGATTGGTGCTAAAACAAGTACAACCGGCAAAATATTCGGATCGGTCAACAACATTCAGGTTGCTGAAGCCCTCAAAGAAAAAGGGTTCGAAATCGACCGTAAACAGATTACCATCAAAGAGGATTCCATTAAAGAAGTGGGCAAACACTCGGCTAAAGTAAAACTTTACCGCGATGTGATTGTCGAACTGGAATTCGAGGTAGTCGCCGAATAATACGGGATACGTTTTATAAACATTTTTTCGACTTTACATTTTTTCAAACAGATAAAAGCTGTCCTCTGACCGGGACAGCTTTTTACTTTTCCCCTCTCTGACGATATTTTACCGATAGGTGTGCCTCAATTCAGCCGGGCTTTTTATATTTGTACAACCACATTTAAAAACTGAACAGTTGAAACAAAAAACGCTGCAGGATCTGAAAAACCTCTTCCAGGATCACTTTATGGAGGAAGTAGTCGATGCCGAATTTTTACCCCCTTCGGGTTCCTACCGGGAATATGTCCGGCTGAGAAGCTTCCATTTTGACGCGATCGGCACCTGGAACGAAGATGAAAAGGAGAACCGTGCCTTTATCGAATTCTCTAAAGTATTCTATTCCGCCGGGATTAACGTGCCGGAGATCTATGGTTTCGATCCCGCCAAACGCATCTACCTCCAGGAAGATCTGGGCAATACTACCCTGTTCGATTACCTGACCCGCATCCGGCAGGATGAGGGGTTTAACGACGAGATCGTCAGGCAATACAAAAAAGTGGTCAGCCAACTGCCCGATATTCAGATTACCGCCGGGAAAAAGATTGACTTTAGCTTCTGTTATCCCCGTAACGCCTTCGACCGGCAGTCGATGATGTGGGACCTGAACTACTTCAAATATTATTTTCTGAAGCTGGCCAAGGTGCCTTTTGACGAACAGGCCCTCGAAGATGATTTCAGCTCGTTCTGCGATTACCTGCTCACCGCCGAAAGCAACTTTTTCATGTTCCGCGATTTCCAGAGCCGCAATATCATGCTGTATCAGAACGATCCCTGGTTTATCGATTACCAGGGAGGCCGCCGCGGTGCCCTGCAGTACGACCTGGCCTCGCTGCTCTACGATTCGAAGGCCGATATCCCCCAACCGGTACGTGAAGAGCTGATGGAGGTCTATCTCGACCATCTGGAAAAGATCTACCCGATCGACCGCGAACAGTTCCGCCAGTTTTTTTACGGCTATGTACTGATAAGAATGATGCAGGCTATGGGAGCCTACGGCTTTCGCGGCTTCTACGAGAAGAAGGAACATTTTCTGAAGAGCATCCCTTTCGCGCTGGAGAATCTGGAGGTCGTACTTCAAAAAGTGTCGATGCCGGTTATCCTGCCCGAATTGTTTAAGGTTTTGCATTCCCTTTCAAAATCGGAAGTCCTTCAGAAGATCGCCCCCCAACAGGCCGAACTGACCGTCTCAATCACCAGTTTTTCCTACAAGAAAGGGATACCGGTCGATTTGTCGGGCAACGGGGGCGGCTATGTTTTCGACTGCCGCGCGGTGAGGAACCCGGGGCGCTACGAGAAATATAAAGCATTAACCGGGAAAGATCAGGCCGTGATCGATTTCTTTGCCGAAGACAACGATATGGATGAGTTTCTTGAACCGGTCTTTAAGCTGGTCGACCGTTCGGTAGAGAAATACCTTGACCGTAAGTTTACCCATCTGTCGGTCTGCTTCGGCTGTACCGGCGGGCAGCACCGGTCGGTCTTTTCCGCAGAACGGTTAGCCGAACATCTAAAAAACAAATTTCCCGTGAGGATTGTTCTTATTCACAGAGAACAGGAAAATTTGAACGGATGACAAAGAAAAGGTGCGAAAAGAAGGATTACGAGAAACCCGAAAAACCAAACTACGAATGTAAGAAGTGCGGCCGGTTGTCGAAGAAGGAGGAGCAGGTTTGTAAACCCGCGAAAGTGAAGAAATAAGACCGGTTTGGCGAGTAATAATTAATTCAGTTTTCTTTAACCACGATGAAAGCGATGATCTTTGCCGCGGGCCTTGGTACGCGGCTTTATCCTTATACTGCCGACCGTCCCAAAGCCCTGGTGGAGGTGGCCGGTAAAACCTTACTGGAGCGGGCTATCGAAAAGGTCAGCGCTGCCGGTTTCACCGAGATCGTGATCAATATCCACCATTTCGGGCAGCAGATCATCGATTTTCTGGAACAGAAGCAGAATTTCGGGCTTCAGATCTCCATTTCCGACGAGCGCGATCAACTGTTGGATACCGGTGGCGGAATCAAAAAAGCGGCCCGTTTTCTCTCGGAAGGAGGACAGCCGTTCCTGGTTTATAATGTCGATGTGCTGAGCTCGATCGATCTGCGTGAATTGTTGAACTGGCACCAGCAGAAAGGGGGATTGGCCACGCTGTGTGTCCGTAAACGCGATACCGCCCGTTATTTCGTCTTCGACCGCGAGATGCGGCTTAGCGGCTGGCGAAACATCTCAAGCGGTGAAGAACGGATTGTCCGTCATGCCGAACAGATGGAAAACTTCGCCTTTAGCGGCATCCATATCCTCGATCCCGCCATCTTTATGCTGATCACCGAGGAAGGTAAATTTTCGATGGTGGAGCTCTATCTTCGTCTGGCCGCATCACAACCGATATATGGCTTTCACGACACCTCCAACCTCTGGATGGATCTGGGTAAACCCGATCAGTTAATTGAAGCCGAACGGCTCCTCTCTCAACCAGGCTGATCCGTATGCTTTCGCTCAGGGGAATCCATCTTCTGACAGCGGACGTCTGAACTTGCGGACCCAGTGAGGATGAAAGCTTTTTTCACAAAATCTGCGACCGTAATTTTTCCCGGAAATAGCCGATTCCCGGTAACCTTTTCCCAGGGTTATCTCCGGGCTTTCTCTAAGGTTCCTGTTAGGTTCCTCCAAGGTTCCTGTATGCTAACATAGAGAAACCAAACAGAAAGGTAAGAAAAAGGATGGTATAACCCTGGCCTTGGCCATGGGACGAACAGAGGTTCTTTGGAAAGGAAGGTGGCGCAATCCCGAATTTACTCCGGTTATATCAGGACCACGAAGGGGTATTGTGACGGTGTTTTTTACAGGGGGTGTTCAAAGACTTCTGTTTTCCGCGAAAATCTGTTAAATCGGGAGTGTAAATTAAACTCTGTCTGATTTTTTATTCCTTCAATTCAAAACT
>CAZWBR010000061.1:0-11950 GCA_964632305.1 uncultured Prolixibacteraceae bacterium
AGAAAGAATCGGGTACTTTTAAACCTGCTACCCGCGGTGGCGGGTTTAGTTCAACGCAGGGTATACATCAGGCAGGTTTCAGAGCATATTGCAGGCTCCGGTCTCACTGGCAAGGGCAGTAATGGTGAATAGTGAATCGGCCACGAAAACCCGCCCGCTACATACCCTCAACGTTGGCACCAATAATAAAAACGCCCCTGCAAATGGAAAATATTAGATTCTATTGGGAATTTCATAAAAGCACCTTGATTATAAATTGGGCGTTCTCAGTTGCTTTTTCAATGATCTTATTTTTACCAATAATGATACCTATTATGTCAATGACTGGTGGTCCATTGATTAGTATTTTTTATAAAGAACTTTCTCGAAAAAATGAATACTATTTTTATTATAATCGGGGTATTTCAAAGGTTAAATTAATAGTAGTTAGTATACTTCTTAATGTATTTGTAGGTGCAATTATTATTTCAATTCTTCAAAATGTCAAGCCTTCTTGAGATAGATAGTGTAATAAAATCGTATGATGACAGACAAGTTCTCACTGATATTTATTTAAAATGTGAAACTGGCGACATTCTGGGAGTGCTTGGACGAAACGGGAGTGGAAAATCAACTCTTTTAAAAATATTATTTGGAGTATTGCCAGCAGATAGCAAGTTCATAAGGATTGATGGAAAAGTATATAATTGCCCTTAAAAATCTAAAAATGAATTATGCTATTTGCCGCAGCACGATTTTCTACCAAAACAATTGATTATAGAAAATGTAATTAGGCTCTATCTTGGTAAATCTGCAATTGAATCGTTTTTTAATGATAAAATATTAGAACAATTTAGAAGAAATAAAGTCTCAAATTTGTCTGGTGGAGAACTACGATATTTGGAAATAAAACTTCTACTATTTACAGATTCAAAATTTGTATTATTAGATGAGCCCTTTAATGGAGTCTCTCCGATATTAGTAGAGGATATTAAGGCCTTGATATTAGAGGTCTCAAAAAATAAAGGAATTATATTAACAGACCATGATTACAGAAACATTTTTGATATAGCGAATCGATATTGTTTGATTTTTGATGGAGGGATAAAGCTGATTAAGGATAAATTTGAACTTGTAAAATGGGGATATGTTTCAGAATCGAAAATATAATAAATTACTGGGCCAATAAACAGGAATATGAGTCCCGAGGCATCGGAGCAAGTAAAAAGAAAAGCTATGTCTGAAATAATATGCAACAAAAATCTATTTTACTTTCGTTTACTTACGGCAGGTTATTTTATACTGCTATGTGTAAATGCCTATATAATTAAATCTGAATGCATTCTTATTGGAATTATTCAAGAGTTATTAACAATACCAATGTTACTTATTCAAATATTTCTATTCATTCTCTCTATTAAGTATTGTATTAAAAACAAGTTTCGAATAAAGGAATATACATTTTGGGCATTTCCCATTTTGCTTGTTAGTAATTCATTTACTTTAGGTAGTCTGATAATTACCATATTAAGGAAGTAATTTAATAATTCAGAATACTAAATTAAGACAAAGATGAAAGAGGTGAAAATTTAATCGGAAGGATTAATCCCTCTGTGAACCTCTGTGGTAATTCTCCGTGCAACTCTGTGGTACCCTCCCTTCGGCATAGGATTGCGAAAGAACAAAACACCTGTTTACCACGTTATACAAATCGTTTCGGTAGGTTAGGTCATTTCTAAAACTATATCAAAGAGGGTGCAGTTACCTTATTGATAAATAACCTCAGAAAACGGGAAGCTTTTCACCTCTGTTTTCAGCTTCGTTAGGCTTCTTCCGACTTTCCTCCGGAAACACTCCGGAGATACTACGGAGACACTCCGGAAACTGTTTACATAATTACGGCCTCCCTATTTTGCTGATTATTATACACTTTGCTATTTGTGAGATTTCATTTGCCATGTTATACCAGTTGCTAAACTATAAAAAACAGGATTAGTCTCATTTTCTACTTTTTGTTAAACCATTAAAACAGGGTTCAGCGGTTTCCGGCTTAGATTTCACCGGGTCCACTCAGCTAGTCCGGGCAGATAAGCGCCACCCTCTGTTTCAGCAGTGTGGGGGCGGCAAAAAGCTCTTTAAGCTCCTGCTGGTTCAGGATCACCGGAAGTTTGGCCTCTTTTTTCAGCAAGGGCAGCGCGATGGCATTTTTGTTCATCCCCGGCAGGCGGTAATAACAATAGCGCAAGGCAACTTGTTGATCCAGTCCGCAGACCTCTTTCCCGGACCCAGGGACAAGCACAACGGCCTGCTTAATAGTTAAACCCGGTTTCTTTCTCCTATTCAGAAATTTTAGAGTGAATTATTTCGAAGTATAGAAAGAATCGGATACTTTTAAACATACTACCCGCGTAGGTGGGTTTAGTTCAACAATTTGCAAATTGCATTGCGGGTGCAGTGCGGTGTGTGGTCTCTTCTCCTTTCCTTACCATCATCCCGATTCCCTGATCTGACGCTCTCCGATCCCGAAAGCTATCGGGACGCAACGACAACCTGCAAGTGACCGTTGTGTGCAACCCTGATCGTGCCACGTGTTTGATTGTGAACAGAACAATAATTGATTAATCGTTAAAATACCTCTGCTTATTGATTGTTTAGAAAAACTGATTGTTGAATATTGATTAGTACTTCAAATTCAGCTGTTTTTACATCACGAATAAGCCTTTGCAAATTGTTGTAATTCACTTGCGGGTTATTATTGAACTCTATTGGTCCAAATATAATACTGCTTTCAATATAGGAATTCAAAGCGGGATCCAACTTAGCTTTTTCATTTAGGAACTTACGGTAATTCGGTAATATTTCTGAACCAAGCTTCATAACCTGATTTTCAATGTCATTATTAATTTTATAATCTTTCAGCAAATGTTTACTGAAGTTTTCTTGTTCAGCTTTACTCTCAAACAAAGCATCTTTAATCTGCTCTATCTTACCAATTACTTCTGAAGTTTGTGCTTTAATTTCAATAATATCTTTTACATGAGCATTGGTCTTTAGTGTATCAAACTGCCGATAAATCTTGTCTGTTTCATGATCAAACAAGCTTATCCCCGCCTCGATATTGTTCTCGATGGTAAATTTGCTTGATCTTGGATTTTTAATCTCTGTAAAGCTAAAAGTTACTTCTATAATCAATAATAGAGCAAAGAATAATAACATAGATAAATTAAGTTCACGGTTTTCTTCCGATTTCATTACATCGCGGTAAAGCATTATCAAAAAAACCAGCAAAAATATCCATGAAATAATTTTAATATAATCACCAAAAGGCCATTGCATTATAGCAAACAGGACGCTTAAAAGCAATACGAAAGCGGTTATTATTCCAACATACGACAACTGCATTTTTCTTTTTAAAATTTTCTCTTTTTTGAGCGTTAGCGACAACGCAGGCAGATAGGCTAATAAAAGTGATGCAAAACCTAAAGTCAACACTATTCCCGCACCGGGCCAATGCATTATCCTCAAAATTGAAGAAAGAATAATAGCCGTTAAACCAATTATTCCTGAAATTTTCATTGTTTTTTTCATGGCTTGAAATTTTTTGTTGATTAATATTATCGTTTGAATCTCAACTGCTTTTAGCGAATCCATTCCAACCTCTTTTCTCACCCTGTTAAAGGCTGCGCCGAACGAGTAGCCATCGTTGATTAATTCTTCCACCATACAGCATAAGTGGTCAATAAGCTCTTCTTCGAGGTGCGAAAAGGATATATTGCTTTTTTTAACATCATCCTTTATAAAGTCGATTTCAGCTCTTGACAACTTGTAGGATTGGCTCTCCATAGTCGATGTTTAAAATTTTGTTCAGCGTTTCAATAAAGTCGAACAACTCTTTAATTTTTACTTTTGCCGTTTCTAAACCACCAGGAGTTAGCTTATAGTAAACACGGGTCCGATTGTTTACAACTTCCGATTCGGTGGTAACATCACCATCCGTTTCAAGTTTGTGCAGAATAGGATAGAGTGCGCCAAACGTAAGTTTGATTGTTCCGTTTGACAATTCCTCCACGCGTTGGGTCAGTTCGTAACCATACATTCTTTCGTTTTCCGTTAGAATCTTCAGAACAATGGATTTAATACTTCCTTTTAATAATTCTTTTGCAATCATCCTTTTATATACTTTATTCTTATATATTGCAAATATACATATATAAGATTGAATAATGGAAATGTTTTTTAATATTTTTTTAATCCCATGATCCAGTCTTCCGGAGATGCCAATCTTCCGTGATTTCAGGGGGCGTCCCGACACGATCCTTGCTCAGTTAAACGTCCCATACCACTTGTGGCTGAACCTCTTTGTGAACCTCTGTGGAAATTTTCGGTGTAACTCTGTGAAACCTTCCCTACGGCGTATGATTCTGCAGGAGCAAAAAAGGTCTGGCCCTATTCGAGGTGGCTGCCAATAACCTATCGGGAAGCCTCTCACCCCCTCCGCCAATCGGCGGATATTAAATGATCCTTCCCCAAAAAGGATTAGAGTTACACATTAAAATATTCAACGACAATTATTATCATAAATTGAAAATAAGTGCTTATTTTTGCAACTGCATGACTTAAAGCGACAAATGAGCACGGTTCTTAAATTTGTAATTAAAGCATAGTTAACCTCAGAAAAACCACAGGTTAATGATTCAGGCATCCGGGATAATTATCCCGGAGAGGTTTGTTATTGCTTTAAATATTTATTCTTCAGTATCTTAATCATCTACAACGATACTGAAACCAAGTCATAATAATCAAAACTACAAATCATGAGTTTTAAGAACAAAAATCAAATGATTGGTTCTTTTTTGACCGCGTTTATGCTGCTGGCCCTGATCAACAGCGCCTGATTTTTCCTCTCGGTCGTGAAGCTTGGGGTCGGCGAATGGCTGGCTTTCAATGCCTGTTCGCTTTCTATCCTGGCTTACCTGATCTGCTATGCCAGTTTTCAGGTTACAAAGAATAATCTCTTCCTGGCCATCGCGTTGCTCCCGCTCTATTACTACGGGACGATGGGGCTATTTGTCACGCCATGGGACGCGACCAATCTGTTTGCACAGATTACCCACGTGATCATCACCCTTAATGTGATCTGGATCGTGTATGTCCTTCTGAAAGAGTCCGCATACGAGTCTTTAGGTAAAGGGCTGTTGGCCGGGGTGCTCGTGTTCGTGCCCGTATTTGCCGTGATACAAAGTTATTCACAGTTACACATGGCCGAGTTCATGCAACTACTGCAAAAGGTGCAGTAAATCGCTGGTGACAATTCTCCTCTCAACCGACGGGGAGAATTGTTTCAAAAAAATTGTTGAATTAAAAAGAATCAATACAATGTTTGATATAAGAAAGATACAGGAACAGGTGATTGGCAATGCCGTTAAAGCAGAAAGCGACGAAACAATGGTTCAGAAAATTGTCAACGGGGAACAGGAAAATAATCCAACCTGGGTGAAAAATACCATGAAGAAACTGGAGGATAATTTTGATAAATCGACCATCAAAAGAATCCGAATGAATTGCCAGTGTGGCTATGGAATGGATGAAAAATTGGCCTTGCTGAAAGAACTGGTCGACTCCTCTTCGAGTCTGGAAGAGTTTGCCGGGCACGACAAGGCCAGAGCCGCCGGATTATCCTGCCGTGACGGGGAGCTTCACTTACAGTTCCCATTCTGCCCCTGCCCGATGCTGGCCGAAGTTGACCGGTTGGAAACCGACACCTGGTGCCAATGCACAACGGGTTACAGTAAAGTTATTTTCGAGAAAGCCTTTGGCTGTGATGTCGATGTAGAACTTCTGAAGAGCGTAAAAATGGGTGATGAGATCTGTCTTATGAAGATTATTCCCCTGGCTGCAATTCAATTCTGATTTACTGGCCGAATTGTTTTAATACACTACCCGTACGATTATTTCGTGCGGGTAGTAAAACCAATTACGAGATGATGAAAAAAGCCTTATTTGAATACATCAATCGGTTCGTACAGCTCTCTGAAGAGGAGATCCAGGCGATGGAAAGTATTATTATTTCAAGGAGAATAGGTAAAAAAGAACACTTCGCGGAGATCGACAAGGTCTGCACCAGGATACTATTCATCGACAGCGGCTATTTCCGCTTCTATCACCTCGACACTAACGGGGATGAGATAACCAGCGATTTCTATTTCGGCCCCAATTTCATCACCTCCTACACCAGCTTCATTACCGGGGAACCTTCGTTTGTCAACGTCCAGGCCATGGTCGATATGGACGTTTTAGAAATTCATAAGAGCGATTTGGATCACCTTTACCAGCGGTACCCAAACATTGAAAGACTGGGGCGTAGGATAGCGGAATCGGTGGCCATTACCTGCGAGAGGCACCTCTTTCTGCTGTTGAACCAAACTGCCGAGGTGCGTTACAAAAATCTTCTGGAACAAAGCCCTGAACATGTAAAAACAATCCCCCTGCAATATATTGCCTCCTACCTGGGCATCACCAAAGAAACACTGAGCCGGGTGCGAAAATCGATCCGGTAGTTTTTTTTGACAATTGTCAAAATATACCTTTTTCGTTTTGCTGAACTTTGCGGAAAAGATTCAAACAGAATGAAAATGATGGTATTAAACATTTGGTTTCTCGCGGGGGCCCTATTGATGAACTCCTGCCGGAAAGAGGAGCTCTCCTTCAACCAGGGGGATATTGAGATTACGATTGAGACAGGGGAAAACTGGTTGCACGACTATCCCTTGTTTTTGGGAATAACCCAGAAGAACCCGCCCCAATTTGCGGTATGGATCGAAGATACCGACGGCAACTATTTATCGACGGTATATGCCACCTATAAAATTGCGGCCGAAGGATGGAAGGCCAACAAAGGGAACAGGCGAAAAGAGGCCCTGCCCCACTGGTGCCACCAACGAGGGATCGTCTATGAGGATGGTTTAATGTTACCTACGAAAGAAAATCTGCTGGCCGACGGGATCACCGGGGCAACACCCAAAGAGAACAAGACGATCAGGATAAATCCCGGAAATCTCGATAAGCCGTTTGTGATAAAAGCCGAATTCAACCATTCGGTCGATTTTAATGACTCTTACCCAAAAGATGCGAAAACAGGGGATCCTAATTACTCGGGGGGAAACGAAGGAAGCGGCCAGCCTGCTGTGATCTATGCCCAAACCGTTTACCCCGACACTAAAGAGACGGAGCTTAAGCCGGTTGGCCACAGCAGTCCCGATGGGTCCGACGGCAATATTTATGACGACACGAAAGGGCTAACCACCGCGAAATCAATCGTCAAAAGAATTAAACTGACCGTAAAACAATAAAAATGAAAAGATTACTATTGAGTGCGGCCATTATCCTTGTGCTGGCTTACGGGGTTAAGGCGCAAAAAATTAACCAGTTGCTGGTTCAGTTTTCGTTTAACCAGGTTGAATTAGGCTATCAACATAAGCTGCTTTCTGAAAAAACTTGGGGGGAGGCTTTCGCGGGAACAGGCAATCAGGACATTAACCGCCGATTCGATGATCTCGTGGCAGGGCTGCGGATGGGCCACAACGCTATCTCAAACGAAAAGAACCTGCTGGGGTTATATACCAGCTTCGGCACCTACATCCCGAACAATGATTATTACACGGCCGCAACACCGGTAATCGGGGCCGGTATCCGATATACCCGGTTGATTGGCAAATCGGGCAGACACGCCCTGATTGCTAATACGGGAGGCCAGTACGGGAAACGGGATTATAGGCAGGAATATTCGTCAGAAATTATCGGTGTCACCACCGTTGGGACTTTCAAAATAGCTCCGTTCAGCTTTTCTCTGGGTTACGGGTATAAATTCTGATCAGGAAAGATAGGTTGACTGGAACTATCCTTTAGATCAGGCGTTAACGTAATCCGGTTAAGCGGTTGGGCCTCCCCAAAAGCCATCAAGCTTTAAGATAAATTTCAACAAACAGAATAGGCTGACAGGAGGGAATGAATTGATTAAGGATTAGAACTAAGATCATCCAGAGATTTTGAATAATAAATCTTTGTCGTTTTAATTACAAATGTAATTGCAGAGCATCGTTAATTCACGGTACTTTGAGGTTGTAATTAAAACGTTTTTTATGGAAAAAGAGTTATCTTTCAATGCTCAGAAACGAGAGTGTTCTTACAAAATGGAGACCAGTGCACCGGCATCCGTGGTGTTCCCCTTGTTATGTCCGGTTAAGGAATACGACTGGATCGATGGTTGGAAATGCGATCTGATCTATTCTGAATCGGGATTTGCCGAAAAGTTCTGCCTGTTCAGGACGATTGTTCCAATAATTGGCGAGGAAACCTGGATTTGTACCCGTTACGACATAAACAGTCATATTCAGTACACCCGGTTTAGCCCTAACACCATCATTGTGTCCGATATTGAATTAGCTGAGAATAGCGACACCACCAGCATCTGGTATTGGTCTATGTCAATTTTGAGCCTTAATGATCACAGCAACACAATAATGGAATCTTTCATTCTCGATAAGCTTAAAAACCTCCATTTTCTGTTGGAACATTACCTGACAACAGGAACAAAATTTATACGGTAATATCTAAAATAAAAACAGAATACTATGTTTGTGATCATACTTAAATACACGTATGGCCTCGAGGTGATAGAGAAATATGTTGATCTACATCGCCACTTTCTTGATAAATACTATTCATTGAACAAATTTATCTGTTCAGGGGCTCAAATACCCAGAACCGGAGGGATCATTCTTTGCCGGGCCGCCAACAGAGAGGAAGTAAATCAAATCATTTCTGAAGATCCTTTCTACAAGATGAAAGCAGCGGAATATGAGGTCATAGAATTTAATCCAAGTAAATTCGCAGAAGGATTCGGTAAATTTATTAACAAATAATAATCACCCCTTCCTTCAGCAGTTTACTGGTCAAATTTCAAGCGGAACACGACCACCTCAGGACGGTTACTAGTCCTCACCGGGGGACCCCAGGTCCCGTAGCCGGAAGAGACGTAGAAAAAGGTCTTTCCCTTCTGTAACAATCCCCAGCTCAGTTCGAAGATCGCCCGGGTCATGTAATTCATTGGCCATAGCTGTCCGTTGTGGGTATGACCCGAGAGATGAAGATCGACTCCGGCGTCGGCGGCCTCCTGAAGATTATAGGGCTGATGGTTCATCACGATCACCGGCTTCAGCGAATCGGTGAGGGCCATCAGTTCGCTCAGCGGTTTGGGGCCATGATTCCCCCATCCTCCCCCACCGGAACGATCGTCGCGTCCTACCAACTGAATGCCGTTCGGAAGGGTCACCACCGAATCGCGCAATACATTGATGTTGATACTCTTCAGATAAGGATAGGTCTTTTTTATGTTCCCGATATATTCGTGATTACCCGGAATGGCATATACCCCCAGCGGTGTGCTGATCTCCTGGATATGCTTCCCCAGGTTCTTTCGCAGCACCGGGGCTATCTCGCCATCCACCAGGTCGCCGCAGAGCAGCACCAGATCGGGTTTCTGTTCGCGGATGATATCCAGTAATTTCTTTTCCCGCCGCTCCCCGATCAAGGCGCCCAGATGAATATCGGAGGCCATAAGTATCTTTACTTCCGGGGTCCCTTCCACTCTCTTGTGGATGGTCAGCGGGATTTCTTTGACATTAATCCACAGCGCATTGATATGTCCCCCCACCACGATAAGCGAGGCCAGGGTAAAGACGCCCACTCCCAGCCGGAACTTCATCGCCGGGGTGAATGTAGGCAGGAAATGGAAGAAATGATTGAGTATCCTGACATCATCGATCAGGACAACCAGGATAAATAAATAGAGCATATAGGCCAACCATAAAGAACCAATTCGGTAAACCCATTCGCTGAAGGCGGAGGTTGCCGCGCGTTCAAGGACCGAACCGAGGATAAAGGTGGAGGCCACGGTGAAGAAAACAGCAATGTACCATCGGCGGGCTGTCTGACTTAACGAAAAAGCCTGAAGCCCACGGACATAAAGATAATAGTTGACCGAGGAGTAGATCAACAGAACGATGCTGAAAAAGATTAAAAATGTAATCCCGCGCATATAACTTGTTTTTTGTAAATCTATAATTTATCTGACAATCAAAAAAACAAAAAGCACCCACAACTTTGCCGCGGGCCAAATCCCGTTCCGCTCAATTTGTTTATCTTTGTCACTTAGTTAAACAAATCCGATCAGCCCATGATCTTAAGGTTTATCACTTTTTTGGCCGCTTGCGTACTGCTCTTTTCCTGCAAGGAGGAGAAACGCTGCTACGAATCGTCCAGCACGCTGATGGTCGCCACCTTCACCGGGAGTGTGCCGGCCAATATCGACTCCCTGATTATCAAAGGGGTCGACCGTAACGACACCGGCGACACTTTAGTGTACGACAAGACCGAAACGACCAGCAAACATATTGAATTACCGCTCTCGTTATCGGCCGACTCCACCGGATTTCAGCTTTTCGCCAACGGCAAATCGGCCACACTCTATATCCATCATACCATGCTGATCAGGCTGATTTCGGAAGAATGCGGTTTCGCCCCCGAATACCAGTTAAAAAGTGCCGGGTTCACCTCTAATATCGACTCCGTGACCATTACGGATGCCGTGGTTAATACTAAATCATCGGAAAACCATGCTGAAAGCCAAAACATTACTATATATTTTAATCTTCCTGCTAATTAGCCCGATTGCCTCATTCTCCCAGGCAAAGAAGGAAGAGTGGCGTTATGAAGGACCGCGGATTGGGGTCGATCTCTCCAGATTATTGCTCCCCTATTTACAGGATGCCAAACGAAGCGGATGGGAAATACAGGCCGATATCCCGGTGAAAGGCAACCTATTCCCCACCTTTGAGACCGGGATGCAATGGTTTGACGAGGAACGGGATAATTTCAGGTATAAAAACAACGGTCCTTATGCCCGTCTTGGGCTCGACCTGAATATCCTCAAATTTGAATCGCTCAGCGACGACGATATCGTCTTTGTCGGGGCACGTTACGGCTTCAGCAGGTTCAGGCATCAGGCCACCGCGATCGGCTACTCCAATTACTGGGGCGATCTGGAGACCACCGTTCCCGAACGAACCCTCAACGCCCATTGGGCCGAGTTAGTCTTTGGCATGAAAGGAGAGCTGATGCCCAATATCTTCCTGGGATGGTCGCTCCGGGCCAAATTCCCCTTCGCGAAAACCAAAGACCCGAATATGGATCCCTACATCATTCCCGGCATCGGCAAGACCTCCGGTGATGTCCCCTTCGATTTCTCCCTTGGTTTTTATTACCGCTTCCCGATAATCAAGACCAAGAATCTCCCGAAACCGATACAGATGGGGGGCGGTCAGCACCTTGAATCCGATGAGAACAGTAAAACGCAAAGTACCGGAACGGGGACAGGCCTCAACCTGAGAAGCCTGCAATCGGGAGGTATGTAAGCGGCAAAGCCCCCCGCGGCTCCTCCAATGGGGAAGAGGAAAACTCTGTATGGTCGCCCTGCAGATAATTCTGAAAAGAAATATTTGCCAATCCGCGTAAATCAGCGGGATCCGGGCGATTCAATCCGGTCCTGACGCTTTTCAGCCCAAAAATCCTGATACTTGATTCTTGATACTTGATACTACCAAAAAATCAAATAGTCACCCGGCCACTTTATCCTGATCTCCGGAAACCGCTCCCTGAAACTCTGTTCGTCACAAGGCCAAGGCCGGGGTTACCCTATGGTTTTTCTTAGGTTTCCGTATGGTTTCTCTATGTTAGCATACAGGAACCATACAGTCACCCGGCCACTTTATCCTGATCTCCGGAAACCGCTCCCTGAAACTCTGTTCGTCACAAGGCCAAGGCCGGGGTTACCCTATGGTTTTTCTTAGGTTTCCGTATGGTTTCTCTATGTTAGCATACAGGAACCATACAGATACTATGGTTAAAACCAAAG
>CAZWBR010000062.1:0-11143 GCA_964632305.1 uncultured Prolixibacteraceae bacterium
TGGAAAAACACTGTAATATTTTTTTAATCTTGTATTTGCTGATTCTGTTGTATTGTAGAGCCTTCATATGTGTATATTATACACGATGATGGTCTAGAGCCTTTATATTTTTTATATTAGAAAGTACCTTTAGCAAATTTTTTGACAGTTCTTTTAACAAAATCCATATGCTTAATTAAGATTCTTCTACATATTCGAACAGGACTAAGATAATAAAGAATTTTAAAAACTTTGAAAAATCTCAGAAACGAATAAAATTCAATTACATCATCATAAGAATTCTGTATCTTATTTTTCTTTTCTATTTCATTAGTAGCATCAATAGTTATAGATTTTTCATGAGCTCTAAAAGTTGCCAAATCTTCATTTATAAAGCCTATCTTTTTGTAACGGAGAAATCCCAATAGCATAACAAACATATCTGGACCTACACCATGATAATAATTTCCACCATTTTTCAACAATTTACCTTGATATATTCCATCTATTAATTCATCTTTTCTAAATAGACAACTGCTTGGAGAAATAACACCTCCTAATAAAAGTATTTCACTTTTTATTATATTATTAGAAAACACTCCTGTCTTGTTAAAGAATGTAGTTCTACTTATTTCTTTTTTCCCATCTTTCTCGTAACTAATCTTTGCATTGGTAATAACACAACTAACATCATCTCTCATAAGAGGTAGAGTCTTTTCAACAAATGTTGGTTCCAACCAATCATCATCAAACAATATCTTTACATACTTAGTTTGTGAGTGTAGTACTCCATCCAACCAACAAAAGTGTGGTCCGTAGTCTTCTTCTCTTCTAACATATTCTACCTTACCTTCATATTTTTTCATTACACTAGGAGTATTATCAGTACTACCATGGTCGCATACTACAATGCGACATGGATATGTCTGCTTTAATGCAGAATCAATAGCTTCCTGTAAATAACCAGACCTATTAAATGTAGGAATTAAAATTGTTACTTCTGATTCTCTCTTATTTATCTTTTTTTTCATTTAAAAGCTTCTCTAATTTATTAATATTAGCAACTAAATAATCTGGTTCTCCAAGGCTTTTTATTTTTATTTTTTTATCCGTAATGCTTTGAACAAAATCCTTAACTTTAATACCATTACCTGAAGCTATATTATATATGCCACAAGCATTTTTATTCATCAATTCTAAAATGATATCAGCCACTTCTTCAGCATTTAAGAAATCTCTATAACTTTCACCACCATAAAGCTCAAATTCTTTATCCAAATCTTCTGTTTTCAATCTTTTGATAATATTAGGATACAAGAAAGGCGGTTTCTGTGTCTTATGGTACATACTAAAGATTCTACCAATACATAAATTCTCATAAATTTTTCTTGCTAATAATTCTCCTGAATATTTTGTTAATCCATATTCAGATACAGGCTCTATTGTACCTTTCTCTGAAATAGGTTTATCACTAGATTTATATACATGAGAAGTACTAGCATAAAATAACCAAATATTCTTTGACTTTTCTTTTAATACTTCTGCCAAATTTCTAGTACCGACAGCATTTACCTCAAAAGCCCTAACTAAACTATCTTTAACAACAGAAGCAGGCACTATTGCTGCTAGATGAATTATAGAATCAAAATTATTAGAATTTACCCATTCTCTAATATCATCTATTTTAGAAATATCTCCTTTAAAAGAATCATATTCATAATTCCAAGATTTCATTTTTTTTACCAATATAGTGCCAAGAACACCTCTTCCACCAGTAATACCAATCTTCATACTATTTTTGTTTTAACAAATTAATAATTCTTCTTATCTCCTCATCATCCAATTCTGGATTATTACCAAAATAAAACCCATTTTTAGCAATATGAATAGAGTTAGATAGATCTGTTTTAAGATAATTTTTATCCTTTAAAAAAGGTTGATCAGAAATATCTCCTGCTATGATAGGTCTTATCTCTATATTATTATCAATAAAAATCTTTCTATACTTCTCAAAAAGCTTCTTATTCTTAAAGATTAATGGTAATCCAAAATTCGAAATAATGTTCATACCTTTAAGTTCCAAATTTACTATATCATCATTCTTTTTAATGGCTTCATTAAATCTCTTGAAATTTTCCTCTCTTTTAGAGACTATATTATCCCAATAGTTAATCTGTATATTACCTATAAACCCATTAATCTCTGTAGGCCTAAAATTGTATGCTAAATTATAAAAAGAATAAATATCATAAAAATCATCTATATGATGATTCTCTTTCATTCTTTTTTTAAATAATTCTGAATTATTTCTAGTCCAGCCATGGGCTCTACAACATTTTAAATTTTCATATAATTCCTCATCATCCGTTGTAACCATTCCACCCTCTATTGTCGATATGTGATGTCCTACAAAAAAAGAGAAAGTCGAAGCCAAGCCATAATTTCCTAATCTTCTTTTCTTATATACAGATCCTAATGACTCACAATTATCTTCTATAAAAAGAATGTTTTTCTTCTCACAAAAATCTTTTATTATGTCTATATCTGAACAAAAGCCTAAAGCATTTGTTATAAAAAATGCTTTAACATCGTCATACTTTTTATATGCTTCTTCTAAGATAGAACTCGATACATTCAAAGTTTCCAATTCTACATCTAAAAAGACTGGTATTAGTCCAAGCTGAATTAAAGGCATTACATTTGTAGGCCAAGTCAAATTTGAAACAAAGACCTTATCTCCTGTTTTTAGCTTTTTCATACTGAGTAAACTTTGTATTAGAAGCAGATTTGCACAACTACCATTACTTACATAAACAGAGAATTTTCTACCTTGCTTTTCTGAAAAATTCTGTTCAAACTTCTCACATTCCGTCTTCATACTTAGAATTCTAGAACTCATTATAAATTCACAAAGCTTTTTCTTAGTATCTTCCTCATTGTAAAAAGTAGATTTTATGAGATTTATCCTATCCATTCAAAATTTTTATAAATTTTAACTCCTAGTATATTACTTTTTTATTTTTTATAATATCAAGATCTGACTTAATCATAATTTTAACTAAATCTTTAAATTTAGTCTTTGCTTTCCAACCTAAAACTTCCTTGGCTTTGGAAGCATCTCCTAAAAGGAGATCTACTTCTGTAGGTCTAAAATACTGTGGATCTATTTCTACTATAGTTTCACCTGTTTTTTTGTTTACACCTTTTTCTTTGAGTCCTTTTCCCTTCCACTCTATTTCCATATCTAACACTTTACAAGATTCTTCTACAAATTCTCTAACTGTATGGGTTTCTCCAGTTGCTATAACATAATCATCTGGTTTATTATGTTGAAGCATTAACCACATACTTTCTACATATTCTTTTGCATATCCCCAGTCTCTTTTAGAATCCATATTTCCAAGATACAATTTTTCCTGATTTCCTAATTTGATATTACATAATCCCATGGTAATTTTTCTTGTAACAAAAGTTTGACCTCTTCTAGGTGATTCATGATTAAAAAGGATTCCATTACAAGCAAATATATTATAAGCCTCTCTATAATTTTTAATTATCCAATATGCATACTGTTTAGCAACTGCATATGGACTTCTAGGATAAAATGGAGTTTTTTCACTTTGTGGAGTTTCTTGAACCAAGCCAAATAACTCCGAAGTAGATGCTTGGTAAATTTTTACCTTGTCAGCCATATCTAACAATTTTATTGCTTCCAATATTCTTAAAACTCCTAATCCATCTGAATTGGCTGTATATTCTGGAGTTTCAAAACTAACTTTAACATGACTTTGTGCAGCTAGATTGTATATTTCATCTGGTTCTATTTCTTTTATCAATCTTATAATACTAGTACCATCTGTAAGATCTGCATAATGTAAGAATAAGTTTTTTGTCTCATGAATATCTTTGTACAAATGATCAATTCTCCAAGTGTTAAAACTACTAGATCTTCGAACTAATCCATGAACTTGATATCCTTTTTTCAAAAGAAATTCTGCCAAATAAGAACCATCTTGGCCTGTGATTCCTGTTATGATAGCTTTCTTTTTGTATCCCATAGTTTGATATTGCTAAGATTATACGAAATAATATCATATATACCTATTGTTTTCACCATTCTAAAAAATAATGTATAATTTGAGTTATGAATACTTCTAAAATCTACATAGTTCTACCAGCCTATTGTGAAGGAAAAGTAATTAAAAAGGTAATACAAAGTATAAAGGATAAAGGGTTTAATAACATAATAGTTGTAGATGATGGAAGTATGGATAATACATACGAAGAAGCTATATCTACTGGAGTTATTACAATTAGTCATCCAATAAATAGAGGAAAAGGAGCAGCTACACAAACAGGTATAGATGCAGCAAAATTATTAGATGCAGATATAATTGTAACTATGGATTCCGATGGTCAGCATGATCCTAATGATATACAGAACCTCATACAACCTATCATAGATAAAAAAGCAGATGTAACAATAGGTAGTAGATTCTTAAAAGGATATAAAGATATGCCAAAATCAAGAATAATAATGAATAAGATTGGCAATTATGTAACATATATATTTTTTGGATTACTAGTATCTGATAGTCAATCTGGGTTTAGAGCATATTCAAGAAAAGCATACAACTCAGTATACACATATTTAGATAGATATGAATTTGAATCAGAAATGTTAGGACAAATTAATGATGCAAAGCTTAAAGTCAAAGAAGTTCCCATAAAAGTAATATACTCTGAATATTCATTAGGGAAATACAAACATATGAGTAAGTTCTCAGCCCAAGGACTATCTAACGGTATTAAAATGGTTCTTAGATTAATAGAACATAGTTTATTTAAATAACTAAATATATGGTTATACAGATATTAGTAACTGCCGGAGTATTGATACTAGTTTTTCCTAGCATATACTCATCTTACAGAAAGAAATCTCTTACACCATTTGGTGCATCCTTATGGATATTATTTTGGTTAGGAGGTTTAGTATTGATATGGTTTCCTCATTTAATAGATTTAATAGGTAGTAGTTTAGGTGTAGGAAGAAGCATTGATGCCTTAGTATATATAGCTATAGTATTCCTACTTTACAATGCTCTCAAACAAAAAACTAAAATGAATGAAATTGGTAAAGAGATTACTTTGTTAAATAGGAAATTTGCTTTAAAAGATATAAAGAAGAAAAAGTAGCATTACTTTTTTAATATATTTACAACTCTATCTAAATATTTATATACAAATATCCTCTTTTGATTACTCAACCACTGTCTAATTAATATCCATCTATTATCAGTATATCTTTCAGCTACTAATTTTGATTCCCTTAATGTCTTGTCTATACTAGATCCTGTCTTAGTATCAGCTGTAAACCTAAATTCAGATAGATATTCTCTTATCAGATGTAATTTATATTTTTTTGCAAATCTACACCATAGATCTTGATCCATAGCAAAATGTAAACTTTCATCAATATATCCGAATTCATTATGTAATTCTCTTCTCCAGAATGTTGATGGTTGAGATATGGAATCTTCTATTAATAGTTGTTCAAAACTAAATTTTCTTAATTGACTATTTTTGTATTCTGTTACAAACTGTCTACATCCATTACCATTTTCATCAATTATTCTACAATATCCAGTTAGCCACATACATTCAGGATTATTCTCAAAATATTCATTAACCTTCTGTAATGTACCTTCTGTATACAGATCATCAGCATTCAAGAATGCTACTATATCACCAGTAGCCATCCTCAAACCCTTATTTATACCATCTGATTGTCCTCTATCTTTCTCTGATATATACCTGTATCTAATATGTTTACCCCATATACCTTTCTTAACTTCCTCTGAATATCTTTTAATAATATTTAAACTATTATCAGTAGAAGCACCATCTGTAATTATATATTCTAATTCAAAATTACCTTTCTGATTTAATATGCTTTTTATAGACTGTTCTAGATATTTGCCTGTATTAAAGTTTGTGGTTATTATTGAAATTTTCATATTTTATATTGTTTCTTTTATAATATATTTGGGTCGATGTTTTGACTCCATATATATACGTCCTACATATTCCCCTATAATTCCTAAACTAAGTACTTGTATAGATCCTATAAAATATAATGGTAGTACTGTAGATGCCCAACCTGCTACTGTATTTTCAGAGAATAAAACCGTCCATAGTACATATATGATCATACATAAACAAAAAATCAATGAAATAAGTCCCAAGGTAGTTATCAATCTAAGAGGAATAATAGAAAAAGATGTAATACCTTCTAAAGCCAAATTTAGCATTTTGCTTAAAGAATATTTTGATTTACCGGCAAATCTTTCTCTAACTTCATGCTCTACTATAGCTGTATTAAAACCTAAGCTAGGAAATAATCCCCTAAGAAAAAGATTCACTTCTTCAAACTTTGATAACTCCTCTATGACTTTACTACTAACCAATCTATAATCAGCGGAATTCTCTAATATGTTAACCCCCATCATTTTCATTAATTTATAGAAGAATTTAGCACTACTCCTCTTAAAAAATGTATCCGTATTTCTATTAATACGTACTCCATTTACTATCTCAAATCCTTCATCATATTTTTTTATAAATTTGTCAATAACTTTCTCATCTTGTTGTAGGTCCGCATCTATAGACAAAACACAATCTGCAAGATTTTTACAATACATTAAACCAGCGAATAAAGCATTCTGGTGTCCAAAGTTTCTAGAAAAACTTAATCCTTTGATTCGACTATTATTTTTTGCCAAATTTTTTATTATATTCCATGTATTATCTTTGCTGCCATCATTAACAAAAAGAATAAAGCTATTTTCAGAGATTAAACCTTTCTTTTCCAAATCTTTCAAAACATCGTATAATCGTTTTCCTGTTTTTTCTAAAACTTCCTCCTCATTGTAACTAGGAACAACTATTGCTAATTTAGTATTTTTCATAAAATAATATTACCTTATTACAAATGAATTACAAATATCCTCTCCATATCCAGACATATATACTGATATACAACCTTCTGTTTTTTCTACATTACCAGTTCTTTCGGTGAAATAGTCCCCTACAAAATATCCACCTTTTTCACTAACTGAATTCATCTCGGTTAAAAGTTTATTTTCAAAATAGGTGTTCGCAACTATATTATTTAAATTTACATATATTGGGTTTTTGACTCCGTAAGAAGATAAGAACCTATGAACTGAATATATTAATTCATAATCCATGGCTACATATGCTTCTATAAAGATTGGGGAATCAGGCCTAGATTTAGCTTCTGCAACTATGGAATCTATTGTATTAGTATAAGAGACTGTTCTCTGTACATTTTCCAAAGTATAATTTCTTAAATAAGAAAAATATGTTTTTGGAGATAAAATTATTATTCCTAGAATAAAAACAAAAGAGTAAATTTGTTCCCTAACTAACACATTAACATTAATATAATCTAAAATAGTTCTGATTAAGAATACTATATTGAGAGCCATAAAAGGTAAATATAGTAGGCCTGGGAAATCATATCTCATACCAGTAGGCCAAATACCTTTATAGAAAAAAACTTGAAAAAGATAAAAACCCATAAGACAAATCGTTACAAGAAAAAACATCAAAATATTTTTTAGATATTTGTTAAAACCTTTTTTTCTTTTTAACAAGAAAAGAACAAGAGAGGATGATATAACAGCTATCGTAAGTAATTTAATTTTGAATATTTTCAGAACAATAGGGATATGATGATATGTAAGAGCTATCAAACTTTTTAAATTTATACTGTTTCCATATATATCCTCGCCAGACTTAGATATTGCAAGATAGATACTCGAAATAATCAAACTCGAATATGTAAGAATTACAAGCATAGAAATAATTAGACCTAAGTTCATCTTTTTCTTTATAAAGAAATAGAAAAATACCAGAAAAACAGGCACTAATAGAATAAGAAAATTTTCTTTACATCCTATTGCTATCAAAGCACCTAACACCATTAAAATTTGCCATAAAAATAAATTCTTAAAATCTTTTTTTTCATAATTTATGTTTTTGACTTGTTTATAAATTCCCAATATAAAAAGACTCAAGCCTAAAACTGTATATGTTTCAGCAGGACCAAGCCTTGAAATAAGTTCTCCCCAATAATTAGCTGATAAAACCGCTATAACTATGAAAAAGCCAGTTACAAGATTAAATTCCTTCCATACTACATACCAAATTATTGATAGAAAAACTGTTATGATCAAAATCCTACTAAGATACCACATCTCAGGATTATTTCCCCAAATAACAGAGCCTAGTAATCTAAGAACGAAATAGGAAGGACGATATCTTTCATAAGATCCATAATCACCAACTTCAGTGTCATTTATCAAAACTTCTGGGAGCTCATTTAATGAAATTTTACCGTCATCTCCCAAGTATTTCATTATTTCATGATCATCTAAATACCACCATTTAGAATCGAGATTTTTTCCAAAAAGATAAAGACTAAGAAAGAGAGATGAAAAAATTATTAACAATATTTTAAAATTACTTGTTTTAAAATAACATTTTAATTTTTCTGTATAAAAATCCTGAATTTTTTTTTTAAATTTACTCAAAAAAGTCTTCATAGTTTTTAATACTCGACTTAAATATCAATTAGTTCACTATTTCTTTCTTAGTAAGGACATAGTCGCAAAAGAGAAATACTTTCCTATTTGGTTAGTATAACAAAAACTCTCTAATTTAAATATCAAATTAACTAACTTCGTTCCTCCTCTATTAAGCTTAGGAAAAGCATCTGGATTATAATAGAGTACATAACCTAGCAACCCAGGATACATTTGTTTTACAATTTTGAAACCATTACTCTCAAAATATTTATTAAGAACATCGAGATCATAGGCTTTTTCTGTATCTGAATCAAATAGGTCATTATTTTTATAAATTCTATTTCTTAGTAACTTGAATATCTTATTATTTTGAGTAGGTTCCAGTACTATAAGATAGCCATCATCTTTAAGTGAATCATTGAAAATTTTTAATACCTTATCAGTATATCTGTACACATGATGCAGACCACCTATAACTATTACTATATCATATCTTTTCTTAGATACAAATTTTGTAACATCTTGTTTATAAACATTTAATTTAGGATCTTTTTTATGTACCTCATCTATTAAAGGCTGACTATAATCAAAACCTTCATAAACAATTTCTGTAGAAAGATTTTCTGATAGAATTTGTTTTCCTTCAGAATATCCACACATTGGTTCTAAAACCAATGCCTTTTTTTTATTCCATTTGAAATCTTTTAAAAATTTCTTCCATATAAGTTTTTTATAAAGAAGATGATTTAAATTTTGACGAGCAGTAAAATATTTATCAGCTATGTTATCAAAATGTTTTCTTTGTTGCTCTATTAAGTTCATCCCTATATTAAACAATTTATTTATGTAATGACATTAGCAAATACTACCAGTACTGGACTAAATTAACAATAGTTATGTTAATATTAGTTTATTATTTTATATTTTAAATTGTAAAGCAATACTTATATATTTTTACTGTTTGGACATTATAGTAAAATTGATTTAGAATGACTAGAGAAAAATATAGTTTATTTATAAACAATAAAAGATGTGTTAATAAAAAATAAGAAAATTTGGATTTATCCTTTTATAGTCATATTAATTGCTCTTTCACTTAGTTTTCTTAAAGTTAGTGGATCTTCTGTTGGAGTTTATCAAAGTCTATTGGGAGGAAATATAGAAAAAGACGAAAATCTTCTATTTTCGAAACCAAGAGCAATAAGAAGTGACCAGTTTTTAGTTGTTTTACCATATGTAGTTTCTCAAGATATTAACAATGAACCAAATATAAATAAAGACATAGGAGATGGAATTAATGTTAGTACCCAAAATCTTCCTTCTAAAAATTTATTTTCTATTTTTAGACCTACACTTTTTTCTTTCTACC
Organism: uncultured Prolixibacteraceae bacterium; assembly: GCA_964632305.1. GTDB lineage: Bacteria > Bacteroidota > Bacteroidia > Bacteroidales > Prolixibacteraceae > CAZWBR01. The sequence goes on from CAZWBR010000062.1 coordinate 9,961, forward strand.
TATCCAACGATACTGAATTTTCTTATAGTTTTTTTTGGTGGATGGAGTTTGCTTTGCTTTTGATATCAACCTATCTACTTTTGATTGAATTAACCAAGAAAAATTTTATAATTTCGATATTAGGATCTTTGATATTTTTATTCACACCTTTTTTTACATGGTGGAATCAATATTCTACAATTACATGGATTTCTTTTGGATTATTCTTTTTCCTAAGACTAATAAATGAGAAAAATTACAAAAAAGCAATAGGATATGGATTAGGTCTATCTTATTCTATGGTTGCTTACTCATTGCTACTTTACCCAGCATTTCAAATTCCTGTAGCATATGTGGCTATCTCTGTTGCTTTAGGGGAATTAATACTTAAGAGAAAATCTATAATGAAAAATATAAAAGTACTCTTTCCTGTAATAATAGGCTCTATTTTTATAGCTGGTATATTTTTAATACTATACTTTAAACAAAATGAAGAAATAATAGATATAACAATGAATACTGTATATCCTGGTGCTAGATTTATAAAAGCTGGTGTAGGAAATTTAAATTTGCTCTTTGATGGATTTTATAATATTCTTTTGCAAAGCGATTCTAATGTAGCTCCTTTTGGGAACCAATGCGAATCATCAAACTTCTTCCTATTGTTTCCACCAATAGTACTTTGGGTTATATATAAAAACATATCATTAATAAAAAAGAAAATTAAACTCGATTGGACTGGAATTTTCCTCTCAATGGTATTAATATTATTTTCATTGTGGTATTTATACCCTCTCCCAGATTATATTTCTAAATTTACCTTATTATACTTAGTACCACCTCAAAGATTATTAATAGGTATCGGTTTTGCAAGTTATTTATTGGCTTTATATGTTTTATCAAATAAAATATATAGCTTAAAAAATAGATTTTTGGACTTTTTCATAGGAATCTTACTCGCGATATCCTACGGATATCTTACTTATAGAATTGGATACAATATTTATAACATATCACCTAGTTTCTTTAATAATCCAACAGTTTTAAATCCACAAATCAAGATAATTCTAGCTTCTCTATTTTCTTTTGTTTTAGTTATATTAATTCTAAAAAGTTACAAAAAAATATTTCTTATATTATTCTCTTCTTTTGCCTTTTTATCAATTTTGTTTGTAAACCCATTATATAAAGGATTAGATATTTT
>CAZWBR010000063.1:0-8351 GCA_964632305.1 uncultured Prolixibacteraceae bacterium
TACAATGTAACTTCTATCAACCCGAACATTGTACAAAATCCCGGATGGTAATAATTTATTCGTAAGAATTTATTAACACTATCGCATAAACTGTAAAGAGCCGTCTCAGCAATGAGGCGGCTCTTCTGCTTTTTGTTTGTACCGGCATTCCCTCTTAAAAGTGTTGATTCTATACTGTTTTCAATTGAATAAATACAAAAATCTTGATGCACCACACCTTTTTATTAAGTGTAAAGCAGCAAGGCTGCGAAGTAGCTATAGAAATTAATAGCCGTCTCTTTTGCTGGTGCAACACACCCAAATACAATTGGTGAATCGTTGATTAAGAATTTCATATTTCTCTTAACTTAATGACAATGGGTTAGAGCCCTTGGATGTTGGATCGTATCGCCGATAATTGCAATGCTTCTTTATCAAACCAATATTTGGGTTTCATTCTACCCTTATCTATACCCTAAAAGGATAATTCCACCACAACCGCATTTTGATTGATAAAAATCGGGTCGTAAACCGTAAGGAAGGGGCAATAAAAATAAAAGGTCCGTGACGATCACTATTGCAGGTGATCAGTCACGGACCTTTCTTAAACGGCACAACCTAATGCGGATCTTCAAAGCAATGATCCGTCACAGGAAAGAGCCTATACAGGAGATAGATTCATCTTATTCATCCCATTTGGGCCTAACCCCGGCTATTTATTTGCCGCCGCCGTCAATGGTCTTAATCGTTCCGTCTTCGTTGTATTCCAGTTCAACGACCTTCAGGCTGCGTAACCAGGTTCTTCCGCCCGATGGGACGCTGTCGTGGTGGAACAAATACCATTTTCCCTTAAACTCAGCGATAGCATGATGGGTGGTCCATCCTACCACAGGTGTGAGGATCACGCCCTGATAGGTGAAGGGTCCGTAAGGGTTATCGCCGATGGCGTAACACAACAGATGGGTATCGCCGGTGGAGTAAGTAAAATAATATTTGCCTTTGTAGCGGTGCATCCAGGAAGCCTCGAAGAAGCGGCTCTCCGTTTGTCCGGCCTTCATCGGCGTTCCATCCTGGTTAAGGATGGTGATGGGGCGCGGTTCTTCGGCGAAGCCAAGCATATCGTCCGACAGACGAACGATTCTTGACGGCAGGGCCAATTCGTCGCCCGAAGGTAAATAGGCACATTCAAGGGCCTTATTGTCCTTGTAGCGCTGTAACTGGCCACCCCAAAGACCTCCGAAATACATGTAGTGGGTTCCGTCGGTATCTTCAAAGACAGCGGGGTCGATGCTGTAACTTCCCTTGATCGGATCGGATTGAGGGACAAAAGGACCTGCAGGCGAATCGGAGATCGCCACGCCCAGACGGAAGATATCGTTCTGGTCCTTTAACGGGTAGTACATGTAATATTTGCCGTTCTTAAAGGCCACGTCACAGTCCCACAACTGACGACCTGCCCAGGGGATGTCGCTCACTTTAAGGACGACGCCATGATCGGTCAACGGTTCGTTTTCGATGTCGGAGGTCGAGAAGACATGATAATCGTTCATATCAAAATGATCGCCGTTATCATTCTCCGGGATACCTGACTCCCTGTCGTGCGAAGGATAGATATACAATTTTCCTTCGAAGACATGAACGGCCGGATCGGCCATAAAATCATTTTCTACAAGATACTTCGCTTCTTTCATTTTTCAGATCAATATTTTTCTGCCAATTTAATCATTTCATCAACTACGGGTTTGCGTTTGTTGTTGCGGTCGAAGAGTAAAGGATAATCCATCCGGCCACGGATCGGGAAGCCATTGAGCCAGGTGCCGGCGTCGTTCAGGCCCCACAGGGTAACGCGGGTGATATCATCCTGGTATTTGAGGAAAAGCTCGAACACATCCAACATACGTTTGTTCCATTGTTGCTGAGCGGCTTCAGGAACGCCTTCGCGATAAGGGTCCATTTCTTTGGAATACTGAAAACTAGTAGAGATATTGGCTCCATCGTAGGGGCTTGGGAGAATGGAGATATCCCATTCGGTGATCATGATTTTCACTCCGGCAGCTTTCAGTTTCTTAAAGCTGGTTTCGATATCCGCCAAAGTAGGATTAACCATGTGCATGTGCGACTGAGAACCAACGGCATCGATCCGGCAGCCGGCAGCCTTGAGATCTTTCACCAACTGAACGATCGCATCGCATTTGGCGGCTGTTTCAACATTATAATCGTTGTAGTACAATTCGGCATTAGGATCGGCTTCGTGAGCATACTGGAAGGCATATTTGATAAAGTCCTTCCCCAGGATCTGGAAGAATTTGCTCTTACGGTATTCGCCATTGTCTTCAAAAGCTTCGTTGACCACGTCCCAGCCTTTTACACGGCCTTTGTAACGCCCAACCACTTCGTGGATATGTTTGCGCATCCGTTCTTTCAGAACTTCGGGAGCCACATCTTTTCCGTTCGCATCGACAAACATCCAGCGGCCGATCTGCGAATGCCACATTAAGCAGTGACCGGTGACAACCTGTTTGTTTTTCTCGCCGAAAGCGACAAATTTATCGGCGTCGTCCCAGAAGAACTTGCCTTCTTCGGGTTGGGTCGGTTGGGGTTTCATACAGTTCTCGGCAACGACAGTGCTAAACTCTTTAGCAATCAGTTCCGATTCGATCGGGTTAACGCCATTAACCTGCTGCATGTTAACCGCCACGCCAAACAGGAATTTACCTTTGGTCGCCTCAGCCAGGGTTTTCTGGGCCATCGTGTTGACAGACCCTAATAAGACCAGGGCTGCCATTGCGGAAATTGTTTTTTTTCTCATTCTCGTTTGTATTAATTGGTTTTAACGCTATTCTCTTTTAAGCTGGTTCACCGGCCCTGCGGGCTTTCAGATCAGCTTCGATTTTCACTTCCATTTTCTTATCGATAAAATAGAAGAAGAGTAAACCTACGCCAATAAGGAACGGGATGGAAGGATAGATACTCACCAGCATCTTGGCCCCTGTAGCAACCGACTCGGGCTGAACGACCGCCTGACCGGCTACAGCGCTTTCCGGGGGAATGTAACCGTAAAAACTTAAAATACCGGCAACCATAGCGCCCCCTACAGAGAGACCGGCCTTAAGACCAACCATCATGGCCGAGAAGATAATAGCCGTTGCCCGGCGTGTTGTCTTCCATTCCGAATAGTCGGCCACATCCGCAATCATCGCCCAGAGGATCGGGACGGTGATCCCGTAGAAAAATCCATGCAGCATATTAGAGCCGAACATCAACCCGACGTTCTGTGGATTGAAGAAGAAGAAGATCAGGATAAAGAAGGTTGAAACCAGCAGACCATATTTATAAACGTCGCGTTTGCCATATTTATCGGCCAGTTTTTTCGAGAAACCGATCCCGATAATCTGGAAGACAATACATCCCGCGTTGAACAGACCGAAACCGGCAGATACCGGGTCCGATCCGAAGAAATTGATCCCCATAGCGGACAATGAAGAGATAATAGGACTGATAAAGCTGGTCAGCGCCTCTTTATTCACGAAATTATTAAAATAATAGACGTAAGAGCCCCCTTTCATGGCAAGGGTAATAAATACCAGGATAGTAAGGACAAGCATGATGATCCATGGCCTGTTCTTCATCAGGTCGGAGATATCCTCTTTAACGGAAGATTTCTGTTCGGCAGTTGGAACAACCCGTTCCTTAGTGGTAAAGAAGGTGATCAGCAGCAATATCGTACCGGTAATAGCCATCCAGGTCATCACCGTTTCGATACCTGCGGCCTTATCGCCTTTCCCGGCGAAGATGATAATAGGTAACATGAAAACCTGCACAAAGAACTGGGCAAACATCACGGCTACGAAGCGGTAGGCCGAGAGGCTGTTTCTTTCACCCATATCACCGGTCAGTACACCGCTCAGCGCGGAGTAGGGTAAGTTGCTTGAAGCATAGCAGAGCAACAGGAGAGTATAAGTTACAGCGGCATAGATCAATTTTCCCTTGTATGAAAAATTAGGGGTTGAGAAGGCCAGCAGGGCAATAACACCCATCGGGATGGCGGTGTAAAGGATCCAAGGCCTGAATTTACCCCATCTCGAATTGGTCCGGTCGGCCAGAGCCCCCACGATTGGGTTAAAAACAAAGGCGGCAAACAATCCGACCACGAGGATCACGATAGAGGCATCGGTGTTCTTAAGACCGTAAATATCGGTGTAGAAATAAGCCAAATAGGTAATTAATGTCTGGAAGACCAGGTTGGCGGCCAGGTCACCCAGGCTGTAGCCGATCTTCTCATAAACAGAAATTTTCTGCGAAGTTGAATTCATAATTTTAATTTATAGTTTTTATTGGTTTTGAGATCTATTTGTGGCCGGGAATTCCCTCCAGGCAAAAATAAGCCTTAATTGGAATTATTCTTATTCATATTTGCATTCTCATTTGTTTGCTCTGCAGGACGCCCAAGAAGCCCGGCTTTAACCCACCGGTATCGATCAATATTTTTTGCAGCACGATACCAGGCTCCAACGTCCTGATCCTCAACCGGTGAAGACCGGGTAAGGCGATCCAGTGCCGGGTAGCGGTCTGATTAATCCGGTTGGCCTGCCAGCGTTCCATCTCACGCGGTGAGTATTGCTGATAGATATTGACAATCTGATCCGGCCCACCGTCGAAGGAGACGGCATAGCGAAGACCTTTGTTGGCGTTGAAGATTAACGTTGGGGATACCAGCTCGCTCACCCCGAACTCGCCGGTCGTGGCGAAATTGACGACATATTCAAGATAGACCGAATCTTTATCGGAGGAATATTCGTTCTGCGGGAAAGTGGTTACCATCGTTTGTCCACCCGCGATAACCGGGCAAACAATCATCAGAAACACCGCGCTGCAAATCCAACCGAACAATTGAGATCTCATCTGTTTAATACTTTTCATCTTCGCAATAACCACCGGTTTAAAACCGTCAATCATTGCTTCACCATATTTTTTCAGTCCTTCTCTTATAACCACCTGAAACATTAATTCACTGAACAACCTTTTAGATCAGGCCGTTTAGCTGAATCTCCCGGAAAAGGAAATTCACCGGAAAAAATTTCAGATATCCGAAATATGATGAAGGGCTTTAGACCTTCAAATGAAGCACTTCGCCCCATCATACCATAAAAAAATTTAACTGCCAATTTATTTCAAAAAAATCAAATAATCAAAATAAATAAGCAACACCACCCACCACCATATCACCCTCACTATCTACACCTTACAACAAATTCCACAAAATTGCCCCTCCCGGAGGCACCCTGTCGCTCCCCCATCGCCCCATGATCCCACAGGCAGCGAAAAGCGGGCGACGGGTAACCCGATCCCCTTTAATTTACTGACCATGCAGCGATTATCAACAATCCCCGTTGCCGCAACGAATGGTCATTGGTTAAAATGTTGATAAATAAAATAGGGGATCGGGTACCGGTTTCCGAAAAAAAAATCTACATTAAAAGTCCAAAAATCCAATCAAAATGTCACTAACCCTAATACCAAACGTCCCGGTTTCCTTACCGGAAGCCACCAATAGCCCCCTGTCCGTCCTGCTTGTCAACTGTTTGGCCCCACCACCGCCGGGCTGACCCGCTCTGGCCGGCTTCGGGTCCAAAACCATAATTAACCTTTTCCATGAACCAGACTAACTGCCCCATGTTCGATGAAAAAAGAAGAATTTTTCAAAATAGCCATGGAATCTGTCACCGTGGCGCCCGACCTTACGATTAGAAAAGAGTTTACCCGTAATAAGATCAAAGAGTACGGCTATTCTCTCGAGGCCGGATGCAAAGCTGTCAGGTACTATTACCGGGAGCTCCAGAAAGCCCGCGAAGGCGAACAATCGATCTTCCTGACCTCCGGACAGATCATACAGCAGGGAACCGTTTTTTGTTATCTCGAGAAATCGGTCTGCCTGTTCATGATGAAAAACCATCACTTCATCAACCTGGAGGCTGTGTTCGATGGACTCGGCGGTTGCCCCGGGGTGCCAACCCTCAAAGAGCTCTCCCCGACAGCCGGGGAGAACTATCCCGGCGGCAGGAGCAGCCGTCTCCCCTACCCCGATGACGGCGTGAAACCGGTACCCGATCAGAACAAGACCCGCTGCGAATCGGAGTTTTTTACCGTGGCCGAAAACCACCGCCCCGATCAGGGCGGCTATTACAACCATAGCGGCCAGCGTCTCTTCTTCCTCTATAATGAATTAAAAAAAGAGATTATCGAAAACATCACCACCATCGCCTCCTCCGATCACCGTTCTTCCTACCTGATGCGAATAATGAAACGGGCCGCCGGGATTCCCGAATCACTGCCGGCAGAGAGGGGGACGACAGGCGTAAACCCGACTAACGGGAATAACCTCACCAAAGGCGACAGGCCTATCGGTACCGCATCCGACAGGCTGGACGCCCTTTCCCATAAAGTCGCCTTCTATAAAACCGAACTGCTGACTTTCCTCACCCAACTACTCAATATTGAAGAGTCGGTCGAGGCCTTCCATCACGGCAATGAGATCACCCGGCCAATTCGTCCGGTCCCCTTCCCTGCCGAAGAACTCCGCAACAATTTCGACGGCGTGGCTATGACCAGGGTCTATAATTTCTTCGAACGGGAGCTGGTCCGGCAAAAATACCTCACCCCCGAACAGTTGCTTACCTTCCTCCATTACGCTTTCAACATGAGAGAGCTTCCCCCCGAACGGCTCCTCTTCAGCAACCAGCCGGTAAAGATCAGGATCATCCGCATCTTCTACCGCTATTACAAGGACATAGCCGGGAAGCCTTACGCGAAACAGAAGAAATACGCCGCTCTGCTGGGCGATTATTTCGAAGGCTTCGAGACCGCGAATGTGAGCACTAATTTTTCAAAATAACCTCTGCTAAAGCTTAACTTAAATCGCACTAAGGTTCTACGAAACATCTACTAAAGTCCTACGAAAGCTACTTAAGTTACTAAACTCTTTTTTTCGCCTCACCGATCCTCTATCATTGCATGAAAACCATGAAAACACCTGCAAATGGAAACACTCATGCTCTATCGGTTATCCTCTGCCATACCCGTGTGGTTAGAGAATTTAATAGTCGGGGCGCGACCTGGAGGCGCTCTCCGTTCTTCGGCAATGCTCAAAGAGGACAACGATTCTCATCTCCCCGACAAAACGATGGGAAGAGCGATGACCAAACGTGACGGGGAGGCCATCCGTGCCCCACCCCTCGTGTGCCACAAAAAAACGGTTCAACACGGTTTACTTAATTTATAACCTTAATCAAAAACAAAACTATCATGCAAGAAATTGTCGTGGCCATCAACCGGTTGTCTGATAAGATCAAGACACTGGAAGGAAAAATAGAGTTCCTGACCCATTCACCCAGGAAACAGTTGGAGGAGGCCTGGTTCGACAACCAGGAGGTACTGGAAATACTTCACATCAGCGTCCGTACGTTGCAGTACCTGCGGACCTATCGCACCCTGCCCTATTCGAAGATCAACGGTAAGGTCTATTACAAAGCATCCGATGTCAAAGCGTTGCTGGAAAAGAACTACCCGGTCAAGAAATGAGGGCACACGTCAAAAGTCATTGGAAGAGCCTACCCCAAAATAATTGGGACATAATGTAGAAATGACAGAGAAAAGATTTGATCGTCGGGGCGCGACTGGACGCAAACCTTGATCCGCGGCGCGAGCATAGAGTCGCACCCCGACTTCCTGCACTACTGTCATCGACAGAAAGAGGAATCTCAATTACCTTATTATTAATTTCATAAACAGCTCTTCTCATACTATTTAAACACCACAAAAAAACAGGCCATAGCCTGTCATAAGTAGAGGCTACCCCATATAAATGGAGCATGATGTGGTAATGACAGGGAAAATATTTGATAGTCGGGGCGCGACCGGACGCAAACCTTTAACCGCGGCGCGAGCATAGAGCCGCACCCCGACTTACTACACGACTGTCACAAGTAGAGCCTACCCCAAAATAATTGGTGCATGATGCGATGATGACAGGGGAAAAAATTGATAGTTTCATCCATTTAGTGACAATTAATGACCACCCAATTACCCTGCAACACCTTTCCCTTAGGATATGATGCTAATTGGCGTAGCGGGTGACGCGATATCCTGTCGCGTCGTGAATATTTCCTTAAGACTACTCTGCTATGTGCCCCGAGCCTACAGCTCTCCGGTTCCTTTTATCTCGCTTTGGCGGATGGATTAAAATCCATCCCTACAATATGTTCCGAGCCTACGGCTCTATAGCTCCGCGGATATGCCATCCGGGGCTTCAATCACGGAAATTGAGGCTGTAAACTGAACTCTGTCTAATACAAAAAACCATTATACTTGTATTA
>CAZWBR010000064.1:0-8151 GCA_964632305.1 uncultured Prolixibacteraceae bacterium
TCTTGCGATAATAAACCTTAAGAATATGATGGCAAACATACGAGCAACCATAGAGCAACCCCGGCGATGATCCGACCCGGAACAGGGATTTGCCTGACCCTGTCTCCCGATAGTCCTCTTCGGATAGCTGTCCGAAAGGGGTTTTAGGCGGTTAACCGACACCGCAGCTTACAGTTACACCGGAGAACTAATCGTTTATTCGTAGACACCCTGCCTCTTGCCGTAACCCTTTCCTGCCGGCCCCGGAGAGGCCAAATCGCATTGACCGTGTGCTTCGGCGTAAACTCTGCCGAACGGTGTAACCCATTTCATTATTGATGAAACGACAGAAGTCGCGGTACAACTGTTTAACCGCTTTAGGCCAATTGTTCCGGTAAGTTAGACCTGATTTTTGTGCATCACCAACCGGCGACACATTTATGACGGTTTTAAATCAGTCCTGTCTGTCGCTTTCTAAACTTCAGACAGCACTATTTGTCAGGCGATAACCCGCTCCGCTAAGAAACTCCTTCAGTTTTCCGGTCGGTAATAAAAGATAAACCTTATTGCCCGTTTTACAAACCATTAATACCTCTCTTAAAACCGAACCCAGGTTATTCCGCAAAACGTTGCTTTGAACTACTTCAATAACGGACAACAAATCGGCAGAGTGGCCGATGCAGGGCATTTATAAGGGCTGAATGGAAGCAGATTCATGAGTTAAAAGTCGAAAATATTGTTATTTTTGTTGAAATTGCGGATTTGTTTGCCTGCAGGAACTGAGTCCCTGCAAATAATACAGCCGTAAGCGTTAGTAATAATTCGTTTAGGGACTTACACCAACGCACACTAATAAAGGGAATTAGCTCTGATTGCCATAACATCTCAGGCAGTCCAATTAACCTTTAGGCCTTAGTAATCGGGGGGAACATGGATTATATATTTAAACTGCTAACATTTTTTTAACTTTTTTTAACCAACATGAAGAGACTAACATTTTTGTCAGTTGTAATGCTTCTTCTGGCGGCATTCAATTATGCTTCGGGCCAGGTTCTTAAACTCAATGATCTTGAGTATTTCGAGACGCAGGGGGTCAATGTCCTTGTGTACAATAACCTTTTTACCGGAGGTTTTAACGACGAGAAGAACGCCGGTATCGAATTGATCCACCATGGTGTCAGAACAGCACAAGGCGGGGCTGTAAGGCTCTCCAGCACACCGGAGCAGTGGGATCTTGTCCCGGCTACTCCGAACCGTAAGGTAGACCGTGCATCGAACACCATTGAGACTACGTTAAGGTATGCTGATTATGATTTCGACTCGCGGGTCGTTGTCACCGCAAAGGGTAAAGGGGTGGAGATATCGGTTTACCTCGATAAACCCGTTCCCTCGCAACTCGAAGGGAAAGCCGGGTTTAATCTCGAGTTTCTTCCCTCGCAATATTGGGGAAAGGCCTATTTGATGGATGGGCGTCCCAATCGGTTCCCGCGCTATGTGGTAGGTAACACCGTCACGAAGCCGAACAGCGAAAAAATCAAACAATTCAAGGGGTATAAAACTTACGACGACCGGGGAACCGGCAAATTTATCGATCCGCTTCCCCTGGAAACCGGCCGTACTTTCCTTCTTGCCCCCGACGAACCAAGCCGTTTGGTAAAGATCACCTCAATGGATGCCGATCTAATGCTTTTTGACGGCCGTATGCTGGCACAGAACGGATGGTTTGTCGTTCGCAGTCTGCTTCCGGCAGGAAAAACAGGCAAGGTTTTGACCTGGACCGTTGAACCCAATGCCGTTAAAGGATGGGTAAGAGAACCAAATATCGGTTTCTCCCAAGTGGGTTACCTCCCATCACAACCCAAAGTCGCGGTCATCGAACTCGACAAGAAAGACAAACCGCTTACTACCGCATCGATCTATAAAGTCGGCGACGACGGCAACACAGCCAAAGTATTCGGCGGTAATATCGTATCCTGGGGCGACTATTACAAATACCACTATGTGAAATTCGATTTTTCTTCAGTCAAAGACCCCGGCATATACTATATTCAGTATGGCGACTTTAAAACGAATAACTTCTTAATCGATAACAGCGTTTACAACAAGATCACCGACGCCACCAGCGATATATGGATTCCCATCCACATGAATCACATGTACGTCAACGAGGCTTACAGGGTATGGCACGGCGAGCCTTTCAAGGAAGGTTATCTCCAGGCTCCGCCGAACACCGATCACTTCGACCTTCACAGTCAAGGCCCAACCACCGATACCAAGTATAAACCGCTGGAACTGATCCCCGGATTAAACGTTGGCGGTTTCTTCGATGCCGGCGATTTTGATATCGAGACAGGATCGAACATTGGCGTGGTACAAAACTTCGTCCAGACCTGGGAATATTTCAACCCCTTACGCGATCAGACTTTCGTCGATCAGAAACAACGCTATGTCGATCTTCACCGCCCCGATGGTAAACCCGACGTGTTGCAGTTTATCGAACACGGCACATTGAACCTGGTAGCCCAGGCAGAGATTATCGGTCACATGTCGCAAACGCTCTCCAACTCGGTTCTCGACAACTACCATCACCTTGGTGACGCGGCCTCATTAACCGACGGCCTCCCCTATAATCCGAACCTTGGTCCTTACGAAATAGCTCCCGACGGCAAGTCGAGCGGCGTTAAGGATGATTTGTGGGCCTTTACCACCCGTGAACCCAGCCTCGATCTCAGGGCAGCAACAATGTTTGCCGCGGCAAGCCGGGCGCTAAAGGGCTATAACGACGATCTTTCGGAAAGAGCACTGACACAGTCCAAACGATTGTTGAAAGAGGCCACCGAATTATTGGCCAAACAACCACAGGACCGCCCTGGCAGAGGTGGCATGGGTGGAGATTTTGCAACCAATCTTCAACTCTATATCTCGACCGGCGAGAAACAATATCTCGACAAATTCCAGGAACATCTGTGGCCTGCTCTCGACCGTAACGTCAGTTTCACCCTGATGACCGCACTGGATGCTATCCCTCACATGGACGCCTCTTACAAAGAGAAGCTCCGTCCCTATGTTGTCAAGTACAAAGATTATATCGAAGGGCTTGAAAAGGATAATCCTTACGGAGTGCCAATCGGTCTTGGTAACTGGGCAGGAAACGGAGGCGTGGTGAGTTTTGGCACCACAGTATGTTTTGCCGCCAAATATTTCCCCGATATTATCGATGTCAACCATGCGTACAAAACCGCCAACTGGCTGTTTGGCTGCCATCCGTACCACAACTATTCGTTTGTGGCCACGGTGGGCGCTACTCGTCCGAAAGCCGTGTTCTACGGGAATAACAGGGCCGACCTCTCCTTCATTCCGGGCAATGTTGCACCGGGCGTTCTTTTCAGGAAACCCGATCACTTCGAGAACTACGACGACTGGCCCTTCCTGTGGGGAGAAAACGAGGGGACGATTGCCGGAAATACCGGTTATTTAATCTTCGGATCAGTATTTAAGAATCTGGTAAAATAGACAGGTAGTCTCTGTCAGCTCCTGTTCATTGATAGCGCAAGTAAAAAGTCCTTTAAATTGAGGCTTTTTACCTGCGCTATTTTTTTGGGCCGCGTTAAGCAACATGAATTAGTGAACCATCCCATGGGTGATGCAATTATTAATTAGCTTCGTCCTGATTCATCGTCACTCGTTCAGAAACAAACAACAGATCAGCCGGATGTTCAGCCCCCCGGCCGGGGCAGGCAAATCATCTCCGTTCAATGCCCCCTGCTATTGTTCCGTGCCTGACGGTACCGACTCATGCCCACAGCAACAATCGGTTACAGAATGTTCAGATTATACCCGTCTTGATTGTTCGGATGGCCACAACCCCATAAGGGAGCCGAAAAATCAAAAAATCACCCTTCAGCGTAGAAGTAATTTTCTTGATTTTAGTTACTTTTAAACAATAAATTTGAAATCCACCCCTTAGGTCCGGGGAATGAGCCTGACCGAAATGATGAGGAGGCAAAGAGGCCCGCAGACCAAGGGCCGGGGGTAAACTGGTTGCTGTTCAGCACCCGCCGCATTAAGCAACAGGCAGACCTGTCGGGATAAGCATAGTGCTATTCTATCCTGATTCGAACTCTTAGGGGTATTTATTAAATTGACTGTCGATATTAAATTGAATATTTAGCAACTGAAATAAGGTAATAAGGTTAGTAATTCTTGCATGTAAAATTTCTACAAAGGTTAGGTTTTAAAAACAAGGTCTTAAAACCTTATCATAACTATTTTAACCTTAGCAGAAGTTCCAGGTTCACAGAAAAACAATCTTATTCCCTTATTTACAAAGCATTACCGCATATTAAAAATCGAACTCAGATTAAAACTAAACACATAAAATAAACAGCTATGGATATAGAAAAATTTAACCGGACCAGAAAGATGCTGAACGATTCCATGATGAACAATGATGATTTCTTTAAACTATTTGGTGGACTGGACGATTCGGTATATCTGGGAGGAGCAATACCCAAAAAGTATAAGGAACTGACCGGCCTGTCCATCTCGGTATTGAAAAGGTGCGAAGAGTGTATCTTATATCATTTGCAGGGTTGCCTTGAGCAAAAAGCATCCAGGCAGGAAATTATTGAAGCGATAAAAATCGGGGTCATCGGCGGGGGTTCCATCACCTATCCTTCGGCCCGGTTTGCCTTTAAAGCAATGAAAGAACTAAATATCATCGAATAAAAACCGGCAACCAAAAGCTGGAATCACAATAATTCAATCTTTTAATCGAAAGCAACATGAATAAATTTGCAGACACATTAATCTCGGAGAAAAAACACGACATCATCCCTGAAGAATACGATTATTTCGGGCACTTTATCGGCCAATGGGATTTTAAATGGCACGATAATATCGGGACGCAACACGAATCGATCCACGAGGGGAAATGGACCTTCTCGCGGGTACTGGAAGGACGAGCCGTGCAGGACACTTTCATCACTTCAAAGAAAAATCCCTTCACCGGTGAACCCGAGCATGAATATGGCACCACAATCAGAATCTATAATCCGTTGAAAAAGAATTGGGACATTTTCTACGGTTGTACCGGAGAAGCGGTGCAGTTGGTCGCTGAGCGGGAAAACGATCAGATTATTCTCACTTGCGTCACCCCCATTGGTTTCCTGATGAAGTGGATCTTCTATGATATCGAACAGGACACCTTTAAATGGAAGAACGTCCAATCGACCGATAATGGGATAACATGGACCATCAAGGCGCAAGCCGAAGAGGTGCACAGAGATCTGAACTAAGAATATCCGGCAGGCTGTCCGGCAAAACGAAGGTTTATAAAAGAGGTTTTGCCAACCTCCGCAATAATCCCTATTTTTAGGCAATTACTTTAAAACTAAACTGATGAATTTACGATGCCTCCTGATAATCGGTTTATCCTTTTTGCTAACCCCGACTTACGCGAAAAAAGGAGCTGAAAAGAAAGATTTAAAACCCCGGATGGTGGTCCTGACCGATATCGCCCCCAATGATATCGAACCCGACGATAAGGAGTCGATGATCCGGTTGATGGCCCATGCCGACCTGTTCGAGATTGAAGCGCTCATCGCCACCACGGGTTGGAGCAATACCGGCGGAAGCGAACGTATCGACCTGATTCACGACGTGTTAAACGCTTACGAAAAAGACCTGCCCAACCTGAAAAAACGGTCCGGTCAGGAACAATTTATGGCCGATGAATCGAAGCAGAAAATAGGTTACTGGCCTACGGTCGATTATCTGCGCTCGCGGACCATGCTGGGAAGCACAACGATGGGGATGAAATTCATCGGTAAAGACAACGATTCCAAGGGAAGTGACCTTATCATTGCCTTGGCCGACGAGAATGATGACCGTCCGATCTGGATCACCGTCTGGGGAGGCGGCAACACCTTCGCCCAGGCCATCCGGCGGGTACAACAGGAACGGACACCGGAGGAGCTAATGGCTTTCCTGCATAAATTCCGCGTCTATTCCATCACCGACCAGGACCGTCCATGGTCAAGACTCGATAACATCGCTTACGCGAACAGTTCGCATCAATGGATGAGGAAATTCGAAAAAGACCTGATGTTTCTCTGGGACGAATGTGCCTGGAAGCATCAAAACGAAACAGGGGTGAAAAACTGGAACGAATATGCCCTTAACATCCAGAATCACGGCAACCTCGGCGCTCTCTATCCGAAATATAAATGGGGCGTCGAAGGCGATACCCCCTCTTATCTGCACATCATGCCGGTAGGGTTGTCCGATCCCGACAGCCCAAGCCAAGGCGGATGGACCGGCTATTTCGAATGGGGCGTTGGACGCGACACCGTGACTCATTCTTATACCAATTTCACCGGCAAAGCCTATGAGACAGGCACCAAATATTTCGCCTATTTCTATCCGGCCATCTTCAACAATTTTGCCGCGCGCATGGACTGGGCCAAAGAGGGAAAGGGCAACCGCAACCCGGTGGTTATCGTCAACAAAAACAATGGCCTTAAACCCATTGAGCTAACCGCGAAAAGCGGGGAGATCGTTAAGCTCGACGCGTCAAAATCGTCCGATCCCGACGGCGACCAGTTGCACTATAAGTGGTGGATTTTACCCGAAGCGGGGAGCTATGCCGGGGAGATCAAAATCGCCGGCAGTGAGTCAGGCGTTGCCACTATACAGGTACCGGCCGGTTCCGCGGGGAAGAAATTTCATGTCATCTGTGAGGTAACCGACAACGGATCTCCAAAGCTGACCAGTTACCGTAGGATAATCTTTGAACCAAAATAAATAGATAGCCAACAATAAGTGGGTGGCCCAAAAGTCATCCGGCACTTAGCACCAGGTTCAACTCAAAATCTGTTTCCCGCAGATCAGGCTGATCATCGCTGATAACTCCGCGAAAATCGGCGCGATCTGCGGGAAACTTTTATACAACTCTAAATTTGTAATTCATTCGGAAAGCCAACAGACTATTCAGACCCCTCCCATTTGATCTTCCTGCCGCCAAAAAACAAGCTATATTCAAGCCCCGCGGACAGGCTGGCACGGATTGACAGAGACCGGCAAATACGATCTATACAATTGACTGACAAACAGAAATGGATAAAACAGAACAAGTAAACGACGCCTATATTTCAAAGATCAATCGGACATTCGATTATATCGAACTAAATATCACGAATCAAATAACCCTCGATCAATTAGCCACCGTTGCACAGATTTCAAAATTTCATTTTAACCGTATTTTCCATCTGATCGTCGGTGAAACACCTTTTCAGTTTATTCTCCGTCTCCGGATCGAGAAGGCTGCCTCCCGGTTATTATCGAACAAGAAGATCAGCATTTCCGAGGTTGCCTTTAGGTGTGGCTTTTCGGATATTTCAGTTTTTTCACGGAATTTCAAAAAACAATATGAAATATCGGCATCGCAGTTCAGGAGTGTGAACTTTAAAAATAGCAATCTAAGTCAAACGAATAGCAATACAGAACAAGAGGATCATATGCCAGGAACCTACTTTTGTCCTGAACGACAATCAATAAAATGGAGGACAAATATGATTCTGAACAAAAGTATCGAAGTAAAGGAGCTTCCCGCCACGACCGTTGCTTATATCCGGAATATGGGCCCATGGAACGGCGACCGGGAAGCGTATCAAAAGCTCAGGGATAAATTGTTCGCGTGGGCAGGCGCCAGGGATTTAATGTTTGGTAAAGATTTTAAGTACCTGATCCTATACCATGACGACCCTAATGTGGCGCTAAGCGATAAACTCAGGATGAGTCTATGTATTACGGTTCCGCCGGAGACAAAAGTAGATGGGGTCATTGGCAAGATGGAAATAGAAGCTGCGAAATACGCCATCAGTCGTTTTGAACTTACGGCTCAGGACTTTCAAAAAGCATGGGAGTGGTTATACCGCCAATGGCTCCCCGGCAGTGGATACCAATTAGACGATAAGCCTTACTATGAGACCTATCCGGAGGAGCCCAAAGGGGAAAAATTCGTGGTCGATTTTTGCATCCCGGTAAAGCCGCTTTAGAAAAAGCTGAACGATAAGACTTAGTGACCGGGTGACTTGGAGTTACCCGGTCACTTTTTTCCGGGGAGTGTAAATTAAACTCTGTCTGATTTTTTATTCCTTCAATTCAAAACTA
>CAZWBR010000065.1:0-6938 GCA_964632305.1 uncultured Prolixibacteraceae bacterium
TAGTTTTGAATTGAAGGAATAAAAAATCAGACAGAGTTTAATTTACACTCCCAAATACGAATCACAATCACCTCAATAAATCTCATCCGTAATTCTGATTCTCAACGAGGCAACACAACAATAATTTGCAAAGTTGAACCATTATTGTTCGCTGTATATACTTAATGATTCATCCCACTGATAGCAAAACTCTCCATTTGATATACTAATTGCATCGCCGGTTGAAATATATGTTTCAGTCAATGTTTCGTAGCCTAATGCTGTAAAATGAAAATGGCCTTCTATCAATCTGCGCTTGACGTCTATAGCATCAATAACAATTTCGCCAATTGTTTGTCCTTCAATTGCAGCATCACTCAATACGTTTTGGGTGAAATAGGTCGTAAGACCATTTTCTTCGGCATAGTTGGGAACAGTCGCGTAAAATGCTGAGGATTGTCCCGCTATTTGTGATTTACAATAAATGGGATAAGTTGATTTATCTGTTGGCTTCGGAAACGAAATGGATAGGTTATTTCTATTCAAACATGCGGAAATAAAAAGACACGTGTCCTTTTTATCGGTTACAGTCCGCCCAAAAGAAAAGTTAAATGTATTAGGTACGGTATCTTTATTTAACGAACCGTTCTCATAAGCCACGAAAGACTTCCCGTCAATTGTCGCTTTCAGGTAGTTTTCCGGGGCGACTTCGTCTTCCTTTTCGCAACTGATTAGTAATGTGACCAAAAAAAGCAAAGTACATATCCTAAGATTCATAATATGTTTTGAATTTAGTATTTAAAAGACTCCTTTGTATTTTATGAGTTCGCTGATAGTGAATCAGGAGTTTACTTAATTCACGACAATATCAACCTCCGCGCTCTGACCGGTAACAGTATCGGTAATGATTAATTTGGTCGTACCAATCGTCAGGGGTGCGACCCGCACCGTTGCCGCATTATTCATACTATTGAAATGGTCTTCTGCCGGGGTAATTGACTCCAGCCGGGCCACCGTTTCATCAACAACACGAGCCGTATATTTGCCACTTCCCCGCCATATGGTTATGCCATTGACCCCATAAGTAAACGGAAGTTTGAATGTAAGCTGACGATCTTCCGAAGGCGGAACACATAAATCATATTCATCGACCACAAAGACGCGAACCGAGTAAAGGATCACTTTCCCCTTACAAATGTTGAATAAAATACTTCCGGGAGCCTTCGCATCGACCCGGAACTGATCGCCCATCGCTGTACCGGCCGAAAGCGTGGCAGCGCCTTCAGTATCTATGACTGCACTGGCATCGGCCACTACGCTGTAATTCTTCTCAAAAGCAAAGGGCAGCGTAAAAACCCGGCTCTCTCCTTTGCGGAGAAACACACCGCCTTCGGTGGCATAATTCGGGTAATCAATCCACTCATTGACTTTAACATCAATTGTTTTAGTGGTTTCAATCCCGCCATAGGTAGAAACATTAACAGTAACGGTCGCTTGGCCTTCTCCGTGACCGATAATGTAAAAAACAGTCTCATTATCCATGTCATAACGGATTTCAGCAATGTCGGGATCAGACGAGGTTATATTTAGAAAGCCCTCCCCCCGGTCGATTTGAACCTCAGCATAAGAGGTTTCATTGTCCAGCACACACGACTTCAGGTTCAATTGAAGCTTTATCCTGTCCTCTTCTTTTTCACAGGAAAAGAGGGTTATTGCCAGTACTAAAATGAATAGGAGTTTCTTCATCGTTTCTGTTTTCGTTATACGCTTTCCCGCAAAATTAACCTTCCACGATATCAATACTCTTGATTCAAATCAAGAGCTTTCAGTTTTTTACGAATCCTGCTTAATGTTTCTGGGGTAATTTTAATAAGCGAAGCGATCTCTTTTAAGCTTACAAGCTTTAAAAGATCCGGATTACGGGCTATTAGTTAAGTATAACGCTCACCCGGCGAATCGCAATACATTGAAAGCAGCCTGACACTAATATCATGTAACAAACATTCGGCAATTTTACTCCGAAGATCGGACACTCCGGAATTTTCAAAAAAGGTGTTAAACCCATTGTAAGTAAGATACATCACATCGCTGTCAGTAATCGACTGAATATCGATTAACGATGGCGTCTGAATCTGAAAAGTAGCATAATCAACTGCAAAATCATTCTCAAAGCTGTATCCCATAATCTGCTCTTTCCCTTCAGAGGAATAGCCCACGA
This sequence comes from uncultured Prolixibacteraceae bacterium, assembly GCA_964632305.1. Taxonomy (GTDB): domain Bacteria; phylum Bacteroidota; class Bacteroidia; order Bacteroidales; family Prolixibacteraceae; genus CAZWBR01. The sequence continues at coordinate 2,198 of CAZWBR010000065.1, forward strand.
ACCTAAAACCTCCGCCAACGATTAAACCGATGCAGTTATTATTCTGGCCCCTTCTAATGAAAAACTCATCTTTTTTATACCGCTTGAGAGTCCCGTTCTCAATAAAGAACTGCCTCAATTCATCAATACCGTCAAGCCCCATGTATTTCTTCACAATAGACATAATGGAAGTTTTATTATTCACATAAGTTATATTAGATGATATAATCTGTTAAACAGTTGCGTTAAACAATAACTTTCCTCGCCCAAAAATTGTACCAATAAAAACAACTCCGGTATGTTTCCAATAAACCCGTTGAATTGAGCAGCATTCCTACTGCCTGTCCGACCAACTTAAGTGGTATAACACTTGTACATAACTTGCACTGTCAAACATTTTTCACCCTAATCTATCCTTCCGGGAAACAAAAACTGCCTTCCATCGTTCAGACAAAAAGTTCACCATTACATTTCTATGGGCCACTGATATAAAAAGACTTTTAAGATGTATAACAAGAAAGGCTTTTCTGCTTTCACAACTACCTCATCACCAGATCCGAAACAGATAAAACAGAAGACCGGCAAACCAAAATTCAGTGTCCGACACTTAGCCCGTACCGGGATAACCGACTTCTGATTTCCTCCCAATTGCCCCTTTTTAATTCTTCTTACGGATGGTTTTCATATCTCCATATGGACGATATTTAGACGCCTTTCAGGAGTCACGGGCAGGATCGGCTCCCGGTCATCGCCGGACTTTCTGTGCATATTCTGTGCATATTCTGTGCATTTTCTGTGCATATTCTGTGCTATTGGAGCACAGAAGATCCACGGAAGATGAACTGAACCACCTCAGAAAACACGAAGCAATCAAGGGTACATTCCCTTCCGGGACAATAGAGACTGGATCAATAAGAATTGCAGGTAAAAAATGAGGATGGGGTTAACGATGGATTAAGCAACCCGGGGAAAGGGGATTTAATCAATTCGCAGACACAGCTATACATGGCAAATATCCACCGGATTTCTGTTCGGTGGATATTGTTCCGGGATTTAAAAGTGAAATAACGGCCCAAATTGGATTAATCCCGGTCTGCCGGACTCCCTACTCGGAGCCTTCGGGGCAACGTTTGGGATAATTCCGCGTAAGCGACAGCCATTAATCCGAAAATCCCGGAAGGCAAGAAAATATCAGCCCCGGGAATTCTCAGCAGGCCCCGAATCCTTAGGTTGGTGGGTGGAGCCGTTTATTAAACCACACCCTGACAGCTTTCATCTTTTCCAGTTGGGCCGGCGGCACCCGCCTTTTGCAGGTCGAACGTTCCTCGCTGTTCTCAGGCGCCCCCCAGCGGATCTCGGCTCCATCGTTCGGGTTGTAGGCCATCTCGAAGGCCTCCCTACGATTCAGTATCTCTTCCAAGGTCAGCTTCTGCTCGCTCCCGTTACTGCGGGTATAGGTAACCGTCAGCTCCGACAACTTCTTTTTCATCAGTTTATCCAGATCCTCTTTGACCTGTTCGACCGAACCAAGAAGCGGCAACTTGAAATCATCGGGCGAACGCAGCACCTTATCGGGGAAATCAATCACGGCATCCATCGCGATAAGCAGGCGAAGGTCGCGGTTGGGGGTCGAATAATCCTCCCATATCCCGCCCGTCTGGAACACCCCGGCAGCCTTTCCCGGCATCGGGATCACCTCACCCGGGTGCGACTTCATATATTTCTCACCATTGGCCACCGAGGTTACCCGCACCATCAGTTGTTCATGCAAGGCATTGATTAAGTCCAACAGGGCTGCTTCCGGATCAAGGGGTTTCGGGTTAATGACCCGTTCCATGATCTGGTAAAACTCGTTGCTGTCCATCCCTTTTTGCTGAAGCGAGAAAGGGACTAATCCCGATGCTGCCGTCAGCTCATCCGATTTCATCAACCGGAACTTGCCGTCTTTGACAACGATAGGCCGAAAGGCTTTAAATCCGGGTTCACCGATCACATCAGTGGTATTAAACAGGAAGTTACCCTTCCAGAACCTTTTGATCCCGACAGTTCCGTCAGGCTGGGCATCGACCGAAAGCAGAACGCCCGGCTGGTCCCCTTTTTGCGGCAACTGTTTGACCAGGATCAGCGTGTGCCCGTAAGGATCGGCATACACGGTACCGGGGCGCAGCGCCTCCCTGGTCAGTGAAACCGGGTAGTAATCGGCATTCTCATTGGTAAGTGCGGCGCGTGCCGTTCCCGAATGAACGCCGTTCATCACCATACGAAGAAAGGAGTTGAACTTCTGTACGGGAGTGCTCTTCGAACTGGCCATCTCATTGGTGACCCATTGTCCGGCCCCGGGTGCGCGCCCCAACGAACCACGGTCACTCACATGATATCCAAACGGAAGCCCTAATTTCCAGGAGAAATAAGCACGAAGATAGAAAGGGTTATCGGCACAATCGGGCTCCATAATCACCCTGTTTTTCCCGTTAGGATCATCCTCTCCAAGGGAAAGATGATCGTAAAGGAAATTCCATTCCTTATTTTGAGTCACCTCATGCAAGGCTCCCCACGAGGAGCGCTCATCAGCCTGATAGAAGAGGGCATTGACCCATGCCGCATAGAGCGATTCCGTCTGACGGTCCCAGCTACGTGTTGTGCTCCAGACTGAATTGGACGACCCTGCCTGAGGGTGGTCAGTTACCGTAAAACTTAATTGCTCCGTATCGCCCAATCCTTTATTCAGGGTCAGGGTATATTCGCCTTCCGATCCGGCTTTAAACTCGTCGATGCGCCAGTAAGGCAGTCCATCACCCGTCCTGCTGCTTATGGATTCAATCGGGCCGGAGGGGCCGCTAATTTCCGGTTTCATTTTCCGGACATTCTTTCCCCCGGTGATCATGACATGAAAAAGCTGCCCGGGACGCGGATTCCTTGGTGAAACCAGCATCGCTTCGCTAATTTGAATCGCTTCCTCTTCCTGTTCTTCCTGTTCGGTAATGATCGGTTCCTGCACTTTCGTTGAATCGTTCACCGGCTTTTCGCCGCTGGAAGAATTCCCGCATGAAAAAGCCAACCAACAGCTTATAACCATTACAATCGTCCTCAAAGAAAGGCTTGAGATTTTTCGTGTAGATATTTTGATGAATTCCATAGTCTTCAAAATTACGCCAAATCAAATTATCGTCACACCCAAAACGAGTTGCAGAAGCAATATTTCAGGATAAATTAAAATCAGCGGTACATTTTTGTGAACTGCCCGGTTCTCAAAGATTCCTAAACAGACGGAAAAATCGTTTCTTTGCACCTTAAGCAGGTTCCTATCCGGATAGGATAACCTGCTTAGGGATTAAAATTTTTATCGGTTTCAATCATGAACAAACCCTCAGGGAACAGATCAGCAAAGCGGATCATAAAGAATGTGCTTCACTCAGCTTTTCCGGTTGGGATGAACACCTCCTGGTGGTTGTTAAAACTGACGATCCCGGTTTCGTTCGTGGTTTTTCTGCTCGATTATTTTGGCGGGCTGAACATTATCGCCCACAGCACAGAGCCGTTCTTCAGGTTGATCGGATTATCCGGCAAAACATCCGTACTGCTGATTACCAGCTATTTTACCAATATCTATTCGGTGATTGCGATAATGTCCACAATGGATATCACCCTTCGGGAAGGATTGATCATCGCGAATATGTGCCTGATCGCCCATTCATTGGTGGTTGAAACAGGCATTCAGAAAAAGGCCGGTTCATCAGTTTTCCGAATGGTTTTCCTTCGATTGATAGCCAGTTTTATGGCAGCCTGGATTCTTAACCTGATCCTTCCTGAATTTGAAGGAAAGATGAACCGTCATTTGACCGTAATAGAGGGCACTTTTCAGGAAGAGTTTTTAGTCTGGTTACAGGCGATTGCCATCACTTCGGTCAAGATCGTCGTCATGGTCAATCTATTACTGATTATTCAGGGCTTCCTGCGCGAGCTGGGGATCCTCAAATGGCTAGTCCGTCCCTTTCATCCTATTCTAAAATTATCGGGCCTTCCCGAGAATACCGGATTTTTATGGCTGGTGGCTTATACGCTGGGGCTCTCTTATGGCGGGGCCATAATAATCAGCCAATCCAAAGAAGGGAACCTTACCCGTGAGGATGCCGATCTCTTAAACCACCATATAGCGGTATCGCATTCCCTTCTGGAAGATACCCTTCTCTTTGCCGCGATAGGGTTAAACATTCCCTGGATGATCTTCCCGCGGTACCTATTGGCAAGTGTGGCAACCTGGGGTAGAAAATTGGAATTGAGAACAATAGCAAAAAGAATAAGCAACTAATGATAGATTGAATTTTTGTGCCAACATTCTCTTCAATCCACTTATTAAATTAAGAATACAGACAATAATAGCTCCCCGTTTTCGGGGATTTATATTTATTAAGATTCATTTTAAAATTTTTTAACACTGGAAATTTGGCACAGCATTGTATTTCCCTTTACCTTTGTAGTACATTTTTTTCATAAGTTTAGGTTTAGTTAGGTTAGTTAGTTTGGTTAGTTTTAGTAAAAGGACAGGTCCTCCCCGGACTGTCCTTTTCATTTTTAATGACGGAACCACTTCAGAATCACCATTAATCTGAAATAGAAAACATTGATAATGCGAACCACTCTTCGGGTCGATCTGTGAGATTAGGTTTTAACGGTGAAGGATTTTGCAGAGGCCTTTCGATTGAATCTCGTAGCGAAACATTTTCGGGGGCCATTTCTATCGGGCATTTTTACCAAACACTTT
>CAZWBR010000066.1:0-6168 GCA_964632305.1 uncultured Prolixibacteraceae bacterium
AAAGAATCGGGTACTTTTAAACCTGCTACCCGCGGTGGCGGGTTTAGTTCAACAAGAGCTATATTGAAAAATTCGATGCCGAAAACGGAAATGAAACGGTCAATATCAAACTGCAATCCGCATTGTAAATTCTCTGCCCTCAAGTAACAGCGTTCTTCAGGCCACCTTCGGGTGGTTTTTTTTATTTCCGGGAAACGGAAAGATACAGGGGCTCCCCTCCTAGCGGTTCCTGGGAACCGTAAACCCCAATTTTCGATAGTCGGGGTACTGCAAGCCTTAATCGATTTACCACCATTTTTTGTACCTACAGAATCATGTGCCGAAAGGATTTTACCACAGAGGCACACAGAGAATTTCCACAGAGGTTCACAGAGGGATTAACCTACAAATTTTCGATAGTCGGGGTACTGCAAGCCCTAATCGATGTACCGCCACTTTTTGTACCTACAGAATCATGTGCCGAAGGGATTTTACCACAGAGGCGCACAGAGGGATTAATCTACAAATTCTGATAGTCGGGGCACGACTTCGATTTACTGCAAGCCCGAATAGATGTACCACCATTTTTTGTACCTACAGAATCATGTGCCGAAGGGATTTTACCTGCCCGGCCGGAATGGGCGGAACCGGTGAAACCTTAGCTGTAAACCACCGAACCCCGTTTTGTTGGTTTAACAAAAAGTAGTAAAAGAGACTAATCCTGTTTTCTATAGTTTTGCAACTGGTATAACATGGAAGATGAAATCTCAGAAACAGTAAAGTGTATAATAATCAGCAAAATAGGAAAACCGCAATTATGTAAATAGCTTCCGGAGTGTCTCCGGAGTATCTCCGGAGTGTTTCCGTAGGAAAATCGGAAGAAGCCTAACGAAGCGGAAAACGGATGTGAAAAGCTTACCGTTGTCTGAGTTTATTTATCAATAAGGTGATTGTACCTGCTTTGGCATCGTTTTAAAATGAACTAACCTGCCGAAGCGATTGGTATAACGTGGTAAACAGGTGTTTTGTTCTTTCAAAACCATGTACCGAAAGGAGGGTACCACAGAGTCGCACAGAGATTTGATTTATTGAAAACCTTAATAGATGTGCCACCACTTTTTGTACCTACCCAATCATCAGCCGTAGGGATGAAACCACAGAGTCGCACAGAGATTTTTCACAGAAGCTCACAGAGGGATTAACCACAAATAATTGCTACCCGTTGCTAGTGCCAATTTGTAATTGGCACTCCATGGCTGCGGATCTGTGATCCGCTTTTTCATACCATACAAAACCCATTGATTATCTCAAGTATAATATTAGACAACCTTAGCACCTAATAATGTTTATCCAGACTGCAAATCCGGGACTAATGACCTATATGTGTCGTCCTTACCTTACGGGACTCCCAGGGTTGGGAGACATTCCCACCCCGGGTTGAAACCCGGCGCTACAATATTGGCCGTCCCTCCGAGACTTTGACGCTTGATCAATTTCTGATCTGTCAATTCTGTCGAATTGGTTTCTTGCAGAGCCGTAGGGATGTAACCACAGAGTCGCACAGAGATTTTTCACAGAGGGATTAATCCACGAATGCAACAAACCAGACAAAGGGCCGAAGGTCCGGTATGTGACAGCACAGGCCGCCAGGCCTGTGGAAAGGCCAACGATAGTACCTCAAAGGCCTGTATGGCCGGCATGTATTGAACCCGCTGCCAGGGCCAATTTGTAATTGGCACTCAAAGGCTGCGGATCTGTGATCCGCTTTTTCACACCATACAAAACCCACTGATTATCTCATGTATAATAATAGATAACCTTAGCGCCTAATCGTGTTATCCGGATTGCAAATCCGGGACTAATAAGGTGCTGATTGCAAATCAGCACCAGCGGCTTCGATCTTTCTGGATATCCTGATGAGCAGAGGTTGAAACCCGGCGCTACAATATTGACCGTCCCTCCGGGACTTTGACGTGTGATCAATTTCTGATCTGTCAGTTCTGTCAAGTGGGTTTCTTACAGAGCCGTAGGCTCGGACCATATTGTAGGGATGGATTTTAATCCATCCGCAAACGCGAAACAAAAAAGGACCGGAGAGCCGTAGGCTCGGGGCATTTTATCGGATGATTTTAGCAAAAAAGTCATGACGCGACAGGTTATCGCGTCACCCAATTCTTCGGGAAAAAGTTGATGCTTTACAATCGAAGATAACCACCAATCGTATAAATACCAATAAAATAGCTTCCTACATTGCGAAGCGGGTGCAGCGTTCCGATAAATATCGGAATCCAATCGCTGCTACATCCGACGCGACAGGATATCGCGTCACCCAAAACCCTTTAAGGTGATACCGCATTTCCCGGGAAGGTAAGATTCTTTATCCGATCATTTTTCCCACAATAATTCCCCTTCGGCTAAAAATCCATCTTCAACCTGGAAACTATCGAGCGAACCGGCCTGATTTTGTATGCACAAAAATATCAGTTGATGATCCGAATTATTCCGGTAGCTCCTCTTACCGTTCGGCGAAACGCGGATTACCGATCCTTCGGAGACCTCAAAAACCGAATCATCGACCTGGAACTGCCCCGAACCTTTCAGAAACACGTAGATCTCTTCATGATTTTTATGGGAATGCAAAAACGGGATCTCTGTCCTGGGCGGGATGACCGTGAATGAAATCTCCGCGCTGGTCGATTTCAAGAGCTCTCCAATAAATACTTTCCCCTTTACTTCCTGATGTCGTTTCGGGTGGATGTACGAATAATCCATCAGTTGATCAATCAATCCCAAATCAATTGCAACGTGATTTTTCCCTTCCGATTTAATTTTCACATCTTTCATTTTTATCTTAATTTATTATTTATCAAATGAGTTTATTCCATTTCGAGGCTTACATACAACTGTGGCATTTACGAAACGGAGACTATCTCCCGATATCCGCCAGTTGACGAACAAGGTGTTGCACATCGATATATTCCTATTTATTAGGCAATGTTTAATTATATGATGGTAAATCATAATCAATCAGGAATTCTCTCAACTTTTTTCCATCCTCTGTTAAGGAATATGTGTAATAATCACGATGATCTGAAGTACCTTTTTCAACAAGGTTTAACCTAAGCATTAGATTTGTCATTTTAGTATCAGGTATGAATTTCTTATTCAGAACAACGTCCACGATATCTCTAAATGCTGATAATGTTTCTTGATTATTAAGTAATTCTTTAAGTTTAATAATTTTTGAGTCTGTCTGTTGTGCCTTTATAACTGCGTTAACAGGCTTTTCTGATAAAAGATTCTGTAGTCTACTTTCTAACTTCTCATAATCATTTTGAAGCTTTAACTTTGCTTCTCTTTCCTGCTCAAACTTTCTCTCATACCTATTACGTTCTTCCTTAATATTCTCAAAATCTTGTTTTAAAACGACAGAACTTATATCAGTCCATTTGTATACTTTAGGAGTAATAACCTTTTCTGAAAAATTAACTATTAATCTTGATAAATTAAGTAATAAATAAGTTATTGTTAAAACACCAAAAGAAACGATAATACAAATTAGTAAATCAAACACAAAAACACTCGTATCCAGATATTTGGATATAAACTCAATTCGACTGTCTAATGTAACGTTGTTATCAAAATTAAATATGGAATACATTAATCTCCAGTTGTGAATGATCCAAACTATTATTAATGTACCAAAAAATGGATTAGTTGTTTTTGTCTTTAAATTATCTTTAAAAGACAAAAATAAGTCTTTAATCATATTATTTTAATTAGTTATATATCTCATTATCTGAACAAAGCCACATTGCCTATAAATAATGCTTAACATTTTATGGTATAGTGTCGTAGTAATTACAAGGCGATAACACATCAGTTTACACCGACCTTTTTTTACGAGTCACAAACGCTCATAAACAGCTGAATCCCGCATGCACTCTTCCAAGTGTTTTGGTGCGTACAATTTTATAATGGTAATCCATTTGTCGTTTTTACTTTATTTTCAATTTCTCCATAAATCTGATTAATAAGAGATAAAAGTCTTGAAAAAGTTGTTTTACAATATTCAAGTGCATCATTATTTTTACGAAACGTTCTTGATTGAATCTCTGCTCTAGGGTCATCAGGCAAGGGAAAAACTATTGTCTTTTGGTGTGTCCTACCATTTGCGATAAATTGTATTGAAAAATTCCCCGCAATTAGAACTTCATGCGTTAAGGCATTTCTATAATTTGAAAACTCAGATTTCCATGGCGGCTCAACTAATCTTGATAATATTGAATCTCCAGGCCTTACACGATTGATTTGATTATATGCTGTACTATAATAAATATTTCCTGTCATTGGAATATTATAGTATACTAGTACTTCTCTTGCAAGAATATCCAAAGCACTTCCACAACAATAGAAAAAGCTATCTAATGACATATTCACTTTTTGGAGAAATTCTTCTGAATTTGGCAAAACGGTCGATGCATCGGTATTTAATAAAATATCATTTAAATTTTCTAAGTGAAAAGATGCACTTTTTAATTTATGAATTAGCGAATAATGATATCTATTATGACCACTTATGGCATCATCAGATATAATACCAGACGTAAGATGGTTATCAAACCATCTTTCTAATTTCTGGCAGTTATTGAATCTATGATAAGGGCTAAACATTGGGTAATCTTTTAAGAAATAAGTTAATACTATCTTTCAATGAAGCCCTCAATTGGCCCTGTATATCTTTTAAGTTCATTTCATGCCCACAATTTTTACACTCAAATACACCATTTTTAGGAAATCTAATTGTTCCACCTTGTGGTGGTTCATCCTCCAAAATAGATTCTTCGAAAATATATGCATGTGAACATGAGTTGCAGTTAATTTGTGCTGATAATCTATATGGGATCACTTTTTTATTTTTATCAACAAATTCAATCTCTTCCTTAGTAAAAATTGCCCATGGCATTGTTGATATATCAACTGGAATTGAAATTTTAGCATTGCTGTCTTTTATTGAGCATTGAATCTCATACTCACCATCTTTCTGGAATGTATAATTCAATGCTACTGGAATAGTATGACTATTTAGTTCATTTGAACCTTTTAAATCAAACGCAGTTAAGGTCTCAAGACCTTTTTGACCTTTTTTCTTAATCCCAATATGCAGATTTATCCCAACTAAAGGAATATCGTAAATAGAAAAAACTAATGTCCAATTTCTTATACAGGGATATCCCCATGCATTAAATCTTGTAAAAATCCCAATTGCATCAATTTTTCCTGTTGGCTGTGGTCTTGCGTAGTCAGCCATTAATGCATTTCCAAATCTAAGTTTCATTTTAGTAGTATGTTATTTTTGTATGCACCACAACATTGGTTATATTCAACTATTGAACATATTTCAGTATTATGGAAAAATGAATATAAACATCCAAATACATTCAGTTTTTGGGGATTCTTTCTTCCTAGAATATCATCAATTGGATTTCTAAATTTATTAAAATCGATTATTAAACCACATTTTCAATAATTTTCACAGCTCCACCCTTAAGCCCCAATCAACGGAACTTTGCCGGCAAAATCCTTTTCGCGTGCGGCTTCAGAATAGCGGTCTGTACAATCGGGGTTGTTGCGGATCGTTTAGTTTCAGTCGGTTGGGAAAAGAATACGTCCAAAAGTAAATATTTATTGTTTATCACACATAACCTGAGACATTTTTTTCATATTTTTTTTTGATGGCTATTTCGGAAGAGCGGCCTTCGACAGGCTCAGGCCCCGAAGCGACGAAGCGAAGGCGCGACTATGTGACTAAGCGACCGTGGTACGGGACGACTAATCGTTCCGATAGGGATCGGAAGACGAACCGGGTAACTAAGCAATTAACCAACAGCTAAAAGCCGGCAGCTACCTTGAACCTTGAACCCAAAACGGATTCCGAAGGATCGGAACATAAATAATGAGAATTCATCACGCGAAGCCATCACGGCCGCAGGTCCATCACGCGAAGCCATAACCGGCCTTCAACAGTCGAAGGATAAGGCAAAGGCACAGGCGACGAAGAGACTTAGAGACTGGGCGATGGGGCGATACGGCGACTAAGCGTCACAATCTGTTCACGGTCGGGTCAAGTCCGGGGTTCCTCGTATGTTTGCCATCATATTCTTAAGGTTTATTATCGCAAGAGAAAAT
>CAZWBR010000067.1:0-6059 GCA_964632305.1 uncultured Prolixibacteraceae bacterium
TGTCTTGCAAATTTTAGGGAGATTCTTTGCGTCTTACTTATGACAGATTATGCAACGCACACGTTGTCAGGTATTTCTACTTTTAATTCTTTTGCTAATTTATTTAGTGTTTTCATCTTATTTAATAATATTTGATCATCGTATTGTTTAATACCCTTTTCTGCGTAATCAAGCCCTTTTACCATTACCCTCCAATAAAATATTGCCAATTTTCGGGCCATGGCTTTTATTGCTATTCGAGGGCCTTTACGCCCTCTTAACCTCCGTCCAAATAATCCAATTGCAATATCCTTGCTGTTTATTAGCCCCTGTGCAATAACACGGAATATTTGTCCAGCTTTCGGATGACCTTTCTTTTTAGCATTTCTGCGCATTTTACCCGAGTTGTGCTGCCCCGGTGCCAAACCCAACCAACTCGTAAAATGCTTTTCAGTGGGCCATTTGGCCAGGTCCGGGCCTGTTTCAGAAAGTAATTGCATCCAGGTATAATCGGTAATACCTGATATTTCGGTTGCATCTTTCCCGCCAAAAACGTTTAACAGGTTTGCCCCCAGCTTTTCAACGTTTGGTTTATGATGGCGTACTGCTTTCCGTTTTTTTTTATGTTCGATCCTGTGCCAGATTGCCCGATACGGTTGATCACTACATTGATTTTTTTGTCACATTCTTCAACCTGACGGAGGTAGAACCTATAACCATCATATGCCTGTTTCAATGCAAAAAGGCCGGCCTCAGTGTATCGCCCCTCCAGTGCTTTTAATACAAGTTCTTTTTTCTTTTTTAAAATACTTTGGTAACAATGGTTTACAAGAACATTTTTGTCCCTTTCACCATTAAGGATCGCCTCAATGATAGCCATGCCGCTCGCCCCGTGTATTTGGCTCAACACTTCTTTTAGCCTGATGTTCATCAATGTCAATGCTTTCTGCATATGGCTGATGTGCATCGCCGAACTGTTGATATGGTCTTCCCTCAGACGGAGGTAACTCCTTAGTTCTTTAATATCGCCATCCACAACCAGGCACCTGTTGAGCAGCCCATAACTGTGGAGTTCTTGTATCCATTGGCAATCCTTAACATCGGTCTTACGTCCCGGTACCTGTTTGGTCTGACGGCCGTCAACAAGCCAGACATCAATCCCGGCACCTTCCAATATCTCATACAAAATAACCCAATATACACCGGTGGCTTCCATGGCCACTGTTTCAACTTTGAGCTTTAACAAATAATCACGCAGTAAAAGAAAATCTTCTGTAAAAGTAAAATGGCTTACAACCGGTTGTCCTTCTACTGCTGTAAATACTTTTTTGGCACCGATATCAATGCCGGCAACGTTTGTCCTGATCTTTTCCATCACCACTTGTTTTTAAGAGTTAAATGACCTACACCCAAAAGGGCATTGTTAACTAAACGTTGTCAAGCTACTTTTCGGACATTCCCCGTGGGGAAGTACCATACATTATGCCTCTATCTTTTGGAACCATACTACAATGCAGGTAAAAAACACTAAACAAAGAACGGTCAAACTGTGTAGGTCGCAGCGCTAAGATAGGCATCTACTCCCTGTCATTATTACATTATGCCCCAGTTTTTTTGGGGTAGCCTCTACTTATGACAGATTATGCAAGAAGTCGGGGTGCGACTCTATGCTTCCGCCGCGGACAAAGGTTTACGTCCAGTCGCGCCCCGACTATCAAGTTCGCCCATGTCATTTTTGCATCTTGCCCCAATGTTTTGGGGTAGGCTACTTATGACAGAATTTCCATTTACCAAATCCCCCCTGCCCCCCTTTAGGAAAGGGGGACTTAATCCTGCTAAAAAAATGTTGATTAATGGCTAAAACCTTGATGATTTTTACCCCATGCGATAAGAGAACTATTTCCCCCTTTGTAAAGGGGGACTAAGGGGGATTTAGGTTGTGAATAAATTGTAATTCAAATTATTATGAATCCCAGATTCACCCTTATACTTTTGAAAGTTGCCGCCTGTCATTATCGCATTATGCATCAATTATTTTGGGGTGAACTCTTGGAATGACAGGGCGTAAGGAATGTTTTAAGGGAGTTTTAAGAAAGGGGAATCCACTTCAGAGAGGAACTATAACAATAGGTAGAGCGCAAAACAAACCAATGCGCCATTGATGGAAATTAACCAGAAGTAATAAAGTAACCCTACCCGTCCGTTTTCCCGGAGGGTTATTTTCATGTATCTTTTTAAATACCTGGACATAAAAACCCTGATCAAGAAGAAGCTCGTCACCCGCTCCTTACGCCTCAGAAGGTAACTATAAATCAGAAGTATCGATAGGAGATGAACTGTTATGAAGATTATTTCCCAAAGAATTAATGCTTTCATTTTCCGCCAGCTCTATTTCACATATTAAGCCAGTTTACTGAATCCAAGTCAATGCCGCCATGTTGTTCTTCAACCTACCGCCCCAGTTCAAAACCCCGGCTCCTGACTGCTTCCCCCGAAAGGGATCACCCTGATGGCCCGGTACAAGGGGCCCTGGGGCCTAAGAATACTCTCGTAAAAGACAATGCTGTCAATAGGTTCTTCGGCATAACGCCTTCCCCTCTCCTTTTCAATGATCCCTTTCAGCTTCTCCCTCTGCCGGATGCTCTTGATCCGGCACAGGGTCAGATGGGCCTTAAAAGGCTTTGTCTCCCGTTCGAAACCAGCCTCCACGGCCAGGGTTTCTATCGCGTCGACCAACTCCTGAAACCACTCCGGCAGTTCTACCCCGGCCCATATGATACCCGGAACACCATTCTTCACAAATTGTCCCAGTCCTGAAATTCGGGCAGTAAAAGGAGGATAATTAACAGCCAGTGCTTCCAGACCTTTCGTTATTGCTTCTATCCGGGCTGCTGTGGTATCGCCAAAAAAACGCAGGGTAAGATGCAGATTATCGGGTTCGGCCCATTTCATCTTCTCGTCGTGAAACTCTTTCCTGAGCCGGCTAATCAGATCAGCGATTTCCGGATCAAGGGGAAAATCTATCGCGATAAACGTACGTTTGTTTTCCATGGTTACGAATCATCAGATCAGTCCCATTTCGATCTCCCAGATGACATATTCGATCATCCGGTCTTCCACAACCGGGTCGTATTGTGCTTTAAGGTCGTGGCCAAAAACACGCGCGATCGATTGCCAGAAAAAGGCACTGAATCCGCCTTTAAACTCTTTGATAATCTCGAAAGAGGATTGGCCGGTCTCACGGTCGAGCAGCTTGATCAGGATCCTGCCCTCCGACACCTTCATCTTGCGAATCTCTTTTTCGAACTCGGCAAAAAGGGACTTCTCTACAATCTTGATATAGGTTTTTCTCTCGCGGTCGGTCTTAAAATTGACATAAGCCTTATTGTACTCCCGAAGTTTGACCGACGCCAGCCGCGCCAACGGATAGACCTTCTTCACTTTGGCCTCCAGCGAACTGTACTGGCTGCGCTGCCTCTTGGTCATCTTACGGTTAAAGGGATAGACCGGCACTTCGCGCAGCATCACATGAGGTAACGAATCGGAGGAGGTAATAAAGAGATAACCCGAAGAATCAGGGAGCCCTGCCGGAACCTGTGCCACCACGCCAAGCGGGATCAACAGCAGCGCGATAATATAATAACGGATCAGCTTCATGGTCATTCTGCCTCTTTACGATGCTAAATTACTAAAGGTTGAGGGGATAATACAAGTTTTCGGCCAGATAAATTAACCGGATCGAAACCGGAGAGCGGAAAATTTAAAAAGCTATCTTTGTCTGAATCCGTATCAACATAACTATTAACAACTTCTATGGAAAAATTTACGGTCAATGTATCTTCTGAAATCGGTCAGATTGAAGGAGTTATCCTTCACACACCCGGTCACGAGGTCGAGAATATGACCCCCGAAAATGCCCAGCGCGCCCTCTACAGCGATATCCTGAATCTTTCAGTCTCCACCAAAGAATATGCTCAATTGAAAGGAGTCCTGAAAAAGGTCACCAACACCTTCGAGGTCACCACCCTTTTGAGCGAGACGCTGAAAAATCCCGTTTCGAAGGAAACGCTGGTAAGAAATATCTGCCGGCACGAAGAGGCTTTCGACAAGATCGGCTACCTGCTTGACCTGACGGCCGAGGAACTGGCCAAACAACTGATCGAAGGAGTGGTCCTGCAACGCGACAACCTGACAAAGTTTCTGAGCAAGGAACGCTTCTCGCTACGCCCTCTCCATAACTTCCTCTTTACCCGCGATGCCTCGATGACCCTCTGGGACGAGGTGCTGATCGGTCGGATGGCCAGCAAGGTTCGCGAACGCGAGTCGCTGATCATGGAAACGATCTTCCGCGAGCATCCGCTCTTCGGCGCCTCCACCATCAACCCCGAAAAGCTGGCGACGAATCCCGCGATGCTGAAAAATGCCACTATCGAAGGGGGCGACGTCGAGATCGCCAACGAGCAGGTAATACTAGTGGGAACCGGTGCCCGCACCTCTACCGAAGGGATCGATTTCATCACCGAACACCTCAAGGAACAAAAATCAGGAACCCGGCACATCATCGTGCAGGAACTACCCCGCACCCCCGAGTCGTTTATCCATCTCGATATGACCTTCACCTTTCTCGACCGCGATGCCTGCATGGTCTATGAGCCGCTGATCCTGAAAAACAATAAATACCACACCATCAAAATCACGATCGATAATGGCCGCGTAACCGCCATCCGCGAGGAGGAGAACCTGGTCAAGGCGCTCGAATCGGTCGGGATGCCGATGACCCCGGTCACCTGCGGCGGCCACGGCGATCCCTGGGTGATGGAACGGGAGCAGTGGCACAGCGGCGCCAACTTCTTCGCGATAGCGCCAGGAAAGGTGATCGGCTACGAGCGCAACGATTATACCCTGGAAGAGATGAGCCGCGCCGGCTTCGAGATCATCAAAGCACACGATGTGATCAGCGGCAAGGTCGATCCGGACCACTACAAACGTGCGGTGATCACCATTGCCGGATCGGAACTGGCCCGCGGCGGTGGCGGCGCCCGATGCCTGACAATGCCGGTACGACGGAAGAAGGTCGATTGGTAGAACTGATCTTCCGCAGATCCCGGCTATCGGCACCGGCGAAACATTAAACGTTAATGCACGATCAATGGTGAAATCTGCGGGAAAAATTACAATTTTGCCCGGTCTATTTTTATCAGCATAAACCCGCTCCCAAAGAGGATCGCCGGAACAACGCCTTTAACAGGCTTCCGCGAAAATCTGCACCTTCAGCGGGCCATATACCGAAAGAAGCTATTTAAGAAATGAGAAAACTGGAGAACAGCGAACTGGAGAGATTAAGTGTAGAAGATTTTAAAACGGCGGATAAAATTCCCGTGGTGGTCGTTTTGGATAATATCCGCAGTTGCCATAATGTCGGCTCGGTGTTCCGTACCTCCGACGCCCTGCTGATCAGCAAGATCTACCTCTGCGGCATCACAGCTACCCCACCCGACAAGGAGATCCGCAAGACCGCTTTGGGCGCGGAGAGCACCGTCGATTGGAAACATTTCACCACCACTGTTGAAGCGGCCGAACAGCTCCGTAGCGAAGGTTATACCCTGGTAGCCGTCGAACAGGTGGAGGGGAGCATCAGCCTCAACGACTATTTCCCGTCGCAGGGAGAAAAGATCGCCCTTATCTTCGGCAACGAGGTGAAAGGCGTCCAGCAGGAGGTGGTCACCCTTTGCGACAAGAGCATCGAGATACCCCAGTTTGGCACCAAACACTCATTCAACATCTCGGTCAGCGCCGGAATCGTGCTGTGGGACCTGTTTAACAAAATCCGGGGAAAATAACCATTACCGGCCCCGGACCGGGGTTCATCCACCAAAACAGTATTTATCGAATGCCCTGTCGGGAAACACACATCGTTGCTCCCGCAAAAACGAGTATGACCGGCCTTTCGCCAGGCGTGCCTCCCGATGATAATCCGACACCCGATTCCCTCCTAAAGACCGTACATTGGCCTTACCATCTTCGAGGTTGCTCGTATGTTTGCCATCATATTCTTAAGGTTTATTATCGCAAGAGAAAAT
>CAZWBR010000068.1:0-5715 GCA_964632305.1 uncultured Prolixibacteraceae bacterium
GTAGTTTTGAATTGAAGGAATAAAAAATCAGACAGAGTTTAATTTACACTCCCTTACCCCTCTCCGCGACAAACCTAATGACCACTCCTGGTTCCCCCGGATAGGCTATCCGGGGCTTCAGATATGAAACATGTTATTCCCGTCCTCCAACCGTAACCCTTCCTCACCGCCCCTGAAGAAAGCCGGGAAATCAAAAAATCACCACCTGTTTCTCTCAGTGCCAAAGCCGGAGTTACCCTATGCTTTCTCTTACGTTTCCGTATGGTTTCTCTATGTTAGCATACAGGAACCTTGGAGAAACCATACAGGAACCATACAGATACCCCGGACTTGACCCGACCCGGAAGAGAGGTAAGCCAGCCCCGGCTGGAACGCTCTATTGGATTCATTGCTTTCCAGTCCCGGTGGGACGGATCATCTTGTAGCCCCGGATTTCAATCCGGGGAAATGATCGTAAATATTGAACAGGAGTTCCGTAGGAACGATACATTTTGTCGAAGGGAAGACAGAAACGTAGGGTCAGGCCATGTCCTGACCTGACATGATCATAGCGATCGGAATCGGGATTCGTGGAGAAAAAAATCCGTGGAGAAAGTGGCTCTCCTCGTTGGTTCACGGATCCCGAAACCGGGGGAGGTCGGCCATTGGCTGTTGGTGTTGGCTATTGGCTGATGCGCCCTTCCGATCTCTATCGGAACACTGCGGCTCTAAGTCTCTAAGTCGCTCAGTTATTTTCTTGTCACCTGATATTTTTTGTTACACAGAGTTGCACGGAGTAAAAACACAGAGGTTCACGGAGAAAGGGCTAAAGGTTTGGCACGGCAGTTGGTGATTGGCTTTCGGCTGAGTCGCCCTTCCGATCCCTATCGGAACGTCGCCTGAGCCTGAGCCTGTGCCTGATCCTTCGCCTGTTGAAGTCCGATTTATCCTACATAAAAATATTGATAAAAAATCGTCTAAGTATATACATAATAAACAATTTATCTCTATTTTTGGAGGTACTCTTTCCTCAACCGACTGAAACTAAACGATCCGCCACCATTCCAATTGACAGACCGCTATTTTAAAGCCGTGCGCGGGAAGGATTTCGCCGGCGAAGTTCCGTTGGAGGGAACCAAGGAGGCGGAGCTGTAAAACGGGTAGAAAGAGGTCTATCGTAAAGGAACAGATATCCGGGAATGGCTGGGTTATGAAAGTAGATAGACTATGAAGAAAGAATCCAAAAAACCTGAATATATTCACCGTATTTGGACGGCTATATTCATGTTTTTACCCATAAAACGGAAATATATTCAATAACTGAATATAGTCAACTGTTAACACCCATAATAAAATATTTAGTCACGAAACTTTTTAATGCGTAATTTGTTTTAATCTTGGAAATATTGTTTATTTTAGCAAAACATACGCAACAAAAAAGACACGCAATGAAAATAGTAAATATTTTAATAGGGGGGTACAAGAATATATCTGAGACAGAAATAAATCTTACCCACTTCAATGCGATAATTGCATTGAATAATTATGGTAAATCCAATTTGATTGAGGCAATTGATTTCTCAAATGAATTTATAAAAGCAAGTAACAAAGTTAAAAACCAAATGATGCAAAATCAAACTCGCATTCCGATAAACAACTTGATTGCAGGTAAGGATTTTACATACGAGATAACTTTTGAAACAATTTTTGAAACTATTAAATACACCGGCGTCTACTCGTTTAGTTTTGAATGGCTTAAGAATGATAATAAAGGAAAAAGAATAAAAACAGAGAAACTTCGGCTAAAGAAAAATGAAAAGGATTCAAAATATTTCACATATATAAATAGAACAGAAGACAGCAAAACATATTTGAACTATAGGACAGGGAGATGTGATAAAAAAATATTAATCGAAGACAACGCTTTGATATTAAATAAGTTATTGAATTTTGACGACTTGTTTTACCTCGAAATTATTGAGAAACTCAATAATTTGGAATTTTCGATTTATCATTTAGATGAAATAGAAAGGCGTTTTTCTACAGGTTTTACAGTTATTGAAAGTGACAATTCCGAAGAAGAACCTAAAATGTCTGAAATACCAAGTATTGCTTCATTTTTCTATATTTTGAAAAAAGAAGATAAAAACAAATTTGAGTTATTAATAAATTCTATAAAGGATCTATTACCAGATATTGAATACATTACACCCATTGAAATTGACTTAAAAAAAGGGTCAAAAACAAAACAATTTATTCCATTTGAATTACCTGAAAAAGCGTATGATATTAGGGTTAAAATAAAGACAAATAATCAAGAAACAAGCGTTAAAAATTTGTCAGATGGTTCAAAAAGAATCTTCTATGTTCTTGCAAATGTAATGATTGCTGAAATGACGAACTGCAATTTATTAACCTTTGAAGAATTAGAAAATTCAATACATCCAGCTTTACTTCAAAGATTATTAATAATCATCTCAGAACTAACATCAAAGACACAAATCCTAATAACCAGCCATTCACCCCATTTAGTAAAGTATCTGGATTTAGATAGCATATACATTGGTATTCCCAATCCAGATGGTGTTGCTTTATTTAAAAAGATTAAGAAGTCTAAACAATCTAAATTGATTAAATACGCACAAGATGCTGACTCTAATATTGGAGATTTTGTTTTCGATATGTTACTTGAAGGATTTAATGATTCTAGTTTTTGGAATGAGTTTATCTAAAAAATAGGATCATGGCAAATAAAGTTATTGTAGTTTTTGTAGAAGGTGATTCTGAGGAAGTTTTTTATTCAAAACTATGTAAGTACCTACAAACAATCAAAGGAACTGCAAATAAGATAATTATAAAAAACCTAAAAGGGATAGGAAATTACGAGAGCAAAGCTTATGCTAAGCTAAAAAATGAAGTTATCCCAAAATTCAAGAATGCAAGTATTATTGTTTTTTGCTCGTATGACACTGATGTTTTTAATATACCTTTTCAACAAAAACCGCCTGTAGACTGGAAAAAAGTTGAATCAAAAATTTCTACACTTGGTTACAATATAATCCATATTAAAGCTGAAAAGTCAATTGAAGATTGGTTTCTAAAAGACATAAATGGATTGTGTTCATTCTTAGGCATCACAGTGCCTAAGAAGATTAAAGGAAGAAATGGATTTGAGAAAATGAAGAATTTATTTCTAAAAGGGAAAAAGGTTTATCAAAAGGGTTTTAACGTAGGCAACTTTGTAGATAAACTAAACTTTGACGTCCTATTTAGTACACTTGAGGATGATTTGAAGGATTTAAAGTCAAACATGTAAAATTATGGGTGTTAACTAAAACTACATTTCGATTGCTGTTTCGGTGCTGACAACAAGCTAAGCAGCCCACAGTCGGCAACTGCATATAGTTCTGTTCGTTGGCAAATTTTGTTGATAAAAAACTCAATTTAAAAATTTTATTGCTTTTCTATTATAAAACTTCAAAGCCTATCCAATGAAAGATGAGATCATTATTTATCAACCAGATAAGGCAGCAACAAGACTTGAAGTAAGGATTGACGAAGATACTGTTTGGTTAAACCGGCATCAAATTTCTACTTTATTTGAGAGAGATGTTAAAACCATTGGTAAGCATATAGCAAATGTTTTAAAAGAGGAACTTAAAGGAATTCCAGTTGTCGCAAAATTTGCGACAACTGCCAGCGATGGAAAAACATATCAGGTAGAGTATTATAATTTAGATGTCATAATATCTGTCGGTTATCGGGTTAAATCAATCAGAGGCATTCATTTTAGAATATGGGCAAACAATGTTCTTAAAGACTATTTACTTAAAGGATATTCCGTAAGTCAACGCTTTGACAGGATTGAAAATGATGTAAATTATTTAAAAACCAAAGTGAATGAATTTGATTTTCAGATAAAAACAAGTTTACCACCGAAAGAAGGCATTTTTTTTGACGGGCAAGTATTTGACGCTTATGTTTTTGTAACTGATTTAATCAAAAAGGCTAAAGATTCCATCATTCTTATTGACAATTATATTGATGAAAGCGTGCTTCTTATGTTATCGAAGCGGGGAAAGGGGGTGAATACTATTGTTTACTGTTCACCATTGACTAAAGAAATAAAACTTGACTTAAAGAAGTATCATTCTCAATATCCCAATATAGAAATAAATCAGTTTACTAAATCTCATGACCGCTTTCTTATTATTGACAGAAAAACAATTTATCATTTAGGGGCATCATTGAAAGACCTGGGCAAGAAATGGTTCGCTTTTTCTATATTAAACTTTGAGGTCCAGGAAATATTGAAAAAACTTGATACCCATCACAATGATTGACTACAAATAGAAAACAACGATTGCGAATCGGGTTGGCAGCCCCACTCCCGGCTCCCCCGGATATGCCATCCGGGGGCTTCAGATATGGAATTTGTAATTCCCTTCTTCTTGCCGCAACCCCTTTACACCAGCCCTAAAGGGAGCCGAAAAATCAAAAAATCACCCGGGATTGTTCTCCTGCCCTACCCCTGTTTTAAACTAGAAGGAAGTGGTAAAGCATTTGCAATGCATTTATTTCAGTGCAATTAATTTTGTTTACCGGAATTGCCCCGCCGGGGGCAAGATATCGGTAGAAAATAATGGACCGTTCTTTTGTTCAGCCCCATCCGGGGCTGGCGAATCATCTAGATACGTTCTCTTCTACCGATGTTTCGTGCCTAACGGCACGGGAGTATGAAATAAGTGAATAAACCACGATCCCGAATTGTCGGGATCGCCTGTCTGATAGAAAAATGA
Organism: uncultured Prolixibacteraceae bacterium; assembly: GCA_964632305.1. Lineage (GTDB taxonomy): Bacteria > Bacteroidota > Bacteroidia > Bacteroidales > Prolixibacteraceae > CAZWBR01. Next base: position 4,779 of record CAZWBR010000068.1, read on the forward strand.
ATGATTAAAAACAAGACTGAATTTTGTTATGTTTGTATTGTTAAGTTAATCCGTGAAACCCGAGCCCATGAAACTAACCTCCAAGTTCTATTCTTCCGTTTTCGCGCTGAAGCGAAACACTGTTCCGGTCGATGAGATGGAACCCGTCGCCTGCGAGAATTGCGAGCATCAGTTTAAAGGCCATTATTGCCCCAACTGCGGACAGGAAGTGGCCGAATTTAATCGTCCGATCGGCTTTGTGCTCTACGATTTCCTGGGAAATTTCTTTGCTTTCGATACCCGGTTTCTCAGGACCTTTAAATACCTGTTATTCCGCCCCGGCTTCCTGACGGTTGAATTCTTTCAGGGCCACCGGATGCGCTATTCCCCTCCTTTCCGGATCTTCGTCTTTCTGAGCTTTATCCTGTTTATCCTGTTGCAAAGCCTCACCGAGCGAAGCCTGGATAAGGCACTGGATATAAGAGAATCGGCCTCTGTAAAGCCGGTTCAGACTGGCCTTGGCAATGAACAACGGACCGAACTCTTTCCGGAAAAGGATACTTACAAAGTGCTCCCGAAAGAAGAGATTGCCGGAGACACCATCGCCGGTAAGGCTGGGGTGGCAACTGACAATAATGATGTTATTGTCGGGTTTACTTTAGATCAATTGAAGGAAGGGAACCTCCGCGATAAACTGAATGCGTTGGGCGATCAGTTTCAGGGGAAACTCGATAAGACCACAGATCCTGAAGAGCGAAAAACCTATAATTCATATATCGCGATGTTCCGTGCTCCCGAGATGGTTATTTCAAATATCATGAAATACCTCTCATGGTCTTTCTTTATCCTGCTGCCACTCTTCGCGTTGATCCTGAAACTCTTTTATCTGCGGCGCAAGCAGTTTTAGGGAGTGTAAATTAAACTCTGTCTGATTTTTTATTCCTTCAATTCAAAACTA
>CAZWBR010000069.1:0-5287 GCA_964632305.1 uncultured Prolixibacteraceae bacterium
GGGTCATCAACAACCAGAAGATCCACAACAAGCTGAAGACGGTCATCGAGGACATCCGCAAGGGCACGCCGCTGTCGGTTTCGCTGCGCAAGACCGACGAGTTTCCGCCGATGATCTACAACATGATCAACGTCGGCGAGGAGTCCGGCCTGCTCGACGATATCTTGACCAAAACCGCGGCCTTTTTTGACGAAGAGAGCGACGCGGCCATCCAGCGTTTGGTCGGCCTGCTGGAACCGCTATTGATCATCTTCATGGCCGTTGTCATCGGGTTCATCGTCATCGCGATTGCCCTGCCGATGTTCACCCTGTATGGCGCAGTTGCCTGACAAGGAGGAGACAGTATGCCCATTGCCATTGACATTGGGACCCGTGCCATGCACCTGGTGCAGGGCACGGCCCGTAAAAACCAGGTGACCGTCAAAAGGGCGATCATCGAACCGATTCCGTCAGGGCTGGTTCAGGACGGCATCATCCGCGAATTCGGCGGCCTGGAGCTGGCGCTCAAGAACATGCTTAAAAAATATTCCATCCGGGACAAAGCCTGCTCGCTGACGATCAACGGCAACCACATCTATATGCGCGACCTCGTCGTACCCAGGGGCAAGCCGAAGGTGATGCAGGATTTGGTAACCTTCGAGGTTCAGTCGTCGATGAACACGACCAAAGACATCTCGGTCTCCTATGTGCTGTCCAAACAGCCGGTTGCGGATCGTCCCGAGATGGTCAATGTCAAGGCTGCGGCCATTCAAATGGAGTATGTCAACGATTACTACAAGCTGCTGCGCAACTGCAAGCTGAAGCCGGTGGCACTTGACATCCACTCCAATGCGATGGCCAAAGCGATTGCCGGGCGGGAGATTAACGACCGTCCGACGCGTGACAACGGCAGCATCCTGGTCATTGACATCGGCGCTGTTACCAGCTCGGCGTATATCTTCAACAAAGGTGAGATCATCTACAGCCGGATCATCCCGATCGGCGGACTGGACATCGAGCGCTATGTCGCCAAGCGCAATGAGAAAGAGACGGGGGATCGCCAGATCCTGATTGACCGACTCGACCTCAGCCTGGATGCTGTGCGCCAGGACGTGGGCTTGGCTGACGCAGCGCGCCCTCTAGTCACGACAATCAGTGACGGCGTCCAGCGTATCCTGCAGTACTTGGGCAGTCGCCTGCAGAATGACCGGGTTGCCCTTGTTTATCTCTGCGGTCAGACAGCCACATACAGAGGCTTGGATAAAACGCTGGCCGAGACTTTTGGAATGGCCACAGAAACGATCCAGAAGATCAGCCATGTGACCATGCCGCCTGATACACCGGTAGCAGCTTTCATCAATGCCATTGGCGCGCTGATCAGGTTGAAATGGAAGAGAGGTGATTCTTATGTATGATATGAACTTCTTTTCTGTATACAAGCGCAGTAACTCAAAAAACGGACCTTTCATCCTTTTCTTGCTTATTCTTCTTGTGCTTGTCGTGCTGCTTAATGGCTTATTGATCGGCGGCCGCTTCTTTATTTTTGGCGGAATTCGAGATGAGATACAGTCTATGAGAGACTATATCAACAATCCGGCAACGAAGGAGGCCATGGAAGAAGCTTCCAGAATCAAGAGTGAGGCTGATTTGACGAATCAGTACTTGAGTTTGCTGCAATCTGTTGACGGGAAGCTTAACAGCATGGCCCTTATCGACTCATCCCTGCTGAAGGAAATCTGCCTGCTGACCCCGGAAGACATTATGTTTCGTTCCGCAGAGCTCAATGGTTCAACCACTGTTCTGATCTGCGAGTCAGTCACACCAACGAGTCCAATGGATATGTACCACGCTTTTAATGAGAGTCCCCTGTTTGCTGATGTCGTGATGTCCGGTATCTCAATCACGGATACAGGCAGCGCCTTCAGCTTAAGCTTCATCGTGAGAGGAGAGGAAGGTGTGCAGCCATGAGACTGTCAAAAAGAGAACTCATCATGCTGATATTGCTGATCATTGTGGCTGTCATATTCATTGAATACCGTTTTGTGATTATACCGGGAATTGAGGAATATGATCGCCTGATGAGCGAAAAACAAGCTGCAGAGGCGGAAATACAGACAATTGAATTGAACATGGCCATTGCAAAGCAAAACGAAAGCAAGCGCGATGAGAATATCTCTCAGATCAAGCAGCTTGCAGAAAAGTTCTTTGATGAGTTGAAAATGGATGCTTTGCTAGTTCGAACACATGACCTTATCCTGGAGCAGGGATTGAGTCCCCAGCAATATCTGATTCAACAGATCCAATCTTCACCACTTGTTCCTGATGAGTATGCCGAAGTGGAGCTAACCTACGAACTCAAGAATCTGGCGAAGGCTTACTGGCTTATTACTGGACAGGAAATACCGGAGAGCGAATCAACAAACACAGACGACAATATCGGCAATGATCAAATTGAGCAGTACCAGATCAGCATGAATGCCATCGGAACCTATACGCAACTCAACAATTTCCTGGACGCAGTTCACAAGCTACAGCGCAGTATTGTCGTTGCTTCATTGTCGCTTCAACCAGATACAGCGGTGATACCAGAGATATTACCTGATGTTCCTGAGCCCGGTGCTGCCCCGACTCCAACGCCAACACCTCCAGTGGTTCTGCCTTCCCCAGAAGAAACAGATGAGCAGCTTCTTTCTATTCAGATCACGCTGTACTACTATGGTCTTGTCAAGCTGATACCAGCAGATGATACATTTAACGAGTGGTACAGGGAACCCTTTACACCCGTTGCATACAGCCCATTTAAAAATCTTCCGGTTCCTGTTGAGACACTGCCGACTGAACCGGTAGAGCCTGTACCTACAGAAAGCACAGGAAACTAAAGAGCAAGATCAACCGATGGATCTCTGCCCATAGGATTAGATTCTTCTAAGCACATAATCCGGTTTTATGAAGTTAAGAGACAGTCTTGAGAAGCAGGACTGTCTCTTAACACAACATAGAACTTTTAAGTTTTTATCTATACCTCTACAATGTTGCCGCCGCGCCTCTTTTGGCAAGCGCCTGATTCAGTTTGGCTCTTGAGTGGGATTCGAAGGCAGCGGCAGCTGTTCGCAACGGATAGTCCATCTCTTCACGCAACTTGCTGATGTCACCGGTCAAGCAAATTGAGCCAATAACGGGCAGCAGTTCCAGCATAGACCCATTATGTGATTATCGTAAAGACCAGTCATAACCCCCCCACCATGATTGGGTTAACTCAACAGTTACAGTAAGCACACCGCCGTCTGTGGATTGAACTGTCACATTATGGGTACCTGTGTTGAAGTTCCCATTTGAACGGCTGATGGTCACTTCAGATCCAGAGATGGCAACAGTGGCATTGGTCAACGAAGAACCGGCTGTTGCACTTTGGATGGGCTTGTTAAAAACGAGCTTGAAACGGTTGCCATCAACCGAATTAAACAAACCAGAAGTAAATTCGTCCAAACGAATAACGGCGAACGGAACCGTTACCGTACACTGGGCCGTATGACCGCCATCTTCTGTTGTCACGGTGATCACAGCTGTTCCGCTGCTGACTGCGGTGATCAGACCGCTTGGCGAGACTGACACGATGCCGGAATTGCTGCTGCTCCAGCTCACGTTCTTGTTGGTGGCCGTTTGAGGTGAAAAAATGACAGACAAGTTTTGACTGGTTCTCTGTGGCAAGGTAACCGAGCTTGGATCGATACTTACACCGTTGACCGGATTGCCGACAGTTACCTTGCATGTTGCAGAAAAGTTGCCGTCTTCTGTTCGGACAGTGATTGTCGCAGTGCCGCCGATATAATTCGGATTGCTAGTCGCTGTTATTGTGCCGTTATTAACGGTTACATAGGAAGATTGGCTTGTCTGCCAGGTGACATTCTGATTGCTTGCATTCACTGGCAGCACTTGAGCCGTCAAGGTTATGCTCTGGCCCGGTGGAAGCGTCAGGCTGGTCGGATCAAGGGTCACCCCTGTTACGGGCTGTACAACCGTCACCGTACACTGGTCCGTGTAGCTGCCATCTTCCGTTGTCACGGTAATAGTTGCCTGACCGATTGCTACCCCCTGAACTTGCCCGTTGGACGTGACAGTCGCAATACTCGGATTATCAGTCTGCCAGTAAACCGTTTTGTTTTGAGCATCATTAGGTGAAACTGTGGCGGTTAAGCTTCGTGTCTGCCCAACATTGACAGTGAGACTGTTTGCCAGCGACACGCCGGTGACCGGCCTACCGCCTACCAACTGTCAGCACGCAGGTCGCTGTATGGCTACCGTCAGCAGTTTGAACCGTTATCGTGGCGGTGCTGCCGTTGCTTGGTCTCCATCCGTTATTGTAATAATTTTGCACTGTTACGACGCCATTCTGATCAACCCTTGCGACGCTCGTGTTGCTGCTGCTCCAAGACACGTCCTTATTGCTTGCATTCTCAGGCAGGACGGTTGCGACAAGATTATCGATAACACTACCACGTGGTCTGGTAATAGCAGTTATATTGAGCGTTACACTAGTTACAGATGTTGTGACCGTGACATCGCATGTGGCTACATAACCGCCGTCTTGAGTTGTGACAGTAATTGTGGCTTGCCCACTGTCAACCCCAGTGATCTCCCCTGAAGATGAGACAAGAACGACAGACTCGTCACTACTGATCCAACTGACATTCTTGTTATAAGCATCGTCTGGTTTGACGTCGGCAATCAACTGGAAGGTGTCATTGCTGTTAATCGTTATTGAGGATTCATTCAGTTCAACACCACTGACCGACTTGGCCACGACATCAATGGTCAAGGTCATGCTTTTGGTTTCATCGATGACCGAGGTGCCGACTCGTGATTGAGTGCCAATTGTCGATGTATTGACCGTATCGATGTTCCAGGTTACGGCTGTGTTGCGCGTCTTGCCGGATGTCAGGGTCGCAACAACGGAGGCGGGGAGGGTAAACGGGTCATTTTGCATGACTGTAACGGTCATATCGTTTAAGTAACTAATGCCTGCGACATCGATGGTTGCGGTTGTCGTCTTGCTGGGGTTTGAGATTGCAGTAGCTACGCTGGTCTTGATCCCGGCTGACGTGGTATCGATGGGGTTGACCGACCATGTGACGGGGACATCCATCATGGTTCCATTGGTCATGTAGGCCCGAATGATATCCGGGAGCGTGTAGGGTTCACCGATGACAGCAGTGTCATTGATTGGTTTCAAGGCGTAGATGTAGACATCCGGGGAGTCGGGATCGTACTTGTCCTTGAGGTACATATTGACCTTGTATTGTTCTTCCTC
>CAZWBR010000070.1:0-4778 GCA_964632305.1 uncultured Prolixibacteraceae bacterium
TGGCTACCCACAAACGTAAAAAACGTTTGCGGAAGAACCGTCACAAGAAGAAGAAATAGTTCTTCAGTGATATACAATGAATACTAAACCTAAAGCGCTATTGCACTTTAGGTTTATTGTATTAAATAGTTTAAACATAAAATTGAGTAAAGGTAGTGAGCAACGAACTGATTATTGATGTTTCGCCATCACACGTCGAAATCGCCTTACTCGAAAACAAAAGACTGGTAGAACTCAGCAGTGAGAGCAGCGACCTTAAATTTGCGGTAGGAGATATTTACCTGGCCAAGGTAAAGAAAATCATGCCTGGTTTAAATGCAGCTTTTGTTGATGTGGGCTACGAAAAAGATGCGTTCCTTCATTATTTAGATTTAGGCCCTCAATTTCAGACGCTAAATAAATTCCTTAAGCAGGTTAGTTCTAAAAAAATTAAACTTTCGCCCAACTTTAAGGTACAACCAGAACCGGACATCAACAAGGATGGAAAGATCACGGACGTGCTTAAAACAGGACAAAACATCCTGGTCCAGATCGCGAAAGAACCGATTTCAACCAAAGGCCCAAGACTGACTTCCGAAATTTCCGTTGCGGGACGGAATATCGTTTTGGTCCCATTCAGCGATAAAATCTCTGTATCGCAGAAAATCGAGACGGCTGAAGAAAAAAACCGTTTAAAAAAATTAATCCAAAGCATTTGCCCCAAAAATTACGGGGTAATTGTTCGGACAGCTGCTGAAGGCAAACGTGTTGCAGAATTGGATCAGGAGTTGCGAAGATTGATCACGAAGTTTGAAAATGCAGTTGTTAAACTGGAAAAACAAACCGCCCCTTCCCTGATCCTGGGAGAACTGAATCGTACCACTTCACTAATCAGGGATTTGTATAACCCTGATTACACCAATATCTACGTGAACGAGGAAGATTCTGCAAACGAAATCAAGGAATATATTGAGACCATCGATCCTGAAAAGAAAAAAATCGTCAAATATTATAATGGCAAAGCGCCCATTTTTGAATATTTCGGGATCGACAAACAAATTAAGGCATCTTTTGGTAAAACGGTCTCCTTCCGAAGTGGCGCCTACCTGATTATTGAACATACCGAAGCTTTCCACGTGATTGATGTCAACAGTGGAAACCGCTCCAAAACCGGTGATCAGGAGAGCAATGCTCTCGAAGTAAACCTGGCTGCTGCTGAAGAAATAGCCCGCCAGCTTCGACTTAGGGATATGGGAGGCATTATCGTGATCGACTTTATCGACATGCACGGTAATGAAAACAAACAGAAGGTTTTCGAGAAGATGAAAGAGGTGATGGCCTCCGATCGGACAAAACATAATATCTTGCCCCTGAGCAAATTCTGCCTTATGCAGATCACCCGACAAAGGGTCAGGCAAGAACTGGCGATTGAAACCGCCGAAGATTGTCCGGTTTGTAAAGGCACCGGCAAAGTGACACCGACCCTGTTGTTGATTGAAGAGATCGAACAAAGGATTCGGTATATTTTCGAAGAACTCCAAAAAAAGACTTTGAAAATTCACCTTCACCCGTTTGTCGGCGCTTATTTAACCAGAGGATTTCCGTCCAAACGATTGAAATGGAGTTGGAAATACCGTAAAAAAATTACAATCGAGGAACACAACTCGATTAGCTTCCTCGAAGCAAAATACTTCGATGAAAACAACGAAGAGATAATTATTTAAAGAAAATCAGCCCAAGTATCCAATTACTTGGGCTTTTTTTGTATGTTTGGGATACAAATAGATAAATATATCAATATTAAATCGATGAAAAGAATACTTCTATTACTCACCTTTCTGATTCTGGCATCCTTTGGTTCCTTTGCACAATTGACTACTCCGGTTCAATGGACTTTTGATCAGAAAAAAGTTTCGGATACCGAGATCGAATTAATATTTAAAGCTAAGATCGAAAAGGGCTGGCACCTCTATTCCACAGACCTGCCCGAAGGAGGCCCCAACAGCACGACCTTCCATTTCGAAACAGACTCTCTCCGTTATCAACTCTCGGGAAAAACAATCTCCTCCACCGCGCCCCTTAAGGAATTTGATAAGATCTTTAATATGGAGCTTTCCTTTTTCAGCGACGAGGCCATTTTCACCCAGAAGATTATTCTGAATGACCAATCCGCCTTCGCAATCAAAGGTTCAATCGAATACCAGAGTTGCGATGATGAGACCTGCACTTTTGATGAGCACGATTTCTCCTTTCAGATCAACCCCGAAAGTGCGGCGGCCAGTCAGACAACAATCTCAACCACCCCTGAAACGGTTCCTGCCGAAAAACATTCACTTTCGTGGTTCTTCTTCTTCAGCTTCCTGGCAGGTCTTGCGGCGATCCTGACACCTTGTGTCTTCCCGATGATCCCTATGACGGTTTCATTCTTTATGAACTCCAACAAATCGAAACTACAGGCCAAAATTCAGGCGATAGCTTATGGATCTTCAATCATAATGATCTATACTCTAATCGGGACCCTCGTCGCGTTGACCCTCGGGGCCGACTTTGCCAACTGGCTGAGCACACACTGGTTACCTAACACTCTGTTTTTTATCATCTTTTTTGTTTTCGCCTTTTCATTCTTCGGCGCATTTGAGATTATCCTCCCCAGCAGTTGGATCAATAAAAGCGACAGTCAAGCCGATAAAGGAGGATGGGGTGGAGCTTTCTTCATGGCACTTACCCTTGTCCTTGTCTCGTTTAGTTGTACCGGGCCCATCGTCGGGGCGATCCTTGTTGAATCGGCCGGGGGAATGATTCTTAAGCCGATCATCGGTATGTTCGGTTTTTCTTTGGCCTTCGCCCTTCCCTTTACCCTCTTCGCCGTCTTTCCCCAATGGCTAGCCAACCTCCCCAAATCGGGCGGATGGCTCAATTCGGTCAAGGTGGTCCTTGGATTTATCGAGCTGGCGCTAGGCCTGAAATTCCTGAGCATTGCCGATCAAACCTATCATTGGGGAATACTGGACCGCGAAGTGTACCTGGCCTTCTGGATCGTTATTTTTGTGATGATGGGATTTTACCTGCTCGGTAAACTCAAATTCGCTCACGACAGCGAAGTTAAACATATATCGGTTACCCGGCTAATGCTCGCCCTGGCCACTTTCACCTTCGTGATCTACCTGATCCCCGGGATGTTTGGCGCTCCGCTCAAGGCCATCTCCGGGTATCTCCCTCCCATGACCACCCACGATTTCGATGTGCACAAAATCATCCGCGATGAGGTGAAACTGATCAATGCCAGCTCTTCGGGTCAGGCCGATTTTCAGACTGAACAAGAAACCCAGTGCGAGAAACCCAAATACAGCGATTTTCTGGAGTTACCCCATGGATTGGAAGGCTATTTCGACTTCGAACAAGGATTGGCTTGTGCGAAAGCCCAAAACAAACCTATATTTATCGATTTTACCGGCCATGGTTGCGTCAACTGTCGCGAAATGGAGGCCAATGTTTGGTCCGATCCCAGGGTACTCGAAAGACTTAAAAATCAATTTGTCATCATCGCCCTTTATGTCGACGATAAAACCACTCTGCCCGAAGCCGACTGGATCACTTCTAAATATGACAATAAAGTAAAAAAAACGATCGGTAAAAAATATTCCGATTTTCAGATCTCCCGCTTTGGGGTGAATGCCCAACCCTATTACGTGTTGCTCGATCATGACCAAAACTTGTTGACAAAACCCACCGCCCGCGATTTAGACCCGGATCATTTCGTGGAGTTTCTCGATAGAGGGCTTTCAGAATTTAAGTCAAGAAGAAAATAACGTATCGCATTCGGCTGTATCTTTGGCGAAAATTATTTAAGTCATGAACATAGCAAAGATTTTATTCTGGAATGTTGATACGCAAGTAGACTTCATTGAACCGGAAGGCAAACTTTATGTTCCCGGTGCAGAAAAGCTAAAGCCGGTTTTGGATGAAATAACTCAATTGGCAGCCGACAAAAATATCCGGGTAGTCAATACCTGCGATTATCATTACATCAACTCCCACGAGCTATCAGCAACTCCAGACTTCCGGTCTTCATTCCCCGAACATTGTATTGCAGGAACCTCCGGGGCAGAGTTTATTAATGAAACCAAACCTTTCCTCCCCGTCATCATTGAATGGGATACCCAACTGGCTATTTTTGCCGAATTTGACGATCCGGTAAAATACAGGAACATTACCATACAAAAAGACGATTTCGACGTGTTTGTCGGAAATCCTTACACCGATAAAATTCTGGAAATCCTTAATCCCGAGAAAATATTTGTCTATGGAGTCGCCACCAACGTCTGTGTCGACAAGGCGGTAAAGGGGTTGACCGACAAAGGTTTCAAAGTTTATGTCATCGAAGATGCCATAAAGGAGCTACCCCAACTGCCGCTACCATTCGATCAATGGAAATCATGGGGTGTGGAATTGATTCCCTTTAAAGAGCTCAAAGATTTGCTTGGATAGAAAGATCAAGCCCGAAAAAAGGTCAGCCTTCATAAGCTGACCTTTTTTGTTGTAGTTAATGATTGCTCCATCACTCCGGTACTATTTCTACGGTATTTCAGTACATCTTGTACGATTGATAACCGCACAATAACCGTACAATAAGCGCACAATAACCGCAGAAGATCCGCAGAAGATCCGGAGAAGGGGATCACAGAATCAACTCTTTTCGGGAGCCTACCCCTTAAAAAGAAGGCCCGATGCAAAAAATGACAGGGGAGTATGTTCAATAAAGTGTGTCAGAGTTAAGAATAATAAAAAAATAACTTTGG
>CAZWBR010000071.1:0-4772 GCA_964632305.1 uncultured Prolixibacteraceae bacterium
TTACAAAAAAATAGGATGGATGTTCTTTATTGTCAAGTTTGATTACCGGACCGATCGATCAAAAGAATTAAAAATCTACTGATGGAACTGTAATCATGACTAAATAATTCAGCTTTTTGTTTATTTTGCAATATATAAAACATTTCAGTATAATACAGTAATATATTTAAAATGAGGGTTTTCAAGTTTGGTGGTGCATCCGTGAAAGATGCTGCCGGGGTAAGGAACCTGTCGGAAATTGTTCGTGTGCACGATCAAAAGATCGTCATAGTGGTTTCGGCCATGGGGAAAACAACAAATGCCTTGGAGGTGGTGGTTCGGAATTATTATAACGGACATGTTGAGGAAGCCTGTAACGGGCTCGAACAGTTGAAGGCATATCACCTGAAAATTGTTGATGAACTGTTTCCCGAAGATGAAACATTGATCCGAAAGGAGCTGAATGACGATTTTTGGGCGATGACAAAACGGATGAAAAGGCAACCATCGCTGGATTATGATTTTGAATATGATCAGATCGTTTCGTTGGGTGAAATACTCTCAACCCGGATTGTTGCGGCTTATCTTAATTTCTCGGATATGGCTTGCCAATGGGTGGATGCCCGTGAGTTTATCCGGACCGACGATCGTTGGAGGGAAGGAACTATTGACTGGAATTTGACTAATGAGTTGATGCCAAAAGCACTGAATCAGGATGGCATTGATATCTATCTTACTCAGGGATTTATCGGAGCCACTCCATTTAGCATGACGACCACACTTGGTCGGGAAGGTTCTGACTTTACGGCTGCGATCATCGCCAATGTTATGAATGCTGAGAGTGTTACTATCTGGAAGGATGTGCCAGGCATAATGAATGCCGATCCCAATAAATATAGTAATACACAAAAGCTTGATCAGCTTTCCTATCGGGAAGCAGTTGAAATGACCTATTACGGGGCTAAGGTTATCCATCCAAAGACGATGAAGCCACTGGTGGAAAAAAGCATTCCGCTCTATGTGCGCTCATTTGTTGAACCGGAAGAGGTGGGCTCGGTGATTCACAATATTGATCATACGATGGAATATGTCCCAGTCTTCATCACTAAAGAAGATCAGGTATTGATTACTATCTCTCCGCTGGATTTCTCATTTATTGCAGAGGAAAATATTGGCCATATCTATCATCTTCTTTCCCATTACCGGATGAAAGTCAATCTGGTACAACAATCGGCGATGAATTTTTCCGTTTCAATCGATAAACCGGAACGCAATTTTGACAAACTAATGAATGATTTACAGTCCCAGTTTGTTGCCCATTATAACGATGGTCTTGAGTTATTGACCATTAGGTCTTATACGGATGAAGCTATCCGGGAAAGTATTCAAAACCGGTTGGTTTACGTTGAACAGAGAACACGAAGAATTGTGCGCTTCTTGTTGAAATAGAGATCGGATTCATAAGGATAGAGAAAAGGCAGCTTTTTACGGCTGCCTTTTATTTTTCTATTTAGAAATGATTTTGAATGCAGGTTTGAAACCGCGCGATTCGCCTAAGTTGTTGAAAACCTCATAGGCAAAGGTCATTGAGTTAATCTTCTTTTGAAGGGTCCGTTTTTCCTCATCCCAGAACCATTCCTCTTCAAACTGTACTTTTGCAATCTTTTCTTTCGAAAATTCACCCGAAGCTTCCAGCTCTTTCAGTCGCGAAGGGGAAATCTTTTCACCTGAGAAATAATCCAAAGCACTAAGTTTCCCTGTATGAACGGCATTAAAAATTTGGTTGAGAAAGCTTTTCCGGTCGAAGCCGGCCAGACATTCATTGGCCCAAGCGTCATCAGGATTGGTATTCAGGATTGAACTTTCGTAGGTTATTTTCCCTAATGCAATTCCAACCTGCTGATCTTCTTTAATTGGGGGGCTACTACAGGCAAAAACAATAAAAAGAAGCAGGAACCAATTCTTAGACCGAGCCATTCCGGCTGAATGTGAGTCTTTCGCCTTTTGCTTCCTGGTGCAATACTCCAATTCTGTTGGGATCATTGTTTTCATAGACCAATTTTCCATTCACAAAGGTATGACTGACATAATAGCTGAAAGTTTCTCCCTCGAAAGGAGACCAACCGCATTTTGAAAGAATATTCTCTTTCGATACAGTCCAACGTCCGGCATCAATAAGAACCAGATCGGCCTTGTAGCCTTTACGGATATATCCTCTTTTTTCGACTCCGAACAAATCGGCTGGTGCATGAGCCATTTTCTCAACAATTTTCTCGATGGCTATCTTGCCGTTTCGGTACATCTCGAGCATCACGATTAATGAGTGTTGAACCAATGGACCGCCTGACGGGCATTTGAAATAGCTTTGAGATTTTTCTTCGATCGTGTGCGGGGCATGATCAGTGGCAATTACATCGATTCTGTTTTCATTCAGCGCCTTGAGAAGACTTTGCCGGTCGGCTACTGATTTTATGGATGGGTTCCATTTGATGCGGGAACCGTATTTTTCATAATCTGCATCCGAGAACCAAAGGTGATGGATACACACTTCCGCGGTGATCTTTTTATTTTTCAGTGGGCTATTTTCAAAAAGGGCCATCTCACTACCGGTAGAAAGATGTAGAACATGAAGTCGTGTTCCGTATTTCTTGGCCAATTCCACCGCTTTCGATGAACTGGTGAAGCAGGCACGGGCATCCCTGATTCTGGCGTGCTCACTGACGGGAACTTCTTCTCCGTATTTTTCACGGGCCACTGCTATATTAGTCTGAATGATTTGTTCGTCTTCGCAATGGGCAGCAATCAGCATCTTTGATTTGGAAAATAATGCAGATAGAGTTTCGGGGTTATTAACCAACATATTGCCGGTTGAAGAACCCATAAAAACTTTTATCCCGCAGACTTTTGCCGGATCAGTTTTCAATATTTCCTCAAGGTTGTCATTGGTGGCTCCAATATAAAATGAGTAGTTGGCAAGGGAAACCTCAGCGGCTCTGGCAAATTTCTCTTCCAGAAATACCTGAGTGGTGGTTTGCGGGTTGGTATTTGGCATTTCCATAAATGAGGTCACGCCTCCGGCCACTGCAGCTCTTGATTCAGATTCGATATCGGCTTTATGAGTCAAACCGGGTTCACGAAAATGGACCTGATCATCAATCACACCGGGGAGGAGAAACTTTCCCGCAGCGTCAATTACTTCGGATTGAGCCAAAACAGATTGGGGGACTTTGTCCCTGAATATCTTTTCAATATATCCATTTCGAATCAGAATGCTGGTATCCTTCAGAATTTTTCCCTCATTCACAACTTTGGCATCTTTAATGACAATGTCTTTCATGTCTGTATTGAAATTTTACGTCTATTTGATTAAATGTTGAATAGTATAGTTTATAAGTGAAGATATGAATTAAAATCATTTATCAGGATTGCGGTTTGATGTTTTTTCATTTTTCTTTCATCAAACAGTTTATATCGTAGGCTTGGAGTATTTCTGGAAATAGCTCGTTATTTTCATGCGGATAACTCCTTTAAAGGCTTCGCCGAAGATTCCGCCACTCATCTTCGAGACTCCTTCCCGCCGATCGGTGAAGATAATGGGAACCTCGACGATTTTAAATCCAGATTTCCAGGTTTTAAATTTCATTTCGATCTGAAATCCATATCCTTTCATTTTTATCTTATTTAAATCGAGTGTTTTCAGCACCGTGTCGCGGTAGCATTTAAATCCGGCAGTTGTGTCCATAATGGGCATTCCGGTAATTTTTCTGACATAGACGGAGGCGAAGTAGGACATCAATACTCTTTTCAATGGCCAATTAATCACGTTGATTCCTGAAATATACCGGGAACCGATGGCCAGATCAGCCCCATCGACAGCACAGGCTTTATATAAACGGATTAGATCATTAGGGTCGTGTGAGAAATCAACATCCATTTCAAAAATGAATTTGTACCCATTCTCCAAGGCCCATTTAAAACCGGTCAGATAGGCAGTGCCAAGCCCCAGCTTTCCGCTTCGCTCTACGAGATAAAGCTGTTGTGGAAATTCATTCATCATCTCTTTTACTACACGGGCAGTACCGTCTGGCGAGTTGTCATCGATAATAAGAATATGAAAAAGCTTCTCAAGCGAGAATACCGTACGGATCATTTTTTCAATATTCTCTATTTCATTGTATGTGGGAATAATAACTATGCAGTCTGTCACGATTCTAAAAATTGTATTTGATGTTGTAAAAATAACATATTTGACTTATATTATGCATTCTTATTTTTCTTTTGTCAGGAATTAAAGGGAAAGTGAATTAATTGGTCTGCGACCTCAATTCCGGAACCTATTTGCAGATGTCTGTTCGTTTTTATCTCTGTCCACGCGTGAGAATCGTCAGGTAAAAAAAAAATGAAATACGATTATCCAGAGATTCAGTTTTGTAGCGGAATTGAGATGTAATTTTGAAGAAAAATAGCGGATCGGGTTTGGAAAAGCGAAAAGTAATGCGTTATCTTTGCACCCGCTTTCAGGGATTACGGCGATTCGAAAGAAGAGCGGTAGAGAATGGGAGCCAACGAAAGAGTTCTGGAAAATGATGGCAAGGATGTGAATGAGCCCGGTAGGGAGGTCCTGAAAAAAAAGCGGTAAAAAACTTTCAAAAAGATTTTGCCGGTAAGAAAAAAGGGATTACATTTGCACCCACTTTCGCCTGAAAAATGAAGGGCTGTAAGTTGAGAAGAAGACAATAAGTTCATTGAAAGATATTGAGAAAAGGTAAGAAGACGGTTTGTAAATAACCGCG
>CAZWBR010000072.1:0-4392 GCA_964632305.1 uncultured Prolixibacteraceae bacterium
GAAGATCAAAGACTGAAGATTAAAGATCGAAGGTGATGTTCTCTTGACCATAAATGACCACAAGTGACTACAAATGATTATAAGTGACAATAAATGACTATTTAATGACAAAATAAAAACATGAAGCGATTACTCCTGATTTCAGCAGCGATAGCAACATCCACTATGCTTTTTGCACAACCCGGAAAGGGTGATCTGCTCGATTCGTCATCAGTCAAGTTAGATCTATTGCCCACCAATACGGTGCAGAGCGATTTTGGCCCGACAGTCATTGGCGACTCGCTCTATTTCACCACTTTTGGTGATGACTTATTGGAAAAAACCGAGAAGCGGTTGCGTAAGAAAGAGTTTTACGATCTGTACAATGCCCCGATCGATGCAAACGGTGAGATAATAGGTCCGCGTCACGCGATTAATGAGTTTATCACCCGGTATCACGACGGACCGGTAACGTGGTGTGCCAGGACCGGTGAATTGTTTATGACCCGTTCCAATTATACCGATCCGGTTAAATGGTATAAACCCTTCCGCGAAAACTATGTCAATCTTCGGATCGTCATCGCGAAGAATATCGATGGTGTTTGGAAAGAGACCGAAGAGTTTAGCCACAATAACCCTGAATATTCCGTCGGTCATCCCGCTATCTCTGCCGGGGGCGATACACTGATCTTCTCCAGTAATATGCCCGGAGGCTTCGGCGAAACCGACTTGTACCTATCCGTCCGTCAAAACGGGACCTGGAGCAAACCGGTCAATCTTGGTGAAAAGATCAATACTCCCGGTAAGGATGAATTTCCCTTTATCACGGCTGATGGGTTTATGATTTTTGCCAGCAACGGACGTGGCGGATTAGGTGGATTAGATCTTTTTTATACAAAACTAAAGGGAGGAGAGATCACTCATTTTGGAACACCCGTCAACAGCGAAGCGGACGATTTCGCGGCCACTATCCCGGCCAACGCCGAATACGGATATATCAGTTCCAACCGGCCAGGCAAAGGAAATGATGACATCTACAAACTCACTTTCCGCCGTTATATCGAGTATCTGCTCGAAGTATCGGTCCTGGATGAAAAGAGCAAACGACCGATTGCCGGGGCTACCGTAACATTTAACGATGGGGTGGAAAAAACAACCTCAGGCGGAGGTAATGTTAACCGGATGATCGAACGGGAAAAAGCTTACAGCCTTACGGCAAAAGCGTTCGGTTATACCGACGAAACCAAGAAGATTCAGACGGGCAATCTGACCCCTGGTAGCGTGGTCCGCGATACGGTCTGGATGAAGATGATCGTGAAGAAAGGTATCGAGTTAAAGAATATTTACTACGATTTCGACAAATGGAATATCCTGCCCGAGTCGGAGATCGAGCTGAACAAGCTGGTGGCCTTCATGTCCGAGAATCCTGAGATAACCGTTGAGCTGAGTTCCCATACCGACTCGCGCGGATCGAACGCCTATAACCAAAAGCTGTCGGAGAAACGTGCCGAATCGGCGGTTAGTTATATCGTCTCCAAAGGGATCAGTCCCGACCGGATCAAGGCGATCGGTTATGGCGAAAGTCAGTTGATCAACCAGTGCAAGGACGGAGTCTGGTGCCCGCCTGAAGTGCATCGGCTTAACCGTCGGACTGAATTCCTGATCCCAGGGATCGGAGAATCGGTTCCGGCCACCATCGACACAAAAGAGAAGGTTACGGGTAACGAAGCAACTGCTAAAGCAAAACCAGCTCCCGTGACCGCCGAAAAATTCCATCTCGTTCTGGGATCCTTTATGGATCGCGCTAATGCCGAAAAGTTACAGAAGCAATTGGTCAGCCAGGGCCACCAGGCAAAGATTTTAAGCGAAAATAAGCCATTTAAAGTGGGGATTGGATACAACTCCCTCTCATCTGCCAAGAAGGCGCTGATCGACTTTAAACAGCAATATCCCAACGCGTGGATCTATTGATTTCAATTCAACAACCTGCATAAGAACGGCCGCCCGATCATCAGGCGGCCGTTCTTTATTCCCTTCCCCGACTACACCCACAAAAATTCAATCTATCTACCATTTAGCTCTCCTTCACTACGTTTTTTGAACCCCCAACCGATGTTCCGGTCATCCTCCGGACTACCTCCGGAGATACTCCGGAGACGCTCCGGAAAGGGTTAACATAAAACCAGAGGGCTTTCCTATACGGGAATAACGATATCGGAATGTGTTTCCCCCAGATAACGCAGATTATCGCTGAGTTTTCCGCGAAAATATGTATGATCGGCGGGGAAATATCTTACCGCTTTTTATTCGTCAATCAATTAAACTTAGTGACCGGGTGACTCCAAGTAACCCGGTCACTTTATCCCATACGCTGTTCATCGCAGGGCCAAGGCCGGGGTTACCCCATCCTTTTTCTTAGGCTCCTGTATGGTTTCTCTTAGGTAGGTAACAGGAACCTTGGAGAAACCTAAGAGAAACCATACAGATACCCCGGCGATGACCCGACCGTGAACCGGGAGACGCTTCAGCTTGTCGAAGGCCGGCGCCTGAGACTGTCTCCTGATAACTATCGGGAGGCCAAGCCTCCACCAAAGGGGATCCAAAAAATTTGCTTCCTGACCAATGGCCGAAATAGCGCGGCGATTAGTCGGAGTGCGACTCCGGGTCGCGCCCCGACTATTAAATTCCTTCCTTGTCACGATCGCTTCATACCTCAATTCTTTGGGTAAGCTCTGCCAAAAAGAAATGGGTACCATCCCAAAGGAGTGTACCCATTTCTAAACACTTAGGTCGGTAATTATTCCAATCCCTTGATCATAAATTCTGTGCGGCGGTTCAGACGATGTTCTTCCTTGGTGCAAGAAACGCCGTCTTTACACTGGTTGATCAAACGCTCTTCACCGTAACCTGTTGCGGTGATCCTGTCGGGACTTATCCCCTTGGATACAATATAGTCGACGGCCGATTGGGCACGTTTTTCAGATAGTTTCTGGTTGTAGGACTTTGATCCGCGGGAGTCGGTATGAGAGCTTAACTCAACCTTTACTTCCGGGTTTTCCGTCATAAATGCCACCAGTTTGTTCAGCTCGTTCTCCGATTCGGGCAGTATGTTCCACTTGTCGAAATCGTAATAGATATTCTTCAGCTCGATACTTTTCTTCACAATCATCTTCATAAAGACCGTATCGCGGACCACGGTACCCAATTTCAGGTTACCGGTTGTCACCTTAAGGGCTTCATCGGTATAACCGAAAGCTTTTACCGTGAGGCTATAGTTTTTTTCGCGTTCGATCATCCGGGTAACTTTGCCATCCTGTGCTGTACTCTTTTCCATTCCATCGTTAAAGGCAACCGTAGCACCATTAATTGGACGCCGGGTTTTAGCATCGAGAACAGAGAGTTCGTAGAGATATTCAATATAACGACGGAAAGTCATCTTGTAAATATCATCATTGCCGGTTCCGGGACGGTTAGAGGAAAGGTAAGCATATTCTTTGTCTGCCGGGAAAGCGGCCGAGAAATCGTCCGCTTCACTGTTGACCGGGCTATCGAAATGAGTAACAGGCCCACCATTCAGTTTGGTAAAATAGAGATCTAAACCACCCAACCCTGAACGTCCGTTACTGGCAAAAATCATAAATCCTTCGGAGGTAAGAAACGGGAACTCATCTTTCCCGGTGGTATTGATCTTATCTCCGAGATTAACCGGTTTGCTCCAGGTCCCGTTTTGACGGACTGATAAATACAAATCGGTTTCGCCGAAACCACCGGGCATATTACTGGAAAAAATCAGCGTATCGCCCCCGGCTGAGATAGCCGGATGGCCGACTGAATAATCGCGGTTGTTATGAACAAAATCTTCAGTTTCCTGCCACACCCCGTTCACCTTCTTCGCAATGACGATTCGAAGATTGACATAGTTTTCGCGGAAGGGTTTATACCATTTCGTCGGATCGACATAATTCGATTGGGTCATAAACAGTTCTCCGGTCTTTGCACACCACGATACCGGCCCGTCGTGATAACGGGTGATAAACTCAGTAATGGCATGCCGCTGACCTTGAACATCCCCTTTATCATCCAGAGGTGCGTTATACAGATCGTAAAACTCTTTTTTCCGCAACCGCTTCTCACTTTTATCCAACAAGTCATCGCTGAAGCTGGTAAAGAATAGGGAATCCCCAATCACGGCAGGGCCAAAATCACTCTGCACCGTATTTACCGGCAACAGTTCCATTTTTGCAGAAGACAGATCCATCAACTCCCCTTTCTTCGGCTGCGCAAAAAGCAGCGTGGATCCTATTACTATTGCAAAAATCAGTATAAATCTTTTCATATTATTTGGTAATTAAATAGTCACTTATTGTCAGGAGGTCATCCCCTTCGATCTTCAGTCTTTTATCTTTGATCTTT
>CAZWBR010000073.1:0-4195 GCA_964632305.1 uncultured Prolixibacteraceae bacterium
CGTAGTATGATCTAGCTTTGTATATACTGTAAAAATTTCTTTGTTTTCCCTTCTTACATTCCTCTCTTCTTTTGCGGTTAGACCAATATTTAAAGAGACCAGAACCTCATATAACTTGGGCTGTATATATATAAGGTGCTTAAAATAGTCTTTAATAACTACCATCCGAGCTTTGACTACAGGATCTTTCTTCTCTTCGTTAAATCTTTTCTGCAACTTTTTCATTAACTCACTTTGAGACATAGTACTTACCTAATAAATAAACTATAATATACTACTGCCTAAGTATATTATTTGTTGTAGTACAATGGCAATAACAGACCAATCATTACAAAAGTACAAAGAGATACTTGAAAGAGACTCTAAAAGAAAATGGTCTGATGATGAAGTCAGAGAAGCCATAGAAAGATTAACCCAGTTTGCCTCCCTAATAATAGATATATTTCTCGAAGAAAAGAAAAAAGAAAGAAAACTGGAAGAATTTTCAAATGGATATCACTTAGATGACAGAGAAGGACAATATCACTGCAATATCTGTTACAGATATATAACGGGAGAAGAGACTTGGTATGATAAATATGGTTTGAAATGTATGGATTGCCAGAGAAATATAGATAACGGAACTATACCTGGAAAAATTTGCAAAAATGAAGATTTATGGTTTAAGAATTGGCAATTAAAAAGTGATCTTGGTATACATCCAATGACAGCAAAGAAATTGGTAAGAGAAGGGAAATTGAAAGTGAGGAATCTTATTGATACAACAGGGAAACCTTACTTTCAGGTATATTTGGTTAGTGAGAACAAAGAGTTTCTTAAGACTGTTAAATGGAAAAAGAAGAACAGAACAAATCCTGTCATGGTAGATAAAGAAGGACCAATATTTTAATTTTATTTTATTAACAATGGAAAATACTACAGATTATAAAGCAGATACGCTTGATGATATCATCCGAAGCGAACACCAAATGGTTGTTGATGGAGGAAAATTGTATGGTGAATTTTTCCAAAACGCCTTAGATTTCCAGAATCTTTTTCATAATTTTCTGATAAGTTGTCCTGCGGATCATTTCGTATTCTGTGCGTTCTTAGGTCAGATACAAAAGCACTCACTTCTTGCAATTCTTTCAACACTCAGAAGGCAAGAAACACAGGCCATGATGAACTTACGCCAACTATTAGAATCGAGTGCACTAGCAGCATATTCAATAGGTGATGGGAAGTATGATGATTTTCTTACAAAGGATAACAAAGATCTTTTTGAACTTTCGAAGAAATATAAGGAAAAAGCATATCCCTGGCTTGATGAAAATTATAAATTGGGTTCAGATGCAATTAAGAGGATGAAGGATTTAATCAACGAATCAAGCTCTCATTCAAATTTGGTGATAGCTTATCGTAATTTCAAACTTAATCCCAAGTCTAAGTTCGCAGAAATTCCATTCTTCGATTTCAAAGACGAATATCAGACTAAAACTACTCTTTGGCAAATATCAAATATTATAATGGGAGTCATGGATTTATTTTACGGTATAAACCAGCAATATAAAGTGCTTGTATTTTCGCCAGATTTTGTAGAAAGGTTAAAGGAGCTAGAAAAAGTAAATGATAAACTAAAAGCGGAAATGATGAGCACCGACAGGTATAAAAAGTCGCTCCAGTTACCGTAAACAGATAAATTGTATTCTACAATTACTTGAAACTAAGAAAACTTACAAAACAATTATTGGAAAAAGCCAAAGAGTCTTTCTTACTTTCAATAGAGTTATATGATAAACCAACAATTAAATATCGTATCGAATCATTTGCAATATTGTTTACAAATGCTTGGGAGTTGTTACTCAAAGCTAAGCTCTACGAGGGTAACCAAGGCAAAAAATCGAGTATCTTCAGACCCAAACAGCCGAAGAGAAAGAGAGAATCTATCACAATAGACGAATGTTTAAGAAAAATCTTTCCAGATGAAAACAATGCAACAAGGAAAAATATAGAATATATTTCAGAGCTTAGAAATGAATCCACACACTTGATAATCTCAGACTTTAATCCTTATTACTCTCGGGCTTTCCAATCTGGTGTAATTAATTTCATAAACAAAACTCAAGAGTGGTTTAACTTAGGTTCCACAGATTATTTACCAGTGGGGTTCTTAACATTAATAACTGGGGAACAATTCCCCGATATGGAAAAGATTAGACATAAATATAGCAAAGAGGATTTCGGATATCTTGTGGAATGGGTTCAGAAATTTGAAGATCTTCAAAAACTAGGTGACGAGGGCGCGATTTCTGTCAGACATACAGTTGCGATAGTGAAGGACCCTAAAAACGCCGATTATGTAGTAAGAATTGATAACAGCGGCAATACAGCACTTTCTATTATAAAAACTCAGCAAAATATTGATTTAGCATACCCATATTCCACAAAAGAGTTTGTCGTCAAAGTAAACGAATTAATTAAAGGTTCTGGATTCATAACCGATTATATCTTCTACTCATATGCCTATGTTAGAAATATAAAACAAACAAATAATGAATACCACTTCAAAAGCAGACTTGGAACACATCAATATTCTGATAAACTAGCCTTAGAAATGTCAACTGCTATTAAAGAAGATAACACTAGCATAAGTAATTGGACAGAAAGGTACCGAAAGCATCTACAATCAAAAACGAGACATTAACTCTTCCCCTTTTTATGTGTCTCTTTTGTCTCATTTTAGGTTCCAGACCCGTATGTCCCGCCATTTTCAACATGTTCCAACAAGACCCGTCCACTATGTTTTAAAACCCTTATGGGGATTGAGTTATTTTGACCTTAAAAGGTGAATTTCTCAAAAGTAAGGCCTGGTGGATGAAAAGAGTCAAAAAAGAGATGTTTTTTAGAGCTCTTGGTTCGAAGGAAATAATTATCTCCTATTTTTATTTAATACCTAAATCTCTCCTTAATTTTTGTTCTATATTATTAATGTCTATATCAAAATCTTTCTTTAAATCAATTTCTAAACATTCTCCCTTGCCTTCTTTATTTAGAATATAAGAAAAGATCCCTCTTAAAGTTGTCTCTGAACCATATCTCTCATCTTTTCGTATAATCTCATCTACTCTCTTAACAACAGTTGCACAGTACTGATATTCAAAGTTCTCTGTTACAAACCTATCATCAATTGTAAAAAAACCTTTCTCTCTTAGATACTTAATACTAATCTTACTAAAATCTATCTCCTTAATATTCTGGATATCTTTTTTCATATTAAAAATATATTTGTACTGTTTATTTAGCAATACTGCAAAACCTTCATCAAATATATTGTTCCAATATCCGTTATATTCCTCCCAATCCATATTCAAGAATTGAGGAAGAAGTATATGAGTAAATTCGTGACATAAAGAATCTAATTCATAGGATCGAGGTGGTAAATACTTAGTTAAAATTTCATAATCTATATAAATAATATTAATATCCCTAGAAACAAAACCAAACTTTTGTTCCAAATTTCTATCTTGGACCCAAAACATCTCTTCATCTTGTAGAATCTCTTTATATAGTCCTTTGTCTGTAGTTAAAAATATTTTAACTTCTTTAGAATCTATATTAGAAATTTTATCTATTTCCCCCTTTAGATAAGAAAGGCGATAATTTGACAAAAGATATGCCTCAATATAATGAGAGAAGTAGTATGGTATTAAATCAGACTCTTTAATCTCAGAAGTATAATATATTTTCAAATTTGAAAAAGTATAAACACTACATCCTTTCAAAGCATTTTCTAATATCTTTCCTCTTTCCATTTTCATATTATACACCCTTTTTTATACTGTCTCTTTTGTCTCATTCTCATTTTACATAGGGTCCAGACATGTATGTCCCGCCATATTCCTTTGGTTGCGACAAGACCCGTTCACTATCAAATCAAGCCATTATGGAAGATATAAAACGTCGTGGAAATTTCTCAAATTATTTAATTTTTAAGATTATACCTACAAAATAAGGATTTACTTCTTATATAGTGAGTTCATAACTTCCTTCAGAGTTTCATCAGCATTTTGAGTTGCGATTTTATTCCCTCCTTCTATGATATTCTTTATCATTTCTGGATTACTGATAATTTCATTTCTCTTTAGTTGGAAATCTGCGATGAATTCTTGAGTCACCCTAGTCATCAACTCTTTAAAATCTTTCATGACATTCACAC
>CAZWBR010000074.1:0-1071 GCA_964632305.1 uncultured Prolixibacteraceae bacterium
TAAAAGGTGTGGAAAATATTGCCGTTTATAACTATCATACATACATTAAGATTGATTATTGAAAGTATTTTTTGTTATGCTGTGTATAATTATACAAACAAAAACACGACCTTCAAAAAACGCAAAATTAAAAAATTAGCAATGTTTTGTTTTACACATGTAACATTGCTATCGTTATATAGATATATATTCACCGATTTTGTTTCTTATAGATTTCTCTCAGTATTTATAATATTTGCTTATTTTTGGGCTGAAAATTTGATTGAAAACAAAAAATCTCATAAAAGAAATATTAAAAGCTGGATCTGTATTTTAACTTTTTCGATATTTATAAGTCTTATGTTGGAATGCAGTTACTTCGTAGGTTATATAATTAATCGTTACTCTTGGAAATTATCAGGTATGTATCCCTCTACAAAAACCACAAATTTAATTCCGTATAATTTTATTGTCCTATCTTTACATACATGTTTTATGTTTTTTATATACAAGTTTCATTTTATCCAAATGAAGGATGTAAAAAACTTATCAGTGCATAACAAAATACCTATTCTTTTTGGTCTGTGTCTTTCAACAGTTATCTATATAAAATACAATTATCAACTAATTAATAATGAATTTTATTGCAACATTTTAGTAGGAATACTTTTATTTACATTACCGGCATATTTAGGGTTTTATTGGAACTCATGTAAATTAGTACGACTTAAAAACATAGATGACAATCATATCTTAGATAATGTAATTGAAACTATGGTTATGATTCCTGTCTATTGTGCTGCTATGAATATAAAACCACTTTCATATATGTACGAAAAAGATAAGATCACTTTTAAGAAAAAGTTAGAAAAATTAGGGTTCACCGTGACCGGTACAGTATCCACTGGTGAAGAAGCAATGGAAAGTGCCCAACAGGAACAACCGGAACTTGTTCTGATGGACATTGTACTCAAAGGAGAAATGGATGGTATAGAAACAGCTAAACTCCTAATAAATCTTTATAATATTCCAATTATATATTTAACTGCCTACGCTGACGATGAAACTATAAATAGGGCAGCTAAAACTTAT
>CAZWBR010000074.1:1081-4172 GCA_964632305.1 uncultured Prolixibacteraceae bacterium
ACCAAAAATGATATATGACAACATTAATAATATTATTCAAAAAACTTGGTTTCAAGAAAATCCGGAAGACCTAAGATATGGATATAATCATATTGATAATATCGAAGATAATCCGCCAACGGTTAACGATTTCTTGCTTCACATGGCAACAAAAACGGCTTAATAAATAAAGCTATAAAAATAAAGACTTTCACTTAAAAATTTGAGTGGAAGCTTTTGTTTTGGTTTTTAAAACTATTCAGGTTGTTTTATTTGTTTTTTTGCGTTTTTCCTAACTTTTTTGTTTTGTATTCGCTTTCCACGTCTTCGCAAATGCTTCTCCCATTCGCTACTTGTATCACTTTCTCTATCCGGTTTAGCCATGGTAAAAACTCCTTTTTTAATTTGGTGTAATTCCCCCAAATTAAAATTTGTATTATTTAATTGCTCCCAAAGTCCAATATATTCAACCGTTTAATAAATCCTCAGTTTTAGGGGCATTTTCAATAGAATCTCTAAGTCTTTTTGCGGCTGCACTACCAATAACTGATTTTATTTGTCTAACTGCTATTTTTCTTAAAACAATTAATCTTTCTTGCTGTGGAACACATTGCTCTATCAGCTCCGCATTTTTAAACTCCAAATTATTCAAAACAATTAATTGATACACATCTGCATGATCTCTTATATTTCCTTTCAAATCAGAGTTTTTCTGTCTCCAGTCACTTGCAGTCATATTGAAAAGAGCAACATTTAAAACATCAGCTTCATTAGCATAGGTGTATCCAATTTGTTTTTCTGTTAAATTTTCAGAAATTAAATATTCTTTTATCGCATCTGTATGTATTTTGTAATTAATTTTCGTAAGCTCACGCTTGGCATTCCATTCAATCTTTAGCCTGTAGTTTTCGTCTTTTTTTAGTCTTTGGAATTCTTTAATTATATATAATTTGAATTCAGGAGAGAGCCAACTGGCAAATTCAAATGCTATATCGGGATGTGCAAAAGTTCCCTTACTATATTTACCTGCACTTGGGATAATGCCGATAGCATTAAATTCTTTTTTCCAGCGACTTGGTGTCATTGTAAATCTGTTGTATCCTACTTCACTAATTTTAATTCTGTCTTTTTCCACGGAATTAAAATTTTCATTGTTTAATTCCTCCCAAAGACTATAAAAATCAAATGAGTTTTTATTTGACATCCAATTTCGAATTACTCCTGAAGGGTCAGATGCATTTTGATACATAGCAATATCAGTCAAGCTAATATAATCATGATTATCGGCATGCGTCTGCACAGTGATTTTAAGCCCTTTCGCTTCAAGGGTTGATTTTGTGATTGCCATAATCTCGCTCCTTATATTTATTACTCGTCCAGATTATACCAAATTTCGCAAAGTTTTCATATCACTTATCTCTTTCTGACAAATACGTTTATTGCTAAATTTATATATGTATCATAAGATATATATAAAACATAGGAGAAGTTATAATGAGTAAAAATTTTAAAGACTTTTTAGAAAATTACAAATTGCAAATGAAAAATAAAGCTCTTGAACCCGAATTCTTTATTCTTAAAAATATTAAAGAAATCCCACAAAATATTGAAAGTGTAAGAGATTATGCCTTAACTTTAGAATGTGAACATAGTGGCAATAATAAAAAGATTTATAACGATGAAGAACTCATAAAAGCATTTAGTATGACTCAAAAAGAAATAGATGAAACGATAGAGGGAATGGTAGAATTAGAATGTAAATTGGGGGAAAATTGTCCTTTGTGTAAAAATCTTTTGATAAGTGAAGGAACCTTTGATGAGGCAGAAAAAATAAGCAAACATCCCGAAAAATTCAAAACCTATTCCAATTTTTCGGAAATTCTTGAGGAAGTAAAAAAAGAAAATTAAGAGGGTAAACACCCTCTTTTTTTATGTAAAAATATTAATAAAACCCAATTATGCTACTTGCTTAAATGATAAAAACAAAATATAATTATATTTAATCTCTATATTTTCAAAAAAATTTTAAAGGAGCTTGGTTTTATGGCCGAAAAAAGCGTACTCAAAAAAGGCATTTCAAATTTTACTCTAATTGGCACAGCAAAAGTCAGTGAGTTTACTTTTGAACTTAACAAAGTATCGGATTCGGGCTGGAAATACAACAAAATGAATTTCTTGGTTGACTGTGGGGATGACAACAACATATACACACAGATGATGGGGGGATTTTATGATAAACCCGAATACTCAATCAGCACCTTTTACAAAGACAAATCAGACCCAAAAGGATTTAAACCGGACAGAAAATCAAGTAAAAAAATTGCATGGGAAGATAGGTTAGACGAGGGAGTTATCAGTGACGTTGCAGAATCGGAGTTTATTAAAATAGGAATACTTAAAGATTTAAAAGGTAAAATGGTTATACAAAAGTTTTTAACGCCTTATGATGCTATTAATTTTATTCACGAAAACCTAAAAGACGGAACCAAGATCAAAGTAGAGGGAAACCTTAAATACCAAAATTATCAAGGAAATACAAGCGTTACAAAAGAAATCAATCGTATCTTTTTAGCAAACCCAAATGAAAAAAACAAATGTGAATTCACACAAACGATATTAATTGATTCAGGAAGTTTCGGAAGATACGATAAAGAAAAAAGTATATTCCCGATCTCGGCCTATGTACCTGAATATGTTAGTAAATTAGACGGTAAAAAAATCAAAAATACAATTGCTTTCCCACAAATCTTTGAAATAGAAGCCGAAGAATCAAAGGCTGAGGCTATCAAGAACCTTTTCTTGGGCAGACTTATGAAGAAACCAAGAGAAGGATATTTAGATGAACTTCAAATTGAAGGACTTTTTAAAGAAGGTATCGACACCAAGAAACTTAAAATAGAAGACCTGAATCCGGACATACAAGCTCTGATTGATGTTGGTTTTGCAGATACAGAAAATGAACTTGTCAGAGCTACAACAGGCAAACAACGCAAACGAATGATTATAAGAAAACCGGTATATAAAAATCTTGGCATAGACGATGCAACCGGAAAAGCAACTCAAGAACAGGTAATAGAACGAGGCAAATATAAAATAGACGAAATTTTATTTA
>CAZWBR010000075.1:0-4094 GCA_964632305.1 uncultured Prolixibacteraceae bacterium
TGAACACGCTGGGCGGTCTGAAGAACCATTTGACCAACCACGGCAAATTGCGCGATCTGGTCAAAGCCTGCCGTCGTCAAGGTTGCGGTTTCAGCGGCTACACCTTCTTCGACGCCGTTGACATGGGCCAGGATTTGGCGGCGATAGACGTTATAGGGCGGGCGTCATTTACAAAGTAAAGGAGGCGCTTGGAAAATGAACACACTCCCCCACACCGCCTACTGTCACGACTGTATTTGCCGTGCGGTACGCCAAGCCGGGGTAGCGGTGCGGGTAGTGAGCAACCCGAAAAACGGGGTTACGGAAAAGCGGCGGCATGAAGAACTGCTTGCCGAATACATGCGGTTGGCGGATGAACAGGATAGCCACTTGAAAGGGGCGTTATGAAATGCTGGAGATGTGGCAAAGAGTTAACGACCGGCGATAACGATGGTATTTGCAGAGAGTGCGAGAAATCAACAAGTCAACCATGCCGAATAAACCAAGGGTGGTTATGCCCGCGATGCGGCAAGGTAAATGCTCCGTTTATCGTGGCGTGTAGTTGCTCTTCCGAGTTGCCCCAATTTACTTATACAACCGGGACAGACGGTGAAACACGAACCGAAAAGGGGGGGCAACCATGATAACCAACCTGATAGCAACAGTCCTTGTGGTAGTAACGACAAACACCTATGCGCCAAAGCAGTACAAGGTTCTGAACACCTATTTGACGTTTCCTTCACAAACGGAAGAGTTATGGGTAGATGCCCCTGACGGATTTGGTCGATGGCCTATGCTTGGCGGACAAGATACCCGCGACAATCCAGACGTGAGGATAACGGAAGTCCGCCGGATAAAAACCTTGTCGTTTGAGTTTGAGGGGAAGGAATGGAAAGCGGAAATATCGAACGATGTGATATCAACGAAACGGAAGTATCGGGTTGTAAAAACAAATGAAACATGGGTGGATGAATTATGATTGACAGATTCACAATGCCGAAACTTGGCGGGCGCGTGGGTGTGGGAGCATGGTGAGGGTGCGCCGCTTTGTGACCGTCTGCCAATGGCGGGGCGGCCGTGGCGGTCGCGGCGGGCGCGGAGGGCTGAGCGTGAGTCTGTTGACTGAGGCTATTGACGGGGCGCGGCAGGCGCGGCCCTATCTGAGCGCGGCCTGGGCCTGGTGGCGGCAGCGGCGGGCGCGGCTGCGGCTGCGGCGGCTGTTGCGGCGGGGGGATAGGCGGAGCTGGCGGAAAGCGGGGCGGGGCTAACAAAGGAGAATTGAGATGATGATGACTGCCGGATATTTATGGGCTGAAGTACAGAAGGCTCTGCGTCTGTACGGCAATGATGACATGACCAGTATTCAGCAGTCATGCAATATGGCGTACTTTCACCTGTACGGCTTGAGGTCATGGGTGCAGGGGCGCCGCAAGGTTTCGATTGATTTCACCTCACATGACTCGAATAACGCTATGCTTTTGCCAGGCGATTTGGCTGGCATAGATGCCGTATGGAGCAGCGAGCATCAGTTCTTTTCAAGCGAATGGTCGCGGGCCGAAAAGGATACGAGCGAAAACGATGCAACTTACAGGTGGTTCTATACGGAACCCGTGTCTGATGCGCTGGCGATTCTGCCGAGTATCAGTATCACAAACGGGTCAAATGTATTTGCGGGCGGGACATGGGCAGCCAGTTACATTGGCGAGTACATTCGGATATGCAGTGAACCCGGCGTCTATAAGTTGACGGCAGAGCGCACATTCACCCCGCGTTGGTACGGGCCTGATGTAAGCGGAGCACCAACAGACGCGATCCAGGTAAGGCCAGCCGGGACTAAGCGATTCTCAATAGTTGACGATAAGGGAACATTCACAGAAAGCACCGTCACGGTGTACTACTGGGCTTATCCAATTCCGTTATATTTGGAATATCAGCCAATACTTCTGCCTGACTTCAGGGCGCTTGAACTCCTGACGATCATAAACGTGCTGGGGTTAAAGGACAGGAAAGAGGCGATTGCCGACAGGTACAGAATTGAATATGAGAAGGCGCTTTCGATTATGGAAAGTCTGAATCCTGAATTCATGTCACCCCACCCCCCGCTTGATCGGTATGGCGAACAAGTACGTTTCAAATAAGGCATTACGAACATGGTGCTAGACCTGCAAAATCTCCGGAAGTTGTGCGATGAGAGTAACTTTGAAGTCTTGTCATTCTCCGCGGAATCGCTGACTTCTGATGAACAGCTTGTATGCGGGATTCCGATAGACAAAGTACCGTGTGGCACAAAGAACGCCATGAAGCAGTTCTTGAAGGATTACACATCCTCCAAGAATTCCGGACTGTCTTCCACCGTTACCGATCCTACATCTACAGAAGCCGAGTCCTTTCAGGGTTTATGGCGTTGCATTTCGGTGGAGTTTGCAGTTGCCCCGAATAAGCGTGAATACCTGACACGGACACTACGCAAGGGGTATGCAAACGCAATAGACTGGACGGAAGCACGGCTTGTTGAGGGTGATAATCAACCGTTGCAGCCCGAACGAATGTTGCGCGTGAAGTTCGTCAATTTGAATTTCACCAAGCTCGGGGCAATGATTGACGGCATTGAAAGCACCAAGTATTACACCAGCCCCACCATTGCGGGTGAAAAGTACGATGGCACAGGCGGTGCCGATTTGCGATGGCGTGTGTTATCTGCCAAGCCGAGCCGAAGTGACGATGGCAGCGGCATGATTCTGATGACGCTGGCAAAGAACCTGGTAATGACGCCCGATGCCTTGCCGACCCCGATTCTGTTGTCTGATGACAAAGCGCTGTTGTCGCCGTTTGCACACGATACCACGTCAGTAAAGAATGCGTATGTCTGGGAATACCGCTGGATTGACCCCGATTATGCACAAACGCTGCGGGATACCATTGCACTGACTGCGGGGATAATTGATGCCAAAGCGGTTAAGGCAGAGGATGGTTCGTTCAGTATTCAGGCATTGACGCAGACCAACACCTGGGCCGGGACACTTTCGCAGAAGTGGGAACACGACAACAAATATCCGACCTTTGCGGCGAACCAGATCGTTGACACGTTCTCCCACATCCCGCTTTCCAGCATGGATACGTTCAAGACAACGCTAGGCACGGCGGACACGAATTACAAGGTAACTTCTCTTGTGGATTCCACGGCTGAAGAGGGGTACGGCAAGATCGTTCGGGTCCAGGACAAGACGTTTGTTGGCGCGGTCACTACGGAGAACGGGATAAAGACGGAAGAGGAATCGTTCTTTCTATTGACCAGCGGCGTGATTCGGACAACGCTATGGCTCGGGGTCAAGGATGCCGACCTTACTACGGCAATGGCGACATTACTGGCCGCCCCGCCCGGGTATGCCGTGTTGCGTGTGGGCAACACCTACAACGGCACGGGGTCATGCAATATCACGCGGACAATGGTAGTCCGCGGCGGCTTCACGGACCGGATGCAGATTGCCATTGAGTATCCCAGTTTCGAGTCTGAAAAGATCACGTATCACTATCCCGGCTTGAACAAGACCGACGCCGAATCGCTGTACAACCTCTTGTCGGGGTACTCCATTACCGGGACTACGGTAACAATTCCGGCGCGAACCATAGAGGGCATTGCCGTAGCCGAGGCTGAAATAGATGTTGCAAATAACGGCTACATTTATATCCGGCGCAAGATTTCCGATGACACCATGCTGGTTACCACGGCCGCAAGCGTACCGAGTGACGATGCCACCTACAAATACTACTCGCTGGGACAGTTCTTGGTTGTGGACGCGGTAGCGGTTTCGGCATTGGATGTCAGCGGATACAAGACCGACAGTGTTGCCATTGTGGAGTCGAGATATGCGTTGGCCGTGGTACAGGTGATATCGAAGATCATGTTGACGCCAGAGGAAGCATTAGGGCACACGATAGAGAAGGAATTCGAGTGGTGGGGTGACGGCGAGACGATAACGAAGAAGTGGCTGAATATCAAGGATGCCGACCTTGACGGGATGCTGACTACACTTGCCACGGCGCCAGCCGGGTACTCGGTAGTGTCTATAGGGCACAACTTCAATGGGACTGGCGCGGCGGACGTGGTTCGGGTT
>CAZWBR010000076.1:0-4058 GCA_964632305.1 uncultured Prolixibacteraceae bacterium
CGCCAAGCGTAAGAGTCGTAATCGTCAGGTCGCCGAGCGCGCCGCTGTTGGTCAGAAAGCCCGTGTATATTGTGACCGCGCCAAGCGCGTCGGTCCGGCCGGCAAAATCAAACACGCCGTCGCCCCAGATCACCAGCGCGCCAGCAGCCAAATCGCCATCCGGGCCGTACGTGGCCATGCCATCATTGATCACCAGTCCGCCGGTGAACGTGTTGGTCGAGTCAAACACCAGCGTGCCTTCTCCATCCTTGGTCAGGACGTTTGCGCCGGTGACAAGCGGAACACCCAGCCTGAGCGTTGTGCCCGGCTCTTCGACGTTGATGTAATAGCGGGTCCCGCCAAGATATACCTGGCTGCCCGCGGCGCGAACAAACTCAAAGTCGTCATTGCCGGTCAGCCTGATACGGCCCGAGGTGATTGTCAGAATATTTGTGGCCAAATTCACCGCATACCCGGCGCCGGGACTGTCTATCCAGATGGAATTCACCGTCTTGGCGGCAATAAGCGGCAGGTGGTTGTTCGCTGGCGTGTACGTGGTGTCCAGCGTGGTCTGCTGCAGGGACGTGCCGTCAAACTCAGTTCCTTCCTCGAGCGTGTATGCGCGTATGCCATAGGTCGCGTCGTAAAAAGCAGGCGCGCGCCCGACCGTCGCGTAGGGCACAATTGCGCCAAGCGCAATGCCGGAATTGAAATAGACGCGCGGGTTGTCGCCGGGCGCGCCGAGCGTGCCGTTCGAGGCCATGAAATTGACCGTCCCGTTCGCAAGCGCCGTCCCGCTGAACCTGAGTTCCGCAGATGAACCTGCGCCCAGGCCGTTGATCACGTCAATGGTCGAAGCCCCGCCGTTAAACGCGGCTGCCCCAAGCTCCTCGCCCGAGGCCTCTCCCGGCTTGCCCATGAACTGGAACGCGCCGCCTTGGAACGTGATGCCGGGCAGGGGGCCGGCCAGGCGGTTGGTCTCGTTGACTTCCGTGTTGTCCAGCAGGAATGTGCAGCCGTCATTAACCGTGTATGCGGCCGTGCCCGTGTTGGTCATCTGCCGGCCATTCCCGCTGAAGGCCAATGTGCCGTCATTGACAATGAACACGCCGTTGTTGGTCACGCTCGAGACAATGTCAAACCGGCCCGTGCCCGCCTTGACAAAGGTTCCGGCCGCCGCGAGGTCGCCGGAAAAGACCGTGGATTTGTCGTTGCGCCCGACAGTCAGCGTGCTGGCAAGAATGACCTTGCCGCCTCCGCTCAAGGACCCGATCGTCTCCTGGCCGCCGAACCAGAGAATGCCCTCTATCATCAAGTCCGTGACATCCGGTATCGAGTCGGACGCATTCCCAAATATAGCATTGGTAATAACGACGATCCGGCTGCCGGCCTCCGCCGTGTTCCCAATGCCGCCGCTGAGGACCACTGCCCCGAGCCTGGCAGGCAAGCCGTCAAATGCGTCAGCGTGCCCGATCACAAGCTCGTTGCTCCCGAACTCGATGTGCTGCGCCACGGTCAGCGTGGTGTTCGTGGTCGCGGCCATTACCCCGCCGTTCGGGCCAATGACCAGCTTGCCCTGGTTGGCCAGCGACAGGCTGCGGCTGGCGGAGTCGTTGATCAATATGCCGCCTTTGCCGCCCGCGTCGCGGTTCAGGGTCATGATGGTTGTGCCCGACTTGTCCGGGTTCACGGGCCAGACGTTGAATGACTCGTATACCGGCGACTTGTCGCCAAGGTACGAGTCGAGCGTGTCCACGGGCGAGCCTATGCTTCCGACGTTCATGCGCACTATTATGCCGGGCGGTATGACAGCCGCGGCGGCCTGGCTCCCGCTAAACCCGAGCGGCGAGGTCGCAACTTCCAGTATGGCGCCTGTTTCAAATGTCAGCGCGCCCGCGCCGATGAGACCGCCCGCATTGTTGGCGTAAAGCCGGCCGCCGGCCTTGATCGTGACCGCTCCGTTCATGCCGGCGGGATTGCCCGTCATCGCCAGCGTGCCCCCGGCCTCGACCGTGACGCTCGCCACCCCGGACCCGCTCCCGAGCGCTTTGGTCTGGTTGAGCGTCAGCGTCGCGCCGCGCTTGACCACAAAGTTGACCAGCCGGCCCGAGGACGCGTCCCCGTACACGGCCTCATCGTCGTCAAAAATCACATTCCCAAGCAGGTTGACATTCAGCGTGCCGGGCTGTGCCAGGCTGATCACCGGCCCGCCGGGTGTCAGGCCGTTTCCAATGTACAAAGTGTAGGGCGCGGCCCAGGGCGGGGCCATGCCCATGAAGAAAATGTCGCTGGTGCCCGCGGCCGCTTCAATCGCGCCCATGTTCCACCGCCGGTTGCTGCGGTCAGTGCTGATCCCCTTGAAGGGCGTGCCGCGGCCAACGGGGAGGCTGGCCTGCGGGTAATTGCCTTGATCGCCGTACAGGCCATAGTAAAGATCAGCATTTGTGCCCAGGCCCTTGACTATCCCGTAATCAAGATCGAGCGGCGCAATCAGCCCGCCGCGCGCAACAATGGCATTCTCGGCCAGCGCAATGTTCGCAGCCCCGCCGCTCAAGCCGCGGTTAAGGCTGTTCAGGCCCGTGTTCGTGCCAACCCCACCGCAAATGACGCTGTAGGGCCCGATCTCGAAGGTGTCGCTCTCCCTGAGTTCCACGCCTGGCACGACGATCTGCGCGCCGTTCGTGGCCGTGTAGTCCGGCCCCGCATCATTGGCCGTCGCGCCCGACGCCCCGAGAACCAGCGCGGCATTGTCAACACGCACCGGGCCGGTCCCGAGATACTTGCGGCTGTCCGTGCCGCCGGTCTGAAGAGTGCCGAAATTGACGAATGTGCCGCCGGAATAGTCGTTGTCATAGTATTGCCACATGTACACAACGCCGCCGCCCGAACCGTCCCGCACAAACGCCACGGGATTGCCCGAGCCGGCAGGGTTGTCCATGACCTGCGCGTACCAGTACAGCTCATTGCCCGTATTCTGAAACACGTTCAGCGGCGTCAGCACTCCGTCCCCGGACCCGGCCGTCACGTACCCGCCATTTGTCCCGAACAGGCTGTTGTTATTGCCGTTCACTTTCATATACCCGCCGCTGACCAGTGTCAGGGCGTACGGCCCGAGGTTCAGGGTCGAGTTGTGGTTCCATATCAGAGAATTGATAGTGTTGTTGCCGGTGATCGTCTGCGCGCCCCCAACCTTGACGTTGGCCGCCGCGACCGCACCCTGGATGGCGGTAGCATACGTTGTCAGGTCCCGCACCCCGTTCGCCTCGTAGGTCGCCCAGTTATTTCCCACGCGCGCGAAGCCGCCGATGATCCCGGACTTGAGCGTGGGCGCCGGCGAGATGAATATCTGCGCCACGTTCGACACGGCCGCGCCAAGGCTCGTGCCGCCAAGGTTGAGCGTGGAGCCGGGCACGGACGTCAGCCCCGCCAGGAACAGCTTGGGCGTTTGAGTGGCATGGTTGCGGGCCACGGCAATACTCGAAGGCCCCGGCTCAAGCGCCACGACCCCGACGCTCTGCGTGGTCCCAAACGCCGCCACGTTCGGGCCATTGACATAGAAGCTACCGCCGGCCAGACGCAATGCCGGGCGGCTGCCGTCAGTCCCGAGCCGGTTCTCCGCATACCCGGCCGCGGTGCCCCACATGTTGTCCTCGAGCCTGAGCGTGGACCCGCGCCTGACCGTGATCGTGCTGGCCGAGCCCAGCCCGGGCAGAACCAACCCCTTCTGCCGCGCATCGCCCGCGGCATAATAAATGTTCCCGCCCAGCGTCAGTTGCCCGCCATTGACCTCAAGAACGATGTCGCCGGAAAACGTGTTGCCCTCGCCATTGATCAGCGAGAACACACTCCACGAATTGCCCATGTACTCATCGCCCAGGGTCAATGTGCCAGTGCCCGAGAGCGGTCCGTCCAAAAGAGGGTAAAAGTTCCTGGACAACCCAATTGCGGTGTCCGTGGCGACATTCAGGCCCGCAAGGTAATCGCCGGCAAGGTAAAGCGTGGCGCCCCGGGCAGCAATGCCCAGCCCAAGCGCCATGCCCGCAAATACAGGCAAAAGCATCCGCGCCCGCCACATCGCA
>CAZWBR010000077.1:0-3608 GCA_964632305.1 uncultured Prolixibacteraceae bacterium
CCACTGGTCGTGGGGGCTCATGGAAGAGCAATAGGTTATTACAAGGGCCGGCTGACCGGAGCGACCGGCACGTCCGCTTCTCTGAGCGTAGTTGGCAGGAGTCGGCGGAACATTTCGCATGTACACGGTATTCAATGTTGAAATGTCTACGCCAAGTTCCATCGTGGGTGAACAGTAGAGTACCGGGAGACGCTGGATTTCCGGAGTATCAGGATGAATTTGCTTCCACCATTCCTTGTCTTTCGCGGTGAAGCGGAACCGCGCTTCGAGGTCCATGCGGTCCAGGGATTCAACCTGGGCGGTATGTTCGTGAGATTCGTATTCATAGAGCCAGTGCTTCTCTGAAGAAAGCGTTTGTGCCACCGATTGATAGAGTTGTTTAAAAAAAGCGTTACTCCTGCCCGTTGCGGCGGAATCGTTTGCAGGGATAGTCCACTCCATTGCTCCGGCTTTAAGCGCCCAGCCGGCAAGGCCTCGCTCCAGTTCCTGCCTGGATACATAGCCGTATTCTTCCGCCTTCTCAAGAACCATCGTAACAAGATCTGCCAGTTCCTGCTGTTTCCACGTATATACCATATCGGAATAGGGCGTGTTCCTCCAGAATTCCGCACGCTTGAGATTTCGAAGAAGGCGGGAATTGTGGCCGCCTGGAACGATCGCGTCATCCCGCTTTTTAAGATGCTTGGGAACGGGTACAAGTACGAGGTAGCGCGTCACGAAGAGTTTCTCGTCCGCGCCAAAACTCCAACGCTCAAGCAAATGCTGGAAGGCGAGGGTCTTCATCTGTTCCTGATCGGCCTGGTTCAAGTAACGCGAGTCGATACACAGATTTTTCCGCATCTCTGTAAAGATGCAGATAAAAAGTTCACGCCGCGACTGTGCATCAAGCTCGGAAAGAACTCCGCAATCCTTGAAATATTCGACGTGGGTACAATAGTCAGTCAATCCGGAGTACTCGATAGACAAGAGTCCCAACTGTTCAAGTGGTGGATTGTTATACCTCCAGCCCTTTCTGAGGTCACGAAGGAGCCGGTACCCAAGAACAAACTTGACGGCACGATGAGCGTCGGCCGTCTTCAATCCAAAAAGGCGTGGATTCTGCAAAAACTCGCGTTTGATTTCAGGATCGTCCCGATCGAACCTGAGCGCACGAAACACGTATTCCGCAAGGTCTTCCTCGGTAAGCGGCCGATTAGCGGCCTCGAGGGCGGAGAGCAATGCACTTCGCACCAAGACCAGAAAGAGGAAGTCGTTAAAGTGTCCTGATTGCAAGGCTGCGTCTTGCCGGTTATCGGTAAAGCCAAGCATCTTGCGGGGATCATAGGTGTCATCGGCAATCTCTTTGGAAAAGAGGTTTTGCAAAACGCTCAAGGTGATCATGGTTGTAGCCGAGGAACGACCCTCACCGGAGAGCCCTGTCAGGCGGTTAATATCCTTCCCGCTCGATTCGTGCACCATTCCGCACTTGGGACAGAATTTGACATGGCCGGGAAGGTACCAAAACGGCA
Organism: uncultured Prolixibacteraceae bacterium; assembly: GCA_964632305.1. Lineage (GTDB taxonomy): Bacteria > Bacteroidota > Bacteroidia > Bacteroidales > Prolixibacteraceae > CAZWBR01. The sequence goes on from CAZWBR010000077.1 coordinate 1,509, forward strand.
TCTCTCCTTTTTCTCCCTTCGCGTTAAGTTGATAGCGAATCGGAACATCCTTTTCATGGGTCGAAGAGACACGCAAGGTTGCCGCTTTCCAGTCAAGCCAAAAATCGGGGAGGGTCTCGATATCGCCGGTAAATTCAAAGCCATCGCGAATGGGCAGCATAAAGCCAAAGAACTGTTCCATGCCTTTGGGGATGGGATCGTCAATATCCCGGGGTAGCCAACGATCTTCGATGCGTTGAACGGGAAAATACTCTTGCCCACACTCGCGGCAGAAGTACGCGGGATACAACCTGACATCCTCTGACTCCCTATCGGGCGCATACCGCTGTGCATCGAGACTGACAAGGCGTTTCCCTTCCTCTTCCAGAGTACACATAACCTTTCCTGGGCCGCTTATAAACTGATGGAGCTTGAAGGCAAAGGGCTTCCTGCCGTTGTCGTCGACAAGCGCATGGGCTTTCATCAGAAAATTATGAAGTGTCAGTAATGCCTGCGATACGTCGACCCCGGCTTCCCGGGCAAGGCGTTCTGCCGCGGTTTGGAGAGAGAGCGGCTGTGCCCGTTTCGGTTTTTCAAGGCCTTCGGTCTCAATTCCAAGGGTACGCTCAACCCAAATCGCAAGCGGATCCGTAATGAATTCCTTAATGGATTTCCAGTCGCGGCCCCCTTCACGAATACGATCGGCAAGGAGCGAGGTAATCCCCACCTTGCTTGCGAGTGGATCGGTTACCGGCTCAAGGGTCTCGCCGATGACATTTGCACGAGGAATATTCATCCCGAATATAAGACTTGCCACACGGGCGACTACGGCCTGTTTTTCATCATCGGACCCAGTACTGGACATGGTTGCCGAAGTGCCCACGCACACAAGGTTGTCCGCTTTAAGCCTTTGACGCAACCGCCGTACCAGCATAGAAACATCGGCGCCCTGACGCCCCCTGTAGGTATGAAGCTCGTCGAGAACCAGGAACTCAAGACCCATGCAGTTATTCACGACGGTAGTATCCCGCTCCTGATAGCGGGTAAGGAGAAGCTCCAACATCATGAAGTTGGTAAGGAGTATATCAGGCGGGTTTTCGGCAATAGCCTTTCTGGTTTCAGCGTCTTCCTGACCGGTATATCGCTTGACGGTGAAGGGCTCTTTACCCTTTTCATAATCATGTAGAAACTTCTCGAGTTCCTCCAGCTGGCTGTTTGCCAGGGCATTCATCGGGTAGATTACGATCGCGCGGGTGCGCTTGGTTGGATCCTTCTCGCGAGATTTGAGAATATGGTCAATGATTGGAATGAAAAAAGATAGACTCTTGCCCGAGCCGGTTCCGGTAGTAACAACATAGCCTTCTTTTCTTTGAGCAATAGCGATTGCCTCTAGCTGATGAGAGAACAAGGTCATGGTACTTGCGCGGCCTTCGGGCTTTCCGGCCATAAAAAGACGTTCACAAGCGGGATGCAGAAGACCATCTTTACAGAGTTCAGGTATAGTCGCCGTTCGCTTATAGTTTGAATTGAGTTGTATCAGGGGATCGGGCCAATATTTACCCTTATCATAGCCCTCATCGACGGCTTTTCGAATATCTTCCGCAAAAATCCTGGTAAAACTGCGGGAAAAACACCCATAGTCTCCGATTACCGCGTCACGAAAAGAAAAAACGTCATCCATTGTAAACGCCTCTGGTCTTTTATTGATGAATCTTTCATGTCAGTATACCACATATCGCGGTTTTCCCTCCAAAAAATCCATTTATGATACCTCCCCCCCCCCTCATCCTCCCCTCCTCGCCCTCGAAAGCTCGACGAGGGAAGTGCCGATGTAGTCGGCCGTTGCTTCGCCTGAGTAAAAGTTGAGGCGGCCACGGAGAGCGGAGAAGTCGCCGGGGGTGATGCTTCCGCTAACGAAGAGGTCGAGAATCTGGTTGTCGCTGAAGGAGACGTCCGGGAAGTAGCGATTGAGGAGCTCGGTTATGCCGTCCGCGCTGAGGGAGTAGAATTCGACCGTCTCGTGGAAGCGGCGCATGACGGCGCGGTCAAGAGTTGCAAGGGCGTTGGTCGCGCAGAGAAGGACGCCGGTGAATTCTTCCATGCGGGTGAGGAATTCGTTGA
>CAZWBR010000078.1:0-3436 GCA_964632305.1 uncultured Prolixibacteraceae bacterium
CCAATTTGATTGGCAAATACTTCTCTTTTGCAACAATGTCGTTGCTGAAAAAGAAGTAATTTTGCTACTATTATTTACTCTTAAAAAGATTCTCTACATAATATTTATTTTTATCACATACTAAACAAAATTTTTTATATCTTTTAGCCATGATTCTAAAACTTTCATTTCCTCTTTTGGAATAATCTTTTCTTTTACAATAGAATAATATGCATTATATATATTCTCAATTATGTCTTTAGATTCAGATACGACACTTGATACTAAATCTATAATTTTCTCTCCATATTCATACATTGGAATTTCTGATATAAAGTCTTTAAAATAATCATGAGGATTCCTCCTTTGTATTACAGTTGCTCCTGTAAACCCAAGTTGATATCCATATAACCACATTATTGGCTGAGCAACTAATCCTCTTAATATGTCTGTAAAACGGAATGTAACATAAGTTGGTAAATACATTAATGAGAATAATTCTTTTCTAATAATAGTATTCTGTGTATTAAAAGGAGATATTGTCCCTTTTGAGAGAACTACAGGTTCTCTTAAATTAAAATTACACTCTGTATCATTTGTTAAGCGATATATAGCATCAACATCAGGATCCTCATCTGCTAATCCTTGCCAAATACCTACCTTGCAATTGTTTTTTTGCAGTTTTCTTTCTAAATTAAACTCTTTAGATATTAAATTCAGAGGTAGGCCTCTTGGCCATATCTTCTGATCCGTAAAAAGTTGATATACATTTACAAACCCTTCATTATCTTCTAAAGTATCAAATTTCCCTTTAAACTTTGGAAATCCCCAGTTTTCTTTTGGAATATTATCATCATCAGTATCTATAATATACTCTGCACCTTCTTTGATTGCTACTAAATATCCAATCATTTTCCTACAATAATGGTTATAAGGCAGTACTTTTACTAAATCAAAATCCAACTTTTCCTGTTTTTCAATTGAAAAATATTTAGTTTTTTCACAATTCCAGTTTGTAGGAGTTTTTTTATCACCAATAACAATTAATTCAAATCCAGACATTTTAGAGAATTTTCTTACTGCTACTGTCGGATTAAATATTGATGTTATGACAATGCTCTTTTTCATAATTTTGTAACATATATTAAATAGAGGACAACTTATTTGCTATTTTTAATATTTACTCAATAGTATGAATAATTTTCTGTATTTTTTTTGGAATTAAGTTCCAAATAAATCTTCTAAATTCTCTAAAACAAAATAGTAGAATATCTAAAATAAAACTTGTATAGTGATTAAAAGAATTTTTTGTTAACTTAAATCTAAAATGACAATAAACCAAATCTAAATAAGCAAGAGATAAATGGTACTTTGTTAAGAATTTTTTAAATGTTTTTGTATTTAATTTATGACTATCAAGTAAAAATGTATTAGGCTCTTTTGTTACATTACGATTATTTTCTATCTTGCATATTACTATGTCTTCATAAAGATTGAGCAAATAGGGCTTCTCTTTCAATTCTGCTAAAGATATAAGAAAATGTTCAAATATTCCCCAATCTTTATAAATATATTTTTTCAATACTTTCAAGATTTTTTCACTATTTATGAATTTTCTGTCAAAATATATAAAATCAAAACCACTACTTAAATGATTCTTTTTATATAATACTTTTTCGTTATAATCTTCTTTTGATCCATATATAATGTGAGGATGAGATGTACCAATCATATTTTCTCTGTATTTCTTAATAACAGCTTCTAAAAAAGTAGCATTGTATATTACATCACAAGTAGTCCAAAGAATAATATAATTACCTATACATTTTTTTCTTGAATATTCTATAGCGTTTAATACTACCTTTGATAATGAATATCTACATTCTTTTGGTTTCTCCAAATAAAAAATTTTTTTTAATTTATATTTTTTCAATTCATCTTTAACTTTTTTTTCTCCGAAAAGTGTTACTACTAATTCAAAGTTACCATAAGTCTGAGATTCTAAACTTTTGATGAAAAGTCTTTGTATCTCATCATTCTCTGTGCCTTTGAAATCTCGAAATGTTGTACAAATTATTATTTTCGGATATTTCATTTCAAAAAGATAAACTTATTAAATCAACCTTTATTTCTTCTTACAAACTTTATTAAAAATATTTATATATCCAGTTATAGTCTTTTCCCATGTAAATGTTTTTAATCTTTCTCTACCCCTTATTATCATCTTTTGTCTCAAATTTTCGTTATACACTATTCTCTTAACACTGTTATATATATCTTTCTCATCTTTAGAATTAAAAATCTCTACTCCATCTCCACCAACTTCAGGTAATGAACTAGTATTACCTACTAGAATGGGACAATCACAAGAAAAAGATTCTAAAATTGGAGATCCAAAACCTTCATACAAAGATGGATATACAAAACAAATAGCTTTGTTATATATACTCCCTAATTCATTATCATCCTTAAACCTAATATGCTTAACCTTATCTAATACATTTTCACTATCTATCATCTTAATCTCATCATCTGTAAATTTACTACTACCAGCACATACCAAATACAAATCTTTATCATCTCTCAATAAAGGAGATATTCCTTTAAAAAATGTATTAAAATTCTTGTATCCTCTTCTATTACCAACAAAAAGTATATATCTTTTAGGAAGATCCAAATTTATATCCTCCTCTGGTAATTTAATAGAAGTAGCCCAATATACTACTTCTATCTTAGATTCATCTACACCATAAAATTTAATAATATCCTTTTTAGTATTCTCTGATATAGCTACTATCCTATCTGCTTTATGAACTAACTCCTTCTTCCAAGGTATAGTTTTATCTTTCTTTGATACTGACTCTGGAAATATTTCATGAGTCATATCATGTAATACTAATACAAATGGTTTACCTTTTAAAAAAGGTAAGAAATATGGATCATAGTATGAAGGAAGAAATACATCGTAATTTCCTTTGAGTAATTTGTAAACTGCATATATTCTATTAATTCCATAGTAGAATAATGTCTTTAAAAAAGATTTATTACTTTGTAATAATTTCTTAGTATCTACAACTCCATCTAAATACTCATTCTCAGAAAAAACTATTGGCAATTCACACTTAGTAGCTTCATCTTTATTGAATTTTTCATACATAATAGCAAAAACTCTTGATATGCCACCAAAAGTCTGCATAGTAAATATTTGATGATCCATGAATATATTAATTTTTCTTCTCTCTTTATTCTCCATATTAATATGCTTTCCAATTAGTATCTTTTTGTTCATTTTCTAAATCGAAATCCATCATCATTTCTACCAAATTTTTAAACGATATACTAGGCTTCCATCTCAAATTCTTTTGTGCTTTAGAAGAATCTCCCAAAAGCAAATCAACCTCTGCTGGTCTAAAATATTTTTTATCAACTCTTACAACTATTTCTTTAGTTTTTTTAT
>CAZWBR010000079.1:0-3323 GCA_964632305.1 uncultured Prolixibacteraceae bacterium
ACTCTTCAGATATTTCATCAAAAATACCATCATCAGCAGTACAAGAATTCCAAGTACCTTCAGTACTATCTATTTGGTACTCTACAGAATCTATATTATCTAAAGAGTCTGTAGTACCACCAGTAAATGATGGGTTCTTAACAATGAATGGATCAGTAACTGTATCAAGAGTAGTAACAGGATTAGTGTTGTTAATATTAAATGTAAGAGAAGGTATTTCTTCTCCAGTATTTATACCTCCTTCATTATCAGTTGCTCTAACATATATAGTATGTTCACCATAAGTTAGATTAGAGGTTAGGCATGTAAAGTCTTCAGATATTTCATCAAAAGTACCATCATTGGAAGTACAAGAACTCCAAGTACCAGTAGTACTATCTATTTGGTATTCTACACTAGTAATAGTATCAAGGGAGTCAGCAACATCACCTGTGAATGAAGGGTTCTTAACAATGAATGGATCAGTAACTGTATCAAGAGTAGTAACTGGATTAGTATTGTTAATATTAAATGTAACATAAGGTATTTCTTCTCCAGTATTTATACCTCCTTCTCTATCAGTAGCTCTAACATATATGGTATGAGGACCATATGAAAGGTTTGAGGTTGGGCAAGAGTATGTTTCAGAAGCTTCATCAAAATCACCATCATCAGCGGTACAAGAACTCCAAGTACCTTCAGTACTATCAATTTGGTATTGTACATTAGTGATAGTATCTTGAGTATCTGTAGCATTACCTGTTAGTGATGGATTCTTAACTATGAATGGATCAGTAACTGTATCAAGAGTAGTAACAGGATTAGTATTGTTAATATTAAATGTAACATAAGGTATTTCTTCTCCAGTATTTATACCTCCTTCTCTATCAGTAGCTCTAACATATATGGTATGAGGACCATATGAAAGGTTTGAGGTTGGGCAAGAGTATGTTTCAGAAGCTTCATCAAAATCACCATCATCAGCGGTACAAGAACTCCAAGTACCTTCAGTACTATCAATTTGGTATTGTACATTAGTGATAGTATCTTGAGTATCTGTAGCATTACCTGTTAGTGATGGATTCTTAACTATGAATGGATCAGTAACTGTATCAAGAGTAGTAACAGGATTGGTATTGTTAATGTTAAATGAAAGAGAAGGCACTTCTACACCAGTATTTATACCACCAGCACTATCCGTAGCTCTAACATATATAGTGTGAGAACCATATGAAGTAATGTTAGAAGCTTGGCATGTAAAAGCTTCAGATAACTCGTCAAAAGTACCATCATTGGAAGTACAAGAACTCCAAGTACCAGTAGTACTATCTATTTGGTACTCTACAGAAGATATTGTTTCTAGAGAGTCAGTAGTATCACCAGTAAATGACGGGTTCTTAATTTCAAATGGATTGGTAACCGAATCAAGAGTAGTAACAGGATTGGTATTGTTAATAGTAAAAACAAAAGAAGCTATATTACCCCCAGTATTTGTAATACCAGCACTATCCGTAGCTCTAACATATATAGTATGAGAACCATAACCTAGGTTAGAAGTTTGACAAGAGAATGTTTCAGAAGCTTCATCGAAAGTACCATCATCAGCAGTACAAGAGCTCCACGAACCAGTAGTACTATCAATTTGATATTCAACATTAGTAATAGCATCTTCTATAGTGGTAACAGTACCACCAAAAGAAGGGTTTTTAATTAAGAAAGAATTTTCAATGGTATCAATATCAATTTCTGGAATAGGTCCTAAACTGAATAACTCAACTCCATAAGTACTATCTGTAGCACTGAAATACAAAGTATCACCAATAGCTGTTAAATATGAGGGGTTGCTATTACTAGAACCAGAATATATATCACTAACCATAGTAGTCCCTGCTTCAGTGCCGTCACTTTTCCATAATTCTATTCCATTGGTACCATCAGTAGCTTGAAAATACAAAATATCACCTACTACTGTTAAATTAGTAGGAGCACTATTACCAGAACCAGGATATATATCTTTAACCATAACAGTACCTGCTTCTGTTCCATCGCTTTTCCATAGCTCATATCCATTAGTCCCATTGTTAGCATTAAAGTACAGGGTATTATCTATAGGAGTTAAATATCTTGGATTACCAGAAGAAGAACCAGGATAAATATCTTTAACCATAACAGTGCCTGAAGAAGTCCCATCGCTTTTCCATAGCTCTAATCCATTAGTACCATTTGTAGCATTGAAATATAATGTATTGCCAAGGGTAGCCAAGTTATTTGGATTACCAGAAGAAGAACCAGAATATATGTCCTTAACCATAGAAGTCCCAGCTGTAGTTCCATCACTTTTCCATAATTCTTGACCATTAGTACTTCCATTAGTGGCATTGAAATACAGAGTATCTCCTAATACTGTCAAATACAAAGGATTACCAGAAGCATAACCTGAAATTATCTCCTTAACTGTAGTAGTCCCAGCTGTAGTTCCGTCACTTTTCCATAATTCGTAACCATAACTAGACCCTTGTGTAGCATTGAAATACAAAGTATCACCTAAAGCCGTCAAATATGATGGGCTACTGGAAGAAGTACCAGGATATATATCTTTAATCAAAACAGTACCAGCATCAGTTCCATCACTTTTCCATAGCTCCAATCCATTGGTTCCATTATTTGCTATAAAATATAAAATATTACCAATAACAGTAAAATAGTTAGTACTACTATTTAAAGTACCAGTACGGATATCTTTTACCATAGTAGTGCCAACATCAGTTCCATCACTTTTCCATAGTTCGGATCCATAGGTAGCGTTTGTAGCAGAGAAGTATAGAGTATTGCCCATTACAGACTTACTATTAAAATAGTATGGATTACCCGAAGAAGAACCAGTATATATATCTTTAACCATAGTAGTGCCAGCTGTAGTTCCATCACTTTTCCATAACTCTTGTCCATTAGTTGTATCAGAAGCACTAAAATACAAAGTATCACCAACAGCTGTTAAAGAATGAAGAGAACTACTAGTAGTTCCTGGATAAATATCTTTAACTAATGTTACATCATATGCAGAATATATCTTTTGTATATTTAATAACAAAAGATTACATATTAAAACAAAACACAAAAATATATACCCTATTGATTTATAACTCCGACATAATCTCATTATTAAAATATTATCAAATATACATATAATGTCAATTAATAGAAATCAAAAATATCTTCTGTATAATATTGCTTACAATACCTTATTCATGTAACATAAATAAGGTAGTATATATTTAAAATAATTTCATTTTATATGGATACTAAATTAAAAGGCTTAAATCGTTTTAATTTAATAATGGGTT
>CAZWBR010000080.1:0-3290 GCA_964632305.1 uncultured Prolixibacteraceae bacterium
TCCCATGCAGTAAGTAAAGCAGAAGCCCCACCTGCAGAGAAACCCATTAACCATAACTCAGGAATGTCTTTTCCACAAATCTCCTTGGAATATTCTAAACAGTAATTCACAATACATCTCCCAGTATTAAGGAATTCTTGAGGTCTATCATTGGAAACTCTGACAAAAGAAGCAAAACCCTTATCTTGTATATGGTCTCCAAGATTAACATACTTATTCATATATCCTTTAACACTTCCATCAGCACCAGGAATATTGATGATGATTTTACCAGATATAGTAGGGTGATATTCAACAGGAATATCCCAATACTCTTTAAGATATAGTTTATCTACTTTATACATGTAGTGATATTATCTCTCAAAACAAAGTGTTTAGCTAGAACTCTAATATCCACTTATAAAAAGCTGATAGTATGCTACAATGAGGTATGAAAGGAGCAATAATTGGAGATATAATTGGAAGTACTCATGAATTTTGGCATAAAGTTACCACAAAAGATTTTGAACTTTTTCCTATTAAATCAACATTTACAGACGATACAGTTCTAACTATAGCAGTATATGATGCTCTTAAGAACAATATTCCATATGATAAAGCATTCATGAAATGGATAGAAAAATACCCCAATAGAGGATATGGTGGTATGTTTTGGGGATGGATCACTAGCAAAGAGAAGAAGCCATATGGAAGTAAAGGAAATGGTGCAGGAATGAGGGTCTCAGCAATTGGTTGGCTATTTGATACCGAAGAAGATGTATTAAGAGAAGCTAAAAGATCTGCAGAGATAACACATGATCATGTAGAAGGCATAGAAAGTGCTCAGGCTGTAGCTATGTGTATATATATGGCGAGAAACAAGAGAAGCAAGGAAGATATTAGAGAATACATAGAGGGCAAATTCAAATACAACCTTAGTAAACCTTTCAGAGAGGTATGGGATAACTATAAACGAAGTGAGTTAGCAATAGACACAATACCATATAGCATTCAGTGCTTCTTGGATAGTAATAGCTTTGAAGATAGTATAAGAAATGCAGTTGCACTAGGAGGTGATGCTGATACCTTAGCAGCCATTACAGGAAGTATATCCGAAGCATATTATGGCTTAGATGAAAATTTATGGAATCAGGCTAAAAGATATTTACCTGATGATATGTTGGAATTATTAGGAGATCCCAATGATCAAATTGAGAAAATATACCTAGATATAGATGGAGTGTTGTTAGATACGAAAGAATATAAACAAATGCCATATTTAAAAGAATTTCTTAATAAAGTATTTGATGTTTCTAAAGGAAAAGTATATTGGTTAAGTACACATACAAAGCATGGAGAGAATGATATAGCTTTGTATCATTTAGAAGAAGAATTAGATAAAGATATATTTGAAATGATAAAGAGTATAAAGAATACGAAGTGGAATACACTTAAAACAGAAGGGATTGATATGAAAAGTAGCTTCTTATGGTTTGATGATGTTATATTTCAGTCTGAATACAGAGTCTTAGAAAGTTATGGACGAGAGAATCGTTTAATAAAAGTGGAGAATAATCTTGATGAGATGATTGACTACTTAGTAGAAAACAATAACCAAACAAAGTAATGATTTCTAACCTTTTACTAATACTTTCCTAGGTTTAGCACCATCTTCCTTGCTAATAATTTTCAATTCTTCTAGCTTGTCTATTAACCCTGAGGCACGATTATATCCAATTCTGAATTTTCTTTGCAACATTGATGCTGAGGCTTTTTGTGTAGCTATAACATATTCCTTTGCTTCATCAAAGAATTCAAGCTCGGTATCGTCAATTCCATTTTCTCTGGCAATATTACTTCCTAAAGATGCTATATATTCCGTAGATGTATATGGAGATTGTAATCTCAAAGAGTCCTTTGTTTCATTATTTCTGTATAGCATATCTCCATTACCCAACAAGTCCTCAGCACCTTTCTCATCAATTATTCTTTCAGAATCAATACTTGTGGCTAATGCAAAAGCAATTCTTCCTGGAAAACTCTCTCTTAACTTTTCTGTTACAACAGTATCTCTAGGACTAGAGGTAGAAAGAATTAAATGTATTCCAAGTTTTTCACCTGCTGAAGCTAACCTAGAAAACATTGTTTCTATCTCTTTTGAGTACTCAGACAGCATAAGATCGGCAAATTCATCTATTATGATTACAAGATAGGGCATTAGAGGATTGCCATCTTTCTTATTATATTCCTCAATATTTGTACTATATCCGTATTTAATCTCTCTTTTCCTCATCTCCATTTCACCAATACACCATACAAGGGTTCTGTATGCCGTATAGGAATCATTTATAACAGGAAATAGGGTATATGGAAGCATTTCATATGCTTTCATACCACAACCCATCTTAGGATCTATGAGCACAAATTTAAGCTCTTTTGAAGTCCTACCTGCCATTAAAGTACAAATCACAGAATCAAGAAATACTGATTTCCCTGTTCCTGTACTACCTGCTATTAAGATACTTGGAATACTATGAAGATCTTTTACTCTTACATTATTATTCAAGTCCTTCCCCAGGATAATTGGAAGCAAGTACTTATGCTGAGATACATCTTTTAGACAATCTTCTAAATATACGACTTTATTATTTTCAACCGTTTCTTGTTCGTGAGATTCTTCACCATAAATTTCCCATTTACCATCTTCTCTATGAGAATATGCATCTATCTTTTGAGCATATAACTTGCCACATTTTATAGAAATTTTCCCAACTTCTTCGTTTTCTATCTGAATTATCTTATCTTTGTTGAATAGCTCTTTCTTAATCTTGAAAATTGTTTTCTCTGTTTTACAATCTTCTTGCTTAAACTCCTTGACCTCATCACATAGAATAGAACCAATGAATTTTATTTCTAAAAGATAGTGAGCCCCACCAGACCATTGACCTAAACTTCCATCAAAAAAGAACTTAAAGCTAACTTGGTTATCTTTTTGCTTTTTTACATCATAAACAAAATAGTCATATTCATCTGGATTGAAACGACCAGAATATCCTTCAAACTCTATACTTCTAGCTCCATCTGCTAAATCAAAATACTTATTGTAATCATATTCTTTTAGCATGGATATTTATTTGATAACTTAAATTGAGGCATAGCTTTACTGTTAAGTATATAACAAATCTAGATATTGTTGTTATAAAGCCAATTCAATATCAAACTTCTCAAATATTAGTTTAATGGAATCAACTAAAGCTCGTAATTCTGTATCAATGATTCTTGTTCTGAATAAGTCCACTATAGAACCCCAT
>CAZWBR010000081.1:0-3273 GCA_964632305.1 uncultured Prolixibacteraceae bacterium
TTGTATGATGAACTTAGATATCTAGCTAATTTATCTTAGATGATGGTCTAGAGCCATATAAATTATGCAAAGCTTCATAATACCTTTATTATTTATAATATGTTTATCTGGTACAGTACTGTTTCTTTCTAAAAGGCGCTTTGAAGAAGTACTACCATTATCTTTGATGATAGGTATGCTCATCATCTTTGTTTTTGCCTATTTTGATAATATTAAACTTGGTTTTTATTTAACACTACTAGTAGCCACAGCTTTTCCTGTAATTATAATATTTCGTTTAATTAAGCAGAAAAAGATAAATTTAATATTAGGAAATCTTTTTACTCCAGCTTTCTTTATTTTTATTATAATTTACACGCTTATTTTTTTCTTAAACTATAACAGAGGTTTTACTGTATGGGATGAAATATCTCATTGGGGGCCAATGGTTAAAGAAATGCTAAGATTAGATAAATTATATAGTGTACCTGAATCTGCATTAGCAGTACATAAAGATTATCCACCGATTGTACCCATTTTTGAATATTTGTGGTGTAAGTTGAGTGGTGGGTTTAGAGAAGCTTATGTGTACAGAAGTTTGCAGACCTTATCCTTATCCTTATTTTTCCCAGCTCTTTGTAAATTTAAATGGAAGAAAAATATCAAAATTTTTCCTAAATTAATATTAATTTCTATTTTTATATTATCGGTGTGCCTTTTAATAAATGTAGGGGAAGCAAATTTTTATAAAACAATATATATAGATTGTTTTTTAGGTTTAATGTTAGCATATTGTCTTTCTTTAATTTATTATGAAAAGAAAATTACTAAATTTGGGATTTTAAGAATATCTGTAGCTTTATCTATTCTTCTTCTAACTAAACAAATGGGTTTAGTTTTTTTCATTTTGACATTAAGTGCTTTTGGAATAAATTATTTAATTGTTAATAAAGATGAGGTAAAACGCAAAATTAAATTAGGTTGTACCAAGAAAAATTTAATACAAATTTTAGTAACCATTTTATTAATTACGGTTATTCCTTATTTGTTTGTATTTATGTGGAATCTAAAAATAGACTCTTTAGGTTTAGAGAGGCAATTTTACATATCTAAAATAAATATACCCGATTTAATAGGCATAGTTAGAGGTATATCAGGGGAAGATTATCAGCAACAAAGTTTTACCAATTTTATCAATACGTTTATATCTACACCTTTTTTATCAAGACCAATTGTTTTAACCTATTGGCAAGTTATTTTAATAGTTGCAATTATTTTTATACTACTTTCTAAGTATGGAAAGAAATATTTCGAGAAATATCAGATAGATATGCTGTGTGTTATTGTGATCTTTGGTTCTATAGCATACTCTTTTGCTATGCTTCTTTTATATCTATTTTGCTTTAGTGTCCTTGAAAGTATAGGAATTATGTGTTTTACACGTTACATGGGAACATACTTGTTTGCTGCTTTTACTTTAGCAAGCATGATATATCTTTTTATAGAAGGTAAGAAAGATTCTGATGCAAAATCTAATAATTTAAATAACATAATTATAATCTTATTCTTTATTTGGGGGATTTGTTTTAGTAGCGAGAGTATATATAATCTAAAGCCAGCTTTAGATTATAATTCTAGTACTAGTGTATATATAAAAGATGCAGAAGTAATAAATGCTAATACTGAAGAGGATAGCTCTATATATGTAATATCTCAAAGAGGATGCTTTGTTGGTTATGGCTTAAGTTACTTAATTATGCCTAGAGAATTAAATACACCATTTCAAGCTATGAGTTTAGGTGTACCATATTGCGTTGGAAATGATAATATCGTGTATATGTCGGTACAGGAACTAAGCTCGGAATTCTCTAAATACGATTATGTATATTTGCACCAGATAGATGAATATTTTTTAAATGAATATTCAAGTCTTTTTTCTACAGATAAAGAATTGAAAAATGGACAGTTGTACAAAATCAGTAATAATCTAAATAATACAGTAACTTTGGATTTGATAGCAGAATAGAGTAATTTATTCTACGATCAGTTCTTGTATATGAATATTCTTCTGGAAGAATAATTCCAAAAAAATACTATTCCTGTCGAAATAATCTTCCCAAGTATAGGAGTCATATTAATTTTGTTAACAAAAATATACATCAAAGCAAGATTAAGTAGTAATCCGATACCACTTACGATATAAACCATAATAATGTCATTTGCTCTTTTTTTATAATTTTTAAATGCTATTTTTTTGCCTAAAATATAATTGAAATATGTAGCACTTGCAAAAGATAAAGTTGTGGAGACAAGAAAATGGAACAAAATATCTGTTAACCAAAATGTTATCCATTCAACTATAGCTGCACATCCACCTACAAATAAATACGCAATACAACTTTTTATCTCTTGGCTTTTATTCATCAAACCGGTATTTTATTATGCAATATAATGCTCGTATACCATCTTTTATTTTTATCTTTTTCCCTTGTTCTTTTGTTCTAGGGTAATAAGATATAGGAACTTCTATTAATTTGATTTTTCTTTTTGCTAATTTAGAAGTGATTTCTGGTTCGAAGCCAAACCTGTTCTCACATATTTTTATATCTTGTATGATTTCTCTCTTGAATGCTTTATAACAAGTTTCCATATCCGTTATATGGTATCCTGTAATTAAATTGGAGATAAAGGTCAAAATTTTATTTGCCAATATATTTTGTTTATATGCTCCTTTAAATCTTATGCTTCTTAGAAATCTTGAACCATAAACTACTTGAGCTTTTCCTTCAAAAATAGGGTTTATAACTAAAGGATATTCTTTAGGATCATATTCAAAATCTGAATCTTGTATAATTATCACGTCACCTGTAGCCTCCCGAATCCCAGTCCTAATAGCAGCACCTTTACCTTGATTTTTTTGATGAAAGAATATTTTATTCACAAACTTTTCTCCCTCTTTCTTTAATATTTCAGTAGATCCATCAGTAGAGGAATCGTCTATAACTATTATCTCTTTTTCAATACCATCCAATGAAACATTTTTTACCATCTTTATTAAATCAATGACTAAATCTTTCTCGTTATATACAGGGATTATGATAGATAGTTTCTTTTTCTTCTTGAGCATGTAATTCTGTAAAAAATGATTAAATTGGAATTCTTTTAGAATATACCATCTTAGTTGTTATTTGTCATTATTAATTGAATTTAAGTTTTGTAATAAGTATAATTGCTTAAACATTATGAAAAAATCGTCTAAAATACTGGTTTTAGGATCAAATGGTTTAGTAGGAT
>CAZWBR010000082.1:0-2987 GCA_964632305.1 uncultured Prolixibacteraceae bacterium
TCAACCGGGAATAA
Source organism: uncultured Prolixibacteraceae bacterium (assembly GCA_964632305.1). Classification (GTDB taxonomy): domain Bacteria; phylum Bacteroidota; class Bacteroidia; order Bacteroidales; family Prolixibacteraceae; genus CAZWBR01. The sequence goes on from CAZWBR010000082.1 coordinate 15, forward strand.
TCGCTGGGTCTTGCTGACCGCTCATATTCCTATTTATTAGCAAACGTGCATTTTATTTCTTCTTCTTAAATTCAAATTCAACTCTCCGATTTTTTCCAAGATTTTCTTGTTGTTGATTTTCATTCAATGGTTGTGATTCCCCTCTACCCTCATAACTGAGCTGAGTATCTACAATTCCTTGAGAGATTAAATAATCATATACTGCCTTAGCTCTGTTTGTTGATAATACGAGATTATACTGTTCTGTTCCAATTGTATCTGTATGACCAGTTATATGCAAATTATAATCAAAATTGCTTTTCATAAATGTTGCTATTTTGTTTAATTCAAATTTAGAATCCGCATTCAGCAAATAGCTATCTAAACCAAAGTTTAATTTTCGTAACACGAACCTTTCATCAATAATTTTCGATGATAGTAAATTAAATTGAAAGCTATCGACTATATTTAAATTAGGTATTTTATCCTCAACATGTGGGAATATGCTGACATTTCGAATTAAATAATATGCCCATTTATTTCTGTAATCAATAGTATCACTTTTTTTATTACGTAATATTTTAACGTAATCTTCACTACTATTTGTTCCTATTGCAAAGTATTCTTCATTACCTGCGGCGGTGTAGCTCTGCGATAGTTTAATCCATCTTGTAGAATCGGGCGTGATGTTTGCAGGGAAATCCAAAATTACGAAACTCCGATTCTCCTTGTTTTTTTCGCTAAACTCAATAGATGAAAAATAGGTAATCAAGCTAATCGGATAATTGTAATCAAGCTTTGCAGAATCAATTTTAGCATTTGTACGAAAATCTCTCACCTTACCAAAATCCGAATTTAGGGTAAGTTTTTCTATTCTTAATTCAATCTCAACATCGTATACTTGTCCAGTTGTCAAGGGTCTTTTTAATTTTGTAAAAATACCGATACTTGGTTTCAATATGCGAATTCCAATTATTCCTTTCGAATTTATGTTTGCTGATTGTTTGCCAAAAAGATTATCGGTTTCTTCATATGCTAAATGGTAAAATTGAGGAAACGGCCAATTAAATGCTTTCCAGTTATTAGGATATACCTTTTTTCCATTTTGATATTTTATTGTAACATCGCTAAAATCAGGATTAACAATCATATTCTGGGAATACAAAACAACCGAATTTAATATCATCCAAATTAAGAACAAGAATCTCATTGTATGCCTGTTATTTGCATGTTTGCTAACGGATGGAACTATATGCAGTTGCCGACTGTCCCGAGTAATCGGGATCGAGCCGCACCACTCCCGATAATTGTCGGGATTGCGGGCTACACGACTTGTTGTCAGCACGGAAACGGCAATTAACATATAGTTTTTTTAGCAACAGCCTTTTTATTCATCATCCTTTTATCTCCATTATTTCTTTGTCTGATAAAAGACTATTTACCCACATCGGTAGAAATATTTCTTTATCATTCTCTTCCAATTTCTCACCAATTTTACAATTGACATTTATAAAGAAAACTTCTTCCGCAAATTTCACTGCACGTCTTCGCCCAACTTCTCGTATACTTAGTATATCATAACCTGATTGAGGTATCTTCCCATTTAGTTGTTTAAAAACGTTTTCTCCGAAGTCAAATGACACAACATATTTAATTCCGTCGACAATAACAGCACCACCTAATGTATAAAAATCTGGATCCATTTGACCAATATGAGATATAGGCACCTCTGGAAAAATCAAACTCTCAAATGAATCAAATCCCAAGCGTTTTAAATGTAGCCCTAAGTCCTTTTTGATTTCCAAACTACTAGGTTCAAATACATTCTCAGGAGCTAAAATTCCTTTTAAGGTATCCCAATATAATGGTAAAGCCTTAATTGGAAAATGCAGAACAGGTTTAATCTTTTCAATATTATATAAGACGAACTCAATGCCATTACACAAAGCAAAAAACTTTACACATACTTCACTATGAATAGCATATGAATAAGCTTGCTCAACATGCTTCGATTTAGATAGGGCTTCTGTCGGTGATTTAGCATCCAAAATCCAAGCTGGTTTATCATTAACCTCAAATAAATAATCTGGAATAATATAGATATCTTTTTTTTGAGAACCAATCGAAACAAACGGATGTAATAGTTTTCTGCTTCTAATTATTTGGTTTGGCTTATTTGCATTATAACCAAGCCCTTTAATAATTGGCAATATGATTTCTTCTCGGACAGAATCCTCCTTAAAGTCAGGACTATCTAGGAGTGCAAAGTCAAATCCCTCAAGAATATTATATAATTTTTTAGATTTCATTTAATCTCTTTTTCGTTCTCAGTCTATGTTTGCACTATCGCCCTCAAGGTTGTTGTTTACGTTTGGCTATATTCCGTTATTGATTATATTTCCGTTTTTTGGGTTCTCTCTTCATAGTCTATCTACTTTCATGACCCAGCCATTCCCGGAGATACCGAATATTTTTCTTGATGATAGGCCTCTTTCCGCCCATTATTTACAGCTCCACCCCCTCAGTTTCAATCAATGAAACCTTGCCGGTGAAATCCTTCCCGCGCGCGGCTTCAAGGTGGCGGTCTGTACAAGCGGAGGCTGTTGCGGATCGTTTAGTTTCAGTCGGTTGAGAAAAGGATACTCCCAAAAGTAGTGATTAATTTGTTTATCATGTATATACGAAGGTGTTTTTTTCATAATTATTTTCGGGTAGCTGTTTTGGGAAAGAAAGTTCCGCACCTGTTCCGGGTCGGATCATCACCGGGGTTTCTGTACTGTTTCTGTATGGTTGCTCTAAGGTTCCTGTATGCTAACATAGAGAAACGTAAGAGAAAGGATAGGGTAACACTGGTTTTGGCCATGGGACGAACAGAGATCCGGGGGGTGGGAATTATGGTTGGTCCGGAGGCCGGAAAAAGAGGCTGTAAACTGAACTCTGTGAGGCTGTAAACTGAACTCTGTCTAATACAAAAAACCATTATACTTGTATTAG
>CAZWBR010000083.1:0-2730 GCA_964632305.1 uncultured Prolixibacteraceae bacterium
TGTAATCAAAGGATATTATATTTATTCCCTTCTTTATATTTAAAGGATTAGGTTCCGCTACTTCCTTGTACTTTATTTCTAATGAGTCAGAGCTTAAAATAAAATCTTCACCTACTTGGGGATTCTCAGGATCCACTGGTAGTTGTAAACCATCTATTCCATTCATTTCTATGTAGAAGATAGTTGAATTGCTTTCTCTTCCTTCTACTCTCTCTGTTTTTGTTATTCCTGTTACTTCCACATCATATATACCATATTCTGGTAAGTAATATATGTATCCACTTTTGCTTGTAGTAGTACCTAAGACATTAGTATCTACACCATCTTCTTCAGCATATGCTACTGCACTTAGTAATGGATTGGTAAGTATTGATTTAAGAAGAGTATATAGCTGCGAAAATGCATTGGAATTAGAGTCTTCTAATATCATAGACTCTTCTTTTTTATTGTATGTATCTATAGCTTTTTGTAATTCTTCGTAAGTAACATGTATAAGAGGTAAATCTAATAATTCTTTAATATCTTCTTCAACAGTTACTTTAAGACCTGATTCTTCTGGTATATTTATCTTGAATTCTCCTGTCTCGTTATCAGTATATATACTCATACTATATCCCTGATCATCAGTATACGTACGATTTATAGGTGTTTTTTCATCATTATCTACATCCCCATCTACTATATCAATAATCTCAGTAGCTAATTCTCTTTGTATATTAGTATATTCAATGGCATTTTCTAAATCTTCGACAGGCAAAGTATATAGATCCGGCCTTGAGAGCAAATTTGCTATAGGACCAGGTATAACAGCAAATGTTCCTGCTGTAGGGACTGTTGTACTAATAGAAATATAATTATTGTCATCTTTTTCTAGTACTACATTTGCATTTGGATTATTAGTCTCTACTTCAACTTTATCATTTTTACCAAAGACAGTATCTATAGTAGTATCAAAACCTTTTTTTACAAATCTAAAAAACAAAACAGGTAAACTAGGATCATCCTCAATCATAGTAGCTATACCTGGTCTTTCTTTAATCATCTTAAGTAGTTCCGATCCACTATCTATAGCTTCTTTAAGCTGTTTGCCAGCAAGTGCAAGGGGACCTACTCCAGGGACAGATGAAATTAGTGTATTAATCCCCACTTCCTTAATCGTAGAATCTATAACTGAATTATCCCCACTCATCTTAAGAAGCTCCGATCCACTATCTATAGCTTGATTAAGACTTTTGCCGATAAGAGCAAAGGGACCTACTCCAGGGATAGTTGAAATTAGTGCATTAGTCCCCACTTCCTTAGCCGTTTCCTTAGTTAATTCGAGTAGATTATTCACAGCATTATCAAAAAATCCATTACTATCTATTCCTTTTGTTTGAACATACACATCACAACTAGTATTAGGAGAAGATTCCGATAAACAAACCATACAACTTGTTTTATCCTTACATTTTTCTGTGTCTAATATCATCTCCTCAGACAAAAATTCATAAGTAGATGAAAATGATTCTTTTGTATTTTTTCTAGTTAAAAGAAGAGATATTTTATTTGAAGGATATTCCAAATTATTAGGTTTAGTTATAGAACCATTAGCATTGCAAGTATAGCCATTCTTAATACCTCTTACTACAGTACCCGAATACTCACACTCACAACCATCAGCATCATTACATTTACGAGCTAACGTTGTAATAGTCATAACATCTGGATCTTTATCTTTTAAAGCTTCCTCTGTCCCATCCTTAATAATTTGTGTATCCACTACCCAAGATCCTCCATTATATTTTAATACTATTTCGTGTTTAGTTTCGCTAGCCGCTATGACTTCACTAGTTAATATACCGTCTCCCAATATAGCTGACATATTACCAGCGATAGCAACAGGCCCTCCTCCCAATCCTATCTTATCTAAAATCTCTTTATTTAATACTCCTCCATTATTAACTCTAGCTAAAGCTTTAGCTGCATTGCCATACCCTACTCTAGCTGCTACTCCTGCATCTCCTTTTTGTAACTTCTCCCAATCTCCTTCGGATATATTATAAGTACTATATATTTCTGATAAATCAGGAGTATCTTGCACGTTTTTAGGAATCTCAAAACCTTTTCCACTATCTTTACTGCCCTCATTACTACTATTATTATCACGACTGCCATCGTCACCATTATTATCGTTACCCCCACTTATTGATGATGTCCATCCTGAAGTATCTACCTTTGTAGTTTTTGGCGTGCTTAGTCCTCCTCCTGCCGTACCTTTACTTGTACTTGCTCCACTACTTCCTGCAGTACTTTTACTTGTACTTGCTCCACTACTTTCTGATTTTGATTCTGCCTTTACAGCATTAGCAACTCCTTTAGCAAAATCTGTTACACTTTTTGCTGAAGAACTAGATGTAGTACTAGAACCCCAAAGTCCTGCATAGGATCTAAATACTAACTCTGTTCCTCTATCTTTCATTGATAAATCCTTCTCCCAATTATCACTTACTACTATATCTGGATATGATATATCTGTATTACCATATACCCATTTATTCTCTCCACTCAAGGTATAATTCTGATACTGTGCATATACCGTTATCATATCCTGTCCTTCCTCTACTAACATTGGCTCTCCCTCTATAGTTCTAATGTTATTTCCATCCAAATACCATCCTCCATTCTCATTCGTAGCACTACTGTAATACATTGATTCTTTCCCTATATATTCATTTGTAAACTTTATAT
>CAZWBR010000084.1:0-2475 GCA_964632305.1 uncultured Prolixibacteraceae bacterium
CATATCGGGATTTTGCTCGTTTAAGATAATTTCGCAAAACCGTTCGTGCGCTTTGGTATAGCTGTCGAATAGCTCGACTTCAACTGCTTCGTCGTCCGTTGTGGACCAGTCGAATAAAACCATGTAAACTTTCATAATCAAAACTCCTTGTCAAATGTGTTTTTTATCGTATTTTGCAATGCCGGTAAGTTCGTATAACAGTTATGTCCGCCCGTGTAATCCTTTTCGTGCTTCGCCGTGCGGTATAGAATGCGGTTGTACCATTCGTCTTTCCAGAATCTCACGTCGCTTATAGAAAAGTAGATATAACGGTTTTCGCTGTTTTTGAAAAAGGCCGAGAACTCGTAGTGGTTTCGTCCCACGTTCACAAGCTCCCAGCCGTTTTGTCTGCACAAAACGCGTAAGTAATTTATGTATTTGTTTTGAAACTGTTTGTAGTCCTCGCCGGTGTAACCGCCCGAAGAAAATTCGTAATCAAGATACTTTTCCAAGTCTTTTAATGTTGCCATTTTCAAATCCTCCTTAACAAGTTCTGGCTAAACCGCCGAATTGCGGTTTAATGCCGATACTGCCGAACTCCGAACACATTTCGTCGTCCAGGTTTTTAACGTAAACGCAGGCGTATCCGTTTTTAATGTCGTCTCTGTCGTAACCCCATTCTTCTTCGGAATCGGATACGTAAAGGAAAGCAAGCAGTTCGCCGAACTCTGTTATATTGTGAATAACGTGGTAAACGACGGAATTGTACTTTTGCTCGAATTGTTTGACGTACTGCATCTGATTAGCGTTGAGCCAATACAAAATTCCTCCGTGTTCCGAAAGGTTAATAACGTCTTCTTTTTCGAATTCGTTGATTGCATTTATGTGAAGCTTAAGCATCTTCATTCTTGCGATAGCTTCCTGTTTTTGTTCTTGTCTTGTCATTTTAATATTCTCCTTATATTAAATTTCTTGTTCGAGAGCTTCAAAATTCAGCCCGATGTTGCGTAAAGTTTCTTCAAATCCAAACCACGCCAGCAAGTTTTGGTTAGAGCAGTCGTGTATAAGCGGATCTTCTTTATCCCATTTATCGCCGAACAGTTCCGATAGGTCGTATAAACCCGAATCGCTCATAGTGTCCGATAACAGCTCGTTGATTTCGTCCTGATACTTCTTGTAAAAAGTGATCGTATCGTGGTAATAAATAAGAAAGCCAACCGTTCCCGATTGGCATCCGTAATGAAGCACGTCTGTGAAAATGTTTTTCTTGTCGTCGTAATTATCCCATTCGTCAATGACGTAACCGCAAACCCTTTTCGTAAGCGCGTTATCGCTGTTTTGCTTAATCGATTTAATATTTGCAAGCGTAAGTTTCATTCGTTCACCTCCTCAAAATCATCTACGTTAATTGAATCGCACATAATGCCGTACTCGAAATAAAAACGGTCGCCGTCACGCTTGAGGTCATAAGTGATAACGCTTATCTTGCCTCTATTGGTAACAGCAACCGTAATTTCATTACGTTCGGTACTCAAATCGACGATGTTGAATGTAATAAATTCTTCACCGTCATAAAGCTGAAATTCAGAAAGATAATATTTCTTTCTGAAATCTGTGATTTTGGAAACTTTGTTTCCCATAGGATTTACCTCCGAATATTTATTTTGCCTCGTATAATTAAATAGTAATTGATAACAATTATTTGTTATCTTTTATATTCAATTTGTATTTTGGCGACAACCGGCCATCACAACAGAGAAAACGCAGCAAGGATACAAAAAGAAAAGTATTGCATTCGGATAAATAAAAAAGCCAAGTATTGCTACTTGACTTTAATGAAAATATTAAGTTTTCGGCAATAGTTTTCTTTCATTGCGGAGTTTGAGCTGTTGTGATAGGTTGCGAAAGCCAAAAGACAAATATAAAAGAATATTTCAGATTCATTGGTTCAATGATATAATGTTGCCAGATGCTGTGGATTAGTATTTTTGCCTTACCGCTTGACGGTTTCCGAAAGGATCTAACCACAGTTTCTTTGTATATTTGTTAATCAGTTAGATACCGTCAGACGGTTTATGTAGAACGAGGCTACAATTGCAAAGAACACTGTGGCAAAAAGCAGCATTAATTTGACAAAGGAGCAGAAAATATGATTTATGTTGGTATTGATGTTGCAAAAGATAAACACGATTGTTGCATTTTAAACTTTGACGGAACTATTGCGGCAAGTCCGTTTAGCGTTCAAAACAACATCGAAGGCTTTAATTTTATTATACAAACAATTATAGGCACCGAAAAAGATTTGAGTAAAATTAAAGTAGGACTTGAAGCTACCGGACACTATAGCTATAACATTTTAGGATATCTTTTAAATAAAGGTCTGCAAACCGTTGTTTTTAATCCTTTACATGCAAACTTATATCGTAAAAGTTTATCTCTTCGCAAAACAAAAACTGATAAAGTCGATTGTAAAATAATTGCAAAAATGTTATTATC
>CAZWBR010000085.1:0-2472 GCA_964632305.1 uncultured Prolixibacteraceae bacterium
AATATAAATCGACCAACAAAGACACTAAAAAAATGGGAAAAGCATTAGTAATAATTGATATCCAAAATGATATAACCAAGAATTATAAGGAAATAATAGGCAATATAAATAAAGCCATTGATTGGGCAGTGAACAATGATATTCCAGTTGTTTATATAAGACACGAAAATTTATCGGCTGGCACAAGGACTTTTAAACCCAATACAAGTGGTTCTGAATTAGTTCCGGATATGAAAATAGTATCAAAGAATATTTTCACAAAATCCAAAGGGAACGCTCTTACCTGTGGGGAGTTTGCCGACTTTATCAATAAAAATAAAATAAGTGATTTCTACATAGCGGGGGCAGATGCTGTTGCTTGTGTCAAATCAACCGTTTATAATTTAAGCAAGGAAAATTATGGAGTTAACGTCCTATCCGATTGTATTACGAGTTATGATAAAAGGAAGATCAACGAAATGCTAAATTATTACGGGAGTAAAGGCAGCAAAATAATTAGTCTGAATGCCTTATTATGACATCAGAAAATAAAATTAAGTACTTTGAAAGTCGGGTTGATTGGAAAACTTGGCTAACAGACAACTTTGAGACTACAAACGAAATTTGGTTTGTATTTCCCAATAAGTCGTCGGGCAAAAAATCCATTTTAAACAACGATTGCCGTTGAAAAAGACAACTGGAAGGCAATATTAAACACAGGTGAAACGATTGGAGGCGAATGCTTGTCGGAATGTAGATACACAAAAAAAAATAGAGATGGAAAAAATTATAATCGGCAGGAATGGCGACGTACTTCTAAGGGAGTTAATGGATTCGGATTTGAATAAATTGGCTATTTATGCAAACAACGACAAGGTTAGTATTAACCTCCGCGATGGATTTCCAAAACCATATACTATCGAGAGTGCCAAGACCTTTAAGAAAATGGTCGATTCCCAAAATCCAAAGACATTCTTCGCAATTGAATATCAAAATGATTACGTAGGGAATATTAGCCTATCCCAGGGATCAGACGTTTATAGGAAAAGTGCGGAAATTGGATATTTTGTGGGCGAACCCTTTTGGAACAAAGGTATTGCAACAAAGGCCGTTAACTTAATAACCGAATGGGGGTTTTCCCACCTTGATATAGTTCGTATTTATACTGGCGTTTTTGATTACAACCAAGCTTCTCAAAGAGTCCTTTTAAAATGTGGTTTTGTACAAGAAGCCGTATTTGAAAAATCTATTTGTAAAAATAACAAGATTTTTAATGAAATTAGATTCGCAAAGATAAAGTCATAAATATTGATAGGCATCCTCCCCCTTCGTAATCATGCCATTTTTATTAGCCTTAATCCCAATCCTTAACCATAGTGTTGCTGTTTATAATTAATAATTTTTGGTAATTTTGTGTTTTTACAAAACACCATTCTAAATATGAACAGCCGGATAAGAAGACAAGATAGAGTGTCAGCAGTTGAAGAGTCGGTCAATTTGTTTGTAAAAAATTAGTTTGGGTTTATATCGATGTGCAGTATCGAAAACGAAGTTTATGCATAAGGGTCAAAGTCCTAAAACTCTCTATAGAAACAATTACTGGAAAATCCAGAAAGCATTGATAATATGAAAGGACAAGCATGTTATACCTTTACAACAAAACATCAAAATTCATAAAAAAAGATGAACTTAGAAGATCTTGGATATAACGGCAATTTTGAAAAATTAAGGATAGAAAATAACCTTGGCGACTTTGGGATTGGTAGGGTTATTTCGGAGCACAAAGAGAGATATACCGTGAAAACCGAAACGGGGGAGTTTGAAGCCGAGATAACTGGAAATTTGCGGTTTTCGTCAAAAAGTCGGGTTGATTTCCCTGCGGTAGGCGACTGGGTAGCAATAACAGTATACGAACCGGATTTCGCAATCATCCATGGCATTCTACCGAGGTTTTCAGTTATTTCCCGACAGGCAGTGAGCAAGTTCGGGGAGATACAGATTATAGCTACAAATATCGATTATGCGCTATTGGTTCAGGCAGCCGACAGGGATTTCAATATAAATAGACTTGAGAGATACCTTACAATTTGTAATTCATCCAATGTTACTCCCATTATTGTGCTTAGTAAGATAGATTTAATCGATGCAAAACTAACCTCGGAAATTGTCGGGAGCATTGAATCCCGCATTAAAAACGTTCCAATAATTACCATAAGCAATGAATCACAAGATGGCTACAACAAAATAAAATCGCTATTTGAAAAAGGAAAAACATATTGTATGTTAGGTTCTTCAGGTGTAGGAAAATCGACCCTTATTAATAACCTTTCCGGTAAACCTTTGATGCGCACAGACCATATTAGCCAAAGCACAAATAAAGGCCGACACGTTACTAGCCACAGGGAACTGATCATTCTTGAAAACGGGGGAATATTGGTAGACAATCCCGGAATGAGAGAGGTAGGTATAGCCGATTCAACAAAGGGGTTAGAA
>CAZWBR010000086.1:0-702 GCA_964632305.1 uncultured Prolixibacteraceae bacterium
GGTCGCCCATGGCGACGGTGGTGGAATCGTTGGCCACAATGATGCCGGAGTTGCGGAATCCGACCAGCGCCAGCATAAGGCCGATGCCCGCGGCGATGGCCGAGTAAAGCTCCGTGGGAATGGCGGCGACCACCTGCTTGATGACGCCCGCCAGGGTCAAGGCCACGAACAATGCACCCGAGAGGAACACGGCCCCGAGCGCTACCTGCCAAGGGATGTGCATCCCCTTCACGACGACGTAGGCGAAGTAGGCGTTCAGGCCCATGCCGGGGGCGAGCGCGATCGGGTAGCGTGCCACTGAGCCCATCAGCAGGCTGCCCACGGCCGCCGAGAGGCACGTGGCGGCCACCACCGCGGCGAAGGGCATGCCGGCGTCGGCCAGGATGGAGGGGTTGACGAAGATGATGTAGGCCATGGTGACGAAACTCGTCACGCCTGCCAGAATCTCCGTGCGCCAGTTGGTCTTGAGGGATGCGAATTCGAAGTACTGTTCGAGCCGTTGCCGCATAGGCGAGGATGAAGGAAGTAGTGTAACAAACCCCACGCGACGGCCTGCATCGTCACCGTGGAACGGCGGATGTGCCGCAGGGAGCCCGGACGGCTGGCGCAAGCACCGGAAAGGCCGGATCTCGAAAACCGGAGGGCGCCTTGACTGTGGTTGGACCAATAAGTAGAATGCCTTGAGCGAGGCCATCATGTCGG
>CAZWBR010000086.1:712-2350 GCA_964632305.1 uncultured Prolixibacteraceae bacterium
CGTTGCTGCCGTTGCTCCTGATGGTGTTCCCGGTGGTCGTTTTTTCTGCGTTGATCGAAGTCGGCGGCCCGATCGTCAACTATGACATCCCGCCCAATCGTGTTGTCGGATACACGTTTTCGGTCTCCGAGGCGCTCGACATCACCGCCTTGGGCTTCTACGACGCAAACCAGGACGGTCTTGGTGTCGCGCACACGGTGGCGATTTACTCGTTCGGCGTGTCGGACGCGCTGGTGACGGCGGAGGTGCCCGCCGGAACCGGCGGCACGCTCGACAACTACTTCCGATTCGTTCCGATCGCGCCTGTGCAACTCGGAGCGGGTGAGACCTACGTCATCGTGGCTACATGGCCGTACGGCGCAGGTGACCCCTTCGTCTGGTATCCGCCAAGCGGGTGGGGAGTGACCAGCATCACCGTCGACCCACGCATCACCCTTTTGGGAGGCGCGTATTCCGACGATACGTCGAACCTGGAATATCCCGACAACTTCGTGAGCGGTGTCCACTATTTCGGGCCGAGTATGCAGAGCGGTGCGACGGTGCCCGAGCCGGGCACGTGGGTGCTGGCCCTTGCGGGATTCGGACTGCTCGCGGCACGCCGCTTTCGCTCGCGCTAGGCGCCCGAAAGATACCCGCGCACGCGCTGAAACACGGCCTTCAACATCGCCCTTGTGAGGCGGCCGGTGGAGGTGTTCTGCTGGCTCGGATGGTAGGAGCTTATGAGCAGAGGAAGGCCGGGGCCGAGCGTGTGCTCGCGGTCGTGGCCGAAGGTGAAATCGGAGAGGCGGACCGGCACTCCTCGATCGCGGAAGGCCGCGAGGGTCGCGTCGAAAGCGATCCGGCCGAGAGCCACCACCACGCGGAGCCGCGGCAGCAGGCCGAGCTCCCGTACCAGGTAAGGACGGCAGGCACGAATCTCCTCCGGCGACGGGCGGTTGTCCGGCGGGGCGCAGCGCACGGCCGCGGTGACGTAGACGTCGCGGAGGGCGAGGCCGTCATCGCGCGCGACGCTCTCCGCCTGAGACGCAAAGCCGGTTTCGTGAAGGGCGCGATAGAGGAACTCGCCGGAGCGGTCGCCGGTGAACATGCGGCCGGTGCGGTTGGCGCCGTGGGCGGCGGGCGCCAGACCCACGATCAGGACACGCGCGTTCGGATCTCCGAAAGCCGGCACCGGCTTGCCCCAGTACTCCCAGTCAAGATAGGCGCGGCGCTTGACCTGCGCCATGTGGCGGCAATGTTCGATGAGACGGCGGCAACGCTCGCAGCAAACCACTTCTTGTTGGAGCGCTTGCAGCAGCCGGCGGGAGCGGGTGTCCACAACTCTTGAGGATAGCGGGAGGCGGGGGCGGAATGCGATGACGGCAGACGACAGACAGCGATCGTCTGCCCCACTGGGAGGGCCGGGCGCCGCCAGGAGTGGCGGCGCGGCACGCTGAAGCGTGCGCCACAACGAGGATGAAGCGACGGGGGCCTGAAGGCCGTTTTCGCCGGATGCTCTCACAAAGGATTGCGGATGCAGGACACTACTGGGCCGCTGCAGGCGACTCTGTGATGGATTGGTTGAGCAGTTCCAGTTCGGCCCAGGGCTCTCCGCCATTCTCCGCCGCGCGCTTGCCATCGTGTTGGAGCCGGACGAAG
>CAZWBR010000087.1:0-2329 GCA_964632305.1 uncultured Prolixibacteraceae bacterium
AACATGTATTACAGGCGATATTGCCGAGGTTCTTCCTCTAAGCAGGACTACCGTCAACCAACACCTCAAGGAGCTAAAAGATGTTGGTTTGATAAAAGGCACTACTGAAGGGGTAAAAACTTGCTATTGTCTGGACAACGCAAAGGTAAAAGAGTTAAAAAAAATAACCGAAGCGTTTCTAAATGGAATAGAAGTTCCTGCGAATTATGAATGTAAAATCGATTAATATAAAACTGTTATTGTGATAGTTACTACTCACCCCATTTCCTAAGTTATATTAATACAATTATATTATGAAGAAAATATTGATATTGTGTACGGGCAACAGTTGCCGAAGCCAAATGGCCCAAGGTATTTTACAGAACATCGACAAAAAAACCAAAGTCTGTTCAGCGGGAACATTTCCCGCCCAAGCTGTAAACCACAGGGCTGTAGCTGTCATGTCCGAGATAGGGATCGACATAGGCAAAAATTATCCAAAATCAGTGGATATCTACCTCGACGAGGAATGGGATTATGTAATCACTGTATGCGACGACGCAAAAGAGAGTTGTCCGGTTTTCCTAGGGAAAGTATCCCATCGCCTGCACATGGGTTTCCAAGATCCCTCACACGCAACGGGTTCAGAGGAATATATTATGGGCGAATTTCGAAGAATCAGGGACAAGATCAAAAACGATTTTTTAATCTTTTATAATTCAATATGTTAACCTACCAATAAATTAGTACAATGGAAAACAAAAAAGAGATTGTTAAGGAAAAGTACGGTAAAATAGTGGAAGACACCTCCAAATCCAATTCATGTTGTTGCGGATCATCGTGTTGTGGATCAGAAGAGATATACTTTGGTTTCAACGAAAGTTATGGCGGGTTGGAGGGTTATAACCCTGAAGCCGACTTTAATCTTGGTTGTGGTGTTCCAACAGAATATGCCGGTATCAAGAAAGGCGACCATGTATTGGATTTAGGCAGTGGAGCTGGCAACGATTGTTTCGTGGCAAGGGCAATTGTAGGGGAAAGCGGCAAGGTAACGGGACTGGACTTTACCGAACCAATGATCAAGAAAGCAAAGCAAAATCGGGATAAACTGGGTTTTAATAACATAGATTTCATTCTTGGGGATATTGAAGAGATGCCCCTTGATAGCGCCACTTTCGACGTGGTGATCTCGAATTGTGTATTGAACCTTGTACCGGATAAAAGCAAAGCTTTTAAAGAGATTTTCAGGGTTTTGAAACCTGGCGGCCATTTTTGTGTTTCCGATGTGGTAACCATAGGTGATCTCCCAATCAACTTGAAAAATGACGCTGAACTTTTTGTTGGTTGCGTCTCCGGCGCCATAAAACTGTCGAATTATCTAGGCATCATCGAAAAATCCGGTTTTAAAAGTATTCGGGTAGATAAACAAAAAAGGATTGTACTTCCCGATGATGTGATATCAAAACATATCCCACAAAATGGCATAAAATCCTTTAATGAGGGAGAAAACGGAATTTTTAGCGTAACCGTTTCCGCCGGGAAAGAATGAACCCATAAAATTTTGTTTACCACATAAATTTTTGAAAGAATGGAACCGAAACTAAAAATATTGGATAGGTATCTAACTATTTGGATTTTTCTGGCCATGTTGATTGGCGTGTTTTTGGGTTTTCTTTTCCCCAAGATAGCCGAAATTTGGGAATCCATGAAGTTCACAACCAACAGCACAACAAATATCCCGATAGCTATAGGATTGATACTTATGATGTTTCCCCCTCTCGCCAAGGTTAAATACGAGGAGTTGGGGAAGGTTTTCAAAAACACAAAAATATTGTCGCTTTCCCTATTGCAAAACTGGGTAATAGGCCCGTTGTTAATGTTTTTTCTAGCTATCCTATTTTTTAAAATTTTCCCCGGAGAGAACAACTCTAATTTGCCCTACATGTACGGAATAATAATGATAGGGCTTGCAAGGTGCATCGCGATGGTGTTGGTTTGGAACGATCTTGCGAAGGGTGATCCCGAGTATTGTGCCGGCTTGATGGCTTTCAACTCCATTTTCCAAGTACTGTTTTTTCCGCTTTACGCCTGGATTTTCATAGCTATAATGCCGGGATGGTTCGGAATTCCCAATAACCCCATAGTAGAGAATATTACTATTTGGCAAATCGCGAAAAGTGTGCTTATCTATTTAGGTATCCCCTTTGCGGCCGGATTTGTTACCCGTTCAGTTTTGGTTAAGGCTAAAAGTAAAGAGTGGTACAACCAGAAATTTATACCTAAAATCAGTCCCGTTACACTTATCGCGCTCTTGTTTACCATTGTTGTAATGTTCTCCCTTAAAGGCGAG
>CAZWBR010000088.1:0-1367 GCA_964632305.1 uncultured Prolixibacteraceae bacterium
GCGTCAAGGGTGATTCCAAGCCGGGATCCTTTCGCGCAGGGATCGTAGAGCGGAACCTTCACCTCCGAGTGTTCCGGGTTGACCCGCAGCCCGCAGCGAATCCGCCGCCGCGCGCGGCGCACAGCCGGCCGGAACCGGCGCCACTGGCTGAACGAGTTGAACACGATGTGATCCGCCAGCTCAAGGTATTGCTCGAATTCGTCGTCGCGGTACGCGGGCGCGTAAACATGCACCTCGCCCTTGAATTCCTCCCGCGCCAGCCGCGCCTCGTTCAGGGAACTGGCCGCCGCCCCGCACAGGGTCCGCCGGACCAGCGGGAACACGCTGAACATGGAAAAACCCTTGAGCGCCATGATGATCTTGCAGCCCGCGCCGCGCTGAACATCATCCAAAAGCGCAAGGTTGCGCTCAAGCGCCGCTTCATCCACCACGTAGGCGGGCGAGGGCGCCTTGCTCCAATCCATTCCTTCCCATTCGCTCATTTTGAAGGTCAGTCCTGCAAATAAGAAACAAGCTCTTTTTTATGCTTTCAATAGCGTTTCAAGACGCGCCGCCAGCCGGGCCAGCCTCACGTCTGCTTTCAAGACCATTCGACTCTTAGCCCGCTTGCCATGCCTCATGTCCTACTCTTTTTCCGCTCATATCCCAACTATTTATTATTTGTGCGACCGGCCCTCATCGAAGATTATTGCGCACCGCCGACAGGTATGGCGCCGGGGAAACCCCATGGCACGTTCCAGGCAATAATGGCGTCGCGGGCAAAGGAATAGATGAACCAGGCCCCGGACGCGGGATCGTAGATGGCCGCATCCGTCGCTGAATCGCCGTCAAAATCGCCCGACACAGGCACGCCGCCGGGGAAGCCCCAGGCAAGACCATTCCTGAATTCCGCTTTTGGCGAAATTGACGACCCGTACCACAGACACCTGGCTGGATCGTAAATGCAGAAGTCGCTGACGCCATCGCCATCATAGTCGCATGACACAGCCTGTGTGCCGGCATAGCCCCAGGCGTAGCCCCACACCCACACGCCCCTGACCAGCGAGTAAACGAACCATGAGCCGCTTGCTGCGTCATAAACCGCCAGGTCCCATTTTCCGTCACCGTCGTAATCGCCCGGCACGGGTTGTGCGCCAGGAAAGCCCCACAAAACATTCCAGGCTAGAATGCCGCGCGTGAGGGACATGATGTACCAGCCGCCCGAGGCTTCATCATGGACCGCGAGATCGTAAGTTCCGTCGCCGTCATAGTCGCCGGGCACCACCGTGGCCCCTGCCCAGCCCCACGGAACAGCCCAGGCTATGATGTTGATGGATTTGCCCTCGATTGGCTTGGCAATGTACCAGCGCGCCTCGGCAGGATCGAAT
>CAZWBR010000088.1:1377-2325 GCA_964632305.1 uncultured Prolixibacteraceae bacterium
CGCCGCATCGGCAATCCTATCGCCATCATAGTCGCCGGGCACAGGCTGTTGTCCGCCCGCCGCGCACTGGTAGCCCCAGAGCGACACGCTCGCGTTCGTTGCATTGGCGCCATACCAGCAGCCGCTGGAAGGATCGAAAACAGTCATGTCCGACCGGCCCGTGCCGGAGAAGTTATTGAGAGCGGAGACTGAGTTGATGCCCTCGCGATATTTCCGTAGCTCGGCATTGCCGTAGTCGGAAACGACATAGGCCTCGTATCGCACGCCTATCGTTAGGCCGCGGGGCTGAGGGCTATTCCACCAGTATGGTGAACTCCAACCACCTGTGATTTCTCCACTCTCCGAGTATCTTATGAAGCAAAACTCTCTACGTTCGTCCTCCATATGCATACCGTGATATAAATGCAAGAATGCTAGAGCCGGCGAGCCATCCAATGCAAGTACAACCCTTGGACTGCCGTAAGATTCAAAGTAGGTATCATCAAAAAAGTTGGTCCATATCACTTGTCCGTCGGATCCATGCCGGGCGATTTCGAAAAAGACACCGAAAAAAACCCCTGACCTAACGACATATACGCCGCCATTTGAAGAAGCGACTACACATTCCGTGGCCCGAAAGTTCTCGTTCGATTGAGTCCAGAGCAAATTCCCCTGCACATCGTATTTGAACAGGTAGCTGCAAGTGTCCCAAGTGTAACCCTTGCCGTTACTGCCGCCGGTAAAAAGATTGGTTCCCGTGCAGGATACGGCCTGGCCATAGTCGTCATTTGTGCCGCCCCAGAGTCTGCCCCAGACAAGCTGGCCGGCGGGATTGAACTTGGCCAGTAATCCGTCATTGGCGCCGGAATTGGTCTGGCCGGCAAACGCGCCGGAAGCACAGCCGGCGACATAGAGACAGCCTTCGTCGTCAAAGGCAACGGAGCGAAATTCACTGGCGCCGCCCGATTC
>CAZWBR010000089.1:0-1538 GCA_964632305.1 uncultured Prolixibacteraceae bacterium
CCAGCACCATTCCCTGAATGGAGCCGATTTCACAAGCCTCATCAATATTTACATAGACGTTCTCCGGATCATCGGCGCGGCTGGCAACATAGTGAAAAGACATGCGGCTTGCGGAGCCTATGGCGTTGTTTATGCTCGCGTCACGAATACCCAGTTCGCTGCAGGCCTGTTTTATACCCAGAATGATATCCTCGCCCTTTTGCAGGTAAACGACGATCTGGCGGCCGGGGTCTTCACTTATAAAATACTTCATAATCAGCTTCTTCTCTTATCCTTTAATACTGCCGGCTGTTACGCCTTCAATCAGGTAGCGCTGGAACGCAATGAACATTATAAGCAGAGGGATCAGGGATACGATTGACATAGAGAACATTGCGCCCCAGTAGCTCTCACCCATGGCATCCGTATACTGCCTGAGCGCGATGGAAACCGTGAACGTCTTGATGTTGCTCAGGTAAATCATCTGGGTAAAAAAGTCGTTCCATGTCCAAATGAAGGTGAAAATGCAGGTCGTGATGATGGACGGCACGGACAAAGGCAGTATAATCATCGCGTAGTGCGCGGCATGGCCGCAGCCGTCAATGATGGCCGCTTCGTCGATATCGCGGGGCAATGCACGCATGTACTGCGTCATCATAAAAACGAAGAAACCCTCGGTTGCCAGGAATTTCGGAATGATCATCGGGTAGTAGGTGTTGACCCAACCCAACTTGTTGTACAGGATATACTGCGGGATCAGGCGGACATGCAGCGGCAGCATCATGGATACAAGCATCAGCGTAAACCAGAGGTTGCGCATGCGGTATTCCACCTTGGAGAATGAGTATGCCGCCATGGAGCAGGAAAGTACGTTGCCGATCATCGCCAGAGCTACAATTTTTAAGGAATTGAGCAGGAAGTGCCCGAAACTGTAACCGGAAATTCCTGACCAGCCAACGCTGTAGTTTTCAAGCGTCCACGTCTGGGGCAGGAACGAACCCCCCTTGAAAATCTCATTGCCCGGCTTGAAGGAGCTTGTAAGCATCCACAGCAGGGGATAGATCATAAACAGGCCGAACAGGATGATCAGAATATGGAACAGTACACTGTTCCGTTTCTTTTTTGGCATTATGAGATACCCCCCTTTCTTAATTGTAGTAAACCCATTTCTTGGAGGTTCCAAAGATAATACCCGTGAATGCGCCGATCAGCAGCACAAGGATCCAGGCAAGCGCACAGGCATAGCCCATCTTGAAGTATGAGAAGCCCTGCAAGTAGATATTCAGGGTGTAGAACATCGTGGAGTTCATGGGGCCGCCGGTACCGGCCGATACAATGTAAGCCGGTGTAAAAGCTTGAAACGCGTTGATGAACTGCATAACCACGTTAAAAAACACCATGGGAGTAAGCAGAGGCAGTGTAATAGAAACAAATTGCCTTGGCCGGCTTGCACCGTCAATCGTGGCAGCCTCGTAGTAATCCTGGGGAATCTGTTTGAGCGAGGATAAGAAAATAACCATCGAAGCGCCAAATTGCCAAACAAGCAAAGAAATAAGTGT
>CAZWBR010000089.1:1548-2312 GCA_964632305.1 uncultured Prolixibacteraceae bacterium
CCTAAAAAATTAAATAACTCCTTTTTCCCTGGAGAGTTTATCCAGTTTTTCCCTTTTATGCCGATCACAGCAAGCAGCTGATTGATAACGCCCGTTTTATTAAAGATCTGTCGCCACAGGATTGCGACGGCAATGCTGCCGCCGAGCAATGATGGCAGATAATAAGCGGCGCGGTAAAAGCGGATTCCGGGGCGGTCCCTCTTGAAAACGACCGCGAGCAGCAGCGCGAATGCCAATTGCAAAGGCACGCCCAGCAGCACATAGGTAGTAGTAACGCGGAGAGAGTACTTGAATTTTACATCCGAGCCAAACATCCGGACATAGTTATCCAGTCCAATCCAAGTAGGATCGGAAATCATGTCATAGCTTGTAAACGAAAAGTATAAAGACGCAATCATGGGGATGATCGTCAGGCAGAAGAAGCCGATCAGCCACGGAAGCAGAAAAAGGTATCCCGCTCTTGTTTCTTCTCGGTGGCTCTTCTTAGCCCTGGATTTAACCTCCAGTGTCATGGCTGATCCTCCAATCACCTGTTTCAGGAAAGCAACAGCGGTCGCCCGCTGTTGCTCTCCTGATGACTGTTACTTCTGGTTGGCGGCTAAGATGTCCAACGCGCCCTGATAGAAGGAAGCAGCGGCTTCCTCAGCCGTGGAATAACCGAACATGGTGTATTCCTGATACTCCCGGAACAGAGCCTTGATCTCAGTAGCGCCGGCAGGCGGATACGCAAAGCCGCCGGGAACCACTTCGGTGGTACGGTTCAC
>CAZWBR010000090.1:0-2288 GCA_964632305.1 uncultured Prolixibacteraceae bacterium
AATACCTTATATCAGCTGTTGAGTCAGTGTACGATCCTTGGTCTACGTCTTCGCGGCATAAACTACTACCACCTTCTAAATAAACGACAGCATCAACTCCAAAGAATAGATGTGAATTTGTTAACCCAGATACTGTCCTGCGGAAACTCATTTTATCATTTTCTCCATATCTAAAACATGATTTGCAAAAGTGCTAACAACATCCGGGGAGTGGGTAGCACAGATTATTTGCGCTTGAGGATTTACGCGACGTAGATTTTCGATTAACTTTTCTTGCCATGTTACATGCAAGGATAGTTCAGGTTCATCTGCAATGTATATCCATGGGGACTCTCTTTGCAAAAGCGATTCACCGAGTATAATAATCAGTTGCTTTTCGCCAGAAGACAAACCTCGTATAACCAATTTTTTGCCCGAATCAGTTTTGGCTTCGATTTCATTTCGTTCATTGATATAGATCTTTTTTCTTTGAAACAACCCATTCAATACTTCAACTAGGGTCGCTTTAGGTTGTAAAATCTTAGCTTGTTTCTTCAATAGATCATTCCAATTCTCGACAACACGATGACTTCGGTACGAATTTACCAAGGTCATTAGATCATTTAAGTCGAGACCTTGCTCACCTTCCAGTTTATCTCTTGCCTCTCTAACTTCTGAAAAATGTTTATTTATTTTGGATTTGGCACTTTTACCCCCAATTTTAAGTTTTTCAAAAATATCATTAAGAGCCTCTTTTTCTTTATCCAAATCGAATGACTTTACAAGAGAGAAAACAGCAGATTCGGTTTGCTCAGTCAACAAAGAAGATATGATGTTTCGCTGAAATTCAGCGATCTCTTCCGATACTTTTGACGATAGAACAGAAAAGTACTTCCCTAAAGAAT
Organism: uncultured Prolixibacteraceae bacterium; assembly: GCA_964632305.1. GTDB lineage: Bacteria > Bacteroidota > Bacteroidia > Bacteroidales > Prolixibacteraceae > CAZWBR01. Next base: position 885 of record CAZWBR010000090.1, read on the forward strand.
TGCTCAATTCTTCTAGTTTTTGGTCTACGGATGACTCGTAACTTTCCTCTTCAGGGGAAAATCTGGAGGCAGATGATCTGTGAATCGATAACCAACTCACATTGACTATGGCCTCCAATCTTGCCAAAATCCCACGATTCATTCTCGACCGCATATATGCCTGGTATTGCCGTGTGGGAATTCGTCTTCTGATTAGGGCTTCTTCCTCAAATTCATCAAGAGAATACTCTTTATATTTATCAGAGGCTTTTTCTTTTATCCTGTATACAACGCTTGAATAAGGTGAATCTTCATTTTCAATTTTTTCCACTTCAATGCTAGGTTTTTTCCTTCCTCCAACTTCGGAAAGTTCGATTTTTATTTTTTGGAATGGGAGTCGGTCCAGTGTTGTAAAATCGGCGGAAAGAGCTGCAGCTATCATATTTATTACAGTAGTTTTACCTGAGCCATTTACACCAATAAAAAAGTTTACATCAGGGAAGAAGTGAATATTTAACCTCCTATTTCCCCAAAAACCAATTATTTCTACGTTGTCTATTTTATTCATGATTTTCGTTGCACCTATCTTGGTTCATATTTTTTTCAATATATAGATTGTAGCACCCTAACGATTGAAATCACGGGACCAGTGAGGCGCGTCCGCGCGCCTTACTGGGTACCGTGGATTTCTTGGGTACGCCCGGCATGGGCGTGATCTTATGGGGTGTAAGTCCCCTGTATGTAAACCCTGTTCCTGTCGTGATGACAGGAACATAAGTACTAGCCGAAAGCAAGGGCGATCTCGCGAGGGCTCGTCTGGAGGAAGCTGGAGCGCAAAGCTATGAGTCGACGAACAGAAATGGCATACAAGGCCGAGTCTCTGGGTCAGTCAGCACAACATGATCACGCCCTGGGTTCGGGAGATACGGTAAATGCCGCGATTGCATAGTGAAAGATCACGTCCTTATCCGGGGAGACCTGTCCGGTATGCGATCCAACTACCGTTGGAAAACGCCATGCATGGCAACATGCCTGGTTCCCTGACAGGAGTCAGCAGAGGTCATAGTAGTCCGCCGCCAGCGGACGAAGGACCGAACCCAGAGAAGGGAAAAGACCCGTCATGCTCGACCAGTGCGATGAACCCGCCCCCGGGGGAGCAGTTGGTCGGCGCGTTGACGGTCAACCCGATCCCGATAAATACCTGTTGGAGCGGATTCTACACCCATTGCGTCCCGAGCAGGACTGTCAAAGAGGCCAAGAGCCCTTTGGATTTCTGACCGATCGGGGAGGGAGCGTTGAAAAGGACACGGATTTATTGTTCTTGCGACGTTGTCGACAGCAAGCGGTACCTTTTGCACAGGAAAATCGGGAAAAAGAGACGGATTTACTTATCTAGAATCTAAACTCGTTGAAAAACGCATGGTC
>CAZWBR010000091.1:0-973 GCA_964632305.1 uncultured Prolixibacteraceae bacterium
GGGGCCCGCCGCGTCCGCGTCCGGCATGGAGCGCGGCCTCGGGATCGCGGCGGGCTGGAATGTCCTTGGGGCGCGGCTATGCCTGCCTAGGCCCGAGTTTCTCCAGGGGCTGCGTGTTGGGGCACTTGTCCGCGATGCGGACAGCCTGGTGCGCCCAGCGCACGGCATTTGTGAGCACGGTCTGTACTTCCGGCTGGTGATATATCGGGAATGTTTCGTGCCCCGGCCGGAAGTAGAAGACGCGCCCGTGCCCGCGTTCCCAGCAGCAGCCGCTGCGGAAGACCTCGCCGCCTTCGAACCAGGAAATGAAGACGACCTTGTCGGGCGTGGGAATATCGAAGCGCTCGCCATACATCTCGGTGTGCGGGATCTCGAAATACTCGCCGAGCCCCTTGGTTATCGGGTGGCCCGGCTCGATGTTCCACAGGCGCTCTTTTTCCCCGGCCTCGCGCCACTTCAGCGAGCAATTTGTGCCCATCAGGGCTTTGAAGATTTTCGAGTAGTGGCCTGAATGCAGGACGATGAGCCCCATACCTTCCAGCACCCTCTTCTGAACGCGCTGGACGATCTTGTCTTCCACCTTGTGGTGGGCCGCATGGCCCCACCAGCTCAGGACGTCAGTGTTGTTCAAGACGTCCTCCGTCAGCCCGTGCTCCGGCTGGTCGAGCGTGGCTGTGCTGACGCTCATGTCAGCGTTCTTCGACAGGCCGGCGGCTATTGCTCCGTGAATTCCGTCCGGATAAACTTTCCGTATGGCCTCGCTTTCCTTTTCGTGGACAAACTCATTCCATACGGTGACGCGAATGCGGCTTGATTGGCTGCGCGGCATATGAACCTCCTGTTTGTTTCCAAAAACCATCTGGCATTTATGCACAGTCGCTTGTGGTTGTCTAGCCGCTTTTAACGCTTTCTTGAAGCAGCCGTGTCCGATCCTCCAAACGCCCGCATACCGGCCTGGATTTCTCATGCCCGG
>CAZWBR010000091.1:994-2109 GCA_964632305.1 uncultured Prolixibacteraceae bacterium
TTCGAAAGTCATGGGAGTTGGGCGTGTATAATGGGCTCGATTACTCACGCAGCCAGGCTGAAGCAGGTTAGACTGTTTGTCCTGGGCGGTTATGGTTTTGGATTGAAGAAACGGGAGGGAATTGACTGTCTCGCATAGCCGGGCATGAGGCGAACATGCAGGACGAATGCAATCTTTTCCCAACAGCCTGCAGCCTGAACAACCCGAGCAGTTTCCTGTCTTGATGGCGGCGAAGGCTGAGCTTTTCAAATAGCGGGCAGTTGTTTATTTGGAGGCTGCACAACATGTACATCGGCGCAGATTACTATCCCGAACATTGGCCGCGCGAACGCTGGCCCATTTACGCGAAGTGGATGAAGCAGGCCGGATTCAACGTGGTTCGCATGGCTGAATTCGCCTGGGTTTTCATGGAGCCCGAGGAGGGGCGGTTCGATTTCTCATGGCTTGACGAAGCCCTGGCAACCCTGCGCAAGCGCGGCATTTCGGCCGTCCTGGGCACGCCAACGGCAGTCATGCCCGCGTGGGTTGCGGAGAAGTATCCCGAAACCCTTGCCATGGAAGCCGGCGGCCGGCGCGCCGTATGGGGCGTGCGCAAGAACAACTGCTTTTCCAGCGGAGCCTATCGCCTGCTGTCGGAGCGGATTACACGCGCCATGGCCTTGCACTTCCGGAGCGTCCCGAATGTCATAGGCTGGCAGACGGACAACGAATTCGGCGCGCCGCCATGTTTCTGCCCGACCTGCCGGGCCGACTTCCAGGACTGGCTGCGCAAGCGGTATGGAAGCCTCGAAGAACTGAATCGCGCATGGGGCGCTCATTTCTGGGGCCACCGGGTCCGGGCCTGGTCCGAAATACGGATTCCGCCCGACCAGTCAACTTTCAACCCGGGCCAGTGTCTCGACTTCCAGCGCTTTTTCACTTTTCAGAACGTCCGCTTCCAGCGGGACCAGGTCCGGATTCTTCGCGAGGTCTGCCCGAAGCATTTTGTCACCCACAACTTCATGGGGTTCGTTCCCGACCTGAACTATTTCGACCTGGCCGGGGATTTGGATTTCGTCAGCTGGGACAACTATCCCATACACGGCGAGCCGGGCATGTTGTACGACGCGGCCGGC
>CAZWBR010000092.1:0-488 GCA_964632305.1 uncultured Prolixibacteraceae bacterium
TCTCGCTGCCCGTGAAATGCGGCAGCGCCCGGACTCCGTCGCCCCACAGGTGCAGCGCGGCTTCGCGTATCAGGATTGAAACGCCTATCGTGATTATGATCATGCGCAGGACCGACGGCGATTCCAGCCGTCGAATGAAACAAATCTCGATGGCCGCGCCGGCAAGCATGGTCAGCGCCACGGCCCCAAGTATCGCGAGCGGCAGCGACACCGCGGAGTGAAGGCTTATGGCTATCATTCCGCCCAGCATTACAAACTCGCCCTGGGCGAAGTTTATGATTTCAGTCGTGTTGTATATTATGTTGAAGCCGATCGCCACGACGGCATAAATGCCGCCGTAAGTGACGCCTGCAAAAACGTATTCGAGCAGGAGACTAAAATCCATGATAAACAAAAGGGGGAGTCTCGTTTCCGACACTCCCCCCTGCCTGCATGCGCGTTCCCGTCTACGGCTTGCTGATCGCAAATTTCCCGTCTTTGACCGTCAG
>CAZWBR010000092.1:524-1775 GCA_964632305.1 uncultured Prolixibacteraceae bacterium
CGCGCTGCGGGCCTTTTCCATGTCCGGACCCGATTTCTTTATGGCTTCCACGAGCAGCACGATGGCGTCGTAGGCGTGGCCGCCAAAAGTGCTGACATCCTCCTTGAATCGATCCTCGTAATCCTTCTTGCATTTGACGAGCAGTGCTTTCTGGGGATGGTCATCCGGGAGTTCTTCCGCAACCAGTAGCCGGCCGCAGGGAAACAGCACGCCTTCCGCCGCGGCGCCGGCCGCCTGGACGTACTTTATGTTCCCGAAGCCGTGGCTCTGAAACAAGGTGCCCGTAAAGCCAACCTGCCGGAAATTCTTCATCACGATTGACTGCCAGTTTACGACAGCCTGGGCGCCGGATGATTTGATCTTGGTTGCAACGGCCGTCAAGTCAGTCTCACCCTTGTCATAGACCTCGTTGCCCACGATGGTTATTCCGTATTCAGGCGCGTATTTCTCGAGCTGGCTCTTGCCGCCTGCGCCAAACCCGGTGTTGTCGCTTACGATCCCGACCTTGGTCAGCCCCATTTCCTTCATGCGCTGGTAGATTGATTGCGCGGCATAGCTGTCCTTTTGCGGTGTTTTGAAAACGTACGGCAACAGCGGCTCCACGATGGATTCCGCCGCGGCGCATGAAAGCAATATGGTCTTGTTATCCTGGCAGAGCTTCTTGATTTTCAGCGACTCCCCGCTTGTGGAAGGGCCGATGATCGCAAAAACCTTCTCTTCTTCTATCAATTGCTTGGCAAAGGAAATGGCCTTTTCAGGGTCGCCCATGGTGTCCTTGATGAGCAGTTCTATTTTCCGCCCCGCAACACCGCCCTTGGCGTTGATATCGTCAACAAGCATTTTTGAAATACGCGCCTCCGGGCCGCCAAGGAAACTGGACGGCCCCGTGACCGAGAACAAGGCGCCCACCTTTATTGCCGATTGCTCGTCGGCGGCCGCGGAAGGTTGGTTGAAGCACAAGCACAGGCCGGCAGCCAGCAACGCGACAAGGATCCTTTTCATGTTTCTAAAACTCCTGTTGGTTTTGTCCGCGAACCGGTCGAAACTATTGTTATACGGTATTCACGTCACGGTTGACTGATAAAGCTTCCATAGAAAGGCGTTCTTGTCAATAGAAACATGCAGAAATGTTGCGGGCCGCCCGAGCGAATCGTACCCATAACTTTCAGCAGCTTTCGTGATCAGGGCCGGAGGATAGAGACGAAGCGCGCTTCGCGCGTACGCGACTAAAGGAAAGAAGCGTCGCCGCCA
>CAZWBR010000092.1:1785-2102 GCA_964632305.1 uncultured Prolixibacteraceae bacterium
TCGGTTTATCGAAGCTGATCACCTCTACCGGCGGCGCACCGCATAGAGCGTAGGGGCTGGCGCGCGGCCTGGCCTTCCGTAGCAGGCCGCATGACAGCGGCGTAGCGTAACTCCTGGCGGCCTCCTCAGTCACTCTTTAGAGGCTTGTTTCTTGTTTGGCGGACTGACCCCTCGGACTCTGACCGACCCCTCGGACTCCATCTGTGCTATATCCGCTATCTTCTCACTTTCCTCATTACCATGTTCAACCCAATAATTCGAATCATGCCTTAAGCCGATGGCGCCACTCTTCAAATCAGCGGCAGTTTGTTTTGCCC
>CAZWBR010000093.1:0-2098 GCA_964632305.1 uncultured Prolixibacteraceae bacterium
TTTCCCAGGTTGCATTGTCAATCCAACCATTCAAAACATCTTCCGGCTGTGGTTCCTGGAAAGTCAATGTCGCGCACATCGGCACATCCACAGGAATGATCGTGCGTTCCGACAGTAGTGGAATTGTCCGCAACCGAATGGACTTCTTCCTGAATGGGGTTACGAATACTGCAGCTCCCCAGCCCTCTGCTGAACCTGCCCCCACGGTCCACTCGCTGTCTTTTGGCGCCAGACGCATATCCCGCTCCTCGCGGTATCCAGTCTGCATCGTGTAGTATACAGCACGATTTTTCCATTCCGAGGCAATTTGCGCTTGCCAGGAAGCATCGCTTGCGATATTCCCCGACTTCAGTAGCAAGGCCGGTACCTTCGTCCCAGGGGTGGCATTAAAACTTTCATAACCGGAGGAATGAATCAGTACCGCCAGATAATTATCCCCGATATGGAGCCAGGGAGCAATGTCAATGGCATCATAATACTGCAAGGCACAGGTGCCGCGGATTGGACCTCGAAACACTTCCATGCCGTTGACATACAACTGGTAGCTGCTTTCAGCAGTGATCACAAGCTGCTGCTGCAAAGGCTTCTCCTTCAGCGTGAAGCTTCTGCGCAGACGCACAAAGCTGTTTATATCAGGTGCATTCTTCGCTGTTATCCATTGTGCGCCGGAAAAGGCATTGTTTTGTTCGCAAACAGTCAACATTTGTCTAAAACCGTATTTTGATAAATTTAAAATTTTGTCGTGCAAAGAGCACCACTGAAGCATATCTTTTCACTTATTCTGCTGGATTTCGCGCATCAGCCAGTATGCCCACAGCAAATCCGTCACGCTGTCTCCGCTTAGAAAACGGGTTTTGAACCAGTGTCTGGCAGGAAGCAGCTCCTTGTCCCGCGGATCAAGATACGTACATTTCTGAATGCTGTCAAAACCCTCCATAACCCTGCGTGCAATCGGAACAATCATGGGACGAGCAGAGGGTATTTCCCTGGCGGCCAGCATGCCACCACGAATAATCTTGGCACTCCAGCCAGTGCGTACCCCGTTATCCGAACTGCCTGGAAGGTTTTTCGCAGGAAGCAGTGTGCCATCCTTCAAATTCTCAACCATGGTTGTCCAGGCAGTGCCATCCGGATTCAAGGCTCTTGCCCCCTCAAGCCAGATCGTCAGCAGACTGCTGCGCCACAAGGATGCAAATGGCGAATCAGGTGCATTGCGCAAAGCCAAAGTGCCATTCAAGGTATCCATGCTGACTGCATCTGGCAAGCCCCATACTGCTTTTTCTTGCCGCTCCCGTTCCCAATCCGCCAAATCACGTCCCCTGAATCTGGAGTTTTCCGGCACGTTCCAGGCGTTTTTGGCAAGCATTTCCTCAGCCTCCCGCAGGTATTCTTCCTTTCCTGACACCTCATAGGCCAATTCCAGCAGTGCGGGAAAACGCAATACCGGCCACCGCATATCCTTGAAAATGAAGTATGTAAAGCAGTAATCCCGTTTCCTCCAGAATTCCACTGCAGCGATGATCAGCTCCTTGATCTTCGCCTTTTCATCCGGTGTACTTTCCGGCATACGGCGGAATTCATCCAATGCATAGAGTTCAGAAAGATACTGATCGGTGCTGGTCTGGTCAGAAAAACGATTCCCGTAAATCTTTGGAAGAAATCCATATTCCAGCTGGCGGCCAATTTCAGCGATGTAAAAAATTGCATCCTTGCAACGCCGGATGCGGGGCAGGAGCTTTGCATCGCCTGTCACCTGATGTTTTGCAATGAGAGCGCTCATATACGAGCCGGTCACCATTCCGCAATTCTCGTAAGAGGCGAATTCAGGGCGGGTAAAGCCCTCCACTTTCCAGTCTCCCCACTTTTCGGCTATGCCATCACGAAATGTTTCCTCCGTTGTTGGCTGCCCGGTCGATGAATCCAGGATGGAATAGACTAATCCGTTCCCGTCCAGGAAATGTTCCTCGACGTACTCCTCAAGACTCCCGATTTGCAGTGCCAGTTGTTTATCGGTCATTTTTCATAAATCTCCCATTCATGCATGAGCCTGTCCCACCGCAAAAAATCGTCCAGCACCAGTCGCAGACGCTGTGTCTGC
>CAZWBR010000094.1:0-2091 GCA_964632305.1 uncultured Prolixibacteraceae bacterium
AATCCCTGTAATATGCACTTAAACGCCCTGGCTTCGGTTCTGAAAAAGGAAATTGATTTGGAGGAAGATCTTTACGGACTAATCTTTCATACTATTGGTGTGAGTGATGGAATTACCAATGGTACCGAAGGAATGAAATATTCCCTGCCTTCGCGCGAAATTATTGCTGATTCTATTGAAACGGTGGTTAGCGCCCAATTTTATGATGCGGTAATTCCAATTGTCGGATGCGATAAAAATATGCCGGGCGCCTTGATGGCATTGGGCCGCCTGAACCGCCCGGCGATAATGATGTATGGAGGAACTGTAAAAAAAGGTCAGTGGAAAAATCAGGATTTAAACATTGTCTCTGCTTTTGAAGCTTACGGCGAACGAATCACCGGAAATATCTCTGATGAGGACTACAAGGGAATCATTAGAAATTGTATTCCAGGGGCCGGGGCCTGCGGTGGAATGTACACGGCAAACACCATGGCAGCCGCCATTGAATGCCTTGGAATGAGTTTGCCCTATTCTTCATCTAATCCGGCACTGAGCCAGCAAAAACAGCAGGAACCGCAATTGCTGGCCAAGGCTATAAAAAAGGCGCTTGAAAGAGATATCAAACCTCGGGATATTATGACAAGGGAAGCTTTTGAAAATGCCATTTCTTTGATAATGGTACTGGGAGGATCAACAAATGCGGTAATCCATCTTATTGCTATGGCTCAATCTGTGGACGTCCCGCTTACCATCGATGATTTTCAGGCGATCAGTAACCGTACGCCTCTGTTGGCAGATCTTAAACCAAGCGGTAAGTTTCTTATGGAAGACTTGCATAATGTCGGGGGAATACCGGCAGTGATGAAGCTAATGTTAAAAGAAGGTCTGCTGAATGGGAATTGTTTGACCGTAACGGGTAAAACTATTGGAGAAAATCTGGAGGAGTTGGCCGATCTGTCGCACGGACAACCGATTATCCACGCAAAAAAGCAGCCCATACGGAAGAGCGGACATATTCAAATTCTTTACGGTAACCTGGCCAAAGAGGGCGCGGTAGCAAAGATAACCGGCAAGGAAGGCGAGTTATTCAGAGGGCCTGCCCGGATTTTTGAAGATGAATTTTCTGCCATCGATGGAATCCGTAACAAGGTTCAACCCGGGGAAGTGATTGTCATTCGAAACAGCGGACCCAAAGGGGCGCCAGGTATGCCCGAAATGCTGAAACCTACCGGAGCAGTGATGGGGGCTGGCCTGGGAAAAAAAGTCGCATTAATTACTGACGGACGTTTTTCCGGGGGGTCGCACGGTTTCGTGGTGGGGCATATTACACCGGAAGCATACGATGGCGGTTTAATCGGAATGATAAATGACGGCGATATTATTACGATTGATATTACCAAAAACCGGATTGATGTGGAGCTTTCGGACGAAGAAATTGAAAACCGCAGAAAAGACTGGAAAAGGCCTGAAAATAAACTGCGCCCCGGTATTTTACAAAAATACAGAAACACCGTCTCCTCCGCCTCCGAGGGTTGTGTAACAATATAGATTGCTTAAGTTCATCTTTATTGTTTTGGGATAGTTTGAGACATGGGTTTGTATCTTTTATTTATAGGCGTTTTATCGAGTGGGCGGTTAATGCTTTTCTCCTTGTCTTATACCGGAGTGAAAGACCAAACTCAGATTCACACACACACATGTGCTATTCTTTGAGAATTAGTCGATAAAGAAAACAGTAATTTTAAATATCATGAAAAATAAAATTAATAATAATTCGAAAATGAATGGAGCATCCGGAGAGACAAATTACGATTCTAAAGTATCTAATTTGGGTAATGAGGCAAAAACGAAAAAGGAGAAAGTTGAAATACCTCTTCCGGAGTTAACCAATTTATACTTTTCTTCACCTTGTCTGCTTCCTGAAATTGAAAATGGAGAGAATATTTACAATCACTATTGCGGCATTTAAATATGACGGTTGTGGTATTTTGTTGCGAAAATGGTTGTCAAATAAGTAGTTACAATTGATTTGATAGCTTGAGAAGATTATAATTTTTTAACGACATTTTATGAAAACTATTGGTATAATTGGCGGACTGGGGCCGGAAG
>CAZWBR010000095.1:0-2083 GCA_964632305.1 uncultured Prolixibacteraceae bacterium
GCCGGGGTTGTTGGGAACCGCTTTGGCGGCGGCTATCATTTCGGCTTGTTTAAGTGCTTTGTTGGCGGCGACAAGGAATTCGGCGTAGCTAAAGGGTTTTAAGAGGTAGTCCATGGCGTTGACCCTAAAGCCTTCCAAGGCATATTGTTCGAACGCGGTAGTAAATATAATTGAGCAATTTTCAACCATTCGCGAGAGTTCCAAACCGTTGATTCCCGGCATCTGTATGTCGAAAAAGGCCACGTCGATCTTGTTGTTCCTGAAAACCTCGAAAGCCTCTTCGCCCCCGCTGCATTTGGCGACAAGTCGGAGGAATGGTGTTTTTTTAACGTAGCTTTCCAGCAGGTTTAACGCCAGCGGTTCATCGTCCACAATCACGCAGTTGAGTTCCATGGTCAATCAAGTTGAATTTTTAGTTTGGCGGTATAAACGTTGTCGAGCAACGAAATATCGTAATCGTGTTTTTTTGGGTAAAGAAGTTCGAGCCGTCTTTTTAGGTTGGTGATGCCAATGCCTGAGCCGCTGTAATCGTTCTCCTTTTTTGGGAAGAAGCTGTTTTTAACGGTGCAAATGATTGAGTTGTTGGCCAGCTCAATTTCTATATCTATGAATGAAGGTTCAGTCTGCGATACCCCATGTTTGAACGCATTTTCCACCAAAGAGATAAACATAAGCGGGGCTATAAACTGTTCGTTAGTACGTTCGGGCAACTTTAGGCGCATCTCCACTTTGTCGGTTAACCGGAGCGACATAAGTTCGATATAACTCCGGGTAAAGGCCAGCTCTTTTTCTATTGGAACCATATCCTGGTTATTGTCGTACATCACGTATCGCAAGATTTTACTCAGTCCCAGTACCGAATTCTGAGCCTTCTCGGTATCCAATGAGATAAGTGAATAGATATTGTTGAGCGTGTTGAACAGGAAGTGGGGGTTGAGCTGGTTTTTGAGGTTTTTAAGTTCAGCTTGACTGGCGACGGCTTCGATTTTTGCCTTGGCTTTTTCTGTTTTATACCATTCAATGGTCATCCTGATGGCCATAGCCAGACCGGTTGTAATGGAGACAAAGAAGATATCGCGAAAAAAGAAGAGAATTACTGGCATCCCATCGTCAAATCCGAAGGTTTCGGGGAAAAAACGGTAAAGTAAGATGGAGATAATCGACATCGACAATGAAACGGCGAGGTTGGAAAATAGGAACCTTGCCCACTGCTGTTTAACCAGAAACCTTTTTATTAGCCAGAAAAAATTGAGGTAAAATACCAGAAGAATAGGGATTACTCCAGCTATTATCCTGATAAAGATCTTGATAGAGAGATCCAGCTCAAAGGTGATCAATAGTGGGATAAGGAGGATAAGCAGACAGCCGATAACGTTTATCGTTACTATTGCCCTATTGGTCTTTTTATCGAATCCCTCTTCGTATACCATATTTATTACCATTTTAAGGGAACACCCGGACTATACCATTGACATAATCCGGGTTTTTCCCGTAAACAAAAACAAAATAGATTCTACCCAAAACAAAATCCAATCCTTAATCCCTATTTGGCGGGAATATATCTTTTACATGTTATCGCCGATGAGCCGTCCATTACATCCCCGGTGGCGGAGTTCTCGTCTTTTTTGACGATTTTGATGTTTATTGTGCCCATTTCGGGGGAGGTTGTGGAGGCTTTCAATATGTCTCCCCCAACTTTAACACCCTCAAGCATTGTCACCGCTCCAGAGCCGTCGCTTATACTGCCCACGAAGTTGTTTTTAATGTTATTATGTCTGTACCAAATATAGTGAATTCCTGCGATCGCTGTTTAACCTCCATATAAAATTACTCGTACCTTATAGCGTCTATCGGGTTGAGGTTCGCCGCTTTCCTGGCGGGATACCATCCGAAGAAGATGCCTGTTATTGAGCATACCGCGCATGATATTAAAACCGACGATGGTTGGACCGCTGCGTTGATCCCCAAGGCTATCCCGGCGACGGCTGATATACCCCATCCGAAGATTATGCCTATGACGCCTCCAACCAGACTGATGATAATGGCTTCGATGAGGAACTGTGCAAGTATGTGTACTCCTTTG
>CAZWBR010000096.1:0-2074 GCA_964632305.1 uncultured Prolixibacteraceae bacterium
GGCTGGGAAGCTGGCGCGGTCCGGGTTCGACGTCGATATCGCAGCAGATCCCGTGCAGGTAAAGCGTCAGGGTATCGACGAATGCCTGGCGGGCGTAATCGCGGAAATGCTTGGTTTCGCGGCGCAGCTTGGTCTGCCTGCGCAGCAGCGCTTCCTTCAGATGCCAGCCCTCCTGGTCCACTTCCCCGTGCACGTGCGACCGGAGTTCGTCGCGCAGAAGGCCGTAGAACTGGCTGAGCGGATCTTCGCCCACGCAATCGGCCGCAAGTTCGGCGACGGCGTGGAAGAAGAAGTAGTGATAGTCGGCGACGGGCCGGTCTTTGATCCCGAACAGCAGCGTGGCTTGTTCACGCGAACCGGAGCGCAGCCAGGCGGTCGAGCGGTTTTCGGGCGGAGGCTCGAAGCTCACCGATTCGGGGGTGGGTGCGCTTTTCGGCTTGCCGTTGGCGCGCACCAGGAAAGGTACGAAGGCCAGGCAGACGGCGCCCAGCACGGATGCCAATTGGGGCGGAAGCGCGGCAATGGGCTCTTCCACGTACTCCCGCACTTCGTCCTCGTTGAGCGGGACCGCGGGGAAGTAGGAGAACCGGTTGGTGACCGGAATCATTGCCTCCCGGCACCTGGCGCTGAATTCTTCCAAGCTGAGTTTTGATAGGTCTGGCTGGGCGGACATCAATACCTGTGTACTTCTATGGTAACAAATGGCGTAGCGCCGGAGCCGCCCTCCGGCATCCTGGTAGACTAGCCGTTGGTGGCACTCAAGATACTGGTTTCCGCGGGGGAGGCCTCCGGCGACCTTTATGCGGCGGGTCTGGTCGGCGAGTTGAGGCGGCAGGTGCCCGAGGCCGAGTTCTTCGGCTGTGCCGGGCCGAGGATGCGCGCCGCCGGGGTGCGTCCTGTGGTGGACGCGGCCAGCCTGGCGGTGGTGGGCATCGCCGAGGTGGTGGCGCACATTCCCCGGATCTATGGCGAGTTCCGGAAGATGGTGGTGGCGGCACGGTCTGAGCGCCCGGCACTGGCGATTCTGACCGATAGCCCGGATTTCCATCTGCGCCTGGCAAACCGCCTGAGCGCCATGGGGGTGCCGGTCCTCTACCTGGTGGCGCCGCAGGTTTGGGCCTGGAGGAAGGGGCGAATCCGGCAAATCCAGCGCAACATAGATCGCCTGCTATGCATCTTTCCTTTTGAGGAGGATTTCTTCCGCAGCCGCGGGGTGAGCGCGGATTACATCGGGCACCCCCTTGGGCGAATGGTCCGGCCGTCGGTGGGGCGCGAAGAATTCTTTTCAAAACAAGGACTTGCGGGTGATGTTCCACTCGTGACGTTGTTGCCTGGCAGCCGGCGCGGCGAGGTGCTCCGTCACCTTCCGCACGTGTTGGATGCGGTCGGCCGTTTGTCGGGGAGCCGCAAGGTCCAGTTTGTGCTGGCGGTACCGGTGGGCGTCTGGCCGGGGGAGGCGCGCGAATTGAAGCAGCAGATCGGCCGGCTTCCGGTGAAAGTGGTCGAGGGCTGGACTTGGGACGCCATTGCCCACGCGGAGGTGGCGCTTGCCGCCAGTGGTACGGTGACGATTGAAACGGCCCTTTTGGGGACGCCGATGGTGGCGTTCTACCGGGTGTCGCCGCTGACGTGGCTGGCCAAGCCTCTGGTGGATGTGCCGTTCTACTCGATGGTGAATCTGGTGGCCGGGCGGGCGGTGGTGCCGGAGTTGATTCAGAATGAAATGAGTGGGGCCAGCTTGGCGAGCCACGCGGCGAAGCTTCTTGAAGCATTTCCGCAAAACTCACCGCCCATCATATGCAGCCTGGCCAACGCGCCTTCCTGCTGAGGCGGCTCGATAAAGCCGACCTGTTCGGCGCAAAGACACGTGCTTTGCATGATTTGCGCAGCAATTGATCCATAACGCGCCCGCGGCAGAGAAGTGCGAATCAGCACGGTTGTGTTGCCGCAGGGGTTCATTTTGATAAAATCCAATTCCATACGCGTCCCTCCTTTCCCGGCCCGCTCGGACCATTGGTTTTTCTATGCCGTTTACGGCTCATTGGTTTGTCCGGTTTTCCCCTGTCCGGTTTAT
>CAZWBR010000097.1:0-2066 GCA_964632305.1 uncultured Prolixibacteraceae bacterium
GAACGCATAAACTCCTCACCCTTAAAAGAATGACGTTTAAAACAGCTTTTCCCTATAGATGGCGTTATGACTATTAGTGCAGTTGTTATAGTTTTGGTGGTAAGTGTTGTGGCTGTTTTGCTTTTTAGAAGGCATCGAAAAACGCCAGACTTGAAGCAATAGACTTTTTGCCCAAGTTTGGGTTTGTCCTTATATGTTAAGTCTTTTATGTGGTTGTTCCGTAACTCAACGATTGCATTTGTTTGGTTTAGTTGCTTTGGCTTTAGTGTGGTTGTCGGAGGGTTTGATTCGCCCAGATGAGTTCCGCAAAAGCTCAGCTAAGTTTGGCTGGAAACTCTAAGACAAAGCCCCAACGGGAAATAGCAAAAAACTAAAACTATCGCTTTAAGCCAGCCGACTTCTTAACGGTTAATGCTTGTTTTTTTCTTCACACTTCTACTCTTTTTCTCTTAAAGCTGTTTGTCCTGATGCTCAAGGTCATTAATTTTTTCTTTTTTACGCTTAGTTTTGAATAATCTCCAAAACAATCAAAATAGTAAACAGCGTTTCACTAAAAACTTGCTGAACAGCTAAAAAAGCCGTAACCAATTAAATGATAGCAAAAGTTGCCGCTTAACTTCTACAGATTGATTGTACTAATACTGGTTTTGCGCAATAGTTTCTGTACGCTAACCGGGCATTTGGTCAAAGACGATTGAGATTTGCCTAACGGCTAGTGAACAGACCTTCCGTATGCCACGTTTTCCTGGAGCGTAACTGACTTCGACAAGTTGAAGGTCCTCTAGACGGCTGATTTCCCCGCTTATGTGCGCTTCGCTTAGCTTCATTCGACGAGCAATTGAGGAAATGTCAAGGTTTCCTTTTGATAATAACTGTAAGATTTTAAAACTTGTGATTGATGATAATCCTTTTATTAAATTAAGTGCGTCTTGTCCGGTTATTTCTAGTTCTTTTGACGACAAGTTTTCACTCCAGTGTGTAGTATATTTTCGCGTGACCTTAAATATAAACTTAACTATGCAGACCATTATTTTCTTGTAGCGGAATTTATATAAGTCTGCAGGAAACTAAATGGGGTGGACAAGTGGAAATGATAGAAATGACAATAAAATTGTGGAGAGCAAAAAAACAAATTAGAAAAATTCAGGTTGACCAGAAAAAACACTCTGAAGTAACCCACCTAAGACAATGTATCGCCAAATAGACGTTGATTGCCAAACAAAGAACGAAGCCCCTCACTGCAACGATTGTATTTTCTTCAAGAGCTGTCCTGCCAGAAATAAGAATGCCTCGGAAAAGCAAGAACCCAGCATTTCAGTCGTTACCTCAGAAACTGTGGGTGTCTGGAAAAAATGGGGCAAAAGAAAATCATTGACGACTTAACAAATGCTACGCAAGTACTTTCTAATACGAAACAACTGCCTACCCTTTAGATTCAGAAATAGATGCCTATAACACGTGATATGACCTACCATCGTTACTCAGCAACATAAACGCACAAACTTTAGCCGAGGAAGAGGGCAATCCCCATGAAACAAATAACGGGGCTTAATCTGCCTATCTCTACTGCAATAATGCCTTTTTGCCGTAAGTTACCGTCTGAAGGATTTCCTAGAAACCGCAAAGTACAAGTGCAAATGTTGACCCCGAGCAATAATAGATGCAAGGTGACGTCTATTTTTGTGTAGGGTCTTCCATGTGCTCTTTTGTTAAAAGCAAGGGATTACTTTATCTTCTCATAATTTGAAGTTTAATGAATAAAATATATGTTTGAATCAAATTTTATGATTTATGAGCACACTAAGCATTCATCAGCGGCATTGTATGATCTAAAACAAAAACAAAAGGTCTTTAGAAATTAATCACAAATTAAAGAGAGACAATTCGGGTTGTCGGCTCATGGAGATCAAATCCTATAACTTGACCGTCACCATCTACTTGAAAGGTAAATGTCTTAAGTTTCTGGTTTGGAAAGAAATACTCGACAAAAACATCAACCAACCAGCAATCGTTATTTTTCCAGACTCTTGTAATTTTAACGATAACCCCAAATTTAAACTCAAACT
>CAZWBR010000098.1:0-2052 GCA_964632305.1 uncultured Prolixibacteraceae bacterium
TGCATTTTACTGCAGGGGATGACGAAAGACGGCTGCTCCTCTTCAAAAGCAAAAGGACCTTCGGCATAGGCAATGGCGCAGACCTGGAAGGCATGCAGATTGTTGTTGATTCGCAGCGTCAGGATATCGCCCAGGGCGATATTCCGGGCTGCGGCAGTTTTCTGGCTGATAATCAGCTTGCTGCCGGCGAAAGGGTAAAGGTCAGCCTGCTGCGTGAAATGGATGGGAACCATCTGGCTCAAGGCTTCCAGATTATAACCTTTTGCCATGACAGGAACGCTGCCGGACCGGTCAACCAGATCGGCATGGGCAGAGAGTTTGAAAACCGTATAGGTGAATAATTCCGTGAGGGAACCGATACTGAACATGTTAAAACAACGGGCGGGCGAATCCGGCGTCGCGGTGATCATGAGATCGGAATATCCGTTTTCCGCCCGCCACTGGTTGCTGTTCAGGGTCACCATCGTATCGGAGAGCGAGATTGAGGCCAGAACCGCGGCTGAAGACAGGACCAGGGTGAACAGGATAAGCAGGGTCCGGCGGTATTGCCTCATCATATCCTGCAGCAGATACTTTAAGAGGATCCGCACAAAGCTCACCTCCCCGGCAGCCGTTTGCTATTTTTTATCATACTGATCCAGCAGGGCCTGGTAAGCGGCGACTTGATTTTCCAGATCAGTCAGGAGCAGCAGCATTTTCCACTGCCCGTTTTCATAAACCACCATTTGCCGGTATGTTTCCTGATTGTAGCTGTCCAGCTCGATATCCGGGATCAGCACCTCTTGGCCGCGGGCAATTTTCAGGCCCAGGGCATAACCGATTTTCGTTCCCTGATAGGTATAATCCTTGAAGCGGTCAACCTTGCTGTCCACGGCAGCGCTGTTGATCTTGATGATGCGGGCGA
The DNA here is from genome assembly GCA_964632305.1 of uncultured Prolixibacteraceae bacterium. GTDB lineage: Bacteria > Bacteroidota > Bacteroidia > Bacteroidales > Prolixibacteraceae > CAZWBR01. Next base: position 905 of record CAZWBR010000098.1, read on the forward strand.
CTTGTTTTTTCCACTCCAGATAGGTTTCCTGGCTGATGTTCCCCTTGTCGTAGTCGGACAGGAGTTCATAAGCCGCTTCATAGTCGCCGCTGATCAGATCGTTCAGGTAAGTTTCGGCCAGTTCGATACCGCCGCTCTTGGCCGGCGCACAGCCGGAGACGGGAATCGAAGCAGTCAGAGCCAGGACCAGAACCAAAAGAATAATAGTCCGCCGTTTCATATAAGCCACACTCCTTGTCAAGTTGATGGCTATAGGATAACCGGCGCGGTGAAGATCAGAAATTGCCGGGCGTCACCTCATTTGTCATGAAAATGATGACAAAATGATCAGGGCATTGGCCCGGTCGCGCACACCGAGCTTTTCGTAAATTCCGCTGATATAATTTCGGGTCGTCCCCGGGGTCAGGAAAAGCGCGGCTGCGATCTGGCTGTTGGTAAAACCCTCGGCCAGCAGGCGGGCGATTTCCAGTTCCCGGGCGGAAAAACCCAGTTCGGCCAGTTTCTTCCCCAGATCACGCCGGGATCTGGCGGTGAGCAGGCCGCTGCGCAGCTTGCCGGCCACCTGCGGCGGCATGACCAGATTGCCCTGCATGGCGCTTTCGATGGCCCGGAACATTTCGTCGGTTTCAATGTCTTTGAGCAAATAACCGTCTGCGCCGTTGGCAATCGCGTTCATAATATAATCTTCATCATTGAAGGTGGTGAGCATGACGACTTTGACCTGGGGGAAACGCTGTTTGATGATGCCGACAGTCTGTACGCCGTCCAAATCCGGCATGCGGATATCCAGCAGCACCAGGTCGGCCGGCTGTAAGGCGAGCTGGGCCAGAGCCTGCTCGCCGCTGCCGGCTGTCGCCGTCACCTGATATTGGCCACTGGACTGCAAAATGGTTTTTAGTCCTTCGCACATCAGTTTCTGGTCATCGACAATCATCACACGCAGCATGAATCATTCACCCCGATCCTGACCGGCCGGCAATCTGATCTTGAGATAGAAGCCTTCGCTGAGCAGGCTGGCGGCAGCAAAAGAACCGCCGGCTTGTTCGACATTGTCCTGCATGGCAGTCAGCCCATATCCCAAAGTCAGGGCCGCGCAGCCGCAGCCGTTATCTTCAAGATAAAATTCGATCTGGCCATCCGCCTTTTCC
>CAZWBR010000099.1:0-2044 GCA_964632305.1 uncultured Prolixibacteraceae bacterium
TGCAACTTGAATTTCAACATCTTCTTTTTGTTGCATTTTTCTTTTAGCTCTTCGATTATATGGATTGCAGACTGCTTAGATAACCCTACTTCTGTTGCCAAAGCAAGTACATCGGCAAGTGTAGGTTCTCCTTTTCCGTTGATAGTTGTGGTATGGTAGCCATTCGCCCCACAAGTCTATCGGCTATAAAAACTTCTATTACAGATATATTATTCATTTATTCGTCCACGTTTACGCTGTTTGGTTTGTTCTGCTTTTAGAATATCATCTATGCTATGCTACGCCAAAGCTTGCTTGAGCAGAAATTAATCCGGGATTCAGTTGAATATCCAATCCGAAATATTTTTGTAATTTATTAGTTTTATTTTCCCCTCTGTGTTTTCATAATCGCCTGCATATATTATAGCTTTGTCTGTTATTCTGTCGCCTAATATGGAGTCGACTGACTTTAGACCTTTTTCGAACTCAGAATTATAGGTTTGTGAGGATTTAACCTCTATACACTTGAACGAATCGCCATGTTTAAGAATCAAATCAACCTCATTACCGTTCGAATCGCGAACAAAATAGAGATTACTCTCCTTTCCCTGATTGTAGCGGAATTTCAAAGCCTCAGTAATTATAAAATTCTCAAACAAATGGCCTCGCATCTTATCTCGCATTAGTAGTTTTTCATTTTCTATGTCAAGTAGATAGCTAGCCAACCCTGTGTCACAGAAATAAAGTTTTGGAGTTTTTACAAGACGTTTTGTGGTATTTTCTAACCACGGGGGCAACATCGTAATAATATAAGATGCCTGCAGGACCGAAAGCCACGATTTGATTGTATTAACAGTCACTCCCAATTCACTTGCAAGATCGGATGCAACGAACAAACTGCCTATCCTTCCGGCACAAAGTCTCATAAATTTCTGAAACAGCATGATATCTTTAACATTCAACAAATCTCTCACATCACGCTCCAGGTATGTTTTGGTATATGAGGGATACAGCAATTTCGGAATATTTTTGCCCGCATAAATAGCCGGATAAAATCCGGAATACAATATATTATCCAATGATTTTTTATCCGCTTCGGATTTTATCTCCTGATATGAAAGTGGTAATAACTCCAGCATTGCCGTTCTACCGGCAAGAGATTGAGTTATCTGCTTTATCACAGAAAATTGTGAGCTGCCTGAAAGTATATATCTTTTAGAGGAGTCCTCATCGACAAGCCCCTGAATATATGATAAAAGCTCCGGAGTGTTTTGCACCTCATCCAGAATCATACCTTTAGGATGTTGGTTAAGAAAACCTCTCGGATCATTCGTCGCAAATCTTCTAATGTCAATATCTTCCATTGAAAAGTATGGCAAATGGGTGAATTCGCTCTTGATCATGGTTGTTTTTCCGGATTGACGAGGTCCTGTAATAGTTAAAACAGGGAAATACTTAAAAGCCTCACGTGCAGTTTTAACCAAACTTCGATTAATAAAAACATCTCCCATATTATGCTAATTTATAGTTGTACTGCAAAAATACATAACTTATTTGACGACACAAACAATTGTGTAAAACAATTTCAAAAAAAACTACCAGGTTTGGTATAATTGATTATATTTGTGTTGACAAACTATGAAAAACTTTAACATTTAACAAGGAGGTGTTGCAAATTTAGGTGGTGTGCTTTCAATTCCCTGCTACAATATAATGAAAGTGCCTATTCCTCAAAGATTTAAATCCAGGGTCATGAAATGTAAAAGACCCCTGTGACCCACACAATTGTTACTAAATCAATAATCTATTAATATATTTTTCTGTCTTCTTGTTGGAAGTGAAAGATTATTATATATATTTGTACGGGCATTTTTATGTCATTGCAAAAAAAATTATTGAAAACCTAACAATTTTCGACAGGATGAAAGTCTTGTATATTAAAACTTAATACCTATATTTGCCAATCAATTTTGTTTAACCAAAGTATTTTTAACTAAAATTTTAAAATGAAAAGAAAATTCACATTCTTCGGTATTTGTGTGCTCATCTGCACACTTATGATCTC
>CAZWBR010000100.1:0-1111 GCA_964632305.1 uncultured Prolixibacteraceae bacterium
GCAGACTTGCGTACGAGATTAGTGATCAAAAAGAGGGCTATTATGTCCTGATTAACTTCAGTGCGGAAGCTGAGTTCCCGAAAGAACTGGAACGCATACTCAAGATAACCGAAGGCGTTCTGCGATATCTGGTTGTCCGTACTGACGACTGAAAGTCGGAAAGGCAGATAAGTCTATGAACAAAGCCATATTGATGGGGCGCTTAACTCGTGATCCGGAATTGCGCACAACAGCCAGCCAGGTTTCGGTCTGTACGTTCACCCTGGCCATTGACCGGCGGTTTAAAAATGCCAGCGGCGAGAAGCAGGCTGACTTCATACCGGTTGTTGCCTGGAGGCAGCAAGCTGAATTTGCCGCCAAATATTTTCGCAAAGGTTCGCGCATGATAGTGGTCGGCAGCATTCAAACCCGCAACTGGGATGACGCCGAAGGAAAACGGCATAACATTACGGAAGTGGTCGCCGATGAAATCAATTTCGTTGATTCCAAGAAAAGCGAAGGCGGATACGAAGGACCGGCCCCGGCTCAGCCTGCGGCACAAGCGCCGGCTGGCGACGGTTTCTTCCCGGGTCCGGACGATGACACAGCTCTGCCTTTTGACATTTGAGTTTATTGATGATTAATTGAACTGATCAGGAAAGGAGTATGATTCATGGCTGACATGAGACACGGCGGAAGCCGCGATTCTGGCGATAAAGAAGGACGCGGGATGCGTCCGAGAAGATCCCGGCGCAAGGTCTGCAATTTCTGCGCGGATAAGGTTGAGCATCTGGATTATAAGGATATCAGCCGGCTGCGCAAATTTGTTTCCGAGCGGGGAAAGATCCTGCCCAAGCGCATGTCCGGAAACTGCGCCCGGCATCAACGCGAACTGACCATTGCCATCAAACGGGCCCGGCATATGGCCTTGCTGCCCTTTTCCGGAGAGTAGGCCGATTCTGGCAAGCAGATGTTGAACCGCGGCAGATGGTTATCCCTCCGCCGCGGTTTTTCTGTGGCGGGAGTCTTGCACAGATAGATCGGCGCCGCAGTTTTCCCGTCTCGATCCGGACGAATAGGGTGCCTTGATCCGGCTTTTGTGCTAAAATAATAAATCAAGTGCTACGGGAGG
>CAZWBR010000100.1:1121-2019 GCA_964632305.1 uncultured Prolixibacteraceae bacterium
AGCCATGAAAGTCATTCTTTTAAAGGAAGTTCAGGACCTGGGTAAACCGGATGATATTGTTGAAGTTCATGATGGCTATGCCCGCAATTATCTGATCCGGCAGCATTTGGCACTGGAGGCTTCGCCGGCCAACCTGAATGATGTCAAGACCAGAAAGCAGGCCGAATCCGCCCGCATCAACCGTGAACTGGCCAACGCCAGGCAGATCGGATCTCAGATCAGCGGGCAGGTTTTCACGATGCCGATGAAATGCGGCGAGGGCGGCCGGCTTTATGGCGCCGTGACCGCCATGGATGTCGCCGAGGCATTGGCCAAAGCCGGCTTCAAGGTTGACAAGCGGGGGATCGCCATCCACCAGCCAATTAAAACAATCGGCGAGTATGATCTGGATATCCGTTTGCATGCCGAGGTCAATATCAAAGTCAAGGTTCGGGTTATCGCCATTTGAGAGAGGAAGCCCGTATGCCAGATACTGCAAGCGAACCCGTCCGCCGGCCTTCCGGGAAAGTGCCGCCGCATAGCCAGCAAGCGGAACAATCGGTTCTGGGCTGCGCCATGTCTGGCGAAAAGCCGCTGGCGGTAATCACGGCGATCCTGAAAGCTGACGATTTCTATCGTCCGGATCACCGGCTGATCTTCGAAGCAATCTGTGAGTTGTACATGAACAGCAAACCGGTGGACATCCTCACAGTCGCCGATTACCTGGAAAGCAAGGCGCAGCTGGAAAAGGCGGGCGGCCTGGCTTATATCAGCTCGCTGCCTGACCAGGCCCCGGTTCTGGCCAATGCCGCCCATTATGCGGATCTGGTCCGGCAAAAATCGGTCCTGCGCCGCCTGATCCTGGCGATGGACGAAGTAACGGGCCTTTGCTACGGCGACTCGGACAACGCTGATCAGC
>CAZWBR010000101.1:0-2019 GCA_964632305.1 uncultured Prolixibacteraceae bacterium
CGCCCTCAACGATCGCGACATACTGCTTCAGCGTCTGCCGCTTTTCAAACTGCAGAGAAAGATTTTGCTGAGCCTCCAGCGACCGCGCAAAAAGCACCACTCCGGACGTTTCCATATCCAGCCGATGCACCACCAGCGCATCGGGAAACAGCTCACAGACGCGGCGATAAAGGCAATCCTGTTTATCCGCCCCGCGCCCCGGAACCGTCAACATCCGCGTCGGCTTATTCACCGCCGCAAAATACTCATCGCTTAACAATACTTCCACTAAAATGCCTCCGGTGCTGCCGAGGCGACTGTTCGTTATCGGTTAATGGTTATTTGTGCAACCACCAACTTCCAACCGCAAACCGCCAACCCCTGATGCGTAATGCTTGATGCGTAAACACTGGATTTTGCCGCAAGAGAGTCGCTCACTGAAGATGAAATAAATAATGGCGAGGATTTGTTTATTCCTCGCCACCGATCACAAACCGCAACTTGGTCAGATCATCTGCTTTTGCAGGGCTGGAATGGACAACGCCCTTCCAGCCGAAGCGGGAAGGTCTTTTCAACCGTTCCCGCCCTGCAATTTTTCGCATTCCTTAGTTCCAGTTCTAGCGCGGGAAACCGCCGCCGAGGAATTTGGGCGTTGCGGTCATTTCGCAGGATGCGCTCTCTTCGCCGGCATCCAGCACCATGAACTTGGGCGATTCCGCCGTGTACGCAGTCCATTCACCGCCGTCCTTGCCGCTCGGATCGCCGTATTTCACGAAGTTGGTCCAGTAATCGACCATCTTCAGGCTCAGCTCGTTATCGCCTTTGGTGAACGGACGCCAGCTGTGACGGAAGGAGTGGAAGACGTACCACAGATCCGACGAGTGGAACGCGCCGCTGTTGTCGCCCGGCAGTTGGCGGGCAAACATGTAGGCGTAGACCGGCTGATCGCTCGTTTCATTGCGCAGTGCGCAGAAATCCTGAATCGGCTTCGTCATGTCGTTCATGTCGTTGGCGGTGAATCCAAACATGTAGGGAACGTCGGGAATCTGGCCTGCGCGGGCCATATCGCTGAAGGAACCGGTCAGGAAATAATTATCAATGATCGGCATATAGGACACGCGTCCGCCGGATTGCGCCATTTTCGTCAATTCATCGAATGACAAGGCACGCATTTCCTCGAGCGTGGTCTTGTTGGCACGGTCCATCATTGCCTTGTTGGCCTGCTGGGCGGATTCGAGTGTTCCGCTGCCCATTCCGCCCATCATGCCGCCTCCCGTTCCGCCGCCGCTCAAACCGCCGCCACTCATGCTGATGGCCTTGCTGATGTAGCCCCGCGACTTGGGCGATGCACACAGCGTCTGAACGCTGCCAGCCCCGGCGCTCTGTCCAAAGACGGTAATGTTGTCCGGATCGCCGCCGAACTGCTCAATGTTTTCATGAATCCACTTCAGCGCAGCGGCTTGGTCCATTACTCCATAATTGCCGGAGACGCCGTTGGGGCTTTCAGCCGAAAGCAGCGGATGAGAGAAGAAGCCGAATACACCGAGACGGTAGGTAACCTGCACCAGAATCACACCGCGCTCGGCCCACTCTTCACCGCCGTCCATTTCCGGCTCGAAGCCGAAGCCTTCGCGATATCCGCCGCCGTGAATCCACATGGCCACCGGAAGTTTTATATTGGTTTTGCCCGCCGCCGGCGTCCAGATGTTCAGATAAAGGCAGTCTTCTTTAAACGGAACCGATCCGCTGGCTCTCCATTCTCTACCGTAAAAACTATTGGGGTCCCAAGTCACCTGCACCGAAGCCGCGCCATACGCATCCGCCGTTTTAACGCCGTCCCACGGCACTACCGGCTGCGGCTCTCTCCAGCGCAGTTCGCCAACCGGCGGAGCAGCAAAAGGAACCCCCTTATAGGCAACTACGCCCGCGGTCTCTGTTTCAACACCGATAATCTTTCCCCCCTCAATGCTCAAAACCGGATTGGAACCTGTTGTTTTACATGAAACCAAACCCAGTACAGCAAGACCGGCCAAACCGGCA
>CAZWBR010000102.1:0-1955 GCA_964632305.1 uncultured Prolixibacteraceae bacterium
GATTATGAAAGTTGTTCACATCGTTCCGGGATCGGGAGGCACCTTCTATTGCCAAAACTGCATGCGCGACCAGGCGCTGGTGATGACGCTGCGCCGACAGGGCGTCGATGTGGTCATGGTCCCCATGTATCTACCGATGTTCACGGATGGCGATCCCGCGACGGACGATACGCCGGTTTTCTTTGGCGGCATCAATGTCTGGCTCCAGCAGCAATTGGCCCTCTTCCGCAAGACGCCGCGCTGGCTCGACCGCATTTTCGATTCCAAATGGATGCTGCGCCGCGCCGCCACCATGGAGGGAACCACCTCCGCCAGCGACCTAGGCCCCATGACGCTCTCGATGCTGGAGGGCACGGAGGGCAACCAGCGTAAGGAGGTCGAACGGCTGGTGGAGTGGCTGGCGGAACATGAGCGCCCGGACCTAGTCCATATCTCGAACGCGCTCCTTATCGGGTTAGCACCGGCCATCAAGGCCGCGCTCAATATCCCGATCGTCTGCACTTTGCAGGACGAGGATTGGTGGCTGGATGAAATCAACCCGCCCTACGACGAAGCCTGCTGGAAGGCGATCCGGCAACGCTGCGGCTCCATAGACCGCTTCGTTGCGGTGAGCCACTGGTTCGCGGATCGGATGAGCGAGCGCCTGCGCCTGCCCCGGGAATGCATTGATGTGATCCATCTCGGCATCGACCTGCAAGGCTATCGGCCATCGCCGCTCAGTATTGATCCGCCTGTCCTAGGCTACCTCTCCCGCATGAACACGACGCTGGGGCTGGATCGATTGGTGGATGCGTTTATGGCGCTCAAGCAGGTTGAGGGACTGGAAAGGCTGAAGCTGAAGGCTACCGGCGGCGCGGTGGGCGACGACCTGAAGTGCATCGAGCAGCAGAAGAAAAAGCTGAAGCGGGCCGGCCTGCTGGACGACGTGGAATTCATCGTGGATTTTGACCGCGAGCACCGGCTGGAATTTCTGTCGACGCTCACCGTCATGTGCGTTCCGGTGGAGCAAGGCGAGGCGTTCGGCTCGTTCATCATCGAATCGCTGGCGGCAGGCGTTCCGGTGGTCCAGCCTAATGCAGGTGCCTTTCCGGAACTAGTTGCGGCCACGGGCGGCGGTGTGATATATGACGATCTCGTGGGCTCGCTGAAGGAATTGCTGCTGGACCCCGCCCGCCTGCGCGAACTCGGAGCGGCGGGGCGGAAGGCCGTGCACGAGCACTTCGGAATTGAAACCATGGCTTCCAATATGATGAAGCTTTATAGCCGGGAGGTTGAAGCATGAGCTCAAAAATCAGACATCCGAATTTGTTTTCGACCACAAAGACGCGAAGAAACAAAGGGAGTGCCTTCTTTGCGTCTTTGCGTCTTCGCGGTCATTGTCTATCCAATGTTTTTTTTGCGGTTGGTTTGGGTTTGATGTCGGCGCATGGGCAGTCATGGCCGACCTACCACGGAGGCCCGGACCTTCAGGGTTCCGTGGACGCCGCCATTCCCGACAAGCCGGAGCGGATCTGGAGCTACAATACATCGGGCAGCATCGAAAGCACGCCGGTGTCGGATGGCGAGCGCATCTTCGTCTCTCCGGGCAAGGGGCGCATTGTGGCGGTTTCCCTCAAGGGCGAAAAGGTTTGGGAAAAGACCTTCGTCAGCACCAACGATGCCGGTGACGAAACGCCGTTCCGCTTCGATGGCCCGTTCCTGTGCCACAAGGGATTGCTGCTGGCGGGTTCGTCGCGCGGCATCCTGCTGGCGCTCGATGCCGCGACGGGCGCTGAAAAATGGCGGCTGGACATCGATGGAATCCTGCTGGGATCGCCGAACGCGATCGATGACAAGCATGTCGTGGTGCTCGATCAAGGCAGCGGGGCGCTGCATTGCATCGATGTCGAAACCGGCAAGCTGGCTTGGACGACGGAAGGCGTTGAACGCTGCGACGGATCGCCGGGCGTTGGCAG
>CAZWBR010000103.1:0-1937 GCA_964632305.1 uncultured Prolixibacteraceae bacterium
CAGCGCCACGGTGCCCGACGCGCAAAACGATGTGACCGCGTTTGTGGAATACATTCAACTCATGCAGGCGACGGGCGGCAACGCGCAAAGGGACCTGTTCCGCGACCCGCTCGACCGCACGGTGCTCGACGACTACGAGTTTTCCAAACTTCTTGATGCATGCCGCGGCATCCTCAACCTCGGCGCGAAGCCACACATCAAAACCGGCAATGTGCCGCTGAAACTGACCACCGACCCGCAGATCGGGGTGTTCCGCGTCAATGTGAACCCGCCGGACAGTTTTGAAGAGTACTATACGTATATCCGCGCCGTCGCGAAGGCGCTCATAGAGGAGTTCGGTGCCGCCGAAGTGCTCACTTGGCGGTTCGGCGTGATGACGGAATACGAAAACGGCGACTGGTTTAAAACCAAGAGCGGCGACCCGCGTGAGACCGCGGAGGCCTTTTGCCGGCTGTACGATTACACGGTGGCCGCGTTGCAGGATACCGTCGGACCGGCGGTCTTTGTCGGCGCGCACAGCATGAGCGTGGCCGAGGGGCTGTGGGATGAGCGCGTGTTCATCGACCACTGCGCGAACGGTACAAACGCCAAAACCGGCGCGCGGGGAACGCGGCTTTGTTTTTTGAACGCGTCGTTTTATGACAGCAAGCCCGGACAGTTCGGGAGCAAGACCCTGCCGGAAACCATCGACATCCTGCGCCGCAAAGCCGAGAGTGTCGGGTTTAACAACCTTATCTACGGGGTGGACGAGGGACGCATCCTTTCGGGTACGCGCGGCAGTGTCGCCGCCGACCTCGCGCTGCGCCTCAGCGGCTACACCTATCAGGCGGCGTACGACGCGATGACCTATCATGAATGTCTGGACGCCGGCATCGACTACTTTTCCTCCTGGGGGTACCTGACCGGGGGACTCTGGAGCGGATTGCCGTCGGTGAGTTTCCATGTGGCGGACCGGTTTGCCGCCATGGCGCACGCGGCGCGTGTGCCGGTCAAAGCCAAGGGCGGGCTTATCCCCGGCGCGGAGATCGACGCGCTCGCGGGGGTGGACGGCGACACGGTTTATCTGATGGCCTACAACTTTAAAAACAAGGTCGATTACCGCCGCTCGGCGGCGATGACCTTCCGTGTCAGCATCCCCGGTGTCGGCAACGAGAGCGTGAAGGTCACCCGCTGGGTGGTGGATGACGACGCGAACTTTTTTGACGAGTGGCAGGCCGACCGCAAAACCCACGCCATTACCGATGACTGCTTTGTGTGGTCGCCGGATGACCCGTCCGTGGACACGCTGACGACGCTCAACGCGCCGTGGGCGCGCGACCTGTATTTTAGCGAACTGCGGCCGGTGTATGAGGAAAAATCCCGCCTTATCCCCGTCACTTCACAGGTTCAAGCCGAAAACGGCGTGGTCACCCTGCGCGTTACCGCCGCCCCGAACGCGGTGGTGTTTTATGCGGTGGAGAGGGTAAATTAGGGCTCAGCAGGCAAAAAACGCTTCATTTTGAAAAGCCCTCCTTTTTCATAGGAAAAATGCGTTGGACTGACGCATTTGCCATACTTATGTCATTATGCCTTTTTCGTTTTATCAAGTAATCGCCCAAAAATACCGGGGTCGTAGCGACAGTTCTCGCTACGACCCCGGTGAGATTTTAGTCGTCTGTTATTCGCTCTGCGTGACTTTTACGGCGGTGCCGCCGTTGAGGCGGGAGGTTTCTGCGGACATAACGATTTTATGGCTCGGGATGGTCGCGTCTATAAAAGTGATGTCTTCAATTCCCTCCGTGTTGCCGTTGAGCAGCCGCAGGAACGCGGCGATACAGCGCATATCGCCCTCCACATGCCCGCCCGCGGCAACACGGCGCGTGCGCACTTTTTTGCTGCCTTTGCCGAAGAGGTTGACGGTGAATAAGCTCCACCATAAACATCGGTAAGACGCGAAG
>CAZWBR010000104.1:0-1914 GCA_964632305.1 uncultured Prolixibacteraceae bacterium
CCCTCGCTGATCATCTTTCTCGCTCCCGGATCATCGAGCGCCAGCGCCTTGATTTTTTCAAGACCGGTCCGGTGCGCCGCCCGGGCGTAAAATTCCAGGGCGTCGGAAAGCGCGCCCGTTTTCAGGTACATATCCCCGTAGCTGATCAGGGTCGCGGGAGATGTTTTGTCGATATATAATAGTTTTTGTTTTAATCGGTAATCCGGCAGTTTGTTGGTGCCCAAGGAATGCCTCCTCAAAAAAATGACGCCGTGCGGATGAACACGGCGTAATGTAATAACGGTTTCGATGCTGTCAATGGGCCGGGATAAAATTATTTTACGAGGCGCCGAAAGGCTTCCTCGTATTTGGCCCGGGTTTTGTCAATGATGTCCGGCGGCAACTCCGGCGCGGGCGGTTTCTGATTCCAGTGGATGGACAAAAGATAGTCGCGCAAAAATTGCTTGTCGAAGCTTTTTTGCGCCCGGCCTTCCTCATAATCGTCGGCCGGCCAGAAACGCGACGAGTCGGGCGTCAGCAGTTCGTCGATCAGAATGAGTTCTTTGCCGAGAAGACCGAATTCCATTTTCGTGTCGGCGATGATGATGCCGGCCCGGCGCGCGATGGACGCCGCCCGCTCGTAAATGGTAAGCGACGTCCGGATAATCCTGTCGGTGAGATCGCTGCCGATCAGATCTTCCATTTCGGTGCGGCTGATCGGCGAGTCATGCTTTCCTTCCGGCGCCTTGGTGGTCGGCGTGAAGATCGGCTGCGGCAGGCGGGCGGATTCCCGGAGCCCCTCGGGGAGCTTGATGCCGGAGACGGTCGCGTTGTGGCGGTAGTCGTTCCATCCGGAGCCGGACAGATATCCCCGCACGATGCATTCCACCGGCAGCGGCCGCGCCTTTTTGACCAGCATGCTGCGGCCTTGCAGGATCTCAACGTAGGGCGCGCATTCCGGAGGGAAAGCGGCGGCGTCCGTGGAAATGATGTGGTTGCCGATGAGGTCCTCCATCTGCCCGAACCAGAAAGAGGACATCTTGTTAAGGATGATCCCCTTGCCCGGAATCGGATTGGGCATGATCACGTAGAAAGCTGAAATCCGGTCGGTGGCGACCAGGAGCAGGGCGTCCTTCACCGCGTAAAGATCGCGGACCTTGCCGCGGCTTAAAAATTTCAGCTTTGGAAAATTCGTCTGGGCAATGCTCTGCGTCATGGATCGTCTGCTCCTTTAGCGAACCGAGGGGTTGTATTTTTTTTCGTGTCCGATGGTGGACGTCGGCGTCCGGCCGTAGTGATGGCCGGGCAACACCTTGGTTTCATCCGGAAGGGTGAAAAGACGATTCTTGATGGCGCTATACATGGTCTGCCACGAACCGCCGGGCAGATCGGTGCGGCCCACCGCTTCCACAAAGAGCGTGTCGCCGGTGAAAACGTAACCGGGCGTGTACAGGCACATCCCGCCGGGCGAATGTCCGGGGGTGGAGATCACCTTGAGCTCGACGTTGCCTGCGGAAATGACCTGGCCGTCGGAAGCCAGGATGTCTGCCGGCGGCGACTGCGTCGCGCCGAACATGCGCAGCATGGCGGCCGGCGTCGAGGTGAGCATGAAGGCGTCGTCCTCGTGGATGATGATTTTGGCGCCGGTGAGTTTTTTCATCTGGGCGTTGCCGCCGATGTGATCCACGTGGCCGTGGGTGTTGACGATGTAATTAATGCGCAGGTTGTTCTTTGCCGCCGTTGCGAGAATCTCGTGAACATTGTCGGCCGGGTCGATGACGAGCGCGTCGCCGGTGACGGGATCTCCCACCAGATAGGCAAAAACCGCCATGTGGCCGACCTGCATCTGTTGTAAAAACATAACCGCTCCTCAAAAAAATAATGAGCACGTACGCTAGCATGATTGGGGCAAATTCGTCAAATCAAATCCGGCCC
>CAZWBR010000105.1:0-1482 GCA_964632305.1 uncultured Prolixibacteraceae bacterium
GGTGAGGAGGGCGAGCGAGCGCCCTCCCGCGTGATAGCCCATCAGTCCGGCATCCGGCTGCTGTTTACCGTACAGTTCATACAGGAAATGCTCGTAGGATTTGGACTGGGCGCCGGTGTTGCCGTCGCTGCCGGTTTCCTCTTTGTCGAAGAGCATGCAGACCACGGTTTTCCCTGGCGCTTCCAGATCGACCAGAGCAGCCAGGGCCGGGTAGGCGCACACCCGGTCATCCTGGGCGTAGGCGCCGATGAAACAGCGGTCCAGACCGACGTCGCGGGCTTGGCCCGCCGGCACGATCTCAATTTCCGCCGTGACCAGATCTTTCTCGGTCAAGCCGTAACGTTCGTTCAGAAGCTGAAGCAAACCGAGTTTGAATCGTCCGGCAGTATCCGGATCAGGATATGGCAGCCCGCCGATTAAAATGTTAAGTTCTTCGCCCTTGATCAGTTCCGGGGCTTTGCGGCTCATCTGTTCGGCGCCCAGATGCGGCAGCAGGTCGGTTATGGTCAGAACCGGATCATCCGGCGACTCGCCGATACTCAGAACCAGCGGCGTGCCATCGGCGCGGATAACCAGGCCATGCAGGGCCAGGGGTATCGCTGCCCACTGATATTTCTTAATGCCGCCGTAATAGTGGGTCTTCAGGAGCGTCAGATCGCTGTCCTCATAGACCGGGTTCGGTTTCAGGTCCAGGCGCGGCGAGTCGATATGGGCGCCCACCAGATTGAAGCCGGCTTTAGCCGGCTGGCTGCCGATGACCGCCGCGGCCAGGCCTTTGCCATGAATGGTCTTGTACACTTTATCGCCGGGCAGGAGCGCTTCCTTGCCGGCAATCTCGACAAAACCCATGTTCTCCAGCGTCTCTGCGGCGACCGTAACGAATTCGCGTTCAGTTTTTGCCAGGTCGATGAAGTGCTTGTATTCATCGGCAAAATCATAAATCAGGTCTTTATCTTCGGCACTGCATTTATCCCAGAGATTGGGATACTCCATCAGGAGCTTTTTTTTCAGAGCCTTGATTTCCTCTTTTATTTCATTATCCTTCTTTTTTCCTGATGATGTTTTTGCAGCCATATTCTGTCCTGCCTCCTGAGTTTTATTTAATTGGGGCGGCCAGCAGTGCTGCCGCCTTTTCGACGAAATTCACCTATTCGGGGGTTGGTTCATGATGGATATCGCTGCCCTGCCCTGACGTTTCGGGATCGTCGAACAGATGCCGGTTGGAATCGTTGAGCCGGCCGGTTTTGATGAAATACTCTTTCAAGGCGGACTTGATTGCCTGTTCCGCCAGCAGCGAGCAGTGCATCTTGATCGGAGGCAGGCCGTCCAGGGCTTGGGCAACAGCTTTGTTGGTCAAGGCCATGGCTTCGTCGACAGACTTGCCTTTGATCATCTCAGTGGCCATGCTGCTCGTGGCAATCGCCGAACCGCAGCCGAAAGTCTTGAATTTTACATCAACGATGATGTCATTTTCAATTTTCA
>CAZWBR010000105.1:1492-1914 GCA_964632305.1 uncultured Prolixibacteraceae bacterium
GCCGATAATCATATCCGTTGCCACACTGGAGGATGCAATGGCAGAGCCGCATCCAAAGGTCTCAAATTTCACATCTGATATGATATCGTTCTCAATCTTGAGATAGATCTTCATAATATCACCGCACTTGGCATTGCCAACCAGGCCGGTCGCGTCGGCATTTTCGATTTCTCCGACATTGCGGGGATGCATGAAATGATCCATCACCTTTTCACTGTATTCCATAATAAAGCCTCACTTTCCTGATCCGGCAGCCTGATTGTCCGGCAGCACCCTGCTTTGCACCCGGACATCATAGAGTGGCGACATGTCCCGCAGCCGCTGGACGATGAACGCCAGATCATGGGTCAGGCTATGTACATCTTCCAGAGTATTGGCATGGCCAAAGGTGACCCGCAAAGAACCGTGGGCTATTTCATGCG
>CAZWBR010000106.1:0-1873 GCA_964632305.1 uncultured Prolixibacteraceae bacterium
GGCACCATTTTCACAGGCAATTACTTTGAAGCAGTCTCTCCGCATTATGCCATTCCAGAACCGCCACACCCAATAACAGAAGGTGGCGAGGGTGAGAGCGAGCCAAACGCTCCGAATCCCCTGACTCAAGGCGATATTTCATACTATTACGCTGGCAGTCAAAGAATCGCGATGCGGGATGCAAACGGGGTCTACTTCTTGTTCTCAGATCACCTGGGCAGCAGCAGTGTGGTGATAGATGAGAGTGGGCAAATTGTTGAAACCGGATACTACATGCCTTGGGGCGGGCAGCGCGGCGATGAGGGAATATCAACAACCGACTACGGTTACACCGGGCAGATGCAGGAAGGTGACATCTATTTCTATAACTCTCGATGGTACGACCCGCAGTTGGGGCGTTTCATGCAGGCAGATACCATCGTACCTATGGCTTCACAGGGAACACAGGCTTTTGATAGGTATGCGTATGTCAACAACAATCCCTTGCGCTTCACCGACCCGAGTGGGAACTGGCTATGCGATGCCACCGAGCCGGGTTGTTGGGAAACTTCAGGTGAATCCTTTGATTATGGGCGACAATATAGTTATATCTCTGATGAACCATTAAGATACACCATTCAAGGAAGTTATGGTTTTGGGGTTGGTCCTGCATCTGCAATAGATCGATATCAAGACGATCTTGTTTCGCCATCAATTTTGAGTTCTCATCCAGCACATGTTGCTGTTCAATTAGTAGACTTAACCGTTCGTATATTAGAAGAGTTTCATCCGCAACCCAAGTATAGAAAGGCTGACGATGTATTCTGGAGTATTTATTTGGAAGATTATGGCGATCAGCTAGCTATTCGTAACATCTTCATTTATTCATTCGAAGAGTCAGTACTGTTGAGAAATATACAGGTAACTGAAGGGACTGTGGGTAGACGGCTGTTTACTTTTATACCTGGTGGAGTAGCCAACCTAAAACTTGGATTTGAAACAGGGGATTTCGGATCCTTTGGGGTTGGTCAGATCCCAAATAATTCTCAACAATATTCCATCCGGATAAACTTCGGTATGCGCTGTTATCATTGTGGAGGCAACTATGGTGTGCACCTTTCCGGTTTTGACCCTTACCCATTAATGCCAGGCTCGGATATAGTGTTTTATCAAAATTGGAGGAATAATGCGATTGATCGATAGATTTTTCTGTTTATTCCTTTCCCTTTTTTTGTTGTTTGGCTGCTCTTCAAGTATAGACCTGTCTGAGAGCACAAAAGAACAACTTTTCTATAAATTGGTAGGATTAAAATCTTCCGATGATATCAACAATAATATGACCATGGAATGGTCTGAATATATGACCAAACCATATCATCCAAACGATGATATCTGGGTTGATGTCAACATAAAAAGCAGAGCGACACCATTGAGTGCTACCAACATGGTTTTTAGTTTTTTTATTTTCCATGAAGACACTGAACAATGGGAGGAAGTAGAAAACCAGGTACCTAACAATTACAATAATCTTGAACTATATCCGGTGGATGGTGTGGATCCACTTCCGCTTTTGTTGATGGGTATTCCTGATCCTGAGAAATTGCAGGGTGTTGATATTCAAGTTCGGGTTTTTTGTTCTGTTGAAATTTTGGAGGATGGTGTTCCAACCGGGAAGAAAATGTCGTCCTTTATGGACATTGAAGTTATTCCTGAAAAACTGAACAAGCAATATTAACTTATCCGAGTATAAGTAAAAACAAGGTGAAAAGTAAAAAATGTTCGGCAATGACTCAGATAACTTGACGTCCAAGAAAAAGGATGGAAAAGCACACCACTTAATCTTAGGCAACTTAGGCAGCAGCAGCGTAGTTGTGAACCAGGCAGGCAGAGTGGA
>CAZWBR010000107.1:0-1850 GCA_964632305.1 uncultured Prolixibacteraceae bacterium
CGAGCGGCTCATCCGGATCAACTCTCAGTCCGGCAAGGGTGGGATCGCCTGGGTGCTCGAACAGGATTACGGGATTAATGTTCCCAAGGCGATGCAGCCGGAACTCGGCAAATATGTCCAGGCCTACAGCGAATCGGTCGGTCGGGAGATCAGCAGCGAAGAGGTCCATACCGTGTTCCAAAACGAATTCGTATCGCCGAAGGGTCCCTACGAGCTGGTCGGCTACTGGCCCCGTCCGGACGAGAGTGATCCGACGTTCATCCATGGTGAGGTGAAGGTGCGGGTGAACGGCGAGATTAAAACGGGTTCCGCCGACGGCAACGGCCCCATCTCGGCGTTCGTCAACGCGATCAACCAGATCGTCGAGGTCGAATTTACCGTCGACAACTACCATGAGCAGGCGGTCGGCAAGGGGGCGGATGCGCAGGCCATGGCCTATGTCCCCCTCAAGCTTGCCGGGAACGGCGTGGTCTTTGGCGTCGGTGCCGACTCGAATATCGACCAGGCCGCCGTGCGCGCTATCGTCGCTGGATTGAACCGCATTGCAAAGAAATAAGAAAGAAGTTCGGGGAGGACAGCGGAGTCCGCTTCGTCTTCTTCGTGCCTTCGTGGTGAAAACACCTCTATAAAGGAATTAAGATGAGACTGAGTGGACATACGAAACCGTTTGCGGTGATCGGCCATCCGATCGGACACACGCTGTCGCCGATCATGCACAATGCGTCGATGCAGGAGATTGGATTTGATGGAATCTATCTGGCGTTGGACGTGCATCCCGACGAGCTGATGGAGGTGCTGCCGGCGATGGCCAAGATGGGATTTGCTGGCGTGAACCTGACGGTGCCGCACAAGGAGATTGCTTTTCGCGGTCTAGAAAAACTGGATGCGAGCGCCCGGCTGCTGGGCGCGGCGAATACCGTTGAATTTACAGAAGACGGTATGATCGGGCACAACACCGATGGCTATGGCTTCCTGATGGCGTTGGAGGAATCGTTTGGAAAGACGGTCGTGGACGATGCGGTTTTTGTGCTGGGGTGCGGCGGCGCGGGGCGCGCCGTGGCGCTGATGGCCGCCAAGGAAGGGGCGAGAAGTCTGGTGCTGGCGGATATCGATGCTGAGCGTGTGCAAAAGCTGAATGATGAAATAGGCGGACTGACCCCTAATGTCGTGGTGCGGCAGGCGCTGGATCGGGCGACTCAGGTTGCGCTGTGCCGCGAATGCGATCTGGTTGTGCAGGCGTCGCCGGTGGGCATGAAGAAGAATGATCCTTCGTTGCTGCCGCCGGAGGCTTTCCGCGCCGGACAACGGGCCTTTGATTTGATTTACATGTATCCCGAAACCGCGATTCTGACGACGGCGCGCAAGGCTGGTGCGCAAATTGCGAATGGGTTGGGCATGCTTCTGCATCAGGGCGCGCGGGCCTTCAAGATCTGGACGGGTGTCGATCCGTCGGTCCGGGCCATGCGCTCCGCGCTCGAAGAAGCGGTTTATGGGGATAACGCGTAACGGGTAATACGTAAGTCGGAAAATTACGCATCACGTATTACTCGTTATGAATCACGCATTACGGATGAATGAATATGGAATTTTTGGATTGGTATCTCACGTTTGTAGTTTTTCTTTTCGGGGCCTGCTGGGGCAGCTTCCTGAATGTGTGCATCTATCGGATTCCTGCCGAGCTTTCCGTGGTGAAGCCGCGCTCGCGCTGCCCGAAATGCATGACGAACCTGGCGTGGCGCGACAACATTCCGATCCTGGGCTGGCTGCTTCTCGGCGGGAAATGCCGCTACTGCAAGGCGCCGATTTCACCGCGCTATCCGATTGTTGAGCTCATCACGGCGCTGCTCTTT
>CAZWBR010000108.1:0-1832 GCA_964632305.1 uncultured Prolixibacteraceae bacterium
TGGGAGCCGAGCCGCCGTAGATTGACGAGCAACCTGTTGCGTTGGCGACAATCATGCGCTCGCCGAACAGTTGTGTGACCAACTTAACGTAAGGCGTTTCGCCGCAACCGGCGCAAGCACCGGAGAATTCGAAGAGTGGCTGTGCGAACTGGCTATTTTTAATTGTTGCGTATTTATCGATCAACATATCTTTATATGTGACCTTTTTCTGGGCATAATCCCAGTTTTCGGTTTCGTGTAGCTGGCTTTCGAGGGGTTTCATCTCGAGGGCTTTGGTTTTAGCGGGACAAACGTCGGCGCAGTTACCGCAACCGGTACAATCCAAAACTGAAACTTGGATACGGAATTTCATTCCGGCGAACTCTTTTGGAGCCTTGATATCAAGTGTTTTCATGCCAGCTGGAGCTGATTTTAGTTCAGCTTCGTCCATGACAACGGGACGGATTACGGCGTGGGGACAAACCAAGGAACATTGGTTACACTGGATACAGTTTTCAGGGATCCAGTGGGGTACGTTAACCGCGATACCGCGTTTTTCGTACTCTGTGGTTCCTGCGGGGAAAGTTCCGTCTTCGTAGCCATTGAACGCACTAAC
Organism: uncultured Prolixibacteraceae bacterium; assembly: GCA_964632305.1. GTDB lineage: Bacteria > Bacteroidota > Bacteroidia > Bacteroidales > Prolixibacteraceae > CAZWBR01. The sequence goes on from CAZWBR010000108.1 coordinate 596, forward strand.
TGGCAGATCGTTACCTTTTTGAGCCAAAATTGGTTCAACAACTTTCTTTATGAACTCAGGTATATCCCTGGTGTCGGTTTCAGCTTTGATTACAATTTTTGCCCACTCAGCGGGAATCTCAACCTTAGTTACGTCGCCGCCCCTGTCGACAGCTTTGTAGTTCATGTTTACGATGCTTTCACCTTTACGGCCGTAAGATTTAACGATAAATTTCTTCATCTGTTCAACGGCGAGGTCGTAAGGTATAACTCCAGAAATCTTGAAGAAGGCGCTCTGGAGGATGGTGTTTGTACGGTTACCCAGACCGATTTCAGCGGCGATGTCAGTGGCATCAATCATGTACATGTTGATGTTGTTGACAGCCAGATATTTTTTAACGTTGTCGGGTAGGTGTTTTTTCGTCTCCTCAACGCTCCATGGGGAGTTGTAAAGGAAGGTGCCACCTTTCTTGAGCCCTTTCAGACAGTCGTATTTATTGATGTAAGCGGGAACGTGGACAGCTACAAAGTCGGGTGTCCCAACAAGATAAGGGGCTTGAATTTGTTTGTCGCCGAAACGAAGGTGCGAGCAGGTATAACCGCCCGATTTCTTGCTATCGTAATCGAAGTAAGCCTGGCTATATTTGTCGGTGTTGTCGCCAATAATCTTTATCGAGTTTTTGTTAGCGCCTACAGTACCGTCGGCTCCCAAACCGTAGAATTTAGCTTCAAATGTTCCTTTAGGAAGCACCGAAATGTCGGGCAACAGAGGGAGAGATTTATTTGTAACGTCGTCTACAATACTAATAGTGAACTGGTTCCTTGGTTGGTCGGCTTCCAGATTGTTGAATACCGAAAGTATATGCGCAGGTGTGGTATCTTTTGAGGAGAGACCGTAGCGGCCACCTACTATCAACGGATTTTTGCCGGCAGTGCATTTATGGTCGCCCGAAAATGCCTCAACAACGTCCAAATAAAGTGGATCGCCATTGGCTCCAAGTTCTTTTGTGCGGTCCAAAACGCAAATACGTTTTACCGTGGAAGGCAAAACATCCATCATATATTTAACCGAGAAGGGACGATATAGGTGAACGGTGATAACACCTACTTTTTTGCCTTCGGCGTTTAGTTTATCGACAACGGTTTTGATGGTATCAGTTACCGAACCCATTGCTACTATGACGTTTGTAGCGTCTTTTGCCCCGTAGTAGGTGAATGGGGCATAGGAACGTCCGGTAAGTTTGCTGATCTCCTTCATA
>CAZWBR010000109.1:0-1822 GCA_964632305.1 uncultured Prolixibacteraceae bacterium
GATTATCGCAGGCGTCGATAAAGCCCTGTGCGATGGACAGATCAATGAACGCTTCGACCGAGGGACGCGCCGGGTCGGTGGTGAAGACGATGCGCGAAAAGGCCTCGGAGAGTACTTCGGGGGCCAGCGATGCGCCCTTCAGTTCTTGAATGCGGGCATTGGCTGTCGCCATGGCCTCCTCGGGGCTTTGATTGATATAAGCGGTAATATCGGCATGCGCCTGTAAAAACTTCTCGACGAGGTCGGAGTGCGCGGTCATAAAGTCCTTGTTGACGATGACAACTGCCGTGGAATAGTTGCCGTCGAGCCAGATTTGATTATAATCCAAAACGAGTTTCGCGCCTACTTCGTGCAAAAGACGTGCACCCCAAGGTTCGGGGACTAATGCCGCGTCGATGCCGCCGGTCTGCATCAGCGACTTGATTTCGGAGTTTGCGACCGCATAGACATCGACCGTGCCGCCCGCTGTGGTCGTGGCGAGGCCGTTTTCGGATAAAAGCTGCAGCAGTGAGAGGTGCTGGGTGTTGCCGAGCTGCGGGATCGCGACTTTTTTACCCGCGAGGTCTGCGACCGAGGTAATGCTGGTGCCGTCACGCGCGACTAATACCGCGCCGCCGTTCGCCGCACCCGAGATGATGACCACATCGCCGCCGGAGCGCACAAAACCGTTGATAGCCGGAACCGGGCCGATGTAGCCGATGTCAACCGAACCGGAAAAGAGCGCTTCGATCTCATCCGGACCGGCGTTAAAGTCCTGATAAGTCACGGTGCAGCCCTCGAGCGCTTGCTCAAAGCGGCTGGAGCCGCTGCTGTCTTTGGCGGTGCCGATCAAGGCCTGCGCATGGGTGATGTTGGGGAAAAAGGCGATGCGCACGGCGGTATTTTCGGCGGCAGGTTCGGCGCAGCCGAACAGGGTGAACAACAGCGCTGTGCAGAGAAGGAGTGCAGAGAGTTTTTTCATAATTTTAATAACCGTTCCTTCGAATTTTTTATGTATATATTTAAGGGTCTTGACTAGAACAGAGGGTTGTCACGGAACAATTTTAAAAGAATGTGATATAAATCCTGCCCTCTGTGGTTAAATCGGAACTCGGTTTCTTTTAGGTATAGCTCAAACAAATCTTTTGGAATCCCTTTGAACTTGACAAGCCGATGTTTTGCAAAGCCCCAAAAGCTTTCAATGCCGTTAATATGATTACCGCATCCGGAAGAGAACTCGTTATCGCCGTGATTCACTCTGAAATGCTTTTCGTATCCCAGATCAACTAACCCGTCATATCCTCTCCACCCATCCGTGTGAATAACGGATTCGATATCTGCATAACCGCGTATGATAGCTTGTAAAGTAACGGCTTTTGCGTCAGGGACGATTTCAGTATATACTTTACCCTCTCTTTTGAAAAGGCCGAAAACGATGGTCTTGCTGCCTGCACCGCGTCCTCTTTTTCCTCGGATTCTTCTGGGTCCGAAGTAGCTCTCATCTGCTTCGAACTCGCCGGTTACCGGCGAGTTTTGGCGACTATATTCAGAAATGCGCCGGCGCATTTCTGAATATAAACGGTTCACGGTATTTCGATTTAGATGAACCAATTCGGCGGTTTGCGTAGCGGTTAAATCAAGCGAAAAATGCCTGACAACCTGACGGAATTTCGTCTCTGAAATTTTTGCACGGTTCACATACTTGTTTTTCATGATCTCGACCTCGTTTACAGCTTACTACCTCTCGCTGTTCTAGTCAAGACCCTATTTAAATAACCACCCCGTCAGGGAACATAAAATGTTCCCTGCCACCCCTCCAAAGAGGGGAATTTTTACGTACATA
>CAZWBR010000110.1:0-1793 GCA_964632305.1 uncultured Prolixibacteraceae bacterium
ATGCATTGACCCACAGATAAGATTTCCAGTGCCCGGTTTCCAATGCACTTTGGATTGTGGCTGCAAATGCGTTTATGCCATGGCAATTTCTGGCCAACATATAGAATTCAGAAGCGTTCATTGCGTACGCGGTACTCGAGAATATAAAAAGGGCCGCCGCTGATGCGACGACCCGTGACAACCTCTTCTTCATTACGTGTACCTGTTTATCTCACCCTGGAGGTAGCAAGCGAGTACTAAAACAATGACTATAAGCACTGCAATTGCGATTATGAGTTTCATTAGATCTCCTCCTTTGCGACTAATGTTCCCTTTTGCGGGCACAAAAAAAGGGCAGCCGATAATCGACCCCCAGTAAGTTTTTTATTCTTATGTCTGTTAAATTCTGCTCAGGTGATACTAGACAACTTCCTCAACCGTCCAGGAGAGGACTCCGTTTGTGAAGGACGGCACGGCTTTATAGGTCTTCCCGTCTGTCGTGTCCTGCTTGATGATGAGCGCGTCAACATAGGACTTGTCTGCTTTCGGCAGTACCGCATCGTTCACCGCTTTTAATTCCGTGTCAATCTTCGTCATATTCCAATTCATGTCGACATCCCATCCGATGTCGCCAGCATCATGCTTTCTCAAGCTATAATTCGGTGTTGTTGACAACGCCATTGTTCACCGCCTCCATTCTTCGCTTGATGAATTCATATCCCTGCTCGACCGTGCTTTCATAGTCACGTGCTGGCGGGATGATGTAAATGTTCTTTCTGCCGACACCAATGTCCCTCTGAAGCTGTACGCTCGTCTGGCAGAAATTCCCGTTGTCAGCCCAACGCCTTACGACAAAATGAAGACCATTCCGCAACTGGGCGTAGCACCGAAGCAATATTTCTTTTCTCTGGTCATCGTTGAACGAACTTAAAACACCGAAGAAAGCCACGTGCGTAAGGAACGCCAGAGTTCCTTCATTCGTGATAATGTCTTCCTGCTCCAAGAGATCAAGATATTGAACAATTCCTTGATAAGTTTCATCAGTTTTCCCCTCCCATTTTCTCCCTCGAAATACCCTGTCAAGCCCAACACCGAAGATCGGTTTGAATAACGTTTCAGACGGATCGGTAACAACCTTGAGGTTCGGGAAATCATCTCCAAGCCTCCGGGCGATCTCAGCCTTTCCGCAATTGCATGCGCCGCAGATATATATCCTCATGCCATGCCTCCTTAATAGCCGTATGGCTGTCTACCGTATGCACCGACACCGAAGCCAGGGAATGTGTTTTCAGCCCCCGTGATGTAAGCCTGTGCCGATGGTGCGCCGATCAGCGAAGTCTCGCCCTTTAATGTCCTTACCGTTGCCTTGTACCAGACAAATGTCCAAGCCTGACTTTCGTTGTAAACGCAATTCTGGGTTCCCCCTGTCGCCGTCAGTTCGGTCAGGAGAGAATACGTGTTGCCGTCAAAACTGCGGTAAACCTTCACGGAATCTGCCTCTGTCGGTACTCCAGCAAGCTGTAGCGTCACCCTCGATTCCATGCTCGGAAGCGGTTGGATCGATGCGACAGTAATCGCGACCGTTCCAGACGGCACGTTGGAACCGCTTATCGATCCAGTCGGCACATAATCCTCGATGTAGACCTGTGGCAATTCCTCGACATATCCCTCTGGGTGGAACGCTGTTCGCTTATACTCAATCGCCTTTGCCCTGTAGTGGTTAGGTTCAGTTTCATCAAACCCAACAAGCATCCATTCCCGATTGTTCAAATACGGGTCTTCCGTGCTGACGGTCGTGATGACAGAACTCGGCG
>CAZWBR010000111.1:0-692 GCA_964632305.1 uncultured Prolixibacteraceae bacterium
TCAAATGTCTGTTGCATAATGCCCTGGCGGTGCGCCTGCAAGACAGGCGGATAATTTTAAAAAAATGTGAAACGCTTTTTGGCGCGGAAAGAAAACGAATGATGAAATATAGGCGCCGCCCCTCCGCTTTTCAAGTGAAAAACATTTTTTCCGGTGACACTCGGAAGGCAACCTGATAGATTCGCGGCGTTGACCAGTTCGGAATGCGATGGCGGGCGGCCCGCTCGCGGCATGCCGGACGGGGATCAACGCAACAATGCGAGGGGAAATGTCCATGCGAATCCTTCTGTGTTCGGCAATACCGGCGGAACAGGCGCCGTCCGATAAAGCGGCGATCACAAGCGACCGAATGGTCAAGTTCGTTGAAGAAGCGGCGGCTTTTGTGCAAAAAGCCGGCAAGGAAGCGGCGCTCAAGGAATTCTCGAATCCCAAGGGCAAATTTGTCCGCGAGAACGGGCAGCTTTACATTTATGCCTATGATTTCAACTGCGTCTGCCTTGCGCACGGGTTCACGCCCGACAAGGTGGGCAAAGACCTGACTGACTACAAGGACTCCAAGGGCCTGCTCGTGATCCAGAAATTGCGCGACACGGTCGCCAAGGACGGCAAAGGGTTAGTGGAATTCCATTGGGTCAACCCGGCCACGGGCAAGGAAGAGCCCAAGGTCGGATACGTCGTCAAGGCGGATGAAA
>CAZWBR010000111.1:702-1324 GCA_964632305.1 uncultured Prolixibacteraceae bacterium
CGTTCTGGCTCGGGTCCGGCATTTATTCGGGCGCCAAGTAGCCGATCCGGATTCTGCGACAGGCGCAAGGCGTGAAGGAACGCTCTTCACGCCTTGCGCTTTTCCGGGCGAGCCGGCTTCAGAAGGCCGACTTTATATCCGCAATGCCGATTCCCAGGACCGCTTTCGACACCAGGTCGAGTTCGGCTTCCGTGCCCTGAAGGTGAAAAGTCGTGTGCTTGTGGAATGTTTTTTCGCCGGGCTTGAGCGCAGCGGCGGGTGACGAGCTTTCGAGCTCGTAGAACGGTCCCATCGGCTTTGCGCCCGGCGCAGGCGGTCCGTCATTGTACGAGTTCAGCGTGTCGCCGCTGTACGGCTCCTTCTGAATTTCCCACATTGAGTTCACGTATGCCGGGGCGCCGGCGGGCTTGTCGTATTTGATGATCGTTAAAACCCCGTTCTTTGCGTCATAACTGCCTGCAACCGGCTTCGCGCGCTTCGGCGAAAGCCCGATCTTGCTCCGGCATTTCCCGTCGCCCTTGAAATAAATGACGCCGTTCTTGGTTTTCAGGCGGTCTTCCGGCACCTTTCCGAAATAGGCGTCGTTGACCACCGGGCCAAGTTCCTTGTCCGGGCCAGTTTG
>CAZWBR010000111.1:1334-1788 GCA_964632305.1 uncultured Prolixibacteraceae bacterium
AAGGGAATGACGATTGTCATGGCATCGGACGGATTGAACATGCCCAGGATCCAGATCGAGAGCAGCCCGGTTTCCGGCAGCCATGGGGCCCGCCCCATATTCGTGACGCGGTTGTCCGATTCAAATGCGACCATTTTGACGGCCGCGGCCGGCCGCGCGCCCAGGGCGGCGACCGCCTCCATATAATCCAGAAGGCGCACCTCTCTGTCAGCCTGAATGTCGAATTTCGTTCCGGAATAGTTTTCCAGCTTCATCATCTTCCGCATGGCTATCCGGGCTCCGGACTTTTCGAGCGTATCGAACGACTCGGTATCAATCGGCGCAGGCGTGAACCAGTGCTCAAGATCGAACGGCGCGCCCTTCTTGAAGAATATGGAGTACTGGCCGCCTTCGGGCCCGAGCCAGAACCGGTCCTCGCCGCCATATGGGTTCATGTGTTCCACCGTTTTTCCCG
>CAZWBR010000112.1:0-1772 GCA_964632305.1 uncultured Prolixibacteraceae bacterium
CCAAATCACTATCCAGCATCACCTCCACGCCGCGCACCTTGTAAATGAGGGCGCGAAGCTGTTCCTCCCGCAAAACGACAGCTGTATCATTCCTGTTTGCCATGGCCGGTGCCCTCCCTGTCGGTCAGACGCTTGCCGGTGGCGGTGAGGCGGTATTTCTGGAGTCGGCTGTTCGGCTTGTCGGGGATGGTCATCTCGACAAGTCCAGTTTCAAGCGCGGGATGCAGGTAGTTCTCCCGGAACGTGGGGCGATGGCTCAGATGCAGTCTCCCCATGATCTGTACAGCACGCAATGGCCCGTCCGCGAGCGCGCAGAGGAGTATTGCGACTTGGTCGGTGACTTGGTCGGCGACTTGGTCGGTCGCGAGAAATTCCCGGACTTCGCCGCTGCGTTTACCGTTTGCGCGGTTGGGTGCCACCTGTTCCGCCACCTCGCTCAGTTCGGTCTCGATCTCCTCGACGGTGGGGAGACTGCCTTTGAGATCGGCGGGCAGGGCCTCTGTGAGTTGCGCCTTCCAATCGGCTACGCCGATGGGGCGAACGAATCCGCTCAAGGCGTATTCCGCGACGATGCGGTCCTTGCCCTTGCAGAGCAGCAGTCCGATGGTCGGCTTGTCGTCAGCATGGCGCAGAAGGTCGTCCACCGCACCCATGTACATATTCAGTTTGCCGACAAACTCCGGCTCGAATGGCACGGCCTTCAACTCCACGACCACGAAACAGCGGAGTTTGAGATGGTAGAAGAGCAGGTCAAGGTAGTAGTCTTTGCTGGCGAACTCCAGATGCACTTGCCGGCCAACGAAGGCGAACCCGGCGCCGAGTTCGAGCAGGAACTTCTGGACGTGATCCACCAGAGCCTGCTCGACCTCGCGCTCGCGGCGGGGATCGGCGGTGCCGATGAAGTCGAAGAGATAGGGATCTTTAAAGACCTGTGCAGCCATGTCGGAATCGGCAGGCGGCAGGGCCAGCGCGAAGTTGCTGACGGCCTTGCCCTGGCGGTGGTGCAGTCCGCTCTGGATTTGCAGTTCCAGTATCTCCCGACTCCAACCGTTTTCGGCGGCATGCCGCGCGTACCAGAGACGCTCAACAGGATCGGCAAGCTTCTCGATCAGCGCGAGGTTGGTGCGCCAAGGCAATTGTGCAATGGTGCGTTGCACGATTGCCTGATTCGGCCAGGCTTCGGCAAAGGCGCGCATATACTTAAGGTTGCGTGCTGACAGCCCCTGCATGTCGGCGAATTCCTCTCGCAAGTCCATGGACAAGCGGTCGATCACCTTTGCGCCCCAGCCTTCGGCTTCCTGACGCGTCAGGATGATTCGACCAATCTCCCAGTACATCAGAATCATGGTGGCATTGGCGGCCATCACCACCCGCAGCCGTTCGGAGCGAATGCGCTGCTTGATCTCTTTCAGCGTAGCGAGGTAATCCGAGGGCATGCCGGTATGCGGTGGCGACGCGGGGAAAGCCACCCCATCACGATTTCGTCCACGACTGCCCCTGTCCGGCAAAGGCTTGCCAGTTGCCGGCGTGGATGCGGTTTGTTTCTCACGCGCCATATCCCAGTGCCTCCATGTTGGCACGGATGGCTTCATCGAGGCTAGCAGACTCGGTCATCTGCTCGTAGAGGGCCGCCGTGAGTTCGGCCATCTTCTCCTCGAAGGGGACGCCGTCGTCCTCGACCGCCTCGGTGCCGACGTAGCGGCCAGGCGTCAGCACGTAGCCGTGCTCCTTGATCTCCTTGAGCGTGGCCGTGCCGCAGAAGCCCGGCTGGT
>CAZWBR010000113.1:0-1758 GCA_964632305.1 uncultured Prolixibacteraceae bacterium
CGCGCATTTTCGTCGAGCGTTTCATAAAGCACCGTTCGGGCATACGCCGCGCGCTCGGCAAAAACCTGCGCATCGCGAATGGAAATGCGCCCGTTATGGGTCAGCGCCTCAACGGCAGAGACATTGACCAGATCAACAAGGAAATCCGAGTCGATGGCCGAAAGCGTCAGTTGAAGCGTGGGCGTGAGCGGCGGGCGCTTTTCCACATATTTAACCTGATCCGCCTGCTGAATCCGAAAGAGCCGCGCCAGCCCGGCCTGATGCGACCGTTCCGCCTCGATCGGACAGAGGAATGCTCTGCGCCCAACGCCGGTCCGCTCATCGGTGAGTGCAGGATAACCGCGCGTCTGCGCTGCATCGTTGGCAGTAATAAATTCTGGAAGGCTATCGCCCGGCCACTTTTTCTGCGGCGGCAGCGTCCATTTTGCCAAGGCCAGCTCCGCGCCACTCATCTGTAGGTTTTGTCGGTGCTCCTCCGAAACCGAGGTGTGGATTTTAACAATCTCATCGCCGTGGGTTTCAATCACCTTCATCCGCAGGAAATTGGGCAGCGCGGATTCATCAAAGTCGGAGGCATCGACCGGTAGCTTAAATTCCTTCTGAAGCCAGCGGGATAGGGCGGTGAGCAGGGGACCTGTAGGGCCCGTTCTTTCCTCCGTCGCCGTACCGCCTGCTTCCAGCGGGCCAGTTGTATCGCCTGCTTCCAGCAGGCCCTTGTTCTCAGCGGCCTGCTTCCAGCAGGCGATACGGAAGGCGTGCGCAGTTTGATCGATCGGGGCGATCACGGTTTGCAGGTTTTTCGGCAGGGTGCGCAGGAGGCGATTTACTTTTTCTTCCAGCCAGCCGGGGACAAGCCAGTCCGGTGCCCAGTCGGGCAGAAAGGCCAGTTTGTTGGACGGACAGACAATGCCGATGCCGTCGAGCTTTTCGCCGGGATCAAAGGTGTAGATGAGCTGAAACGGCTCCTCATAAAAAACCAGCTCGTCGGGATAATCCTCATACCGAATCAGCGCGGATTGCGGGAAAAGGGCGTCCTGCATTTTCATGACGATGCGTCGTTTGCTTTTATGCAGCCATTGTTCAAGCGTCTTAACGGAATAGACATCCTCGGGAATGATGCGGTCAAAGTGTTCGTAGATGGCGTCGGCGTCGAGCAGCGCACCGGGGCGACGGAGCTTTTCCTCCAGCGATGCAATATCGTCGAGCATCCGCTGGTGCAGTTTAAGCCATCCCCCGTGCGTGTTCAGATTGCCCGGAACGAGTGCATCACGAATAAAGATTTTCCGCGCCTCCTCGGGATGGATCGGCCCGAAATGAACGTTTTTACCCTGCGTCAGCGTCAGGCCGCCGGAGATGATCGATTCCTGTGCGTAGACGAAGCCTTTTTCGGGATTCCATTCCGGTTTGGTATAAACGGATTTGCAGAGGTGCGGTGCGACCGAAACGACCCATTCCGGTTGAATTTCCGCAACAATACGTGCGTACACTTTGGTTGTTTCCACGAGCGCGAAGGTCATGACCCACTCCGGCGGTTTTTTAAACAGCACGGATCCGGGGAAAATAAAAAACTTACGTCCGCGCGCACCCTGCAGTTCCCGCTCTTCGCCCTTCAGACCAATATTAGCTGGAAGCCCCGCCAGCAGGCTGCGGTGAATCAGGTCGAACGTAGACGAAGCATCCTGCTTCGTTGTGGTTTTGCGGGAGGTGGACTTGGGGTGCACAACGGAGCTGGAAGCTCCGTCTACAATCTTCCACTTG
>CAZWBR010000114.1:0-1750 GCA_964632305.1 uncultured Prolixibacteraceae bacterium
GAAACGAAAAAATGGATACTGAAATTAAAGATTACATAAAAGATAAGCTGTCTTTTAATAGGGAAATGAGATAAAACAACCAAAATCCAGATTTAAAGAGTGAATCCTGCAAAAGAACAGATTTGCATATTAACTAGAATGGTTGGCTTTATCTACTCTTCCTGCCATTGCAAAGACATTTTATGAATCTCAATTGCTTTTCTGATCAGTTTTGTGAATAACTTATTGAAATCATGGAGAGATTCAATGGTGGTTCTGTCGAGGTGAACAATAGGCATAGATTCCAACCCATATTCGGTATATTTCAGATTATTTTCTCTGCAGAAACTAATCACCTTTTCGATGAGTGGTTCTTTTTCATGGCGGGAAATATTTTTATTAACGAACTCGAATTCAAAGTATAAATAATCGTCGTTAAACGGGAGTTGATCATCAAAATACTCGTACATCCCGCCAATAACTTCATCTTCCAGTTGGAAAGGGATATTAATAAATGGATTGCCGATTTCAAAATAGGTTTTAGATGCTTTGGGTCTTGGAACCTGGATTATTGTTTGTAGCCCGGGAATACCTACAACTATCTTATTGATGCGATCAAGTAAATCGTTTATCCAACGTTCTCTTTCATGAATTGCCCGTTTGCCGGATTTGCGGAAAAGATTCCATTCCTGTTGACGTTTTTCAATTTCCTTAAAAGTTGACAAATCAAGGGACGACAATTCCATGTCAAATGTCCTCACTTCTACTCCGGCAAGGTTAGCTGCTATCCTGATACCCTCATTTATTGTATTTCCAATAAGAATTAGTTTAGGACAATAGTAATTCCTGCCAAACTCTTTCACCCATGCTTCTTTAGTACTTTCTTCAAGAGTCATAAGTAAGCTTTTGTACTCAAGTATCTGGCCGATACTTTCACGGGTCAGGCATCCTTTTTTCAATTCAATTATTACAGGTCGTTCGTCTGTGATATCTTTAAACAACAGATCTATAAATTTCCCACCCTTTTTTAAAGGATTAACTTGTCGCCCAAACTGTCCTTTGGCTCCTTTGATTTCAGGGATAATGTAATTGTCATCAAGTAACCAAGGACTATTATAGATAATGTCTTCAATCTGTGATTCTGTTAGTACCATCATGAATGAATTAATTTTATAAATTGTTAAGTATGTGGGTTGAGTGCTAGTTATAATTATCAAAGCTATTGATTTTCGGAAATATAAACAAGTGCAGTCCCTTTGAGTCGTTTAATAAACTTCTTGCTATTGCCAGTCTATTCTTATTCTTTTGAAACCATAACCTCAGGGGGCAATATGACCAGAATGGGGGGTCAATATCACGGTTCTTCGTCAAATTAGGTGAATAGAAAAAAATTAAGATCTTGCCCACTTAAAGACCCTGAGATAGGTTTACCTAAAATCATAGCGCAAAAGCAGCATGAAAATGGCAGAAATTTGGTTCTTCTTCCAGATATACGGAAGTAGCTCTTCAAGATTACGGTTGTTCTTCGTGTATGAGTGTATTTTTGAGAGCACATCCTGTAACCAATCTGACGGATTAACTTCGGCAGCTTTACATGTGCCAAGTAAGGAATAAATCATTGAAGCTTTTGTTGCAGCTTCTGCATTACCACAGAATAGATAGTTTTTTCTGCCAATTGCAAGTGGACGAATGGCATTTTCTACCAGGTTATTATCTATTCTGTATCTGCCATCAAGATGATAGCGTGAGAGCTTAGGGAAAATGCTGTATG
>CAZWBR010000115.1:0-1698 GCA_964632305.1 uncultured Prolixibacteraceae bacterium
AAGAATGCAGTTGCTGATCTTTCAATTGAAATAGCTCAGAAATTGATTCAAAAAGAACTTTCCGACCCTGCTAAAAGCAGAGAGCTAATTGAAAAATCCATTGATGAGATTAAACTCAATTAAGCATGAATAATTACAGGGTCAATAACCGTTATGCAACTGCACTGTACGAACTGGCTGTAGAGCAGAACCAGCTTGAGCAAACATACCATGATATCCTAATGGGATGCACTAGCTTAAGTGAAAGCCGTGAGTTAAGGTTATTGCTCAAAAGTCCGATAATACAAAGCGATAAAAAGGTAAAAATACTTGAATCCTTATTCAGGGATAAAGTTGGAATAGTAACCTGGAAGTTTATTGAAATTCTTGTCAAAAAACGCAGAGAAGAACACCTTGCAGGAATTCTTGAGGCTTTTATTGAAATATACAGGAAAGCTGAAAACATTCGTGTAGTAAATGTTACCACAGCTTTTCCACTGGATGATAGTTTGAAGAAAAGACTGTTGGAAACTTTAAAGAAAGAGACGGGCGCAAAAGAAATTGTGCTGAATGAGAAGGTTGATGAAAAAGTAGTCGGTGGAATACTCGTTACGGTTGATGATAAAATGTTTGACAATAGTATATACAGAAAGTTGCAGGCTCTGCAACTGGAATTTAGTGACAGTACTTACGAAAAGGGATTTTAAATATTAGTTATTATGGCAGATATAAAGCCGGCTGAAGTATCAGCTATTTTGCGTCAACAACTGGCAGGATATAAGACGGAAGCAGAACTGGAAGAAATAGGAACTGTTCTGCAGGTTGGTGATGGTATTGCCAGAGTTTATGGCCTGTTTAATGTACAGGCAGGAGAACTTGTTGAATTTGGAACAACCGGTGTTAAAGGGATAGTGCTGAACCTCGAGGAGGACAATGTCGGGGTTGTAATGCTTGGAGAAAGCAAAGGTATTAATGAAGGTGACCAGGTTAAACGTACCAGAAGTATTGCATCGATAAAAGTAAGTGAGGGCATGCTTGGCAGGGTAATCAATACAACCGGTGATCCTGTTGATGGTAAGGGACCTATATCCGGTGAAGCCTTCGAGATGCCACTCGAAAGAAAAGCTCCCGGAGTTATTTTCAGGCAACCTGTTAATGAACCTCTCCAAACCGGCATAAAAGCAATCGACGCTATGATTCCTATTGGCAGGGGACAACGGGAACTTATCATTGGTGACCGTCAGACAGGGAAATCAGCTATTGCTATTGATACTATTATAAATCAAAAGGAGTTTTACGATAAAGGCGAACCTGTTTATTGTATCTATGTTGCAGTTGGTCAAAAAGGTAGTACAGTTGCAAATATAGTTCAGACTCTTGAGTCAAAAGGTGCCATGAAGTACACTGTTGTGGTTGTTGCAACAGCAAGTGATCCTGCAGCAATGCAGTTTTATGCTCCTTTTGCTGGTGCTGCAATTGGGGAATACTTTAGAGATACGGGCCGTCCGGCTCTTATCATCTATGATGACCTTTCAAAACAAGCTGTAGCTTATCGTGAAGTGTCATTGTTACTCCGTCGTCCACCGGGACGAGAAGCATATCCGGGTGACGTTTTCTATCTGCATTCAAGACTGCTTGAAAGAGCTGCCAAGATAATCGCCAATGATGATATTGCAAGATCAATGAATGATCTTCCGGAATCCATTAAGCATAAGGTCA
>CAZWBR010000116.1:0-1696 GCA_964632305.1 uncultured Prolixibacteraceae bacterium
CAACAAAGAGGCATAAGTCGACTTCTGTATAAATAAGGATAAAGTTTACCAGAAAAAAGCTTATTTATACAAAAACCTTTTAATAAGCTATTTTAAATATGCTTATTTATGTATATTTGTACAATTATACCTCAATAAATATGCTTAATAGGGTAACCAAAGATCAAATCTTAACTAGGATCAAATTTGAAAATCCCTGGTGGATTACCGGGCAAATTGAAGATGACTACAACGAAATGCCCCGTAGGCTATATTTTGATCTGTTTAAATCGCTGGCATCCGGAAGAGATGTTCGCAGGGCGATTGTTCTTATGGGTCCACGACGAGTGGGCAAAACAGTAATGCTCCACCATTTGGTCCAGGATCTTATTAAAAATGGGGTTAACGCCCATAAAATAGTTTTTATAACAATAGAAAATCCGATTTACAACAATTTTTCTCTTGAGGATTTATTCGAATATTCAAGACAGGCCACCGGTACAAGTGATTTGGGCGGGTGGTACGTAATTTTTGACGAGATACAGTACTTGAAAGAGTGGGAAGTACATTTAAAGACTTTGGTAGATAGTTATAGGGATACCAAGTTCATTGTTTCCGGTTCAGCTGCTGCGGCGTTAAAATATAAAAGTAATGAAAGTGGTGCCGGAAGGTTTACAGATTTTATGCTACCACCTTTGACCTTCAATGAATATATAAGTTTAAAAGACCTGGAACGAATAATTATTCCTACCCAAATTAATTGGGAGAGTAACCTTACGGCATTTTATACCTCAACCCATATTGATGAACTCAATAAACATTTTCTCGACTATATTAACTTTGGCGGTTATCCTGAAGCAATCTTTTCCCAAAATATACAGCAGAATCCCGGCAGGTTTATACGTCACGATATAGTTGATAAAGTTCTTCTTAGGGATTTACCATCGCTTTATGGTATAAGGGATGTACAGGAACTGAATTCATTTTTCACAACCATAACCTATAATTCCGGAAATGAATTTTCATTTGAAACTTTAAATACCCAATCAGGTGTTCCTAAGATTCAGATTAAGAAGTACATTGAATATCTCGAAGCGGCATTTCTTATAAAACAGGTTAAGCGTATTGACCAGTCGGGTAAAAGATTTAAAAGGGAGAATTTTTTCAAATTGTATCTAACAAACCCCTCTTTGAGAAGTGCTCTTTTTTCCCCGTTAACTCCAAACGACAACCAACTGGGCAGTATGGTAGAGACAGCTGTCTTTTCGCAGTGGATGCACAGGGGGTGGTTTACCCCTTGGTATGCCAGGTGGCAAAATGGTGAGGTAGACATGGTAGGGTTAAACGACAAAAATCTTAAACCATTGTGGGCGTTGGAGATCAAGTGGTCGAACAGGTACTTCGAAAAACCGTCCGAACTGAAGAGTCTGGTTAGTTTCTGTAAAAAATGCAAGCTAAATTCGGCCTTGGTGACAACCATCGATAAAGAGGGAGAAATTGAATACGACGGGATTAAATTGCATTTTGTACCAGCATCCACATACGCTTATATCGTAGGGAAGAACACACTTCAAATCAAGATGCTGGAATAATACTTCTTGATTATTTTCCCAACTTATCCATCAGTCCCAACAGAAAAATCTTGTTCTCAAGATTTATTTTTACCCTGTAATATCTGTAGGTATTTAGCGGAAAGATCTGAGTGAAAAGCACCTTC
>CAZWBR010000117.1:0-1687 GCA_964632305.1 uncultured Prolixibacteraceae bacterium
CCCGATGGCGGCCCGCGTCGTCCAGAAGGAAGGTCAGAGATGGAACAAGAAGAACTTCCTGCTCATGCATGCCATGGGCGCCAACGCCGGCGGCCAGGTCGGTTCGGTTATCGCCGCGGCGGTCATGCTTTCCGTTTTGGCCGGTATGGGAATCATCCCGCACTAAATTTTACATAGAGCAGGATCTTTCGATCAACCCTGCACAACTTGATAAAAAAAGGGGAAGGGCATTTTTGCTTTTCCCTTTTTTTGTTCCTTTCCAACTTCGTCGTCACACCCGAAAAATTCAGTGGTCAACGACAGCGGAATCATGTATTCCTAAACACGGCAGGAGGGCATCCAAGATGGATATACCCGACATTTTCACCTGGAAGATCATCAAATGGGTCGTGATCGTCCTGGTGGCCGGTTTTATCGGCCAGTTCGGAAAATCCTTCGCCCAGCAGGTCATCGGTTGGTTCAGGCGAAGAAGAACGGATCACCGGGAAACGCTTCGGCCCTCGGAAGATGAGCAAAGCCCGTATCCGTCGAAACCGGTGGGAGAAAGGCAATATCAGGAGGAACGGCTGGCGGAATCGCAAGTCAATGATGCCGCATTGAAATTACGAAAGAAAGAAACAAAGGCCCTGTTGAAAGCGAAAAAGAAGGAGGCGAAGGGAAAGTCAGGGTAGCCTTGTCATGATGATCATGAGAGAGGCGGTCGCCGACTCTCCCTGGTTTCCCGAAAGATAAACGATTGACAAGAGGAGACGCAGAGACATGTCTGAAATAAGCATACCCGATACGGTTTATGATGTCGTCATCATCGGCGGGGGCCCGGCGGGATATACCGCAGGGCTCTATGCCGCCCGGGCGAACCTGAAGGCCCTGCTGATCGAAGGGGCATCCACGGTCAGCCAGATCACCGTGACCGACTGGATCGAGAATTACCCGGGGATTCCCGAGGGAACGAGCGGATTTGAGATCGTCGAGAAGTTTCGGAAGCAGGCTGTCCAGTTCGGTCTGCAGGTGATCCAAGCCGACTGTTCAGGTTTGGAACCCGTGGAATGGGCCGGGATCAAGGGGTGGGCCGTCCGTTCCGGGGAGAAATCATTCGAGGCTTTGGCCTTGATCGTCGCGACGGGCGCCCACTGGCGAAAACTGGCGGTTCCCGGGGAAGAACGTTACACCGGGCGTGGCGTCTCCTATTGTGCCACCTGCGACGGACCCTTTTACCGGAACCGGGAGGTGGTGGTCGTCGGCGGTGGCGACACGGCCGTTCAGGAAGCCCTGTTTCTTACTCACTTTGCCTCGAAGGTGACCATTGTCCATCGCCGGGACCGACTGCGGGCGGCAGCGATCCTGCAACAGCGGGCCCTGGCCAATGAGAAGATCGCCTTTGCCTGGCATGCCGTTGTCGAAGAGGTGACCGGAGAGGAAACCGTCACCGGCGTCCGTCTGCGGGACGTCCGGGATGCCGGAAAAACCTGGAACCTGCCGGCTGCGGGCGTCTTCGTTTTCATCGGCCTGATTCCCAACAGTGAGCTGGTGGCGGGACATGCCGACCGTCGCCGCCAACGCGTCCAGCGTCGGGTTGACGGAGTCGTGCCGAAGCCGCTCCAACACCGGACGCAGCCGCACCAGCAATTCCGGGTCGGCACTCGTCCCGGCGACATAGGTGGCGGGAACCGCCTCCAAGGTCGTCAGC
>CAZWBR010000118.1:0-788 GCA_964632305.1 uncultured Prolixibacteraceae bacterium
GAATCGTAGTGACTAAACTCGACGGCTCTTCCAAGGCCGGATTTCTCTTTTCGGTGAAGCATGAACTCGATGTACCGATTCTCTTTGCGGGCTTGGGCGAGGGCGAGGATGATCTTGTTCCTTTTGATGCCGACGAATTTATTGATGCGCTGTTCGGCGATGCTGCCGAGGAATAGGTTAACCACGAAGAGAGGAAGAACACGATGGCTTGGCGACTTCGATCCAGTGTAGTGCGGGGCGAAATTGACAACCGCGTTAAAGGTCAGATTGTCGGAAAAATCTGGCTGCTTGGACGCGAAGACCCGGTTGTACTGAAGCTGGAAGGAAATGGATACCGCGATGTGGCGGGCAGTCTCTTTGTTTTTAAAAATCCCGATCCGCAACCGGCGGATGAGCATGTTGATCTCTTTCCTGAGCAGGTTGGTTCTATTGGCGATTATACGGCTTCGCGCAAGGTGCGGGTATTTGATGTTCCGATAGATCAGGCTCTATCGATGATCCGCCGTGGCGAAAAGCCGGCGGAGCACTGGGCCAACAGTCTCTATCTTGAATGGTTCAGCACCCGCAATGGACGGGTTGTGATCGAGAGTCACGACTATGAAACCAAAATTGTTGATACGGTCTGGTCGCTCGATGAGCAGAGCGAAGCGGAGCAGCTTCAAAAAAATGCGGAGTCCATGCTCGGTTTTATGCAGCAGCTCGGTGCAGCTGTTGAGCAACAGAACGATGAGTCCCTTTGGACCCCCGAAGATGAAGGGCCGATGGATGAGTTCGAGTGGGAACGCTTT
>CAZWBR010000118.1:798-1636 GCA_964632305.1 uncultured Prolixibacteraceae bacterium
ATGCCCGCACGGAAAAATATGGCCGACTGCTTGAAAAGTATATCGATCATCCCGATCGCGATCAGATTGTGGCCCGTGAAATGGGCTGGGATACGTTAGCGGATGACCTGAGTGCGTATGATGAAGCAGAGCTGAACGGTGAACTCGAACCCTTTTCTTCTGTTGATGACGATTTGGATGAGCTGCAACCCAATCCTCAGACCGAGGGGGTTGATTGGATTCTGGACGAATGCGGTTATCCGGTTCATCCATTGCAGCATCGTGCAAGCGAAATTGTGATGACGTTGAGGCACGAGTGTAAGGACAACGGATTGCTTGCAGAGGGTGCGGAGAACGAAGCGCTGCATGAAATGCTGTTTAATGGGCAGTGTGTCGGCACGAAACTGGCCGGAGCGCTGGGCGGGTTGGCGTATGATCGAATGGTAGACGGCGGATTTGTGGTGGCCTACCTGAAACGTTCGCTGCCATATTTTGATAAAATGATGAATTGTTTTGAGCAGGTGAAGAAGCAAGGTTTAATTAATGGCGAACGTTTACGTCGGTTTTCGGACGATATGTTCGCCATTCGTGCGGAAATTATTCAACTGATGGAACAATTCCGGAGTCAGATGTGAATTGATCGCTTGAAAACAGGCCGAATACGCTGTAGTTCATTTTTTGATTTATTATAGTTCATTTTGTGAATAGGAGGTTGTATGAGCAGTATGACCATGCATGGAATAGGCCCCGAGCTGGACCGTCGTTTGCGCGAAGAGGCCGCAGCCAATGGGTTAAGTTTAAACCAGACATTGCAGAAACTGCTTTCTGCTTCGGTCGGACTGGATAAGTCGGTAATTGA
>CAZWBR010000119.1:0-1632 GCA_964632305.1 uncultured Prolixibacteraceae bacterium
TCTCACTTTTATAAATCAAGTTGGTGGTCACATTGCACGTTGGCAAACGATAGTATTTACTATATCAGGATTATTCTTTACTATGAAATTGTTTAGAAATAACAGAGGATTTATTGTAACTTCTATAGGTGTCCCTTTGCTGATTTTAGTATTAATCACAACTGCTGTAAAAAATGGAGGCTACATGGCAGCAACAGGTGGTACATTCTTTGATGCCTTGAATACAGCTTTTGGGCCTGTAGAACTGGATGCTTATTTGAATGGTCCTGATGGTGTTAGCTGTGCAATTAGATTAAAGGAGTCGTCAAGTTTAGATATATCAAGTTTATTTCATGATATAATATATTCAGTTCCAATACTTAATAGTAGCGCTAATTTAAATTTTTTGACGGCTAAACAATACAATTTGTCTATAGGAAAGCTCGGATATATTATTCCCCTTTCTGGGCAGTCTGCTATCTATTTTGGATACATTTTGTTTCCACTTTTGTCTTCTCTTGCTGTCTTATTTTGTAGAAAGTTAGATAATAAGTTTAGATCATCGAATAGTTACTATTCGTATATTTATGCGTTTATGTCGATTTGGGTTTCTATGGGGACAGTTTTTACGAATTTAACAATTGTAAATTCATGGATAGTTGGCTATATTTTGCCTCTAATTCTTGTAATGTTCTTTTTGACCTTCCTTAATCGTTCATTTGTTAGAAATTAATATTTTATTATGAAAGTAGTTCTTCTTGCAGGTGGCTTTGGGTCACGTATCAGTGAAGAAAGCCAGTTCAAACCAAAGCCAATGATTGAAATTGGCGGAATGCCAATCCTTTGGCACATCATGAAAGAGTATGCTTATTATGATCATACCGAGTTTGTCATCTGTGCAGGCTATAAGCAGGAATATATTAAGGAGTGGTTTGCTAACTATTACCTTTACAATTCTGATGTCAGCTTCGATTTCCGCAATGGAAAGAATGAGATGATTGTCTATCACTCAAGTCTTGAACCCTGGAAGGTGACGGTAGTTGATACCGGTTACAATACTATGACTGGTGGACGAATTAAGCGCGTTCAAGAATATGTGGGCAACGAGACCTTTATGATGACCTATGGCGATGGTGTTTGTGATGTCGATATCAACAAACTGCTCGAGTTTCATAAGACTCATGGTAAGAAGGCAACATTAACGGCTGTGAAAATGGCTCAGGAAAAGGGTGTACTTGATATCGAAGGAGGAGCAGTCATTCCGCGAGAAGAATATTTCTGATGGAGCTCCTATTAATGCTGGATATATGGTTCTTGAACCATCTGTATTTGATTACTTAGATTCTGATACTTGTGTATTTGAAAAGGTTGCTCTTACAAAATTAGCTGAAGAAGGTGAACTAATGTCATACATTCATACAGGCTTCTGGCAATGTATGGATAATATTCGCGAGAAATCTATGCTTGAGAAACTTTTGGCTGAGAATAAGGCGCCTTGGAAGTGTTGGGATCGTCAGACTCCAGACATTCCAGATTTTGCAAAATAACAAGTTCTCTTTTTATAAAATTTAATAAATTATTAAAGTTTCGCATATAAAATTAAGCCGTCATTTTTAATTCAAGCTTGTCAAAATTTATATAATGTTTGAACGT
>CAZWBR010000120.1:0-1600 GCA_964632305.1 uncultured Prolixibacteraceae bacterium
CTTTCGCGGCGGATACGTCAACACGAGCAACCGTCCCCTGTTCCCCGAGGTGGCCGAAGTCTGCAACAAGGTCAACGGTTCCACCGTCGTCGCCTTCGGAGACTCCGAACTGGCCGCGGCCATGGCCCAACCGTATTACGCCGGCGGCTGGGATCACGGCGTCCTTAAAGTCGGGCCGCTCGGCAGCGTGTTTGCCGTCAGCCCGATCGACAACGCCCCGGTCGGCGCGTATGGCAGCGTGTACGGCGGCCGCTACCTGGCATTCGCCGCGCCTATCGGCATGGATGCCCTGACCAACGCCATGGAAGGCGTATCGAAACAGGTCCTGCTCAAGATGCTCGACTGGCTGGCCGCCGCGCCCAAGCTCAGCGAAACCAACAGGGCCGCGCTCATGGATCGAGCCGACATGGATTTCCTGAGGCGGGAGAAAATTTTGGACTGGACGCTGAACGAGCGCGGGCCGGACCGCGGGCCGGGCATTCTTCCGGCCATACGCAACCGTCACGCGCTCGCCCTGCAAAGCCGGCAGTACACACTGCAGTACATGTCCAAATTTCTTTCCGAAAAAGACTTGGACATGTGCATGGCTGCGGAGGGCGATTTGAGGAGGGCGGTCAGGCATCTGGACGACAACTTCAAGAAGGCGGCGGCTGACATCACGGAGCGGATTTCGCGCATGACCCAGGTGGACCTTACGGTTGACAGGACGCCGCTCGAAAAAGAAGCATTTGTCGAACAATTGATGCCCGCTGCCAGGATGAAGGCTATTACCGAGATCGGAGACAAGGCGATATGGGCGCTGCGGCCCCGTGTCGCCGCGGCAAAGGCCGCGAAACTCGCTGCCGAGCGCGCCCGCGACGCTGGCGCGATTCCGGGGCTGATACAGAAATGCGCCGCGCCGGAGGCCTCCGACCGCCGCGCCGCGGCAAGGGAACTCGGACGCATCGGCAGCCAGGATGCCGTTCCCGCCCTGCTAAACATGCTCAAAGACGCGGACGTGAACGCGCGCGTTGAAGCAATCATCGCGCTCGGCTGGCTGCAGGCAAAGGAGGCAGTGCCCGACCTGACAGGGCTTGCGGCTGGAAATGATCCGCGCACGCGCCGAAGGGTGGTCCAGGCGCTGGGCCAGATAGGCGACCCCCGCGCCATAACGCCTTTGCTTGGCTTGTTGGCCGACAAGGATTACTTTGTCCGCGAAAACGCCATACTGGCGCTTGGCTGGCTCAAGGCGAAGGAAGCGGTGCCGGAACTGACAAAGATCGCCTCCACCTTTGACCGGCGCAGCGCCGCCCAGCGCGGGCTCATGGTCTCGGCCATCCGCGCGCTCGGGCACATCGGCGATCCGGCGGCCCTGCCCGCCATCGAGAGCCTGGCCAAGAGCGCCATGGACCTTGCGGCGGACATGCGAAACAACAAGGTGAATTATCTTGCCTCCCCGCTCTCGCCGGGATTGCAGGGGCATGCCGAACTGGCGGCCGCCGAAATCAGGGCCGGCGGCCTGCCCGCGCCGGGGATCAAGCAGGCTTCCTTCCTGTCGTCCAGCGCCGCCTTCCATGGCGTTACCGGCAATTTCAGCGCAATGGCCGGACGCCCTGATTCC
>CAZWBR010000121.1:0-1592 GCA_964632305.1 uncultured Prolixibacteraceae bacterium
TATTTCCGGCAGCGCCAGATAGAATGCCGGCTGGAATATCCAGAATTTCTCAATTTCATTTCTGCTTTGCTGCTGGCGGGTCTTTCCGTTCATCATGCTCTGGATATCACCCTGCGCACTTTTGATCAGAAGCAAAATGGATGTACATACAATCAGGATCGCACGATGCTGCAGCAGGATCTGCAAGAAATTCGCAAGATGCAGCAAATTGGCGTCCCAGTCGACCAGGCAATTGAAAAAATCGCTGCCGACTGTATTATTCCGGATGCCCAGGCTGCTTTCCTTCTCATATCAAGATATGAACGAAGCGGCGGCGATGATATTTTACAAATGCTGCAAATGCAGTCCTCTACATGCTGGTCTCTCTATCGCAATACAGTTCGCAAACAATTGGAACAGCAAACCCTGTTGCTGCTGTTGCCAATGACCCTGGATCTGATTGCGGTTGTGCTCATTTCTGTTCTGCCGGCTATTCAGAGTTTATCTGCCATATGAAACTATTATTGTTGTGTCCATCAATCTTGATGAAGGAGGTATATCACTATGGAATCAAAACGCAAAAAGCCTTGTGCTCGGACGCTGCTCTTACATCGAAAAGGATTTGGCACCCTGGAAGCAGTCATCATCATTGCCGTCTTATTATCCATTGCTCTGATCTTTCGCGCTTCGTTGACTGATTTTGCCCAAGATCTGATGAAGACCGTATTCAGTGAAAAAGGTGTTTTGGAAGAACTCTCTGAAAACACTTCAGTCAACTGACAGGAGATTATAATGATTGCTCAAGATTTCCTCCTGGACTCCGATCCGACCGGTCAATACCTGGTCTGGACCCTGAACCCGAATAGCCGGGTCATTTCCTATCAAATGGAGGTTCTGATCAGAAATCGACCCGCCTACCTTCTTCCTTGTTTTCTTCGCTTTCATCACGGTCAGCTGCAAATATGCCAGGATATATCGGGGTTGTTTTCTCTGGATGCGGCAAGCCAGAATCAGGATTTACAACCGGAACGCGGGCGGGAAATTTTACTTGAGCTCATTAACGACTTAACTGACGCAACAGATCACCTGCTGCCAGTAAACCAGATAAGCCTTATTCCCAGCACAATTTTTTTGGATGACCACCGGAAATTGGTCCTGCCCTTCTGGCCGGTCTGCCGCGGAGATATTTGCGGCGCTGCTGATTGCGACCCTTTGCAGGAACTTCAGGATTTTTTACATACCTTGGGCCGGGCCTTTTGTTTACCTGCCGAAGAGGTAGCTGCCTGGTATGAGCAGTTGACTCAAGGAGGGCTGACAAAATTGCAGCAATGGCTCATCAGCCAATATTCAGAGGTGGAAGAACACGACAAAATGTCCGTCAGTTCTAATTCCCAAGACAATGGGTCCCGGATCTGTGGTTGTTTATGCTCTCACATATCCAGGGCCAAAAAAACAAAATCATTAACAAAACTTTTTTGTCTGGTTCTTTTACATGTTATATGCCTGGCCGGATATCTGTCAGGAATTCGCAACGGAGTTACTTGGTCTCTAACAGCCAAAGTTGTTTTTTTGTTGCTGCTACTGATTCTGCTTCTGATCGATATTCGCCAAGT
>CAZWBR010000122.1:0-1586 GCA_964632305.1 uncultured Prolixibacteraceae bacterium
GCATCATTCCATCCCGGAATCTGGACGATCAGCGGCGCGAGGAAAACGGCGTCGTCTATTTTGACCGCGGCGTTATCACCGGCGGCGACGGGCGCAAGTACGAGCGCTACGCCATCCAGACGCATTTTGTGCAGGTGGGCGAAAGCCAGAAGGAACTGGTAGAAAAATACGTTCGTCCCCTGTACCGCGAAGGGGATGTTCTCTCCTTCGGCGCCAAGGTAATGTGCATGTGCGTAAAATCCGTCCGTACGCGCGATCAGGTCAAGCCCGGCTTCTGGGCGAATCACCTGTGGAAGTTCGCGGGCATCAACTCTACCGGCGTCGGAATGCACGAGCCTTATAAACTGCAGCTCGTCATCGATATCGTCGGTCTTCCCCGCGTACTGCTGGCTGCCTTTTTAAGCGCCATCACCCGCCCGTTCGGCGTGCACGGCCTGTTTTACAAAGTATGCGGCAAGGGCGTCGGCGGTATCGACGGATTCTACTTCCGCTCCAGTTTCCAGCTTTATCACGAACTGGCGCTGATTAACCCCAGCAACTCTGGCGAACTGTGCGAGGCGCTCAGCCGTGACACCGGTATCCCCGTGGTGCTGATGGATGCCAACGATATTCAGCGCGACCAGCTTGGCAAGAGCAGCAACATGCCGCTGACCGACGCGCAATTACAGGATGCCATGCGGGACAACCCCAGCGGACAGGGCGATGAGCTGACGCCGCTGATCCTGATTCGTCCGCTGGATTGAGCCTTGTTCATAATCCTTTTCTATATAGTCGCATTTCATCAGAAAACCCGAAATCGCTTAACCAGCCCCCTGTGAGAACAGCACGGGCTGGTTTTCTATTGGCGGGGAATATTTCTTTCCATTTTAAAATCCATAAAAAAGAAGCCACGTTTCGTTCGTCGGCTTCTTTAGTGATTGAATCATACCACAAATTGGCGAAAAATTCAAGTCTTGTCTTTCTGTCCCTGCGGGTGTAGAGTTCGGGAACGGAGGTGAACCCGATGGAAGATTCCCTGTTTCCCGCGCTTCGGCAGGCACAAAAAACAGCGATGGCGGAAACGCTTCGGAAAACCAACAGCCTTTCAGAAAAATATGGTCTTTCGTTAAGCGAGGCCCAAATTACCGGGCTTATTGAAGCTCGAATTACCTCGCTGGTGGACACAGGCCGGGTGGAAACCGGCGAAGGAATATTACCCAAACTGATCTATGCCTTTTGCGATTCGCCCTATCTCTTCCGCGATGAATACTGCCAGACCCTCGCAACGCTTCAGGACCTGTTTTATGCATTCCGTAACGAATTGGAAGACGCGCTGGCTGATGATGAACTGATCCTGGCCATGCAGCGTTTGTACAATGGTCCGGGGCAGGGGTCGCTGGAATATCTGGAAAACGCAACGGTCAGCGATCTGTACCGGGCATGGCAGGGCGAGGAAGAAGGCGACTATGAAGACGATGATTGAGCAGATCTTTCCCGATATGGAAATGAAGGTACAGGAAGCGCCCCTTTCCGGGGAAGATAAGGCCGTTTTGCAGCAGAAGCTCTTTCCCTTACTGGAAAGGCAGTTTCGGCTGAAAACTCAGGGA
>CAZWBR010000123.1:0-1586 GCA_964632305.1 uncultured Prolixibacteraceae bacterium
CGTGGGGGTGTTGCGGCATGCCATGGACATGGCTTGGGGCGGAAATGCCGAGGCGGCGCGCGCGCCGGAGCGGCCGTCCATTTCGGAGTGGATGGTTGTAGTTTTGCCCCTGCTGCTCCTGCTTGTCCTGGGATTGTGGATGCCGCCGGCTTTTCGCCGCATTCTCCAGGACGCGGCCGCCGTTCTAACCGGGGGCGGATCATGAGCGCCGAGCGCTTTCTGGCCATGGCCAACGCTGATCCCGTGCCGCGCGGGGAAATACCGCTGTTCGAGATCGGGCATTTGAGGGCCGCCGTGCTGCAGGCCGTTGAGGCGGGGCATAGACTTGCGGCATTGTTCGGGCGCCCCGCCGGCGCCGGCGAAATCGAGGTGCTTGCAATCCTTGCGGATGATCTCAACGGAACGCTGTCGGCGGGCGCGGCGCGGGTCGAAAAGCGCTATCCGGCCCTGACGCCCGGTTGCCTGCAGGCCCACTGGTTCGAGCGCGAACTCGCCGAGCAATGGGCAATCACGCCCGAAGGCCACCCGTGGCTGAAGCCGATCCGCTTTCACGCGCCGCATTGCCCCGGAAATGCGCCGCCGCCGCGCGCCGCAGCCGCGGCGCCAGCCCAGCCGGGAATCACGGACTACTTTCGCGTCGAGGGCGAGGAGGTCCACGAAGTGGCTGTCGGGCCGGTTCATGCCGGTATAATTGAACCGGGCCATTTTCGTTTCCAATGCCATGGCGAGAAGGTGTTTCATCTCGAGATCGAACTGGGCTACCAGCACCGCGGCATCGAGCAGCACCTCCGCGGCGGGCCCGGCAAAAAAACCATTCATTACATGGAAACCGCCGCTGGCGACACCACTGTCGGCCATGCAATGGCGTATTGCCACATGCTGGAGGCGCTGGGCGGCGTCCGCGTGCCGGCCCGCGCCCATGTCCTGCGCGGCATCGCCCTGGAGTTGGAGCGCCTGGCAAATCACACGGGCGACCTCGGGGCGCTGGCCGGCGATATCGGCTTTCTGCCGACCGCTTCTTTCTGCGGCCGGATCAGGGGCGACTGGCTCAACCTGACCGCGGCGCTGTGCGGAAACCGGTTCGGGCGCGGCCTGGTGCGGCCCGGCGGCGCGGGCTGCGACCTCGATGCCCCGGGGGTTGAGCAATTCAAAAGACGGCTTGACGCACTCGAACGCGACCTCGCAGGGGCCGTCGACTTGCTGTGGTCCGTAAGCTCGGTCATGGCGCGCTTCGAGGAAACCGGGCATGTCAGCCGCGAAATTGCGGAAGCCATTGGCCTGGTCGGGCCCGCCGCGCGCGCCTGCGGCATCGAGCGGGATGTCCGCCATGACTTTCCCTCGGGAATCTTCCGGTATTCGTACATCCCCCTGTCAACCTGGCAGAGCGGGGATGTGTTCGCGCGCGCTTTCGTGCGCTGGACGGAATGCCGGCATTCCATGGCCTTCATCCGCGAGCAGCTTGAACTGCTGCCCGGCGGCGATGTCGCCGCGCCTTTTGACGGCCGTCTTGAGCCCGATTCCCTTGTTGTTTCGATGGTCGAAGGCTGGCGCGGCGAGATTTGCCACGCGGCCCTGACGGATTCCGG
>CAZWBR010000124.1:0-454 GCA_964632305.1 uncultured Prolixibacteraceae bacterium
AAGAAGGGGATGCTGGTTGGGGTTGTTGGATTGGGGTTAATGCTTTCGGGGTGTTGTTCGGGATTGGCAGGAAAGGATGGCCCCTCTGAATATGAGCGGTTGCAAGGCATCTATGTGGAAAAAATGATTCCGCAGATCGCTCCGCTGATGGAGAGCAACGTTCCCGAGGGTGAGCTTAGGTCGGTTACTTATAAAATATCCGCCAAAACGGCTGTCGAAGTTTTTTCCGACCATGCGGGTGTTTGCAGGGCAGAGGCGGAAAAATACATTGCCGAGCTGCCTCCTCTTCCTGAAGGGGCGCTCGACGGGTATGAGGAAAAGTTTCGCGAGGAAAATCTTCTTCATCTGATAATTCAGGGATATTCCTCCGGAGAGGAAGAGGATGTGTCTTTTGCCTTTTTGGCCTCCGGTTTCCATATTCCGCAGATGATTATGAGCGTGTCGCGAAGCACAA
>CAZWBR010000124.1:464-1578 GCA_964632305.1 uncultured Prolixibacteraceae bacterium
TCTGCTGAGGAGATTGTGCAGCATTTGATTTTGGAGAGTTATGGGGGATCACGTCTGTTTTTGGTGGAACGAGAAGAGGACTCGGTCACATTTGCTGAACGCAATGTGAACGGTTACTACATCGTCGAAACGGAAATGAATGAGTACGGCGTATTACTGCCGAAGTCGTTTGTGTGGATGGTTGAGCGGAAATAGTTCTTGCGGACAGGAATGCCGCGTGAAGCGGGAAAAATTTTGGGAGAGGTGAGATATGAAGCTGAAGGCTGTTTTAACGGCGTGGCCGCAGTTGGTGCTGGCCGGGTTTATTGTTTTGGGGAGCGGGTGCCAGAGTGCGCGGAATGCGGTGTACTGCATCGGTGAGGATTTGACGGATATTTTTGTGGCGGATGCCAGCGTGTCGCTGGGAACCGATATGGGGGCGCATATCATGGCGACGGAGCTGCTGCAGGCCAAGGCCTACAGTTATGAAGATCTCTATCGCTTCGGCCTCGGCGCTCGCCGCTTTGGGATTTGGGAATGCGAGCGCGAAGGGTGGGACTTGTCGCTCGCGCATTCTTCGCGATACAGCTGGAACCAGGAAGAGGTGGCGGCATTTACGCCGTTATCTGCGATCAGCGGAAAGATGTCATCGCGGAGCGGTACTAAAGCGATGTTTACGGAGTCGGTGGATGAATTCGGTGTCGGGGTTCATTTGTTTGTGGTCGGCGGGCGCATTGGATTCCGCCCCCTGGAGGTGGTCGATCTGTTTGCCAATCTGCTCACGCTCGATCCGCTGCATGATAATTTGGAGTGGTGGCAGCGCCAGTCGATTCGTGCCACCAAAAAGGCGGCCAAGAAGGCTGTGAAGGAAGCGGAAAAAGAAGGCGTGAAGGAGCAGCCGGAAGAAGTTCAATCGCCTCCGGCGGAGAATGTGGATGGAGCGTCGGTCGAGGCGATGCAGCAGGAGATGGAGCTGATGCAGCAACAGTTGGAGCGGATGCAGCAGTTGTATCTGGAAGAACCCGCGTTTTGAGTGAGCGATTTCACATAGAGGAAACGAAGGGAACGAAGAAAAGGGTCTCGCTTCCACGAGGGATGTGTTTTTCGTAGATGCGACGTCCTCGTCGCATCTGTT
>CAZWBR010000125.1:0-1552 GCA_964632305.1 uncultured Prolixibacteraceae bacterium
GCGAGTTGGGTCGCAGCGGCACGAATCAGAGAGCGGTCGGCGGGTTTTGTCGGATCGAGCAGAACCGGACTGCCGCCTTTCACCCAGGAAAACGGTGAAAATGAAAACGAAATCTTCATTCCGGCATCGTTCACCGCAGAGACGAGATAGGCCGCCAGCTGCCCGTTATACAACACGTCGAAATCGTTGACGACGGCAAAAGCGCCTTCCGAGCACTGAAGCGGCACGATCAGCTCATTCGCTCTCATCGAAGAGGCAAATGCGATCAACGCATCAATTTCTTTTTTAACATCTTCATAAGACATACCGGGCACGGTATAAAAATCCACACCGGGCAGTGCCTCCAACGCAAGCGTCTTGTCTAAGAAAGCGCTGCTCGAAGCCGAGGTGTAGTTCAGCGGTGTATATGTATAGCGAGATGATAAATAGTCCGGATCGGTTTCCGAGAGCGGTAAGACCGTCACCTCTTCCTGTTTCCAGCTGTCGACGAGGTCGAGAATGTCATACCACTTCACATAGGTCAAAATACTGCCCGCGAGAATCACCACCGCCAAAACCAGCGCCGTGATTTTTAATCCGAGACGGCCGCCGGGCTTTTTGGACTCCTTTGGTTCTTTGGGTTTTGGCTCTTTGGGCGACGGTATAAAAACCGGTTTTGGGGTCGGCTTTTCGGGTTTCTCTTTTTCTGCGGTCTTGACCGGCTCGTCCGAAACGGCAAAAAGATCCACTGCCTTCTTTTTCTCTTCTCTGTCAAAAGACCGGGATTGATCCTTTCGTTCAAGCAGCGACTTGCCGCCGTTTCTGCTGCGTCTTCTGGCGCTGTAATCTTGCATGTTTTTTACCTCCCGACACGCTTTACACCAACAATTCGTGCAGCGCGTTTGTCTCTTTTGCGTTGGCACTGCTGGCCATCGCGGTATAACTGTAGACGATAAAGCCCTCGCAATTGGCTGTGCGCAATGCCAGCACCATGCGTTTGATGATTTCTGAGTCGTTCTTGAATTCATTTTTCCCGGAACCGGCGCCGGAATCGGCTTCCCCGAGCTTATACGCGGGCAGTCCGATATAGAGTTTCACCGAGGCGTGTGTCACAATACCGAGCCAGTCGTTGAGCACGCCTGAAAACGGCATGGTATCGTGTTTGAAGCCCCAATAAATCTGGGGACAGAGGTAGTCGACATACCCAAAAGAACTGCCCCAAAGCGCGACATCGGCATACATCGTCTCGGTGACGCGGCTGATGTTTCCCGCGGGACTGACGCCGAACACAACACCTTTCGAAGCGCAGAGCGCATGAACCTGCAGCAGCAGCTTGTCGACATTTTCCCTGCGCCAGTCCGCCATCGACAGCAGCCCTCCGCCGTTTTTATAAGTCGCGAAGGAAATCGCATCAAATGTCGCATCGGTCGTGGGATAGAAATAGTCGTCGAAATGGACGCCGTCGACCGCGTACTTGCTCAGCATTTCCGCAATGCCTGCTGTGATCAGATCCCGAACCCCCTGTTCGGCGGGATTATAATAAAGTCCCTTGCCGGTGGAAAGCACATAATTG
>CAZWBR010000126.1:0-650 GCA_964632305.1 uncultured Prolixibacteraceae bacterium
ATCTTCAGCAATACTTCAAGGAGATAAAATGACGGTCTATAAATTTGCCGGTTTCTGGCGACGTTTCGTAGCATACACTGTTGATACCATGATCATCAACATTGCTTTTTTTATTTTTGGAGTAATTGTGGCGACCGCATTTATCAAGGGTTCGATGTCGGCCGACAACCTTGCGTGGATAGCTGAGATAACCGATCCGGAGCGCGTTACCCCCATTACCCTTCTGATAGGTGCATGCTATATAATTCTAATGATAGTCTATTTTACTTATTTCCACGGCATAAAAGGCCGTACGCCGGGAAAAATGCTGATGGGCTTGCAGGTCGTATCGACTGACGGCGCTCCCATCGGTTTCGGCACTTCCTTTTTAAGATCGGTGAGCTATTTAGTCTCCAGTTTATTGTTTACCATACCTCTCGGATTTATCTGGGCGGCATTCGATAGAAAAAAGCAGGGCTGGCATGACAAAATCGCCGGAACCGTAGTTATTATCAGGTCTGATGCAAATGAAGACGCCGGTCTGAATATTCCGGAAAATGCAGCCATTTCCAATGCTTTGCCAACAGTAGAGAAGCAAACTGCAACCGGCGCAGAGGCGGAAGTAAATGATCAGCCGGAAGAAGACAATCAAAAAATACCTTGACAAAAGG
>CAZWBR010000126.1:660-1546 GCA_964632305.1 uncultured Prolixibacteraceae bacterium
GTCGGTAGAGCATCGGACTGAAAATCCGAGTGTCGACAGTTCAATTCTGTCCTGGCCCACCAGCGATAACGAGGGGTTGCAAGACGTTTCTACGTCTTGCAACCCCTTTCTTTTTGTAAATGCGACTCCGCGACGGCAAAAGGTCTTTGGGCTATATTAGTCACTGCAATTTTCAAATCTTCACGATATCTTGAAAAAATACAACAAATACTGCATTGCAATAAATAACAACCTTAATAAATTGTATTTTAAGTTTTCAATTTATGCATATGGTTGTAAATGCGATGTATATTTTACAAAAGATTACATCTGGAGAAAGCTAAAAAAGTGTTGCAATGCAACAATATTGTCTTGACAAGTTCGCTCTTTATTGATTATTATTTCTACAAAAGAATTTAACTTTGTACTGACGGGAGGGTTGCATACTTATTCATTAATATTCCAATTCTAAGGAGGAGACGATCATGACAGCGATTACCTGTATCTATTGCGGCGTTGAGGGAGTATTGAATGTGCGTGGGTTGGAAAATGAGAATTCCTTGAAAGTCTTCAAAAGGGTGGGCCGTAATCATGTTTCCGGCCACCTGCACTATCAATGCCCCGTTTGCAAAATAGTTCTCCTTGTCGATCCTGTTCTGGTCGGTAAAAGCGATCATATTTTTAAACATGAGGTTGCAGAATATCCGCTTATCCCGCAAGTCTCAACCGGTAACCTTCCCATTACCTATACAGCGTGCCACCATTGTTGTGTATAGATCCTGTTTCTAAATAATGTAGTTACTTTAAAAAAGATGGCATTGCCCCGGAAGGTACGGGGTAGTGCCTCACCTCATCTTCATCTGATGATCCGTTTTTCCCTGGAGATAAAAAAATTTTTATCCCGCTC
>CAZWBR010000127.1:0-1532 GCA_964632305.1 uncultured Prolixibacteraceae bacterium
TGACTTGGATTCCGCTTATCATGTGATGAATATTACTTTGCGTTTTACTGGCTCTGCGGTGTCTACGTCTACTCTTGTTACTTTGGGTGACAACGTTAACTGGGCAAGTAACCTTGGCTTTAACAGCGCCACCGATGGGCTTACCCTCAAGTATCCGACAGTCACCGGCAACGATGGCGGAAACAAGCGGATTTACAACCAGATAAATGTGACCCTCGGGGGCCAGTCCGTGGTTGGATGGTGCTGGGGATTGCGTTGGGCTGGAGAACATGTGACCAACAACACGCAAGCGTTTACGGCGGGTGGCGCAAAGGGGTTGCTGGCTCTCCTCGACAGCACAAACCAGTATGCCCGGCTGAGGGTTTTCACCAGCGCCTTGACTGACATGCAGCTCAGCCAGCACCTTGAATATCTTAAGAATCTCAATCCCGGCAAGTATGACGGGAAGACGATCGCCGACCTCACTCCCGCAGATTTCATCGTCTACGACGGCAGCTATACATATGTAGGGGTATACAATGGGTGCGCTCCATTGGTGACGAATGCTGGCGCCATATCCGAGACCAACTTCATGACGCTGAACGGGTACCTGGTTTCCACCGGCAAGGACGCCAACGTGTCGGCGACCGTGTTCTGGGGCACGAACGACGCCGGGCGGAGGGCGGAAGGCTGGACATACACGAACAGGCTTCCCGGCGTGGCCGCGGAGGGGCCGCTGAGCGTCAACGTAACGCCGGATAAAGCCGGGGAACCCTACTACTTCCGCTTCTTCGCCTCGAACGGCTTCAGCCAGGCTTGGGCCAGCCCTGCCCACAGTTTCATCTGGTGGGCGGACATCCGCACGGGCACCGTGTTTTCCACGTGGTGATTGGCGCGGCCGCGCCGGCGTCGCCGGGAGTCCGGACGCCGGAAATTCATCTTGAACGGCTTGGGGCGCTGCTTTAAATTACCTGCGTGCAATCCAAGTTGTCAGTGCCGCCTGCCATGCGCGCCGTTGTTATGGCACTTGCGGCTGTCATGTTCGCGGGATCGGCCGCGGCCGGCGAGGACCTGTCCTTGTGGCAGAAGCGGATGCCGATCACGTTCAGCGGCTACAATCCGCCCGGCGGCGGCGCGCTGACGAATTTTCCCGCGCTGGTTATTCTGAGCAACACCACGGCGGGCGCCGGCTTCAGCTACTCGGACTTTCTCTCGCCGCCTTACGGCGACCTGCGGTTCGCGGCGGACGACATGCAGACCCAGCTCGATTTCGAGGTCGAGTCGTGGAACACGGACGGCCTGTCGCACGTCTGGGTGAAGACGCCCGTCCTGGCCGACGCCAACACCCGGATCTATGCGTTCTGGGGCAAGGACGGCGTCATTGCGCCGCCTTGCACGACCAACGGCGCGGTATGGGATGCGGGCTACCGCGCGGTCTGGCACATGAAAGACGGTGCGGACAACGCACATGTTTCAGATTCAACGACGAACGGCGTGACAGGGACGAAGAGGGCGGCGGGGTTTCCGGCTGAAAATAACGCGGTTGTTGGGAA
>CAZWBR010000128.1:0-1526 GCA_964632305.1 uncultured Prolixibacteraceae bacterium
TCGGATCGAACGTAATACGAACGATCCGCCGTCAGCTTTTCTCGAAACTGGCCCGGACGATCGGCATGGTCGAGCAATCAGCTTCCAAGAAGAAATAGGACACCGCACCGTTTGGCTCTTCCAGGCCAAAGACGGCATCAGGGACCACGGCGATCTTCACGTCCTGGCCGTTTTTGGGGACCGTTACGTCCACTTTGAAGGGCGAGCCGTTACGCACGTTCCGGGGCGGCATCTCTTCCAGGACATCGTCGGGCCAAACCACGGTCAGGTTCCGTTTCCGGGCCGCCAGATCGAGACAGACCATAAAATTGGCGATCATCAGGGTGTGGCTTAAGAAAACCGAGCCCACTTCCCGGTTTTTCGAGGTCCAGTCCACTTTCGCCCGGGGCAGATCCAAGTGTTCGGCCAAGAGCGCCGCGCCTTTATTCCCTAGCCCGTAGACGAGGGGTTGGCCGTAGGCGGCCCGGCTGATCTGCTCGCGGGGCCGGTCCAGGTAGCCGGCATGATATAAAAGGCCCAGGCGCCGGACGATGTTCTGCTGGCTGCCGTCGATTAGGGCGGTAATGTGGGCCGACGTCAGGAAGCGGTGCCGGTGGACCTGGGTGATGATCTCGCGGTCCCGGTCGTTGATGATGATATTGTCCTTGGCGACCCGTTTGAAACGGGGGGTGCGTTTGATTTTTTCTTTTTCAACGGTTGTGGTTGTAGTAGTGGTCATATTTTTCGTCGCCGTCGCTGCGGCTCTTTAAAGGTTTCTTTTACTTCCTCGGGCTCGTTGGTTGCTGGGTTTATTTCCACGATGTCAGGGATGGGCGGATTTCTTTGCTGTTCGATGAACTTCTTAGCTTCCAGCCTAAGTTGCTCTTCCCGGATACTGAGGGCCTGCTCCACTTCTTCTTTGGCTTTGGCGTAATAAGCGGAGAGATAAGACTGCTCCTTGAAGCGTTTGATCCGGCCGGAGTTGGCAAACCCGTCTTCAACGGTCGCGATCTTCATAAACTGCGATCTCTTGTAAGGCTTTTTAATTATAGCATGCTGTTGGTTTTGGGTCATCATTAGGACCATCCGGCGCCAGATCTGCTCTTCCAGGCTGTAGCTTTCGACCGGCAGGTCCTCGAAAATCGGCTCTAGTCCTTCGCTACCGCCGCTGGTTTCGCTCTCCGAGCTTGACTCGAACCGGCTGCTCGATTGCCCGCTGAATGAAGAATTGGCCTCGCTCGTCGAGTCGGTCCGTAATGTCGGGCCGCCCGCTCCGAACAGGCCGCCGTCCGGGGCCATGGTGCTCATTCCGGTCGAAATATTCTGGCCGCTGCCGTAACTTGTGCCTTCCCCCGACCCGGAGGAATAGCCCCGGCTACTGCTGTAATTTTCAAACCAGGTCCGGTTATAGCCGGTTATCGTCGGCTTAGTCAGTTTGGTTTTCCATTCCTCTAGCTCGATTTCCTGGGTAAAGACGTCTTTCACCAGGACTTCGGCGTCGTCGGATGATAGCCCGCCGAAGATAATCTTGGTCCGGGCGTTGGTCA
>CAZWBR010000129.1:0-1518 GCA_964632305.1 uncultured Prolixibacteraceae bacterium
TGGGATCAATGTCATTTGTCCGCATACGCTGGGATTGCGCCCGCTGGTGGTGCCGGACTCCAGCCGAATTGTGATCGATGTGATGAGTGCCGCGAAGGAACTCATTCTCTCCATCGATGGACAGGATGAATATACGGTGGAGCGGGGTGCCCGAATTGAGATTGAAAAGAGCCCGCACACGGCCCGCTTCCTCCAGCTGCGCGAGCACAGCTATTTTTCAGTCCTCTCGCAAAAGCTGCACTGGCGCGGTTCCGCGCTCTGATATGGAATGCCGTTCGGAGTTGAATCCCCGAAAAAGAGATGCTTCCGCGATTTGGTTTCGTTTGACTCATCATAGGAACGGTCTATAGTCAGCGGCTCATTTTGGGCAACTTTAAACCTACAAGGAGTTAATCAATGAATAAGCTGACGATCAAAGATCTGGATGTGCAGGGCAAGCGTGTGCTGATGCGCGTTGATTTTAATGTGCCGATTAAAGACGGCGTGGTGGGCGACGACACGCGCATTACCGCCGCGCTGCCCTCTATCAACTATGTGCTGGACAACGGAGGATCGCTCGTGCTGATGAGCCACCTCGGACGGCCGAAGGGCAAAGGCTACGAGGCCGAATTCAGCCTCAAGCCGGTCGCGGCCCATCTGCAGAAGCTGCTCGGCAAGCCGGTTCAGTTTGGAATCGACTGCGTTGGCGCCGAAACCATCGCCCAAGCCAAGGCCCTCAAGGCCGGCGAGGTGATGCTGGTTGAAAACACCCGGTTCTACAAGGAAGAGGAAGGCAAGGCCAAGGTGGCCGACGATGCCACCGACGAGCAGAAGCAGGCCGCCAAGGCCGAAATGAAGGCGAAGCAGAAGGAGTTCACCAAGAAGCTCGCCGAGCTGGGCGATGGCGAGATCTATTGCAACGACGCCTTTGGTTCCGCGCACCGCGCCCACGCCTCTACCGCGATCGTCTGCCAGTACTACAAGCAGAACGCCGCCGGTTTCCTCATGGAAAAGGAGATCGAATACCTCGGCAACGCACTGGAAAAACCAACGCGTCCGTTCGTCGCCATCATCGGCGGCGCGAAGATTTCCGGCAAGATCGACGTCGTCACCAACCTGCTCGGCAAGTGCGACGCCATTCTGATCGGCGGCGGCATGGCCTACACCTTCTACAAGGCGATGGGCAAGGTCATCGGCAAATCGCTCTGCGAAGACGACAAGGTGGAACTCGCCGGAGAGATTCTCAAGCAGGCCGAGGAAAAGGGCGTCAAGCTTTTGCTTCCGATCGACAACGTTGTGGCGGATGCTTTTTCCGCTGAAGCCCAAACCAAGGTCGTTGGCGACAGCATTGAAGACGGCTGGATGGCCCTCGATATCGGGCCCAAGACCATTGAAATGTACTGCAAGGAAGTGGCCGGCGCGAAGACCGTCGTTTGGAACGGTCCGATGGGCTGTTTCGAAATGGCGCCGTTCGCGGCGGGTACTTTCTCCGTTTGCGAGGCCGTGGCCAAGTCCGACAGCATCAGTATCATCGGTGGC
>CAZWBR010000130.1:0-780 GCA_964632305.1 uncultured Prolixibacteraceae bacterium
CGCGGGCGGCAGGACGCAGAATCCCGCGCTCATGCTGACAAACCGGTGGTCGGCCGTGCTCGCGTGCGGAATCCGCATGCGCGCCACCGCGGCGCGGAGCTCTTCCGCCACGCGCTCAGCGCGGGACGCATCCTTTTCCATCCAGACCGCCAGGAACTCTTCCCCGCCGATGCGGCCGATTTCAATATTGTTCTCTTCGCCGTACGCGTGCAGCGCCGCACCGATGCCGCGCAGAAGCGCGTCCCCCTCCGGGTGGCCGAACGCGTCGTTGAATTGCTTGTAGTCGTCGATATCGAGCACAATGCAGGCCAGAGAGCACCCGCAGTCCGCGCAGGACCGCTCCACGGCGTCGTACTTCTCAAACAGCATGCGGCGGTTGCTCAGACCTGTCAGTTCGTCCGTGGTGCAGGTGTGGTACAGCGCGAAATTCGCCTGAGTAAGGCAATTCTTCGCAATGATGTTGTCCATGGCGGTCCGCGTTTGATGATGCGAAATCATAAGCCCCGCAACGACGGACATGCCCGCGTACAGCATGTCGTAATACTTCTCCGGCGCGGGTTTGAGCCAGCCGGTCAGTATGAAAAACAGCGCGAGGTTCGTCAGAACCGTCAGCGCGTTTTGCAGCGGCGGCAGGTGGAAGGAAATCTGCACGAGCAGGAACATCCAAACGGCCATCACCGCCAACTCCCGCGTTTGCCCCATCACGCCAACGTAAATGCTCAGCGCATACGCGACGATGGAGACCAGCAGCACGAGCGC
This sequence comes from uncultured Prolixibacteraceae bacterium, assembly GCA_964632305.1. Classification (GTDB taxonomy): domain Bacteria; phylum Bacteroidota; class Bacteroidia; order Bacteroidales; family Prolixibacteraceae; genus CAZWBR01. The sequence continues at coordinate 760 of CAZWBR010000130.1, forward strand.
ATTGGCGTACTTCAGTTTCTC
>CAZWBR010000130.1:847-1514 GCA_964632305.1 uncultured Prolixibacteraceae bacterium
GTTTGAGCGTATGCAGATTCGAGCGATCCGCCTCCAGGCGGTGCGACGCAAGCGTCTCCGCGTCATATCCGAGGTACTGCCACTTTTTCCAAGCGTCCCGAATGCGCATATCCTGTCTCCCCGAATTTTCGCATGCTCCCGCGCTGTTAACCGGCGCGGTTTGACGCAGCTTCTTAGTATAGGAATATCGCGCGGCGAAAAGCAAGATGTTACTTGTAAATTTCACGCGGTTTCACCGTTTTTTTGCGGGTTTGGCTGCATTTTGCCCAAAAGCGACGAATCCAAGGACTTTTTTGCAGGAACGAGCGCGCCAGTTAACGGCGACCGCTCCGGCGAGTTGCTTCCTGCCGCGCGCCGCGCACGCCCGGTTGATTGCCGATTGATTGCGCGGCATGCGCCCGCTTTGTCCGACCGGAGGAAACGGACTATGGTATACTGTTTTTATCAGACGTTTGGAGGGATTCCCGTTATGAAAAAGGATCGCCGTTTTGTCCGGCTGCTGAACGAGAGCGGCATGATGGCCGGCAGTGAAATCTGGGTGGACCGCGAAACCGGCGTGAACTATTTCTTCCACGCCGCGGGCTACAGCGGCGGGCTCTGCGTGCTTCTGGATAAGGACGGCAAGCCCGTCGTTACAGACTCCTACACGCTGGAGCACGAGCACTTC
>CAZWBR010000131.1:0-597 GCA_964632305.1 uncultured Prolixibacteraceae bacterium
GTATTGCCTGTTGTGTTGCACCATGCCTGGGCATCGCGGGCGAAGCCGGCATCGGTTGCCACCATCTCCAATCTCTCCCCCTCAGAGATATTGTCAACGTTTTGTTTTAGTTTGAGTATCGGGCCGGGGCATTGTAGTCCGCATGCATCGACTTTCATCGTTTTTATCTCTGGTCTCATATTTTGTTGGTCGATGTTATCGCTTTTATCTACCGGCAATATTACCGGTTCGGTTTTTTTCACCGGGGCAATGGCTATTGAGTAAGTCTTGTAGCCGCCTGAAAGGTTCCTGACGCTTCTGAACCCTTTTTCTGCCATGATTCTTTGGGCGAGATAGCCGCGGAGGCCAACGGCGCAATAGACAACTATGGGTTTGCCCTTGGGTATACCGTCGATCCTGTCGCGCAGTTCGTCGAGCGGAATGTTGATAGACCCGGGGATAGAGCCCATGGCGTGTTCTTCCTTGGTTCGTACGTCGATGATTATCATATTGTCGTGGTCGATATGGGTAACATCTCTCCAGGTTATCACCGGCATGGCGCCGCTGATGATGTTGCTGGCCACGTAACCGGCTATCGCTATAGGGTCTTTTGCCGAA
>CAZWBR010000131.1:607-1513 GCA_964632305.1 uncultured Prolixibacteraceae bacterium
TCCACCCCGTCGTATCCCACGCACTGTCCCCCCAGTATCCTTCCACTTTCGGGGTCGAAGGTCAGTTTGATGCTCATTGGCAGGGCATCGGGATAATATCCGGCGTGTGAGCCGGAGTGGGTCCATGAACTTTTATATGGAATACCCATCTGTTTCAGCCTTTTTGCCGCCAGTCCGGTTGAAGCCACCGTCATGTCGAATACCTTGGCTATGCTGGTGCCAATGGCCCCTTCATACCTTATTTTATTGCCAAAAACCATGTTATCGGCAACGATTCTACCCTGTCGGTTTGCCGGGTTGGCAAGGTAGTTCAGCCATGGTTTACCTGTAATGGGGTGGGGAAATTCAATGGCGTCGCCCACCGCGTAAATATCTTTTATGGATGTTTCAAGGAATTCATTAACCCAAATACCGCCTGTCTCGCCCAACTTTATCCCGGCACCTTGGGCCAGGGTTGTTTCGGGACGAACGCCAATGGAGAGGATCACCACATCGGCTGGAACTGCTTCGCCGCTTTTGAGGTGGACAGATATCTGTTCTCCTTTTTTTGAAAAACGCTCAACACTCTGTTCGAGGTGGAGCGTGACACCCTTTTGTAGAAGGTGTTGGTGTACCTGGGCGGCCATTGAAAAGTCGATTGGTGCCATCACCTGGTTGCCCATCTCCACAATAGTCACGTTGGCTCCGGTGTGGTGCAGGTTTTCGGCCATCTCAAGGCCAATGAATCCGGCTCCCACAACAACTGCCCTCTTTATCGTTCGGGTAGAGATGTAGTTTTTGATTTTATCGGTGTCGTTAACGTCGCGCAGGGTGAATATCCCGTCGATATTTATCCCGTCTAGTGGGGGACGTACCGGGGTAGCGCCGGGCGAAAGTAAAAGCTTGTTGTATTTCTCGGTATACTCG
>CAZWBR010000132.1:0-958 GCA_964632305.1 uncultured Prolixibacteraceae bacterium
GATTCGCAGCGCGATCAACAAATACGGCAGCGCGCGCAAGGCGGCCGCCGTTTTAAAAATGAACCATTCCACCATCACGCGCAAGCTGCAGAAATACCAGAAAGATCGGCTCGTCTAAAAATCCGGACCGCGTAATCCGCTTTCCCTGCCCTGGTGTCCGGAAAATCCGGACGACCTTCAGGCGCTGTATTTTTCAATACGCATTTTGGCGGTCAAGCCGTGCGCCAGCATTCTTTCGATCCGGCATTGCCGCTCGGTGACTTCCCCGATCTGCCGGCTTGCCTCGCGCGTGGCGCGCTGATAGGTGACCGTCTTCAAAAATTTTCCTACCCATACGCCGCCGGTATACCGGGCAGCCCGGCTCGTGGGCAGGATATGGTTGGTTCCGATGCACTTGTCGCCGTAGGCGACGGTCGTTTCTTCGCCGATGAACAGGGATCCGTAATTCGTTAACCGGTTCAAATAGTAGTCTTCATCTTCCACGAGGATTTCCACATGTTCCGGGGCATACGCATCACTGATCGCAATGGCTTCGTCCCGGTCGGAGGCGATGTAAATGATGCCGTTATTGGCCCAGGAAATTTCAGCGACGTCTTTTGTCGGCAGGACGGCAAGCTGGCGGATCAGCTCTTCATGGCACGCCTCGGCAAATTTTTCACTAAGACAGATCAGGGCAATGCCGCTGTTCGGATCATGCTCGGCCTGGCCCAAAAGATCGCAGGCCACGATGGCGGGATCGGCCGTATCATCGGCAATGACCAGTATTTCCGTAGGTCCCGCCAAAAGGTCGATGCCGCAGCGGCCGAAGAGCTGGCGCTTGGCTTCCGCGACGAATTTGTTGCCCGCGCCGCAAAGAATATCGACCGGCTCGACAACGCCCATTCCAAAGGCCATGACCGCAAACGCCGGAACGCCGCCCAGGATGAAAATTCGATCTGCGCCAGCTTTTTTCATGGCA
>CAZWBR010000132.1:968-1504 GCA_964632305.1 uncultured Prolixibacteraceae bacterium
TCCCGCTTGGGCGATGGCGTTGATGGTCGCCGGGTAATAGCCTTCCCCTTTGACCGGAGGGGTGCAGGCCGAGATGGTGGCCACCCCGGCCACTTTGGCCGGGATGATGCTCATCTGCGCGGAACCGAACATCGGGTAACGTCCCCCGGGAATGTAGCTGCCCACGGTTCCGACGGGAATGTGCCGATGCCCGAGAATGACCCCGGGCCTGGGGCTCACTTCCAGGGGCAGCAAAGTGGCCAGCTGTGCCTGGGCAAAAGAGCGGACATTGGCCTGGCAAAAATCGGTATCTTCGATGGTTTGCGGATCCAGCTGACGAATGGCCTCGTTAATCTGCTTTTCATCGAGCTCAAAGCTTTCCGGATTCCACCTGTCAAAGGTATTGCTGTACTTTCTCACGGCATCCATTCCATTTTTCTCCAGGTCGGAAAGCATCTCCGAGACGACTTTTGCCGTCTCCGGATCGTTTTCAAAAAGCCGGTGCCCGCCGTTTTTATAAATTCTCATAGGTGAAGCCCCCCTTGCAGTAAAAATCT